>DATJOF010000065.1:0-151707 GCA_035507415.1 Solirubrobacteraceae bacterium
CACCGAGCACCGGATCTTCTGCCAGGTCGCCGGCCACCGCATGAACACCATCAAGGCGCTCCCCGCGCTCGTGATCGAGGAGGCCGAGATCAGGCGGTTTGCAGCCGCGCTCGAGGAAACCGTGGCCGCGGCCGAGCGCTACCCGGCGGCGCTGCTGCGGCTCGGGCTGCGCATGGCGCCTCGCGCTGTGCGGACCTGAGCCTTCCCGCTACTTCGCCGCGGTGAACACGTCGGCCCCAAAGATCGACGGCGCTGTCGCGGCGTCGGCCAAGCGCGGCAGCCCGAGCAGCGTCTCAAAGCTCGCCAGCGCGGAGTAGTGGTTGTACGGCGTGGCGCTCACCGTTCCCGGCTTGATGAACGGTGAAATCAGCACCGCTCCGATGCGCCCCCCGCCCGGGCCGTCGATGCCCGGCAGCGGCGAGTCCGGTCCGGGCTGCTCGTCGCAGCACGAAGAGGAGTCGGATTCCGGTCCGTCGGACTCGTCGAAGGTGATCATCAGCAGGCCGTTCTTGCGGAACGCCGGCGCGGAGGTGATTTTCGGCACCCAGGTTTCCAGGAACCTGTCGATGTCGGCGAGTGCCGAGGGGCCGCTCGACTCGTTCTTGCATGGATAGTCGTGGCCGTCTTCGCAGAGATTGGGTGTGATGAACGAGAAGCTCGGCGTGCGCCCCGCGCGCTCGAGGTTCGCCGCGAGCCCGGTCTCGTGCGCCAGGGCGTCCGCCGGCATCGCGCCTTCGGGACCGCCGAGCGCCACCACGTGCGCGTCGCAGTATTCCTGGTCGTCGATCACCGCGTGGAAGTACACGAACGGGTCGTGACGCGTGGCGTATCCGTCGCCTTCCTCAGCGTCCTGGGTTTCGTCCCTCGATTCGAGTTCCGGGTGCCCGCACGCGGCGGCCTCGCGATCGGGGTCGTTGCCCATGTCCTGCTCGTACGCCTTCCAGTTGATGCCCGCCCCGCTCAGCTGCGTACCGATGTTCGCGACGTTCGCCGGATACACGCACCCGATCCCGGCCTCGACGCCGTCCGCTTCTTCGCTCGGCGCGACGAAGTTGCTGTAGAACTGGCAGTCCGCCTGGTTGTCGGGGTTCGGCGGCTGTCCCGACACGAGCGCGATGTAGTTGTCGTTGCTCTCGTGCCCGATCGCGAAGTATTCGCTCAGCAGCGCCCCCTCGGCGGGGAGCGTCTGCGCCAGGTACGGATCGGCGGACGGTTCGCCGAACGTGCTCGCGTAGTCCTCGTTCTCGAGCATGATCACGAAGATGTGGCGCACCCTCGGAAGCTTGAACGGCTTCGTGCGCGCCGGCAGGCCGTGCCCGCCGGCGCTCGCCGCGCCCGCCGTCGCGCCTGGGCCGCCGAACACCAGCACGAGCGTCCCCGCCAGCACACCCAAGACGATCACGCTCGCGGCCAGCCGCCTAACGTGGCTCGCGCGCAGCCGCCTAACGTGGCTCGCGGCCAGCCGCCTCACGTGCCCAGCACCGGTTCGCTCGGCACGGGCGGTTGGGCGATCGCCGGCGGTTCCAGCAGCGCCGGCGAGCTGAGGTCGAGGAAGTCCTCGACCGTCTTCGCGTTCGCATCGCGATAGCTGAGCGCCGGCAGGTTCCACTTGGCCTCGATCGTCGCGAGCACCGACGTGTGGTCGTGCACCACGTTGGTGACCGCATTGGGCTTGGAGTAGGGCGATGCGACGATGCCGGGGACCCGCGGGCCGTAGATGTCGTAGCCGCCCGGAATGTCTTCCGGTCCCAGTTCCGGTGGGATTTCGTCGGGCGCGATCGCCGCCGGCGGCGGCACGTGGTCGTAGTAGCCCCCGTGCTCGTCGTAGGTGTAGATCAGCAGCGTCCGCGCCCACGCGGGCGAGCGCAGCACGGCGTTCACGACGGTATACGCCCAGTACTCGCCGTAGTCCATGTCCTGCGGGTTCTCCTCGTCGCCGCCCGTTTCACTCAGCTTCACGCCGATACCTTCGATGCCCGGCACCGTCGTCAGCGGTTCGCCGATGTCCGACAGCGCCCCGAACTCCGGGTCCACGAAGCTCACCGACGGCAGCGTCCCGGTCGCGCACGCCGTGTAGAACTCGGCGATCGGCACGATGCTCGTCGGGTATTTCTCGATCACCGACGGGATGATCCCCGTCTGCGGCAGGTCGGTGAAGTAGTTGCGCCAGCTGATCCCACACGCGTTCAGGCGGTCGAAGATCGTCCCGTTCGGCGGCGGCGGGTCCCCGAGGCTTTCCGTGTCCGTGGCGATGTCTCCGTACGCGGTGCCCGCCATCAAAAAGCGGCGGTTCGGATAGGTCTGGCACGGCGCTGAGCAGAACCAGCGGTTGGCGAGCGTGAAGCTGCGCGCAAACGAATAAGCGAACGGCAGCACGTCCTCGGTCCAGTAGCCCATCGGCTCGTCGGACTGCACCGACCGCACGAACCCGTCCATCTTGCCGCCGTCGATCTGTTCGTGCGTCGCGTTCCACGTCTGCGACACGCTCGGCATCTGCGCGGTGGTGGGGATCACAAACGAACGCACCGGGCCTTCGGGGCCGGGATTGCTGTCGAGCGCTTCTCCGCGCCTGTTGAACTTCAGCCCGTGCGCCCGCGGCTGGCCCGAATGGGCGAGGTCGCCGAGCAGGTTGTCGAACGAGTGGTTCTCCATCATCACCACGACGATGTGATCGAACGGCAGCCCTTCGTCGACCGTGCCCGCGGGAACCTTCGGGTTCGGCAGGCTGTCGGGGGCGCGCAAGCGCCGGCCCGCCGCCAGCGCGGTGCGCCAGAAAGCGCTGCTGCCCGACATGCTTGCCACCGCCGCGCCGACCGAGCCGCCGTAGCGCAGGAACGAGCGCCTCGTCAGCGCACGATCATCTGGCTGGTCCGGGGGCGGGGAGCGGTCTGGCATCTGAGCAGGTCGAGCAGGCCTCGCCTCGCGACGAGCGGCGGCTGCACGGTGTCGCCCGGCGACGAGCCACCGCACGTGCACTGCCCGATTGCGCACCTGGCGAAACCTCGGCTGTAAAGATCCGCAACATCGGCCGTGAAGATCTTCGGAGCGATCGCGGGCGGGGCACCAGCGCCGCCCCCCGGTCGCGGCGAGATTTCTTGGCCATTTTCGGGCAAAGCCGGGATTTCCGCGACTCGTGGGTACCCTAGTGCGCCGTGACCCTGGTACCCAGACAGGACATCCGCAACGTGGCCATCATCGCGCACGTCGACCATGGCAAGACCACGCTCGTCGACGCGATGCTCTGGCAGTCCGGCGCCTTCAGGGTCGGTCAGGAGGTCGCGACGCGCGTGCTCGACTCGATGGACCTCGAGCGCGAGAAGGGCATCACGATCCTCGCCAAGAACACGGCGCTCCACTACGGCGGCGTCAAGCTCAACATCGTCGACACGCCGGGACACGCCGACTTCGGCGGCGAGGTCGAGCGCGGCCTGACGATGGTCGACGGCGTGCTGCTGCTCGTCGACGCCTCCGAGGGCCCGCTCCCGCAGACCCGCTTCGTGCTGCGCAAGGCGCTCGAGGCGCACCTGCCGGTGATCCTCGTCATCAACAAGGTCGATCGCTCCGACGCGCGCGTCGCCGAAGTGGTCGACGAGGTCTACGAGCTGTTCCTCGACCTCGACGCCGACGAGACCCAGATCGAGTTTCCGATCGTCTACTGCAACGCCAAGGCCGGGCGGGCCGCGCTCGACTACGACCCCGACGCGGGGCTCGCCGAGGACGCCAACCTCGCTCCCCTGTTCGAGCTGCTGCTCGAGCGCATCCCGCCGCCGGTCTACGACCCCGAGCACCCGCTGCAGGCGCTCGTCACGAACCTCGACGCCTCCCCGTACGTGGGGCGCCTGGCGATCTGCCGAGTCCGCAACGGCCACATCGAAAAGGGCCAGCAGATCGCGTGGTGTCGCGCCGACGGCTCGATCGAGCGCGCCCAGGTGGCCGAGCTGTACGTGACCGAGGCGCTCGAGCGGGTCGACGCCGCCGAAGCAGGACCCGGGGAGATCATCGCCGTCGCCGGGATCGCCGAGGTCACGATCGGCGAGACACTGGCCGATCCCGAGGACCCGCGACCGCTGCCCGTGATCACGGTCGACGAACCTGCGATGTCGATCACGATCGGCATCAACACCTCCCCGCTCGCCGGCAGAGAGGGCCAGAAGCTGACCGCCCGGCAGATCCGCAGCCGCCTCGACCAGGAGCTCGTCGGCAACGTCTCGCTGCGCGTCCCCGACACCGACGGCGCGAGTGGCGAGCCCAATCAATGGGAGGTTCAGGGCCGTGGCGAGCTGCAACTGGCGATCCTCGTGGAGATGATGCGCCGTGAGGGCTTCGAGCTGACCGTCGGGCAGCCGCGGGTGCTCGAACGCGAGATCGACGGCAAGCGCTGCGAGCCGGTCGAGCGGCTGTCGGTGGACGTACGCGAGGACCACGTCGGCACCGTCACCCAGCTGCTGGCTGCGCGCAAGGGCCGAATGGAGCACATGGCCAACCACGGCACCGGCTGGGTGCGCATGGACTATCTCGTGCCGGCCCGCGGGCTGATCGGGTTTCGCACGGAGTTCCTCACCGAGACGCGCGGCACCGGGATCATGCACCACGTGTTCGAGCGCTGGGAGCCCTGGGCCGGCGAGCTGCTCACGCGCACAACCGGCGCGCTCGTGGCCGACCGCCAGGGCAGCACCGCGACCTACTCGCTGATGAGCCTGCAGGAGCGCGGGACTTTGTTCGTGGGCCCCGGCGTGGACGTCTACGAAGGCATGATCATCGGCGAGAACGCGCGCTCCGACGACCTCGACGTGAACCCCTGCAAGGAGAAGCACCTGACGAACATGCGCTCCTCCACCGCCGACGTGCTCGTACGGCTCGACACCCACCACGCGCCGACGCTCGACGAGGCGCTCGAGTTCGTCCGCGAGGACGAGCAGGTCGAGGTCACGCCCAGGACGGTCCGCCTGCGCAAGATGGTGCTCAGCAAGATCGAACGCAACAAGGCGATCAAACTCGCGCGCAAGTGACCTGCGCAGATGAACGCTGCCGGCGCCCGCAAACTCGCCCAGCGCAGCATGCATCGCACGGACCGACCCAGGTCGATAGGCTGGCGCCATGACCACGGACATCAGACCGCTGCGCCGGGTCGGCGCGGCTCGAGGGCTCATGCGCGCGACGCTGACTGCGCTGTGCGTGACGGGCGCGATGCTCCTTCCGAATGCCGCCAGCGCGAGCGCCGCGACGATCGTCTACGAGCCTGTCAACGAAGCGGCGTTCGTACACGACCTCGACTCCGGGCAGGTTGTGTCGGTGAGGATCAACAAACGCGGGCGCACCGTAAAAGCAACGCTGCGTGACGGCAGTCACGTGAGTTTCAAATACGGGAAGCACCGCGAGCCGCAGGCCTATGCGCTGGTCAAATCGCACGGCGTACCGGTGACGATCCTGTCCGAAGCGGAAGCCAAAGCCGAAGCCGCGAACAAACCCGTGCACCACAAAATCCGCTACATCGTGGGCGGCGTCCTGATAGTCGTGATCGTCATCGTCGCCGCCGTCCTGCTGATCAATCGTCGGCGCCGACGCCGTGAAGAAGAGTGGCCCGTGGGCCCTGGCGCCCCCGGCTCTGGTGGCGCCCCCGGCCCTGGGTAAGCGCTTGGTCAGGCCGGCTCAGGCCGGTGGGTCGGCGGGGTCGGCGTCGGGCTGGTGCGGGTCGCCATCGGGCCGCGACGCGGTTCAGAACCCGGTGTTCGTCTTGACGCGCTTGCGGTCCGCCGGGTGCAGGCGACCCTTGGAATCGAGTGTGCGGCACGCCTCGGCGATGTCCTCGCCAAGGCACGTCGCGAGCGCCTGCGGCAGCGTCTCCTTAACCAGGATGCGCATGATCTTGACGTCCTGCGCGTTCGGCGGAAGCGTGTAGGCGGGCACCATCCAGCCGCGCTCGGCAGCCAGCTGCCCGGCTACGTCGAACTCGTCGTACTCGTGACCGTCCTTCAGTTTGAACGCCACCAGCGGCAGCTGCTCGTCCTCATCGGTGCCGACCAGTTCGAACTCGCCGGTCGCGGCGATCTGCTCGGCGAGCGTGCGGGCGTTGTACTTCATGACCTCCATCACGTACCGGTAGCCGCTGTGGCCCAGGCGGATGAAGTTGTAGTACTGCGCCAGCACCATCGAGGAGCCGGTCGAGAAGTTCAGGGTGAACGTCGCGTCGCGCTTACCGAGGTAGTTCTCGTAGAACACGAGGTCCTCGGGGAGGTCGCTCGTCTCCCTGAAGATCAGCCAACCGACCCCCGGGTAGACGAGGCCGAACTTGTGCCCCGACACGTTGATCGAGCGGACCTGCTCGAGGCG
The DNA here is from genome assembly GCA_035507415.1 of Solirubrobacteraceae bacterium. Lineage (GTDB taxonomy): Bacteria > Actinomycetota > Thermoleophilia > Solirubrobacterales > Solirubrobacteraceae > Palsa-744. The sequence continues at coordinate 6,331 of DATJOF010000065.1, forward strand.
GAAGTCCCACTCGGACTCGGGATACAAAAACGGCCACACGAACCCGCCGCTGGCGGCGTCCACGTGCATCGGCACATCCAGGCCCTGCTCGCGCTTGAGCGCGACGAGATGGTCGTTGATCCCGCGAATGTCGTCGGCGTGGCCCGTGAACGTCGTGCCCAGCACGGCGGCCACGCCGATCGTGTTCTCGTCGATGTGCTGCGCCACGTCCTCGGGCCCGATCGTGTACTTGCCCGGCTTCAGCGGCACGATCCGCGGCTCGACGTCGAAGTAGCGCCAGAACTTCTCCCACACCACGTGCACGTCGCCGCCGAACACGAGGTTCGGGTGCTCGACCGACTTGCCCGCAGCCTGCATGCGCCCGCGCCACTTCCACTTCAGCGACAGCGCCCCCAGCATGATCGCCTCGGACGACCCCTGCGTACGCGCCCCCATCGTCTCGCCGGGCGCGTAGAAGAGATTCGCCAGCATGCGGATGCAGCGCTGCTCGATCTCGGCCGTGCGCGGGTACTCGGCGTGGTCGATGAAGTTCGTGTGCAGCGATTCCGTGATCACGCGAACCGCCTCGGGCTCCATCCAGGTCGTCACGAACGTCGCGAGGTTGCGCATCGGCTGGCCGTCGAGGATCAGCTCGCCGCCGATCAAACGCATCGCTTCCTCGGCGCTCATCCCCGTTGCCGGCAGCTTGTTGTCGGGCACGGGCTCGAGCAGGAAGCGATTGCCGTAGCGGCCCTCCAGCGCCTCGATCTGCGTTCTCGTGAGTTCGGGCTGGGGCATGGCTCGCGGATCTTAGCTGCGCGCCTGTGCACGGCGTGGGCTCGCACAAGACAATAATGAGACTCAATCCTGTGATAGCTTGCGAGCGATGACGACGAAGCGTCTCCCCGGCGTCACCGCTCGCCCGAGTGTTGCCCTGGCGCCGCGCGCTCGCCGCGGGGTTCTTCGTCGGCGTCCTCAGCGCCGCGGTGTACGCGCTTGGACGCATCTGGGCTGCGATCATGGCCCGATGCGCGTCTCCGTGATCGTGCCGACGTACCGGCGGCCCGACAGCCTGCGTCTGTGTCTGCTCGCGCTCGCGCGCCAGCAATCCGGCCCGGACGAGATCCTCGTGGTGGCCAACAGCGACGACCACGCCAGCCACGAGGTCGTGCGCACGGCGCCCGCGCCGGTCCGCCTGGTCACCACCGACCGCTCCGGGGTCGTGGCCAAGATGAACGCCGGGCTCGACGCGGCCGCCGGCGATCTGATCGTGCTCACCGACGATGACTCCCAACCGCACCCCGACTGGCTCGAGCGTCTGGTCGGGACCTTCGACGGCGACGGCCAGATCGCGGCGGTTGGAGGCCGCGATCGGCTGTACTTCCGCGGCCAGCCATGGCGAGGGCCCGACCAGCCGGTCGTCGGAAAGGTCGACTCGCTCGGCCGCGTCACGGGCAACCACCACACGGGCGTCGGACCGGCACGCGACGTGGACGTGCTCAAGGGCGTCAACCTGGGTGTGCGCACAGAGCTGCTGCGACGAGTCCGTTTCGACGAGCGCCTCGTCGGCGTCGGCACCCAGACCCATTGGGAGCTGGCCCTGTGCCTGACGCTGCGCCGCGCAGGCTTTCGGATCATCTACGACCCCGAGATCGCCGTCGACCACCATCCGCAGCCGCGCATCGACGACTCGCGTCAGTTTGGACCCGCGGAACTGCGCGACGCGGTCCACAACCGCACGCTCGCGCTGCTCGAGTACCTGCCCGCCGGGCGCCGGCCGCTTCACCTGGCGTGGGCCATGCTGGTCGGAACCGGCGTCAGCCCGGGACTCGCCCAGCTGGTCCGGCGTGCTCCCAAAGGCCCGCGCGCCGCGTGGCGCTCGTTCGTCGCCACCCAGACCGGGATCCTGCAGGGTGTGCGCGCCTACCGCGCCTGCCGGCACGGACACGGACAGGCACAGGGAACGACGACCAACATCCCGAGCGAGATCACCTGATCGACGCCCACGCGAGGGCAAGCCGATCGACGCCCACGCGATCGTCAGCGCGCCACGCCCGAGCCGACGAGCCGCTCGATCTGCCCGACCGTCGCCTCGCGCATGTCCGCGCCATCCTCCAGCGCGCGATACCAATCGACGATCGCCTCGAGTCCCTGCTCGAGCCCGACCGGAGGCTGCCATCCGAGATGCATGCGCGCCCGTGAGGAGTCGAGCTTGAGATAGCGCGCCTCGTGCGGATGGGGTCCTTCGTCGAGCTCCCAGGTCAGGTTGCCGGGCCACATCTCGGCGATCCGCTCGACCAGCCAGCCGACCGGACGCGCGTCCTCGTCCGGTGGCCCGAAGTTCCATCCGGTGGCGTACTCGGGCGACTCCCACAGCGACTGCGCCAGTATCAGATAGCCCGCGAGCGGGTTCAGCACGTGCTGCCAGGGCCGGATCGAATTGGGGTTGCGCACGCGGATCGGCTGTCCCGAGAGCGCCGCTCGCATCATGTCCGGGACCAATCGGTCGGCCCCCCAATCTCCGCCGCCGATCACGTTGCCGGCGCGCGCCGAACCGACTCGCGCCGGATGGGCCGAGGACGAGCCCGAGAAGAACGACTCGCGGAACGCCGCGGTCACCAGCTCGGCGCAGCCCTTCGAGTTGGAGTACGGGTCGCTGCCACCCATCGCCTCGCTCTCGCGATAGCCCCACTCCCACTCACGGTTCTCATAGCACTTGTCCGAGGTGATGCACACCACCGCGCGCACGCGATCTCCGTGCATGCGAACCGCGTCGAGCACGTTCACCGTGCCCATCACGTTCGTCTCGTAAGTCTGTCGAGGTTCCTCGAACGAGCGCCTCACGAGCGCCTGCGCCGCGGCGTGAAAGACCACCTCCGCTTCACATGCCTCGACGGCCTCGGCGACGGCCTGCGCGTCGCAGACGTCGCCGGCGATGCTCTCCATCCCCTCGCTCACACGTGCCAGCTCATACAGCGAGGGCTTGGTCGAGCGCGAGCCGGCGAAGCCGCTGACGCTCGCGCCGAGCGACTGCAGCCACAGCGAAAGCCAGGCGCCCTTGAAGCCGGTATGGCCCGTGATCAGCACGCGGCGCCCGCGCCAGAAGCGGGGGTCGACGGCCGTCAAGCCCAGACCCGCCAGGGGGCGCTGCCTGAGCTCCACAAGCGCTCGAGGTGATCGCGGTCGCGCATCGTGTCCATAGCCTCCCAAAAGCCGTCGTGACGGTAGCAGGCAAGCTGTCCATCGCGAGCGAGCGCCCGCATCGGCTCCTGCTCCCAGACGGTCTCGTCACTCTCGATGTACTCGCCGACTCCGTCCGAGAGCACGAAAAAGCCGCCGTTCGCCCAACCGCGGTCACCCGGCGGTTTCTCCTCGTACTCGCGCACCCGCGCGCCATCGATGTTCAGCGCGCCAAACCGCCCCGGGGGCTGGACCGCGGTCACGGTGGCCAGGGTTCCCTGCTCGCGGTGAAACGCGACGAGCGCGCCGATGTCGAGGTCGGCGACGCCGTCGCCGTATGTGAAACAGAAATCGTCGCCTCCCAGAACCGGCAAAACGCGCTTCAAGCGCCCCCCGGTCATGGTTCTCTCACCGGTATCGATGAGCGTCACTCGCCACGGCTCGGACTGTGAGCGATGCACCTCCATGTCGCCGCTCGCGAGGTCGAAGGAGACGTCGCACGTGTGCAGGTAGTAGTTGGCGAAGTACTCCTTGATCAGATAGCCCTTGTAACCCAGGCACACGACGAACTCCGTGATGCCGTGCGCGGCGTAGATCTTCATGATGTGCCAGAGCATCGGCTTGCCGCCGATCTCGACCATCGGCTTGGGTCGCAGCACGGTCTCCTCGCTGAGACGCGAACCGAGACCGCCCGCCAGGATCACCGCCTTCACGGCCGGGCAGACTATTGCAGGCGCCACGCATGGGTCGGGCCGTCGGCCGTGGGTCACGCGTCGTCAGCCAGACATTCGGGCCAGCACCAGCCCGCCGCAATCAGCCGTCGGCTCCCTCCGCCGCGACGCCGGGGCGACGGGCACGCGGGCGCTCACCACTGGGAGGCGTCGCCGGCGGCGGCTCATCATCGCCCTTCGCACCACCAGGCGTGCCGACCGGCAGAGCCGTTCCCTCGATGTTCAGCCGCGGCAGCGCTCGATCGAGCCAGGACGGGATCCGCCACGTGCGCTCGCCGACGATGTGCAGCACCGCCGGCAGCAGCAGGCAGCGCACGACCAGCGCGTCGAGGAACACCGCGCTCGCGAGCGCCAGGCCGAACTCCTTGATGATGCGATCTTCGCCGAGCACGAACGACAGGAACACGCACACCATGATCGCCGCGGCCGCCGTGACCACGCGTCCGGTCAGCGCGAGACCTTCGGCGACCGAGCGCGGATGATCGCGCGTGTGAACCCAGCGCTCGTGCATACGCGAGATCAGGAACACCTCGTAGTCCATCGACAGGCCGAACACGATCGCGAACAGCATCACCGGGATGAACGACTCGATCGGGCCCTTGGCGGTGCCCATCAGGCGCTCGAGCCAACCCCACTGGAAGATCGCGACGATCACGCCGAGCGAAGCGCTGATGCTGAGCAGGTTCATCACCGCCGCCTGCACCGGAATCACCAGCGAGCGGAACACCACCATCAAAAGCAGCGCCGACAGCAGCACCACGACGCCGATGAACAGCGGCAGCTTGTGCGACAGCACGGCCGCGAAGTCCACGGCGCCCGCGGTCACGCCGCCGACATACACGTGCGCGCCGGTGGCCGACTCGATCGGCGGGATCACGTCGTCGCGCAGATCCGACACCAGCTGCGTGGTCGCATACGCCTGCGGCGAGGAGCGCGGGTAGACGGTGATCGTCGCCACGTCGCCGGCCGGGTTGAGCTTGGGCGGCGTCACGGACACGACCCCCGGCGTCGCAGCGATCGCCGCGTGCAGGCGTTCCAGCGCCGCACCGCCGCCGCCACCGACCGAGGGCGTCGGCGCCGCGTGTTGCTCGGCCGCTCGATGTTCGCTCGCGCGCCCGTGCGAGCCCGGGAGCTTGGCGACCACCAGCAAAGGCCCGTTGAAGCCTTCGCCGAACCCGCGCGCGAGCAGCTCATACGCGCGATGCGTGGTCTGGTTCGCGGGGTCGTTGGAGGCGTCGCTCGATCCCAGCCGCAGCGCGATCGCGGGCGCGGCGAACAGCAGCATCACGAGCGTCGAGGCGATCGCGATCCGCCACGGCCGTCGCTGGATGTACGCGCTCCAGCGCACCCACACGGTGCCTGCGGCGGGCGCCGCGGACTGCGCGGCCGAGGGCGCGGCCGATCCGGGGCGGGAGGAAAGCGCGGCGGCTGAAGCGGGCGTCGCGGATCGCGCAGCGGAGGCTGGAGCGGAGGGCGCAGCGGACGCTGAGCTGGAGATGGCGGCGGCGCGCGCCCGCGCCCGGCGCCCGGGCCTGGCCACGCGCCCTCCGGCGATCGTCAGCAGCGCCGGCAGCAGTGTCAGCGAGGCCAGCATCACGAGCAGCACGCCGATCGAGGCCGAGAGCGCCACGCCATAGAGGAAGTCCACGCCCAGCAGCATCATCCCGAGCAGCGCGATCACGACGGTCGTCCCGGCGAACAGCACGGCACGCCCGGCCGTGTCCATCGCCTGCAGCGTCGCCTCGCGGGCATCCTCGAAGGTCGGGCCGGGCGTGCGATAGGCCTCGCGAAAGCGCGTCAGGATGAACAGGGCGTAGTCGATCCCGACGCCCAGCCCGATCATCGCGGCCAGCTCGGAGGAGAAGTTGGGCGTATCGACCAGGTGCGTGAACAGCGCGATCACGCCGAGCCCGGTGCCGAGCCCGAACAGGGCCGTCACGATCGGCAGCCCCATCGCGGTCAAGGAGCCGAACGTGAGCAGCAGCACGACGATCGCCGCCAGCAGCCCGACGGCGGTGGACAGGCCGAAGCCCGCCTGCTCGGTCTGCTCGATCGCCTGGCCGCCCAGCTCGACCTCCAGCCCCGGCTGGGCCGCGGCGCGAGCTGTTTGCACCACCCGTTCGGGGGCGCTCTTGGGCAGCAGGTTGGCTTTCTCGTCGAACACGACGGTCGCGAAGGCGATCCTGCCGTCGCTCGAAATCGCCTTGCCCGCCGAAGCGCCGGCGTACGGACTGATCACTGCACTGACGTGGGGCAGCCTGGCGACGCGGGCGAACATCGCGCTCATCCGTGCCTTCACGCGCGGATCGAGCACCGTGCCCGAGCCGACCGCGTAGACGATCGTGTCGCGATCGCCGGCCTGCGCCGGGAAGCTGCTCTGCAGCAGGTCCGACGCGCGCTGGGCGTCGGAGTTGGGCAGCGAGAAGTTGTTCGAGTAGCTCGTGCCGGCGGACTGGGCGAACGCGTTGACGATCAGCAGCAGCGCCACCCAGCCGATCAGCACGTACTTGCGGTGGGTCGTGGACCAGCGGGCGAGCTTCAGCACAGCTGCCCAGCTTAGCCGCATCCCGCCGGCGCCCCGCCCAGCCTGGGCCATCCGCTCGAGAAGCCGGCCCGGCTACGGGCAGGGGAGGTCCGCCGGCGCGCTGAGACGTCCAGCTACCCCGCCGAGAACACGTCCAACGTCCCGCTCAGAAGGTGTTCGTTGGCATCGCCCTCGGGCTCGATCACGTGGCCGTCGACCACAATCGGGCTGTTCCAGTGCCCCGGCAGCCCGGGCAGCCTGGCGATCGGCGTGGGTGAGTCGGGCCGGTACACGTAGACGCCGCCGGCGGCCGGATCGTAGACGTACAGCAATCCGCCCGCCAGCACCGGGCTCGTGCCGGGCGTCGCGTTCTGCCAGACCTCATACAGGCGTCCCCGCCGCAGCACGTAGGCCGCCGTCGCGTGTTCGTCGCCGATGAACACCGCCGTGCGTCCCGCGTGATGCCAGACGGCGGGCGCCGTGAACAGCTCGCCGCCCCCCGGCAGGGGCAGCTGCTGGACTTCGCCGCCGAGGATCGTGTGCAGTCGCGGCGAGCGACCGTTGAGGCGGGCAAGGTCCAGCACACGCAGGATCCCGTCCTTGCCGCCGACCAGCACGCGGTCGTCGCCGAGCAGCGCCGGCGCGCTCGAGCCGAGGTCGGTGTCGCTCTGGTTGAGATGTTCCTGGTCGGTCGGCGTGTAGGACTGGCGCAGGCTCAGCCCGGGGAACGTGAGCTCGAGCACGCTGTCGCCGAAGTCGCTCGTCCCGTTCCAGGGTCCGTTGCCCGTGTCGATCAGAACCCGCCCGCTGGACTCCACCACGGCGCCGCCGCGCGAGAGGATCGCCGAGTCGCTGGCGGGACAGCTGCTCGGCACCTGCAGGCGCCGCCGGTTCGCGCACAGCGTGTTGAAGATCGACGCGATCCTGCCGCTCGCGCGATCGATCGCCACGACGTGGCCCTGGTAGGGAGGGATGTCGCCGAGATAGCCGCTCGTCGCCACCAGCAGATCCGGCCCGTCGATGTTCAACGCCGCGCCCAGCTTCTCGTGCTTGGGTTCGAGCGTCACACGCGCGGGCCAGGCGCCTTCGCGATCCTCCTCGCCATCGGCCAGCGCGAGCTTGTGGATCAGCCCGTTCGGCGAGGCCGCGTACACATAGCGGCCGTCGGGATCGGCCAGCGGGCTGGCGACCGTGATCTGCGCGCTGCCCGCCCAGCTCTGATAACCGGGCGGGGTGAACGTCCACAACACGTGGCCGCTGTTCGCGTCGATCGCGAGCGTCTTGCCGTAGGTCGTGGTGAGGACGATCGTCTCGTGCGCCGCGCCGTCCACGAGGGCGCTGTGCAGGTAGATCGGCGAGGAGTCAACCGTTCCCGGAAGCACGAGATGCAGGCGGCGCAGCCGCCCGACGTTGGCGCTCGTGACGCCTGTGGCGTCTTCGGTGGCGTCGCCGCGTTGCGGATCGAGGCCGAACTCCGGCCACTGCAGCAACCGCGCATCAGACGCCCTCGCGGACGCGCTTCCGATCGCACGCGGGGAGACCTTTGGCGCCGCCCCGGCGCTCGCCTGAGCCGAGCCGGAACTCTCCTGGCCCGAGCCGCCGCAGGCGGCGATCAGAGCGCAGCCTGCCGCAAGCAGCACGATCCCCGCGGGTCTCACCGGGCTCGCCCCGGTGCGGGCGCCGATCTACCTGCGCGCACAGCGATGTCTATAGCGCATCGGCGCGATGCGCCGTGGCGGGACCGCAGATATGCTGGCCCGCAACACCAACGGCGGGAAGGAGGGCGATCGCATGGCCAAGACTCCACGGGTGGGAGAGCCCGCGCCGGACTTCGAGCTGCCCGGAACGGCGGGCCCGTTCAAGCTCTCCGACCATCGCGGCGAGCGCGTCGTGCTGCTGTTCTACCCCGGCGACAACACGATGGTCTGCACCAAACAGTTCTGCTCGTATCGCGACCGCGCCGAGGACTTCGGCGCGTTGAACGCGACCGTGGTGGGGATCTCCGCCCAGGACGAGGCCTCGCACGAAGCGTTCGTCGCCAAGCATTCGCTGAACGTCCCGCTGTTGGCCGACGTTGGCGGGAAGGTCGCGACCATGTACAGCACCTACGCGCGTCCGCTCGGCACCAAACGGGCGGTGATCGTGATCGACGAGCAGGGCATCGTGCGCCATCGCCACGACCACCTGCTGGGGCTCGACTTCCAGTCGGTCGACGAGCTCAAGCAGACGCTCGACGCGCTTCCCGCCGGCGCTGCCCCCTAGCCCGAGACGCGATCAGCGCCGGAGCTCGCGACCGTCAGCGGCCGACCGTCGCGGCCGACCGCGGGATACTCCTCGGCGGCTCGCCCGGAGTGCAGCTCGGCGAGCTCCAGCTGGAGGTTGCGCGGCGGCTCGTCGGGGCCGGGCTTGCGCCGCTGCCAGACACCGTCGGCGTCCAGCTGCCACGAGCTCTGGTTGTCGGCGAACGCCCGTTCCAGCGTGTCCAGGAGCTCGGCGCGCAGCGGCGCCGACTCGATCGGCGTGGCGAGCTCGACGCGGTGATCGAGGTTGCGCGGCATCAGGTCGGCGGAACCGATGTACACGGTCCACTCGCCGTGGCGCTCGAACGCGAACACACGCGAGTGCTCGAGCAGGCGCCCGACGATCGAGACGACCGTGACGTTCTCGGACACGCCGGGCACGCCCGGGCGCAGGCAGCAGATGCCGCGCACGTTCAGATCGACTTTCACCCCCGCCTGCGAGGCCCGATACAGCGCCCTGATGCAGCGCCCATCGACGAGCGCGTTCATCTTCATCGCGATCCGGCCCGGCGTCTGCTCGGAGTGCGCCGCGATCGTCGCGTCGATCTGGGCGAGGATGCCCTCGCGCAGCTGGTTGGGCGCGATCAGCACCTTGCGATAGTGCAGCGGACGCCCGAAGCCGGTCAGGTAGTTGAACATGTCGGCCACGTCGGCGCCGATCTGCTCGTCGGTCGTGAACAGGCCGAAGTCGGTGTACAGGCGCGCCGTCGCGGAGTGGTAGTTGCCGGTGCCGATGTGCACGTAGTTGCGCACCCGGTCGCCCTCGCGGCGCACCACCAGCACGCACTTGGCGTGGGTCTTCAGCGGCGGCGGACCGTACACCACGTGCACGCCCGCCTCCTCCAGCGCCTTGGCCCAGTGGATGTTCATGCGCTCGTCGAAGCGCGCCTTCAACTCGACCAACGCCACCGCCTGCTTGCCGCGCTCGGTCGCGTCGATCAGCGCCGGCACCAGCGGCGAGTCGTCGCTGGTGCGATACACGGTCTGCTTGATCGCCAGCACGTTCGGGTCGGCCACCGCCTGCTGGACGAAGCGCTCGACCGAGGTCGCGAACGAGTCGTAGGGATGGTGTACCAGCAGGTCGCCTTCGCGCATCGCGCCGAGCACGTCGGGACGCTCGCCCTCGTGGCGCAGCAGCCGCGGGTGCGTCGTGCCGACGATCGGCTCTTCGCGCAGCTCCGCGTAGCCGGGCAGTTTGACGATCTCCCACAGCGCGCCCATGTCGAGCAGCCCATCGACCGGGTAGACCTCGTCGTCGGCGACACCGAGCAGGTCGACCAGCTCGTCGCGCAGCCGCTCGGGGCAGCTCGCGCCGATCTCCACGCGCACGATCTCGCCGAAGCGCCGCCTGCGCAGCTCGTCCTCGACCGCCTGCAGCAGGTCGGCGGCGTCGTCGGAGACCTCGAGATCGGCGTCGCGGGTCACCCTGAAGACGTCGCACTCGACGATCTCCATGCCCGGGAACAGCGCGTCGAGATGGTGCGCGATCACGTCCTCGAGCGCCACCAGCACCACCTGACCGGCCGGCGCCCGACCGGGAGCGTCCTCGCCCACTGAGATGAAGCGCGGCAGGATCTCGGTCGGCACCTTCACGCGCGCGAACACCGTCTCGTCGGTGGCGGGATCGCGCACCAGCACCGCCAGGCTCAGCGACAGGTTGGAGATGTACGGGAACGGCCTGCCCGGCGCGACGGCCAGCGGGGTCAGCGCCGGGAAGATCACGCGCTCGAACTGCTGGGCCAGGGCGGCGCGCTGCTCGGCGTCGAGGTCCTGCACGCCGACCAGCGTGATCCCGTGCTCGGCCAGGCGCGGGCGCAGCGTGCCTTCGAAGCAGCTGCTCAGACGCCGGCCGAGGCCGAGCACGCGCTCGCGGATCAGGGCGATCGTCTGCGAGGGCGTACGCCCATCCTGGCCCGGCGTCTCGACGCCCGCGTCGATCTGGTCGTACAGCCCGGCGACCCTGACCATGTAGTACTCGTCGAGGTTCGTCGTGTAGATCGCGCAGAACTTGACGCGCTCGAGCAGCGCGGCCGCGTCGTTCTCGGTCAGCTGCAGGACGCGATCGTTGAAGTCCAGCCACGACAGCTCGCGGTTGATGTACAGGCTCGTATCCTCGAGCTGATCCTGATCATCGAACATCGTCCAGTCCACGCTACACCGTTCGCGCACCCTGCGCGGCCGAGATCACGCTACGCTCAGGCGGGGGCATGGCGCGACAACTTTGGCTACTACGTCACGCCGAGGCGGAGCCGCACGGAACGCGGCCGGACGCGCAGCGGCTGCTGACCGCGCGCGGTGAGCGCCAGGCGCGGGTCGCCGGCATCGCGATCGCGCGTCTCGGCGCGACGTTCGACGAGGTTCTCTACAGCCCCAAGGAGCGGGCCGCCAGGACCGCGACGCTCGCGGCCGAGGCGTGGAGCGCCGAGCAGCGTGCGCTGCTGCGCGAGCACGCTGCGCTGGCTGGCGGCTTCGATGCCGCCGGCGCGCTCGAGGCGCTCGCCGGCATCTCAGGCAGGCACGAACGCGTGCTGCTGGTCGGGCATGAGCCCGACCTGTCCCAGACGGCAGGCGAACTCAGCGGCGGGCGGGTCGATCTGAAGAAGGGCGGCCTGGCGGTGGTGCGCCTAGAGTCGACCCGCGGTGAGCTCGCGGTCCTCATGCGCCCGCGCGAGCTCGCCCTGATCGCCGGGCTCCCACTCGACGGGGACTGACGCCGAGGCCGGCTCGAGCGCGACCTCGGGACTCTGCAGCGACTCCGCCGCGAAGCGATAGCCGATGCCGAAGTGCGTGTGAATGTAGGACCAGCCCGGCGAGGACTTCTCGAGCTTCTGGCGCAGCTTGCGCACGAACACGTCGACCGAGCGATCGCCCCTGACCATCGCGTAGCCCCACAGGCGCGAGTAGATCTCCTCGCGCTCCAGCACACGGCCTTCGGCCGCCGCCAGAAGCTCGATCAGCTCGAACTCGCGGCGGGTCAGATCGAGGCTGCGCCCGCCCACGAACGCCTGGAAGCGATCGGCTCTGATCTCGACCTCGCCCGCGATCATCGGTTTGACCTCGGTCCGCGCGCTCGAGCGCCGACGTCGGCGCGTCACGCCCTGGACGCGAGCGATGACCTCCTCGGGATGGCAGGGCTTGGTGATCCAGTCATCCGCCCCCAGGCGCAGGCCGCGCACGCGCTGGGCCACGGTCGAGGGGCCCGTGCAGACGATCACGCCGAGCTGGGGCAGCGCACCGCAGAGACGCTCCAGCCACTCCCACGCCTGCGGCGCCAGCACCGTCAGATCGACGACCAGCGCGCTCAGGCGCATCGAGGCGATCGCGTCCGGCGGCACCGGACCCGCCAGCACGCGATGCTCCCAGCCGAGCCGGTCCAGACGCTTGCTCAGAACCTGAATGAAGCCGCTGTCGCGGTCGAGCACGGCCACGCGCAACGATCCACCACCTCGGCCGTTTGACGGCGCCTCCTCCGTGGCGCGGATGCTTTCCGTCATCGCCGCGAGTGTAGGGGAAGGCGCGGATTCATGTGAGGGGCCCTCCTGTCGGTAACAGGATGTTTACAAATCAAATCCGCTGGTTGCGGGATTAGCCGCCGGACGCCTGCCACGGGGGGCGCCCCCGGCGAATGAGGTCCGCGATGACGCGCTCGCCCGGCGCCGCGTCGCCGGGATGCCGGTGGCGCCCGCGATCGGCTTCACGCCGGGTGCGAGGAGTCTGAGAACTCGCGGAACAGGCCGGTCACGACGAACGCCACCTGCTCGCCGATGTCCACCGCGTTGTCGCCGATCCGCTCGAGCGCACGCGCCACCAGGATCATGTGCATCGCCCACTCGCGCGTGTCGGGGTCCTCGCCGATCTCGATCGCCATGCGAAAGATCTCGCGGTTCAGCCGGTTGATCTCGCGATCCTGGCGCACCAGATCGATCGCCAGCTGGGCATTGCGCGCGGCGAACGCCCGCCGCGACTGAACCACCTCCGAGCGCGCCTGCGCGCCCATCTTCGCCAGCGCCTCGAGCACCTCCCGGCGCACCGGCGGCTCGTGGCCGGAGAGCGGGATCAGCTTGGCGATGTTCACGCACTGGTCGCCCATCCGCTCGACGTGCATGATCACGTGCAGCAGCGACGCCAGCAGACGCAGATCGCCGGCCACCGGCGCCTGCAGCGCCAGCAGCGAGAGGATGCCCTGATGGACCTCGAGATAGCGGCCGTCGAGGCGGTCGTCGTCGGCGATCACCATCGCCGCCAGCTCGACGTCCTGATGCTCGAGCGCCTCGAGCACGCGATCGAGCTGCTCCACCACGAGCTCGAGGCCGCCGAGCGCGCGACCCTCGAGCTCGCGCAGCTGCTGCTGGTAGTGGACGCGGACCTGGGCGTGCGCGCCGGGCTCGCCGCCGCGGTGTTGCGAGGCAAGCGAACCAGCGCTCGCGTCAGCCGAACTTTCCGGTGACATATTCCTCGGTCCTCGGGTCGCTCGGGTTCGTGAAGATCTCCTCGGTCGGACCGACCTCGACCAGCTGCCCGTCGAGCATGAACGCCGTTCGATCGGCCACGCGCGCCGCCTGCTGCATGTTGTGGGTGACGATCACGATCGTCACGCGCGTCTTGAGCTGCTCGATCAGCTCCTCGATCCTGAGCGTCGCGATCGGGTCGAGCGCCGAGCAGGGCTCGTCCATCAGGATCACCTCGGGGTCGACCGCCAGCGAGCGGGCGATGCACAGGCGCTGCTGCTGGCCGCCCGACAGCCCCACGCCCGGCTCGTGCAGGCGTTCTGAGACCTCGCCCCACAGCCCGGCGCTGCGCAGCGCCTGCTCGGCCTTGGCGCGGACGTCCCCGCGCCGGCCGGCGCTCAGTCGCAGGCCGGCGGCGGCGTTGTCGAACACCGACATCGTCGGGAACGGGTTCGGCTTCTGAAAGACCATGCCGATCGCGCGTCGCACCGCGACCACGTCGACCGTCGGGTCGTACACGTCGAACGAGTCGAGCAGCACCCTGCCCTCGGCGCGGGCGCCGGGGATCTCCTCGTGCATCCGGTTGATGCAGCGCACGAGCGTCGACTTGCCGCACCCCGATGGCCCGATGATCGCGGTCACCTCGTTGGCGCCGAACTCGAGATCGACGCCCTTGAGCTGTTCGGACTCGCCGTAGAAGGCGCGCAGCCGCTCGAGCCTGACGGTCGGGCCGCTGCGAGGCTCGAGTCCGTTCTTGCCGCTTGCCGATGGAGCCGGCGCCACGGCTACCGACGCGCCGCCTGCCCCCGTCCGCTCGCTTGCGGAGGCGCCCGCGTGTTGCCGGCTCTGATCAGCGTCGGCCCGCCCAGCACGCTCCGCTCCGGCGTCGAGCTCAGAACGGCCCGCGGGATCCACGTCAGCCACCTCTCGGCTCGGACAGGCGCGTGTCAGGCAATGCGGCTCCTTCGTGCGATCAGGCGGGCGAGGACGTTGAGCAGCAGGATCATCACTACCAGGGTCAGCGCCGCTCCCCAGGCTCGGTTCACGACGGCCGTCGTGGGGGAGGTGACGTCTTTGTAGATTTGCACAGGCAGCGAGTTCATGAACCCGCCCAGGTCGAAGCTGGTCTGCTGGGCGTAAGCCGCCGTGAACAGCAGCGGCGCCGTCTCGCCAGCGGCGCGCGCCACCGCCAGCAGCATGCCGGTGAGCATGCCCGGCAGCGCCGTCGGCAGCACCACCCGGGCGATCACGCGCCAGCGCGGCGCGCCGAGCGCCAGCGCCGATTCACGCAGCGCCGCGGGCACGAGCACCAGGACCACCTCGGCCGAGCGGATCACGATCGGGAGCATCAGCAGCGACAGCGCCAGCGAGCCCTTGTAGCCGGCGTAGGTCGTGCCGGTGCCGACGATCAAGACGATGTAGATGAACAGCCCGAACAGGATCGACGGCACGCCCGTGAGCACGTCGACGAAGAACCGCACGGTCTGGGCGAACCAGCTGCCGCGGCCGTACTCGACCAGCCACACGGCCACGCAGATGCCGATCGGGATCGAAATCGCCGAGGCCAGCGCCACGATCTCGATCGTGCCGAGGATCGCGCTCTTGATGCCGCCGATGTTCGCGCTCCCGAAGAACGTGTTGCCGGTCGGGTCGGTCGTGAAGAAGCTGATGCTCCACGCGCTCAACCCCTTGCTCAGCAGGTAGTAGACGATCAGCAGCAGCGGCAGGACGGCGATCCCGGCGCCGGCGAGCACGCCGGCACGGGCGAACGCGTCCTTGCGCCGGCGCGCCGGACTGACGGCAAAGCGGGCGAGCGGGTCGCCAGGTGCACCGCGTGCGCTCATGCGCCCGCCGCCGCGTCGGCGAGTCGCGCCACGCCGCCCTCCTGCTGGGCGCCGTCGGCGCCGGCCGCGCCCTGGCGCGATGCCCTGTAGACGAGCAGACGCGCGGCGGCGTTGACCAGCAGCGTCAGCACGAACAGCACCAGCCCTGCGGCGAACAGCGCCGAGCGGTGCACCCCCTGCGCTTCGCCGAACTCGTTGGCGATCGCCGCAGCGAGGCTGTATCCCTGTTCGAAGAGGTGATGGCCGAGCTTGGGGGCGTCGCCGATCAGGATCGTCACCGCGATCGTCTCGCCGATCGCGCGCCCGAGCCCGAGCATCGCTCCGCCCACGATCCCCGAGCGGCAGTAGGGCAACACCGCCATGCGGATCATCTCCCAGCGCGTCGCGCCCAGCCCGAGCGCCGCCTCCTTGTGATCGGCGGGCACGGTCGTCATCACCTCGCGGCTGATCGCGCTGACGATCGGCAGGATCATGATCGCCAGCACCAGCCCGGCGATGAAGTAGTTGGGGATCGTCACCAGGCCGCCGCCGATGAACGGAATGAACGACAGGCGGTCGGCCACCCACTGCTCGGCCCCCTGCAGCTTCGGCGCCAGGAAGAAGATGCCCCACAGCCCGTACACGACCGAGGGCACCGCCGCCAGCAGCTCGACCAGCAGCGTCAGCGGCGCGCGCAGGCGTCGCGGGCACAGCTCGACGGTGTAGATAGCGGCGGCCACGGCCACGGGCACACCGATCAGCAGCCCGAGCGCCGAGGTGATCAGCGTTCCCACCAGCAGCGGCAGCGCGCCGAAGTGTTCGGCGCCGACATCCCAGGGGCTGCCGAACACGAAGCCGAGCACGCCTTCCTTGCTCAGCGCGGGCTGCGCCTCGCCGACGAGCCGCACGAAGAAGTAGACGATCAGCGCGAGGATCAGCGCCGCCAGCGCCGTCAGCGCGTACTTCAGCGCGCGGTCGGGCAGGCGCGCGAGCGGTGACCGCGCCAGCAGCGCGCGGTCACCGCGTGTAATCGAGCTTGCGTCCACGGTTGCCGGCTACTCCGAGTGCGGCGCTGCCACACCGTCACCGATCCGAGCCGCGCGACGCTGCGGCCATGGACGCATGGCGCTCATGTCGTGAGGCCAGGCCTCGTGTCGCTCATGCCGTGAGACCTGGTCTCATCCGCCCAGCGACGCCCCGTTGCACTGCAGCCCCGCCGCCGCTTCCTTGGACTTCGCGAGGATCGCCGCGGGCAGCGCCGCGTAGTCGGCCTTGGAGAGGATCGTCTGGCCTTCGCCGAGGCCGTAGCTGAGGAACCTCGCGACCCCCTTGGCCGCGCTTTCGCCACCGGGGATGCCGGCCTTGCAGAGGTCCTTGTTGACCACGATGAACGTCTGCGAGGTGATCGGGTAGGCGTTCGGAGCCGACGGGTTCGAGATTTTGATGCCCAGGTTCGCCGGCACCACGACGCCTTCGGCCGCGGCGCTCGTCGAGGCGAGCGAGGGTTCGATGAAGTTACCCGCCTTGTTCTTGACCGCGGCCGTCGTGAAGTTGTGCTGGAGGGCATACGCCTGCTCGACATAGCCGATCGCGCCGGTCGTCTGCTGCACCGCGCCCGCCACGCCCGAGTTGCCCTTGGCGCCGGTGCCGACCGGCCACAGCACGGTCTTGCCTTCGCCGACCTTGCTCTTCCATTCGGGATCCACGTCTGAGAGGAAGCTCGTGAAGCCGTCGGTCGTGCCCGAGGAGTCCGAGCGGTGGATCACGGTGATCGGGGTGCTGGGCAGCGACACGCCCGGGTTCAGCCCGACGATCGCGCGATCGTTCCAGGTCTTGATCGTGCCGAGGTAGATGTCGGCGATCACCGGGCCGGTCAGCTTCAGCCCGGCCTTGACGCCCGGGAGGTTGTAGGAGACGGTGATCGCGCCGAGGAACATCGGGATCTGGACCGCCGGGCTGCCGTTCTTGGCGAGCGTCGCCGCATCGGCCGGCTTCAGCGGCGGGTCGCTTGCGCCGAAGTCCACGGTCTTGGCCTCGAGCGAGGTCAGGCCCGCACCCGAGCCGACAGCCTGGTAGTTGAGATGCAGGCCCGAGCTCGCCAGCTCCGATCCCCACTGTTCATATACGGGCGCGGCAAACGTCGAGCCGGCGCCGGAGATGGTCGCCGAAACGCTGGTCGTGCCGGTGGAGCTGTTGGAGGAGCTCCCGCATGCGGCCAGGCCGAGCGCCAACATCGCGGCGCCGGCGAGTACTCCGAGCTTGTACTTGATCACGTCATCTCCCTCCGGGGACGGTTCTTGTGGGTTGTCTGGCTCGGATCGCCTCGGATGCTTGGATGAGCGCGATCGTGATGCCCGCTCGCCGGGCACGAGGCGGCAGTCTGCGCACGCACCGGCCTCTCGATGTAAAGATTTCGTGAAAGCAGGCCTGTGCTCGAGTTCCTCACGCTGACGCGGCTGCCTACGCGGCCGGCATGCTCTCCGGACGACCCGCATCCGAGCGCTCGTCGGGCCCGCCCGCGGAGACGCCGATGATCGGCTCGGGAGCGGTCTGTGCGGAGGCCGCGAGTCCCTCGCGAGCGGGCTGGGGCTGGAAGCGATAGCCGAAGCCCGGATGCGTGTGAATGAAGCGCCGATCCGGCAACGCCGCCTCCAGCTTGCCCCGCAGCTTGCTGACGTACACATCGACCGAGCGATCGCCGGGACGCAGCTCGCCGCCCCAGACCTCGCCGAACAGCTCCTCGCGCGTCACGATCGCCCCGGTGCGCGTCGCCAGCGCCGCCAGCAGTTCGAACTCCCGTACCGACAGGGTCAGCGCCTGACCGGTCGCCAGCACGAGACCCTCGCTCAGGCGTATCTCCAGTTCGCCCACATGCAGCGTGGCGTCGTTGTCGGTCCTAGCTCCCACCACGCTACAGGCTGGCGCTCGAGCTGCCGCGATGGGTTGAAAAGTCGTGATCGACCCGTAAACAACTCGTAAATCGAGCAACGGCGGCCGTCGATCTTCATAATCTGCGCCGATGCGCGTCGACGAGACCCTCACCGTCCTGCTCGAGGACGCAGGACGCAACGTCGAGCGCGCCAGCGTCACGCTGCGCGATCTGCTCGCCGAGTTCCCCGAGCACGCCCAGCTGGCCGGCGAGCTCGCGGCCTGCGAGCAGGAGGGCGACCGCATCACCCACGACATCATCCATCGCATGGGCGGCGGCCGGCATGTGAAGGCCCCGTTCGACGCGGGTGACGGCTACGCGCTCGCGACAGCGATCGACGACATCGTCGACTACATCGAGCAGGCCGCCGCGCAGCTCGACCTCTATCGCGTGGAAGCGCCGATGGAGCAGGCGGCGGCCTTCGCCGACGTGCTGGTGGCCGCCGGCAAGCAGATCTCGAGCGCGCTGCGCGGGCTCAACAACGGCGGCGACCTGAGCCCGCAGCTGGTCGAGATCCATCGCCTCGAGAACGAGGGCGACCGCCTGCAGCGCGACGCCGTCGCCTCGCTGTTCGCCGGCGGGATCGACCCGATGGTCGTGATCCGCTGGAAGGACATCTTCGAGTCGCTCGAGGGTGCCGTGGACGCCTGCGAGACCGTCGCTCACGTGCTCGAGGGGATCACGCTCAAGCAGCGCCGGGTGTAGTCCGGGGCCGGCAGGTTCAGGGGAAGGCAGCGTCGGGTGCAGGCCGCCGGCCGGCAGGTTCAGGGGAAGGCAGCGTCGGGTGCAGGCCGCCGGCCGGCTGGTCCGGCCGAAGGGAGCGTCGGGTGCAGGCCCGAGCCCGGCGGTTCAGCCGAACGTAGTCGGCGGCGCGCCGGCTTGCAGCGATGCTCCGCCCGCGCCTCCGGTCAGGTAGAGATCGAACGGCACCGATGCTCCCGGCGCGACGTGGGTCAGCAGCGCCCTGCCGGCGGCGACGATCCTGCCGCCCTTGCGCGCGGTCACGTAGACCACCAGCTTGCCCTGGGCCACGCTCGAGCCGTTGCGCACCGTGCCTGACGCTTCGCCGGTCGATGCTTCGGTCACGCGCGTTCCCTGAACCTCGATCTGAGGTTCAGGCCCGCTCGCCGTCGACGCTTCGCCGAGCTCCGCGATGACGCTCGCGGGTTCGCCCGCGGAGCCAACCTGGTCGTTCACCCACGTCACAGTGCCGTGCGCCGGGATCGAGGGAACGTGCGTCAGCGCCGTTTCCAGGCCGGCGGCGTTGTTCTGGTACAGCGTCTGCCCGCGCGCGCCCTTGACCGTGATCGCGATCGGGACAGAAACGAGCGCGCGCGAGGAGAGATTGCGCACCGTCACGGCCGCCGCGGCGCCTTCGGAGCCGTGCACGACCGTCGCTTCGAGCACCTTGGCCTGCCTGCTCGCGCGCTTGATCGACAGACCGGCGTGCACGAGGGCCACGCGCTTGGCGGCCTTTTCGAGCTTCGCGCTCTTTTCCGCGGTGGTCTCGCAGCCGCCGAGCGCGACCGTCAGGGCCGCAAGCGCCGCCAACGCGAGCCCAGCGCGCCGCCGGCTCACCCGAACGCGCCGCTGATGTAGTCGCGTGTGCGCTGCCGGGCGGGCTGCTCGAACACCTGCCGGCTGGGCCCATACTCGACCAGCTCGCCGAGGTGCATGAACGCCACGTGATCGGCGACGCGCATCGCCTGCTGCAGGTTGTGCGTCACGATCACGATCGCCACGCTCTCGCGCAGGGCCACGATCTGCTCCTCGATCGCCGCCGTCGAGATCGGGTCGAGCGCCGAGCACGGCTCGTCCAGCAGCAGCACCTCCGGCTGGGCCGCCAGCGAGCGCGCGATGCACAGCCGCTGCTGCTGCCCGCCCGACAACCTCAGCGCCGAGCGCTCGAGGTCCTCGGCGACCTCGTCGTACAGGCCGGCGCGGCGCAGCGCGTCGTGCACGGCGCGCTCGAGCTCAGGGCTGCGGCGGCGGCGGCGCCCGCGCCCCGGGTTCTCGGCGAGCGCGTAGGCGACGTTGTCGAAGATGCTCATCGGAAACGGGTTCGGCTGCTGGAAGACCATCGACACGCGCCGGCGCAGCGCGTTGACCTCGAGCTCGTGGATCTCCTCGCCGTCGAGCGTGATCCGTCCGGCCCGCGCCGCCCCGGCGGTCATCTCGGTGAGCCTGTTGAGCGAGCGCAGCAGGGTGGTCTTGCCCGAGCCCGAAGCCCCGATCAGCGCGAGCACCTCGCCCTCGCGCACCGGCAGGCTGACGTCGCGCACGACCCAGTTCTCGCCGTAGGCCAGCCACACCGATTCGGCACGCATGCGCTCGCGCACAGTGGCGAGCGACGGCGCACGCGCGCGCGCGCGCGCGTGCGTGCGCTGCGCCGAGAAGGAAGGCGAGGTTGCAGTCGACGCCGACGGGAGCGGAACAGCCGGGGACGCCGAGGCCGACGCGGCCGACGAGCCATACCCGGATGGGGACGCCGAGGGGGCGGGTGCGGATGGGGACGCCGACGAGCCGGACCCGGATGGCGACGCCGTCGCCTGCCCGACGGCCGCGCCGTTGGCGTCGGGCGCAGGCGCTGCGTCGGGGTGACGATCGAGCACGATCCGTCTGATCGGCGGCGGATGTCTCACTCGCTCCACCGCAGCCTCCACGTCCGCAGACGCCAGGACCCGCGCGCCCCCGCCCCCCCGCGTTCGCGCCTGCCGGCCAGGCGAGTGACCGCGAAGTTGAGCGCCAGCACGATGATCAACAGCACGAACGCCGCGGCGTACGCCTTCTGGTGGGCGTTGCCTTCGCCGGCCGGCGAGTTGTAGTAGACGTAGTTCGACAGTGTCGAGCCCGTGCCCCGCAGCAGCCCGATCACCGGGACGCTGCTCGCGGGTTCGGTTTTCAGGGTCGCGCCGAGCAGGATCACCACGATCGCGGTGTCGCCGATGATCCGGCCCATGCCGAGCACGGTGCCTTCGGCGATGTTCACACGCACCGAGGGCAGCAGCACGCGGCGGATCGTGGTCGCGCGGGTCTTGCCCAGCGCGTGCGAGGCCTCGCGCATGTGGTTGGGGATCAAGGCCAGTCCCTCGCGCGTGGCCCCGACGATCAGCGGCAGCGCGAGGATCGCCATGATCGCGCCCGCGGTGAGGAACGACTTGCCGGTGACGGCTCCGCCCGCGGTGCTCTGGGAGAGGAACCCGAGCGCGCTCTGCGAGAACAGCAGCAGCCCGAAGATCGCCAGCACGACGCTGGGCGCGCCGGCCAGCATCTCGATCGCCGACTCGACCGCTCGCGCCAATCCGGACGGGCGCCCGTACTCGTTCAGCCACACCGCCAGCGCGATGCCGATCGGCGCGGCGACCGCGATGCCCACCGCCGTCAGGATGAACGTGCCCTCGATCGGATCGAGAAAGCCCCCGGCCCTGCTCTGCTGCAGCGACGGCGCCGGCGAGGTCACGAACAGGTGGGGGCTCAGGTAGGACAGCCCCTCGACCAGCATGTACAGCACGATCGCCAGGGCGATCACGCAAAGCCCGATGCCCGCTGCCCAGCACAGCCAGTAGCCGGCGCGATCGATCCACGGCCAGGCGGCGGTGCCCCGGCGGCGCGGTCGCATCACCTCCAGGCCCGGCGGCGGCGCGGCCGGCCCCGACGGCGACCGCAGCCCAGAGGGCGCTGCCAAGCCCGCGACCACCCCTTCGCTGGCCATCAGGCGCGGATCCCGTAGCGCTTGAGCGGCTGCTTGGCCGCCCAGCCGGCGAACGACAACAGCACGGCCGACACCAGCAGCACGGCGCCCATCGCGTACAGGGTGTGGCTCATCGGGCCGATCGTGAGGCCCTCCGATTCCTGGAAGATCGTGGCGGCCAGTGGCCTGACCGGCTCGAACAGAAACGTCAGCCCGTCCAGCGGGTTGGCGTCGAAGCCGCGCGAGCCGGCGACCATCGAGAGCATGATCGCCTCGCCGAGCGCACGGGCGGTCGCGAGCACGGTCGCCGCCGCGATCGCCGGACGGGCGGTGCGCAGCGACACGCGTACGATCGTGCGCCAGCGGTTGACACCGAGCGCGGCCGAGCCCTCCTTCCACGCCGGCGGCACCGACGCCAGCGCACCGGCGATCAGGGCGACCATGATCGGCGTGATCATGATCGCCAGGATCACGATCGCGAGCATCAGGTTGTCGCCTTCGAGCTGCACCACGTAGGCGACGGATTTACGGCGCGCTTCGCTGATCAGATGGTCGTTGATGAACGGCGCCAGCGCGAGCACCGCGACCAACCCGTAGACGACCGACGGCACGCCCGCGAGCAGCCTCACGATCGGCTCGAGCGTGCGCCGCACGGGCGCCGAAGCGAACTCCGTCAGGCAGATGGCCGCGAGCGTGGACCCGATCAGCGCGATGATCACGGCCGGAACCGTCGTCACGATCGTGCCCCAGATCAACGGCCAGGTGCGGATGTAGAGGATCGAGTGCCCCGGCAGCGCCTGGCCTTCGTTCATCGCCCGAAGCTGGGTGTCGACGTCGCCTTCCGATCCGAACCAGGCCAGCCCGTTGGCCTTGAACGACGGCCATGCCTTGATGAACACCGTGACCACCATCGCGGCGATCAGCACCAGCGTCAGCGCGGCGAGGGCGCGCAGCGCCTGCTCGGTGCGGCGATCTGCGCCGGCCCCGCCGAAGCGCGCGCGCAGGCCCCCGCCGAAGCGTGCACTGGGCGAACGGTGTGCAGCTCCGGCGGGCACGGCCTGTCAGTGTGCGCTGACTCGACGGTCGATGGGTCGCGGCGCGACTAGTAGACCGCGATCCAGCTCGAGTTGATGATCGCTTTGGTGGTCTTGTTGCCGCTCGTGACCCATTTGATGAACTTCGCGGCTTCGCCTTTGGGGGCGCCCTTCGTGACCATCCAGAAGTTACGCACGCCCTGGTACTGGCCCGAGCGGGCGTTGCGCAGGTTGCACGCGACGCCCTGGTAGGGGACGGGGTGCACACCGCCCGTGTAGGCGAACGACACGAAGCCGATCGCTTTTTCGTCCTTTTCGACGTGCAGCTGCTCGAGGCCGTTGGATGCCTCGGCCACCGCGCTCGGCGAGATCTTCAGGTATTCGCCCAGGAAGATGTGCTGGAAGGCGTCCTCGGTACCGGACGCGCTGGTGCGCTGGAACAGGTCGATCGGGCCGGAGGTGCTCGCGCCGCTGACTTCGCTCCAGTCGTGGATCTTGCCGGTGAAGATGCCTTCGACCTCCTGCTGGGAGAGGTTCGAGACGGGGTTCTTAGCGTTGGTGATGATGCAGACGCCGTCGCGGGCGAGCTTGGTGAAGACCAGACCTTCGGGGTCCACGCCGATGATCGGGTCACGCGAGGAGTCGCCGATGTCGAGGCTGCCGTTGGCGGCGCCGCTGATGCCGATGTCGGACTGCCCGCCGCTCACCTGAGGCGCGGGGATCTTCGGGTAGGCCTTGTGGTAGGCGGCCGCCAGTTTCTGCATGAGCGGAAGCACGGAGGTGGAACCGCCGATGATCAGCCGCTTGGCCGCCGCGCCGGCCGGCACGGCCAGGATCAGCGCCAGGATCAAGGACAGGACGAGGGTTCGGTGTGCGCGCACGGTGGTCGGCTCCTTTGCTGACGGTCATTGAAGACGTGTTCGAGGCCGGCGCATCGGCTGGGCGAAACGCGGGCGCCGAACAGCGCCGGACGTGGACGATGCGCCACGGCGCACAACGTCTTCGGCTCGCAAGAGTGTCTGGCGAGGGTTTGCATGATGTGTCGTTTTTGTGAACGCCATTGCTTTTCCGCCCGCGCCGTGTGACCCTGGCGCCGTTCGGTCGCTTGCGTGCGCCGTTCGGTCGTCGGTTGCTGCCCGCGGTGGCCCGATCGGTCCGGGTGGCGGCGCTGTGATCGACGCTCGAGCTCCCCCGCGCGAACCCGGATGACAGACCCGCAAAGCTCTCCCGACGGAAACGGCTCGCACGAGCCCGCGTCCAGCAACGGCCTGCGGCGCTCGGACACCCCCGCCGTGCGCTCGGGCCTCGCGCACCGGCGCAACCCGGTGCTCGCGGCGCTCGGAGAGTTCGGACGCAGCGCGGCCCGCTTCGCCTTCCGCGATCCGCTCGCGCTGTTCCTCGCGCTCGCATCGCTCGCGCTGGCGATCACGTTCGCCGTGCTGCTGGGCGACATCAAGCCAAGCAGCGCCGGCACCCAGGTGCCGATCAGCACGGTCCAGCAGCTCGCCCGACGCCACGAGATCGCCAACGCGGTGCTGCTCGATCACGACAACCGTGTCGAGCTGACGACCCGCCCGGCGCCGGTCGTGGTCGCGAAAACCAAAGTCAAGAAGGGCTCGCACACGAGCACCGGCACGGCGTCCGAAACCTCGTCGAACGCGTCCGGCGGCTCGCCCGCCGCGTCGCTCGAAGCGGCCGTGCTCGCCCGGGCGCACCTGCACCTGCTGCTGTGGGCCTCGTACCCGGCCTCGGGCGCGCAGACCCAGCAGCTGCTCGGCGAACTCGAGACCAGCGCCGCCACCGTGACCGTCGATCAGCAGTCCGGCAAGGGCACGAAGACGATCATCGTCCAGTTCCTGATCCCGATCCTGCTGCTCGTCTGCCTGTTCTCACTGTTCATGCGGCTTGGGGGCGAAGGCGCCGCCGGCGGGATCGCGTCGTTCTCGCAGTTCACCGGCAAGGGCCGGCGCAGAGGCAAGGGCACGCGCGACACCATCACGTTCGCCGACGTGGCCGGCGCCGGCGAGGCGGTCGCCGAGCTGCGCGAGATCCGCGACTATCTCGCCGACCCGAGCAAGTACCTGCGCGTCGGCGCCGCCGCCCCGAAGGGCGTGCTGCTGGTCGGACCGCCCGGGACCGGCAAGACGCTGCTCGCCAAGGCCGTCGCGGGCGAGGCCGACGCAGCCTTCTTCTCGCTGTCGGGCTCGGACTTCGTCGAGTCGCTCGTCGGCGTGGGCGCTGCGCGCGTGCGCGACCTGTTCCGCAAGGCGCGCAAAGCCGCCCCGGCGATCATCTTCATCGACGAGCTCGACGCCGCCGGGCGCAAGCGCGGCGCCGGCATCGGCCAGGGCAACGACGAGCGCGAGCAGACGCTCAACCAGATCCTGGTCGAGATGGACGGCTTCGCCGGCGACGGCGGTCTGGTCGTGATGGGCGCCACCAACCGACCCGACATCCTCGATCCGGCGCTGCTGCGGCCCGGTCGCTTCGACCGCCAAGTCGTGATCGACACGCCCGACGTGCACGGACGCCTGGAGATCCTGCGCCTGCACGGCGGCAAGCGACCGTTGGCGCCAGACGCCTCGCTCGAGGAGGTCGCGCGCCAGACGCCCGGCTTCAGCGGCGCCGAGCTCGCCAACGTGATCAACGAGGCGGCGCTGTTGAGCGTGCGCGACGAACGCGCCGAGATCACCCAGGCGACGCTCGAGGAGGCGATCGACAGGGTCGTCGCCGGACCCGCCAAGCACCACATCCTGACCGAACAGGAGCGCTGGCTGATCGCGATCCACGAGGCCTCGCACGCGGTCGTCACCGACGCGCTCGGACAGGCCACCTCGACGCGCAAGCTGTCGATCGTCGCGCGCGGCCGCCAGCTCGGCACGGCGGCGCACATGCTCAGCGACCGCGACCAGCTGATCATGTCCGAGCCCGACCTCAAGCGCCAGCTGATCTCGATCGTCGCCGGCCTGGCAGGCGAGCGGATCGCCTTCGGGCACGTCTCGACCAGCGCCAACGACGACCTGCACGCCGCGACCGCGCTGGCGCGCAGCATGGTCACCTCGTTCGGCATGTCCGACGCCCTCGGCCTCGTCACGATCGGCGAGAAGAGCGGCGAGGTGTTCCTCGGGGCGTCGCTGCAGGATCTCGGCTCGGTCGGGCCGGAGACGCTCAACCTGATCGACAACGAGGTCGAGCGCTTCGTCGGCGACGCCGAGGCGCGCGCGGCCGTGATCCTCGACCGCAACTGGAACACCGTCGAGGAGACCGCCACGGCGCTGCTCGAGCAGGAGACGCTCTCGGGGGTCGCGCTCGACGCGATGCTCTCGACCGTCGAGGAGATCTCACTCGACGATCTGCGCGACGTGCGCCGCAGGCCGCCCGCACGCGAGGGGGAGCAGGGACGATGAGCAGGGTCCCCGGGCGCCGGCCGCTGCGAGCCGGCCGGCCGAGGGGCGCCCGGCGGCTCCTGCCATCGCCCGCGATGATCGTGGCGCTGGTCGCGCTCGTGTTCTCGACGACAGGTCTCGCCGACGCAGCCCGCCACGCCGTGGCCAGCGCGATCGGCGGTCATCCCGTCAGCTCCAAGCCGCGTGCCGGCGCGATCCTGACGCTCGGCAAGAACAAGAAGTTCCCGGCCGCGGCGATCCCCACGGTCGCCAACGCCAAGGAGGTCGGCGGCAAGACCGCGGCCCAGCTGGAAGGCACCTGCCCGCCCGACACGATCAGCGTCGGCGGCGGCACGGGCAGCTGGTGCATGGAAACCACCGTGTATCCGCTGACCAACGCCGATGAGGGCAAGAACAACTACGTGTGGGCCAGCAAGAAGTGCGAGGAAGTCGGCGGCTGGCTGCCCTCCGCGTCGGAACTGGTCGGCGCGGCGTCGTGGATCAAGCTCGAGTCCGTCATCCACGACTCGCAGCTGACAGCCACGGTCAACCTCGACCCGACCCGCGGCCTGAAGGACGAACGCGAGATGAGCTCCACCCTGGTCACGACCGAAGCCGGCTCGCAGGCGGCGGGCTCGGAGGGCGTGAGCGAAGGGGCCACCGGCGACCCGCGCCAGGGCCAGGCCAACCCGGTCCCGCTGCCGGCCAACCCGTATCCCGAATCGCTGCAGTACGTGGACGTGTACGACAACTTCAACAAGGGCGGGTTCGCCGGCTCCCAGCCGGTCATCGAACCGCAGAACTTCCGCTGCGCCTACAACAAGACCACCAACGCGATCAACAAAAGCGAATCGTGAGCCCAGCGCGGACCTCGAGACCTGCCCGCGTGCTCGGCGTCCACCCGCGCCCGCGCCCGTTCCCCCGCGGCTCCGCCCCGCATCAGCGGCGAGCACCGCGGCGAGCGCTGACCGACTCGTAATCATTTGGTGAAACCAGGCCCCGAGCGACGCCCGCGGCTCGGGCCATCTCTTATCTTGGCCCACGATGAGCCTCGCAGCCGTGCAGACTCATGATCGAGCGGCGCGCAGGTGGCACAGGCCCGCGCCGGGGCTCGGGCTGGCGGCTCTGGTCCTCGCCATGCTCGCGGCCCACGTCCAGTCTGCCCGCGCGGTGATCCTGCCGGCACAGACGATCGCGGGCCCGAGCGAGGAAATCGTGGGCTTCGGCGGGGTGGCGATGGCCTCTGACGGCAGCGGTGGGGCCGTCTACCTGCAGCGTGTCAACGGCGTGCCGCAGGTGTTCGTCTCGCGCTACATCGACGGGCAATGGCAGGCGCCGATCCGGGTCGATCGCTGCAATCCGGACGACTCGCAGAAAGAGATCGAAGAAGGACACTGCACGGAACCGTATGCCGCCAGCTGGCCGCGGATCGGGGCGGCCGAAGGCGGCGAGCTGATCGTCACCTGGGCCACGCAATACGCGCTCAGCCCACCGCCCGAAGGAAAGCCTGAGTACGAGATGCTCGGCGCCGAGCTCGGCCCCGGTGGCGAACAGTTCGGTCAGCCGATCCTGATCGACAAGAACATCCACCAGGCCACCGGCACAGACCCCGAACTGGCTGTCAGCTCCACCGGGTATGCCGACCTCGTCTACCGGGTCGTCGAACAGAGCCGCGAAGGCGTCGTCGAGCTTCACCGCGGGGACGTGACCGAGAGCGTGCGCGTCGCCCACTTCGATGGCAGGCGCTGGACCAACCTCGGCGCGATCAACAGAAACACCGGCGTGGGGATGCGCCCGCCGACGGAGGCCAACGCGCCGCGCATCGCCGTCGGACCGACGGGCAACGGCATCGTGGTCTGGCAGGAGCCCGAACTGAACGGCGTCGCGCGCATCTGGGCCAGGCGCCTGTTCGGCTCGACGCTCGACTACGTGATGCCGGTCAGCGCCTCCACCTACAACGGCGCGCCGATCACCACCGACGCCGAAGCCCCGAGCGTGGCGGTGACCTGGCTGGGACAGGCCGACGTCGCCTACCGCCAGTCGGCCGGGCCCGGATCGCCGCTGCCGGGACCACGAATCTTCCTGAATGTGCTTCCCAGCGGCGAATCGACCAGCGGCGCCGAGTTCAGCGGCGCGTCGATCGCCGACAACGAAGTGCCCGGCGGCGCCGCCGCGTCGATCGGCCCGCCGAGCATCGACATCGACGAAAAGGAAGACCTGCGGCTCCTGTACGACTCGAACGGCACCCCGCGGGTGGTCGAGGGCGACGATCACGGCCTGACGGGGACGCTCTCGCTGGGGCCGCCGTTCTCCGGCCCCGAAACAGCCTCGGCCAGCGTGATGAACCCCGAAGGCGGGGGCGTCTCGGCGTGGCCGAGCATCAACGCAGCAGGCGTCCCGGAGGTGGCGGTGCGCGAGGACTTCCCCACCGGCGCGGTGCAGACCGGCCTCGTCGGCGGCGGCGCGGGCGGCGAAGTGGACGAACTCGCGGTGGGGCGCTCCGGCCTCGGCGACGGCCTCGTTGCCTGGCGCCAGGGACCGCTCGGCGATGCCGCGATCGTCGCTGCCGGTGTCACGGCGCCGCCGAGCGAACTGGTGTTCAGCGTGCCCAAGCAGTGGGTCAGGCCCGCGCAGGCGATCGTCAGCTGGCAACCGGCGGCGAGCGCGGACGGGCCGCTGCGCTACACGGTCGTGCTCGACGGCCGCAAGCAGGCCACGCCGGCGAACGCGTCGGAGCTGCGCATCGACCCGCTCGGACTGAGCTCGGGGCGCCACACCGCGCAGCTGCTCGTGACCGACGCCGACGGGCAGTCGACGCTGTCCAAGCCTTCGAACCTGCTGATCGACGGGGTGGCGCCGATCGTCTCGATCGCGCGCGTGCAGCGCGACCGAGCCGTCCGACTGCGCGTGCACGATCCCTACACCGCGATCGACCTCCACGACGTGACCGTCAGCTTCGGTGACGGCCACTCGGCGCGCGGGCGCAATAGCTTCACACACCGCTACGCCCACGCCGGGATCTATCGCGTGGTCGTTCACGTCCGAGACGCGCTCGGCAACACCGGCGTCGTCAGCCGCCTGGTGAGCGCACGATGAGACCCGCGCGATCGCAGCTCGCAGCCGGGCCGGCCCGGGTGTACGGCGGTTCTCGCGCCCGGCGATTTTCAGCCGCGCCGCGGGCAGCCGCGGCGCTGTTCGCGGCCGTGCTCGGCTGTGCCTCGGTCGTGTGCGCGGCGCTGCTCGCCCCCGCCTCGGCCCGCGCCGACGTGTTCTCCCCGATCAGCCTCGTGTCCTATGGCGCCGTCGACGGCAGCGGGTTCGTGCAGCAAGCCGAATACGCCCACGACTCGGCGATCTCCGCCGACGGGCGCTACGTCGCCTTCGACGGCGCGATCGGCGGCGTCACCGGCGTGTGGCGCCGCGATCTCGACACGGGCGTGATCGAACAGGTCGCGGGCGGCGATGCCGCGATGCCGTCGATCAGCGAAAACGGGCAGTACGTGAGCTTCACGACGGACGAAGGCGCAAGCCTGCCGGAAATCACCCACACGCAGCCCGACCCCACCCCCAGGCGCGAAGCGGTCAACGTCTACCGCCGCGACATGGACGTCGAACCGGCCGCCACCGCCGGCGAAGAAGCCACGCGTCTCGCGGGCGAACGGGCGTTCCTCGCGGCGTCGACGGCCTCGGGCTCCGAAGAAGCGCTGCGCTACGCGGCAGCCGGTGAAACCGGCGGCTCCTACGCGGCCGGCCGCTCGGCGATGAGCGCCAACGGCAGCGAGGTCGTGTTCGTGACGGCGAGCGTCTCGAACCTCGTCGCCTACCCCGCGCTCGAAGCCGAAGAACGGGCTCACGGCGAAACTCCCGGCCCGCACACGCCGGCTGGACAGGTCGCGGTGCACAGCTTCGAAACCGGCGCCACAGAACTGGTCAGCCGCTGCAGCTTCGAATGCGGCAAAGGCGCCGCCGAAGGGGCGGCCGAACCGGTGGTCGCCGCGGAAGCCGAATCGAAACCGGTCGGCGCCGTCACGCTCGGGTCGGCGAGCTTCCCCAAGCACGGTCGCGACGGGTCCTGGCCGGGGGCCTCGATCAGCGCCGACGGCAGCACCGTCGCGTGGATCGGGGAGAACGTCGCCGAGCAGGCGCCGACGCTCTCCCAGGAAGACCTCGAAGCGGTCTACGAGGAACCGCTGTGGCGCAGGCTGCCCGCGGCCGCAAACCAGACGCGCCGGGTGACCGGCGGCTCCGATCCCGAAGCGCCGGGCTGCGCAGCCAGCGGCGAGACTCAGCTCGCGCGGGGCAGCGAGAACGCGGGCGACCCCTGCCAGGGGCCCTTCGTCCGCGAAACCGCCGGCGGCGAAAAAGGCGGCGGCATGATCAAGGGATCCGCCACCGACTTCACCCCGCGCCTGAGCGCCGACGGCGAAGAGGTCGCATTCGGCGCCAACGCCCGGCTGATCGTCGAGGGCTACGACTTCAATCGGGGCGAAGAAGGCAATCCGACCGACCTGTTCGTCGCAAACATGCGGCCCGGCCTCAGCCGCGACCAGGCGCTCACTCAGGTGACCGAGGCGGGCTCGCCGGCGTCCGAGGCGGAGTCCGAGCCGGTCAACGACTTCGAAATCTCCCCCGACGGCCAGCAGCTCGCGTTCAGCACCCTGCGCACGCTGTTCACGCTCGGCTGGCCGACGCTGGTCAGCACGCCGCTGCCCGAAATCGGAATCGACGAGCTGTACGACGCCGACCTCGCCGACGGCACGCTCACGCGAGTCACGCACGGCTACGAAGGCGAAGGCGAACAGAGCCAGCAGCCCTACACGACGACCTCGCAGGAAACCGGCGATCCGTACAAAGCTTTGGCCGGTGAACCGGACGAGCTTGGTGCGCTGACGCCGGACTTCTCCGGCGACGGCGACCAGCTCGTGTTCACCTCGACCGCCGCCAACCTAGTCTACGGCGACGGCAACAGCCCGTCGGAGCCGGTCGACTGCTGTGTCGCCGGCGACGGCAGCGACGTGTTCTCTGCGACCCGCGTGCAGTTCCCCAGCGAACCGCCGAGGCAATCGATCTCGCCCGCGCCGCAGCTGGCACTCGGTCCTGCCTGGCGGCTCGGGGTGACCGCGCGCTCGCGTCCGGACGGCAGCGTGCTGCTGTACGTCCGCGTGCCCGGCGCCGGAAGCCTGCGCGCCGGCGCGCAGGCTGCGGTGGCGGTCGAGTCGGCGGCCGGGGCGCGAGCGGCGCACCGCGCGCGCACGTACAAGGGCGGGTCCGCGCGCCACAGCGCCGGCGCGAGCGATGCACGGAAGAGCGCCGCAGGGAAGGGTCGCGCGAAGGCGGTGGCCACGCGTACGCTCGCGACGCGTGACGTGCACGCGAAGGGCGCCGGGTTGACGACGCTGACGCTCACGCTCACCCGCGGGTACGCTGCGCTCGCGCGCAAGCGCGGCGGCCAGTCGGCGACGGTGATCGTGACGTTCACCGCGACGGGACACACCACCCTGCGCGAAAGCATTCACGTGACCTTCCTGCGCACGGTCGCCAGCAAGAAGAAGAAAGCGAAAAAGAAGAAAGGCCGCGCGCACAAGACCGCGGCGCACGGGGGCGGTCGCGCAGCGCCCGGTCCCGGACTCTCAATCCAGGCGGGTGAGCGCCGATGACCTTCCGCCTGCTCACGCGGTTGCTGCCGGCCCTGGTCCTGCTCGCCGTCCTCTGCGCTTCCATGTCGGCGCGCGCCGCCGCCGAAGAAGCCGCCAGCTGGCGCCTGGAACAGCCCTCGCCACCGCCGCCGCCACCGGGAGTGTCTCCGCCGCCGGCGCCGGTGCCGCTGGGCAACGTCGGCGACATCGAGTTCTGGGAACCGCCGGGCGCAGCGCCGCAGGCCAACCGCGGGCTGCTGATCACGCACGGCAACGGCGACGTCGTCAAGCCCGGAGTGTGGGCCTACGACGGCAACGGCTGGCACGAGATCGCCACGACCTGCGGCGCGACCGAAGGGCGGATCGCGTGGGGCGGCCCCGCCGACTTCTGGACGGTGTCCGACCAGCGACCCGGACAGGCGCCGGTCGACGGCGTGCTGCCACCGCTCGCGGACCGCTCGCTGTGCCACTTCTCGGGCGGCGCGATCGTCGCCTCGTACGCGCGCCTGGCGTTCGAACCGAGCTCGTACGAGCAGATGTCGAGTGCGGCCTGCCTGCCGCCGCAGCCGCCCGCAAAGAGCTCCCAAGACTGCTGGTTCGGCGGCGCCGCGCTGGCCGAACCGCTGGTCGGCTCCTTTCACCTGCACTGGAACGGCAGCACGGTCGAAGCGCAGCCCTATCCCGATCGCAGCGATCCGGTGATGGAAATGCGCGCGCTCGAAAACGCGATCTTCGAGAGCGTCGCCTACAGCAAGAACGACGCCCACACCGAAGAACCGACGAGCGGGCGCCCCGCGGTGCTGCACTTCGCCGAAGCGGGCACCGCGATGCAGCCGCTGGTCGAAGAACTGCCGCTCTATCGCAACGACGAACAGCCGACCGAAGCGCTCGAATACCTGCGCCTGGGCTCGAGCGAAGGCGTGCTGTGGGCGGCGACCGCCCGGCAGGTCGGTGCGGAAGGAGAAGGCGAAGTCACCGTGCTGCGCCGCGTGGACGGGATCTGGAGCCAGGCGATCGGCCCCGGGGAAGCCGGCGGCGGCGCCCATCCGCTGCCCAGGCTGTTCGAACAGAACCTGCTCGAAAGCGAACACGAAGAAGACGAACTGCTCGGCGGCCCCGCGGCGGCGGCGGAGGTGCGCGCGATCGCGCCCGAACCGGGCAGCGAAGACGCCTGGCTCGCGCTGGCCCCGCACGGACAGACCGGCAGCGAACTCGAAAGGGCCACCGCCGTGCTCGTGCGCATCTCTGCGCAGGGGGAAGTGCTCGGGGTGCAGACGTTGCCGAGCAAGGCCGAACGGGCGCTGCCGAGCAACGCCGCGGGGGCCGTCGCGCGGCTGACCTGCCCCGCGCGCGAAGACTGCTGGATGGCGAACGCCAGCGGCTGGCTCTATCACCTGGCGCGCGAAGGCGAACGCACGCTGCCCTACAGCGAACTGCCGGGCTTCCCCGAAGGCAGGGTGATCGGCGAAAGCGAACGCCCGGCCGACGAAGGGGTCCCGCAGGAACTCCGCGACGCGCCGCCGCCGGACACCTCCGGCCTGCAGGAAGAACCTCCCGACTACGGGGGCACGTTCGCCGAAGCGAAAGGGGCGCCGGTGGTCGAATCCACGATTCAGGCGCCGCTGCTCTC
Source organism: Solirubrobacteraceae bacterium (assembly GCA_035507415.1). Lineage (GTDB taxonomy): Bacteria > Actinomycetota > Thermoleophilia > Solirubrobacterales > Solirubrobacteraceae > Palsa-744. The sequence goes on from DATJOF010000065.1 coordinate 39,622, forward strand.
GGACATGCACAGCCGCCTGCTCCACGGGACCACGCTGGAACTGCGCTTCCATCTCGCGGTCAGGGCGCGCGTGCGCCTGGTCGCCAAGCGGGGCAAGAAGGTCGTCGCGCAGACTCCGATGCACACCTTCGCGGCGGGCAACCGCAGGCTGCTGCTGCGCCTGAATCGGCACAAGTGGCCGACGAAGCTCTCGTTGCAGACCCACGCGCTCGCGCCGCTGCCGAGCACCAAGGTCACGGAAGCGGTCGGCGGCCCCGAACACGGAGGCAACGGCTCCAAGACCGAGACCACCGGGCTGAAGGTGCTCCCGCAGATCCCCACCTTCGCCGGACTGGGAACGCTGCCTTGAGACGACCTCGGGCAGGCGAGCTCGCGGCGCCGCTGCGACCGTCGCGCGAACGCAACTTCGGCGCGCTGCTGCGACCGCGGCGGGCGCGCCTGGCGCTCGCGGGCGTGACCGGGCTGGCGCTCGCGGTCGGCCTGTTCGCGCTGCTCGCGCTCGGCGCCGGAACCTCGAGGGTCGCCGCGGAAACCGGCTTCGCGGAACTGAAACCGTCCACCGAACTCGCCGTCCCCGCCGAAAAGGTCGTGATGCTCGGCGCGAGCACCTCCGAACCCGGGGCGCCCGGCGGCGCGACCTGGGGGCTCGGCGAACTGGGCCGCGGCAGCCAGGCCACGCCCGAGCTGGTCCGCTACAGCGTCCCCTCGAGCGGCGGCGAAGAAGGCGAGTGGCAGCCGGGTCCGGAACTGCCCGCCGGCTTCAAGCCCGACCATCCGAACGGCCAACCGAGCCCGCTCGAGGGCCAGATCACCACGGAAGGCTACGGCGCGCTCGCGGGCACGATGCCATACGGAAGCGAACGACAGCAGGTGCTGCTGGTGCGCAAGCCCGGTGGGGGGGAAGCCTTCCAGGCGACGGCCGCCGTGCCCGAGACCGGGGAAGCCAAAGAAGCGGAAGGCAAGGAAGGCGAAGGCAAAGAAGGCGAAGGCAAAGAAGGCGAAGGCAAAGAAGGGGAAGGCAAAGAAGGGGAAGAAGCGGGAGGCAAGGAAGGCGAAGGCGGTGAAGCGCCGCTGCTGGGCAAGGGCCAGGCGCTGTTCGGCGCCAACCGCGCCCCGATGTTCGCGCCGCTGGCCGAAGCCGACGGTGCCGCGGGGGCACTGGTGGCGCCCACCAATCCATCCGAAGGGCTGGCGGAAGCCGTGCTGCACTGGAACGGCCAATGCTGGTCGCGCGAGTCGATCGAAATCCCGCCGAAAAGCGCCGAAGAAAAGGAATTCAGCCCGCTCGCGATCGCGGCGAGCGGTCCGGAAAACGCCTGGCTGCTGGCGCGCCTGTCGAAAGCCTACGGCAAAGGCGCGGTCGCGCTGTTTCACCGCGTCAAAGAGGCGACGGGCGAAGAAGCCTGCGGTGAAAAGCACGGCGACGGCTACGGCTGGAAGCCGGTCGAAGTGGAGCTGCCCTCGAAACAAAGCCAGCTGCAGCTGAGCGTGCCCGTGAGCGAAGCAGGCGAACCGGCTGCGTTCGGGGTGCCCGGCGCCGAAGCGCCGTCGCCGATCACCGTCGAGTCCCAGCTGCTGACCGTGACCAGCGAAGGCGTCTGGGTGGACGGCGTGCGCACCGATGTCGAACACCAGCCGCCCTTCACCACCGTGTACGTGCGCCCCGAAGCCGGCCCTCACGGCGAACTGACGGGCGTGATCGAGCACAGCTGGTGCAAAGCGCCGTCAGGCAGGCCCGCGTGCCAGGAAACGCTGCCCCAGGAACCGCCCCAACAGTACGGGCGCAGCATCGCCTGGTCCGCGGGCGCCCCCGGGGCGGGCTCCGGTCCGTACGGAGGGCGCGTCATCTCGGGGCTGCTCGAAGGGATCACGCTGCGCCTGCAGGGGACCGCGTTCGTGCCGATCCTGTCGATCGGCGGCGAATCGAGTCCCGAAACCGTCCCCGGGCAGCTCTACGGCGCCGCCTTCAGCTCCCCGGACGAAGGCTGGCTCGGCTTCCAGCCGCCGGTGCACCTGACGAGCGCCAGCGAGCAGTACGGCTTTCAGTACTGGCCGGTGGCCACGCGCCATCCCCTGGTCGCGATCGCGCCGGCGCCCGGCGCGCCCGTGGCCGCGCGCACGAGCGAAGCGATCGCCGTGGGCGAGAGCGGCGGCGTCGCGCGCTACAAGCCGGGCACGGGCTGGCTGCCCGAAAGCCTGTTCGGCCCCGGCGAGCGGATCGAAAAGCCGTTCCTGCGCGCGGTCGCATGGCCGCGCTCCAACCGCATCTACGCGGTCGGCCAGGAAGGCGCGATGTGGCTGTGGCGCGGTGAAACGGATCTGTGGGAAGCCGACCCGGCGGCGCCGGTCAACTTCCGCGCCAACCTCTATGGGATCGCTTTCGACCCCGAAGACCCGACCCGCGGCTATGCGGTTGGCGAGCAGGCGCTCGGCCACAGCGGTGTGATCCTGCGCTACGGCAAGACGTGGACCGAAGAAACCGAGCTGCCCGCGGAAGTCCAGACCGCCGAGTTCACCGGGATCGCCTTCGCCGGGCCCGAGGCGCTGGTCTCCTACGACTATCAGCCCAACGGCGACGAAAACACGTTCGCGGGCGGACTGCTCGTCAACAACGGCAGCGGCTGGAGCGTCGACCGCGAAGAGGCACAGGTCACCGGCTCGGCCGAGGTCGACGCCGTCGCCGGTCTGCCCGACGGAGGCGCCGCCGTGCTCGCCACTCACGAAGGCGTCGCGCGCCTGTACGAGCGCGAATCGGCGAGCGCGCCATGGCGCCAGGCGGCCACCCAGCTCCCCAGCGGGGTAGCCGGCTCGCTGGCGCTGTATCGCCAGAACGGGGCGCTGCGAGCGCTGGTGTCGCCGGGCGGCGCGGCATCAGCGACGGGCGCCGTCGGGTTCGAACCCCCGCCTGGATTCCCTCCCTATGAAGCGCCGACCGCGACGATCGAGAGCGGCGGCGCCTCGGCAGGGGTCGTGCTGCGCCAGACGGCCAGCGGTTGGCGCGATGAAGGTCACGACGCCAACCCCGTGGACGAGAACAACAAGAACTACGCTGGCTACGACCAGCCCTATCACCCCGATGGTCTGATCGCGGCGCTCGTCTCCCCGAACGGCTCCGAAGCCTGGCTGGTCGGCGGCGACACGAGCGAACTCGAAGGCGAGCAGACCGCCGACGTCGCGCGCTACCCCGCAAGCGAAAGCCCGCCCAACGAGGGAACCGTCCACGTCCCGGTCCAGTCCGAACAGGCTCCACCGGCCGGGCCGGGTGTCACCACGCTCGCCTTCGGCGGCAACGCGAGCTGTGAAGACCCCTGCGCCGATCGCGTGGAAACGGCGGTCGGGCCCGACGTGTGGCTCGGCAAGGCGGTCTCGCTCGCCAAGGAAGCCGGCGCGGCGGCCTTCTTCTACACGGGGCCGCTCGTGCGCTACTCGTCCTACAGCGGATCGGTCGCGCCGCGCCCGCCCTACAGCGAAGAATACGATCGCTACGCGCGCACCTTCTCCGCCGGCCTGCAGGGGGCGAGTCCCTGGCCCGCCTACGCCGGCAGCTCGCTGGGCGAAGGCGAAGGCGAGGCGGCGCTGGCGGGCGCCTTCGCGGGCCTGGCCTCGCCGCTGGGCGCCACACCCGCCAGCGGCTTCGAAGGCACAGCCGACGAGCCCTCGCGCGCCGAACCGGAAGCCGGCTACTACGCCGTTCAGAACGCGCGCGTGGTCGTGGTCGTGCTCGATGACGCAGCCGCCGGCGGCGTGGACGGCGCGCAGCGCTCGTGGCTCGAGCAGCAGCTCCAGGAAGCGGGGGCGCACGGCAAGCCGGTGATCGTGGTCGGCGAAGCCGACCTTGGAGCGCAGCTCGCGCCGGGCAAGCGCGAAGGGCCGGCCGAAGCGCTGTTCGCCGCGCTGACCGGGCGCGACCCCGACGGCCAGGATCCCAATCACTACGCCGCCTCGGCCTACTTCTACGACGCGCCCGAAGAGAACGTCGCCACGACCATCTCGTTCGACGGCGCCAGCCTGCGTTCGTTCGGCTCGGGGACACTCGGCTACGAGTACCCCTCCCAGGAAGACACCGCCGAATTCCACGGCGCCAAGGGCATGCTGCTGGGCGAAGTGCTGTGGGGGAAGCGCAGCGCCGCCGAACAGGCGGCCGACGTCGCGCCCGTGCAGGTCAGGCTCGTCCCGGTGGTTGGCGAACTGGCGATGGAACCCGAGAGCGGGACGCTGCTGCGCCGCAGCCACGTGTCGCTGTTCCGGGGGCTCGCGCGCAGGCCACGGGCCGGCTGCCGGGGCCTGAACGGCGAGCAGACGGGCGTCTGCGGCGAAAGCCAGTACATCCCGATCCCATCGCTGTGCGTCGGGAGCTCGTGCGCAGAAGCCGTGCTGCCCGAATACGAATTCCGCTCTTCCGAACCGGCTGTCGGCGGCTTCGTCAAGATCAACACGGCCGCGGGTGGACCGGAAAAGCTCGAGAGCGAAAAAGGCGAACCGACGCAGTTCGTGCTGGTCAACGGCAAGGGCCAGCCGGTCGCGGACGGGCACGAAGAAAACGGCGAACAGGTCGGCGCCACCTCGGGTCTGTTCTGCGCGTACAACGCGGGCGAAACCAAGGTCACGATCAGCGCCGGCGGTCTCTCCTACACGCTGCCCGTGCAGGTGCAGGCCGGGAGCGTGCGCGAGCCGTGCGGGACGGTGCCGCTGCGCCACCTGCCGGTCGCCACCGCGAGCCCCTCGGCGCCGGCGCCCCCGCCGGCGCCCGCGCCGGCGCCCGCAGGGCCCGCGCCCGCGAGCACGCCACCGGTCGTGCCCGTGCCGCCGCCGCCGATCGTGCCGGCAGCGCCGGCCGTGCTCGCGCCGCCGGCTCGACCGGTCCACGCGCCGCCGCCGTTCTTCGTGCCGACCGTCACGGCAGCGCCGCTGCTCGCATTCGTACCGCCGCCGGTCCCCACGCCCGCGCGCCCGACGCCCCCGACCGGGACCTCGGCCGTCACCTCGCCGGTCGAGATGGCCGAACGCGAAGAGGAGCAGGAGGAGGCGCCCGAGTCGGTCTCGAACCAGGCGCTCGCCTACGACGCCGGCGAACACGAGCCCGTGCCGGCCTACCTGCTCGGGCTGGTGCTGCTGGCGGCGCTCGCCGGCGCCGTCGGCGTCCGCGGCCGGCCGCGCCGCGGAAGGCGCGAGCTGCGCATCGCGCCCGCGACGCTGAGCGGCGCCCGCTCTCAGCGCCGGCTGGCGAGTGACCGCCGCCTCGAGCGCGAGCGCCTCCTCGCGAGCGACCGCCGTCGCCTCGAGCGCGAGCGCCGCCGCCGGTGGTGAGGCCGCGCCCCCGGCGTGGCCAGCCTTTCACCAGGCGTTCACGCTTTGGCAACACCCTCGCTGCGCAAGGCCGGCAACCTGTCGCGTGCATGCGCTCCGTCGCAAACCGCACGCCGATCCGGGTCGCGCTCGCGTCGCCGTTCGCGCTCGCTTCGCTGCTCGCGCTGGTGGTACTTGCCTCTGCGGCGTCGCCCGCGGGGGCCAAGCCGTGGGGCGAGCTCAAGGAATTCAAGCCGTCCAAGCTCACCGGTGAGGCTGAACGGCTGGAAGAGTGGCCGTCCAAATTCGCAGCCGGCCCGAACGGCACCTACTACGTGCTCCTGCAGGGCGAATTCGAGAAAAAAATCATCCTGCAGCGCTACCACGAAGGTGACCTGCAGGCTGAAACTCAAATCGAACCGCCGAAGGTGAGCGCCAAAGACGAAAACGAGAACGCGACGGAAGCCTCGAATGCCGCGATCGCCGTCGACCCGAATCCGAAGAACGAACCCGGGCGCGAACGGGTCTATGTGCTGTTCGTATACGAACGTCGCGGGCAGAACCCGAGCGAAGAAAACGACGAACAGTACCCGCTCGACAGCGAAATGCAGGCGCTCGGCTCGCTGTACGCATTCGAATACAAGAGCAGCGGGGGCGGCGAACTCGTCAGCGCGAAGACCGAAAAAAACAAGCCCGCTCCGGCGCTTACCCGCGAAGCGATGCACAGCGAAGCCGAAGAAGAACACGGCGCCGGCACGGAACTGAATCCGTCTGAACGGCCGCTGCTGGACCCGCGCGGCATGGCGGTCGATCCCGCGACCGGCGACCTCGCGATCTCCGGCAACGAAGACGAAGCGCCGATGGAACGCGTGCAGAAGGGAGAAGAGGAAAAACAGTGCCGCGCGGCGCTGCAGTTCGTGAAGACCTCGGGCGGGTCGGGGCAGCTGGAACTCTCGCTGGGCGCCCGCTATGTGGACAAGCAGGCGAAGCTGCTGTCCGGTCAGCCGCTGACGCATCAGCCGGAAACCGGCTGCGGCAACGCTGAAGAAGGAGAACGCGGGGTCGAACAGGCGCCGGCCTCGCCGGTGTTCGCCCCCGACGGCAGCGTGCTCGGCTTCAGCGAAGAACGCGAAGTCGGCGAACTGGAACTCGAACCCGGCATCTGGCAGCTCGCGGGTCCCCTGTCGCAAGCGCAGGAGGAGGCCGCGGGCAAGGTCGAAGAAATGACTCCCAAGCAGCTGTTCCTGCCCACGTCCATCGAACCCTGGGAAAGCTTCTCCGGCCGCGAACAGCCGACGTCGATGATGTCGCTCGTACCGACGAGCGCGACCGAAGGCACGATCTACCTGAGCGGCGTATACGGCTATTTCGGCAAACAACCGGCGCCGTCGGTGCTGCACTACAGCCATCCCTCCGGCGGTGAACCCTCGATCGCCGAGGTCGGTTGGATCGGCGGCGCAAAGGAGAACGAATTCCTCGGCACCGCGCCCTGCAACATCCATCCGTATCCCAACGACGAACCGACGATGCTCGGCGGGCTGACCGGCGGCGGCTTCCTGGCGCTCGCCTTCTACGAGGAAGAAACCGCCAGCCACGAACCCCAAGGCAAGTACTTCGCGGAAGTGCTCGAGTTCGGTGAAGGCGGCAAGACCGAAGGCTGCCCCACGGTCCCGGTGAGCACGCCGGTGGCGACCTATCAGGGAGAACCCAAGCAGCAGGTCGAAGCGGGCTCCGCGCTGACGATCACCTCGGTGCTCGGCAAAGTCGAACCGAACGGCGCGACCAGAGCGGCGGCGGCCGCCAAGAGCGTGACCTGGACGGTGAAGTTCACCTCCCCGGAAGGCGCCCACGAAGAAACGTCCTACCCGGTCAGCTACGAAAAGGCGCTCCCGAGCGAAGTGACGCTCGACTACACGCCGGGCAAGGCGGGCACCTATGAAATCAGCGACAAGGTCCAGACCGACGACCTCGCCGACGAAGCCGCGCAGTCCGAAACGAGCAAGCTGACCGTCACGCCGGGCGGGCTCAAAGTCCAGCTGCGCTCGCCCGAACCCTCTGAAGTTCACGCGGGCGAAGGGGAAGCGACGCTCACCGCCGAAGTGCACGGTGAAGAAAAAACCCACCTGAAGAAAGTCGCGTGGGAATTCGGCGAAAACGCCAAAGACGAAGAAGCGAGTTCCCAAGAGCTCCCGGCCACGCTGCAGGTCAAACACGTCTTCAACCGCTGTGCCACGGTCAAATGCAAAATCATCGTCACGGTCGAAGCCGAAACGGCCTCGCACAGCGTGGAGAAAGCCTCTGGACAGGTTGAAATCACCGTCAGGCCCAGCAAAGCCGAAGAAGAAAAAGAAAACGAAAAAAGCCCGGGCGGCGGCGGCGGGCCTCCGCCTCCGCCACCGCCTCCGCCTCCGGGCGGTGGTCCGACGGCCAAAGGCGGCGTCGAGGCCTACATCGCGTCGTTCAGCGGGTCCTCGCTATCGGTCAGCAGCAGCGGCGCGGTGCCGGTCAAGGTCACGTGCCCGAGCGGCGGCTCGTGCAGCGGCACGCTGACGCTGCAGACTGCGAGCGCAGTCGCGACCTCGCACAAGAAGCACGCCAAGAAGAAGTTCCTGACGCTGGCGTCGGGGTCCTTCTCGCTGACCGCCGGGAGCAGGTCGGTGACCCTCCATCTCAGCGCCGCCGCGAGATCGCTGCTCAGTCACTCGCATGGGGCGCTGCGGGCAAAGCTCACGATCCTCTCGCGCGGCGTCGGCGGACAGAAGAACAGCACCTCGACGCACGTGCTCACGCTGCGGCTCGTCAAACCTCACAAGAAGTCGCACAAGCGCTGAGAATCTCGCCGGGGCCTCGCACGAAGGCCGAGCCCGAGCCCGAGCCGGAGCTGGAGGCTCGGCAACTGGGATTTGGCCTGGAAACGCCTCGAGGCAGATAAGCCTTTGAGCTGATCGTGGCTGGGCGAGATCTCCGCGCCGCAGGTTCCGCGTGTTAACACCTTGTCAACGTCCTGTGAATAATCCTGCCCCCAGCGGGCACAGGATCGTAACCTCATGTGCGTTCGCGCCTGCCAAAGTCCAACGTGGCGGGGCCAGCTACCCGCGCCCGCGGCCCGGATAACCGCGGTGGAAATGGAATCCAACAGGAGGAAACCACGCAATGAGATTTGTCTCGATGCGCCGTGCAGTGCCGGCGGGCATAGCGACGGCCGCGGTGGTCGCTCTCGGCGTGCCCGGCGTCGCGAGCGCCAAAGCGCCGAAAACCGATGTGCTCGAACAGTGTTCGGGCACCGCGAAGGTCGAAGGAGAGGGCTCGACCTTCCAAGCTCCGGCCGACTTCTTCTGGACCGGTGTGGACAGCGACAAAAGCAACGAAGAACTAAAAACGGGCTTCAACTTCAGCACCTACAAGCTCGCGTGCTCTGGTAAACAGGGCAGCGGCGCAAAGCCGGAAGTCTACTACAACCAGGAAAACGGCTTCAACCGCGGGAGCGGCAGCTGCCTGAAAACCTGGGGCAACGGCGTCGGCACGTTCGGCGAAAACAAAGGCGGCGAAGTCTATCCCCGCCTGAAGAAGTTCCCGTTCTGCGCAACAGACGAAGCCCCGAACGAAGCCGTCAAGAAGGAATTCGAAAAATTCGCCGGCGCGGGTGTCGAAGGCAAATACGAATACGAACCCGGCAAATCCCAGGAAGGCGCGGCGATCGAGTCGATTCCTGTCGCGCAGGGCTCGGAGGCGATCGTCGTCCACCTGCCGAAAGGCTGCCTCGCCACCAGCGAAATCGTGACCTCGAAGGGCAAGAAAGAGAAGCTCGGTCGCCTGGCGCTTGATCAGGACGTCGTCGCGGGGATCTATGAAGGCACGATCAAAACGTGGACCGAAGCCCTCGCCGCACAGGGCAGCGACGGCAACGACACGCTGACATGCAAATCAGGCGGCGAAAACGACACGATCCGCCCAGTGGTCCGCGAGGACAAATCAGGCACGACGCACATCTTCAAGTCGTTCCTCGAGCAGGTCAGCAAAGCAAAGATCCCGATGGAAGAATTCAAAGAAGTGAAGGCCGAAGGCGTGGGCACAGGCGAAGTGCCGTGCACCAGCGGCGAACTCGGAGAAGGCGCCGAAAAGACGTGGGAAAACGTCGCCGAAGGCTGTGAAAACCAGCGCTGGCCGCTCGAAGCCAAAGTGCTCCGTCCGAAAGAACAGGGCAACCCCGGCGTCGTGAAAAAGGTCAACGAAACGGAAAGCAGCGTCGGCTACGCCGATCTCGCGGTCGCCCAGGAATATAAGTTCTTCAACCCGGGCGAAGGCGGCGAAAAGAAAAAGGGCGAACAGCACGAAAAGTTCTGGGCGGTCGTCCAGAACTCGAAACCCGGCTCTTCCCCTGTGACGTTCGAAGATCCGTCGACCGACGGCGACGGCGAAAAGGAAGGCAATTCCAACTGCAAGGAGAGCAAGTACATCTCCGCACCGGGAACGACCTTCCCGCCGTCCAGCACACGTTTGGACTGGTCGAAGGTGAAAGCGTCGAACGTGTCGGAGACCTATCCGATCTGCGGCGTGACGTACGTCCTCGCGGCGCGGCAATACTGGTACTTCCTCGAAAAATACGGTGTCAGCGAAGAAGAATCGAAGAAGATCGCCACGACCGTGCACGACTTCGTGCAGTACGTCGTCGCCAAAGCCGGCGGCGGCAAGGTCCTCAAGGGCCACGACTACGAAGCCCTGCCCTCGAGCGTCGTCAAAGAGGCGGAGCTCGGCGCGGAGGAAATCGGCAGCAAGGAAGGCTGAGCGCCAGCCCAGCCACACCCGGACCGCGCGAGCGCTGAGCCGCTCGCGCGGGCTCGAGTGAGAATCCAAGCAGCGCCGGCCGGGCCGTCCAGGGATGGGCGGCCCGGGCTCGTTGTCGCGACCCGCCGTGAAACGTCCGAGGCCGTTCGGCGCGTCAGCACACGTCAGTGGCGCGCACGGCGCGCACCTGCGCGGGTTCACGAGAATCGTGCAGGCCGTCCGCGGCGCGCGTGACCAGCGCCGACAATCGCTCCTGAAAGCTCGCCACCGAGAAGCGCTCGGCGTTCTCGACGGCCAGCGCCGGCTCGAAGTCGAGCTCGTCGATCGTGGCGATCGCCCGCGCGAACGACTCGACGTCATCGAGCCTGGCCAGGCGCCCCGTGCGGCCGTCGAGCACGGTCTCGAGCGCTCCGCCGGTGGCCGCGGCGATCACCGGGCGACCCGCCGCCTGGGCCTCGACGGCGACGATGCCGAACTCCTCCATGCTCGGCACGACGACTGCGCGCGCGCCCGCGTACAGCTCGGCGAGCTGCTCGTCGCCGGCGCGGCCGAGGAACTCGGCCTCGGGGTATGCCTCGCGCAGCTCGGGCAGGTCCGGCCCGGAACCGACGACGCGGATCGGCGCGCGCGCGCGGCGAGCCGCCTCCAGCGCGACCTGCAGACGCTTGTGGCGAACGATCTCCGAGACCACCAGCAGCGACTCGCCCGGGGTGCCCGGCGCAAAGCGCTCCGTCTCGACCGGCGGATGGATCACGATCGCGTCGCGCCCGTAGTAGCGGCGGATGCGCTCGCGGCTCAGCTCGGAGATCGCGATGAACAGGTCGACGCGGCGGCTGGTCGACAGGTCCCAGCGGCGGATCCGCTCGAGCTGGCGCCGAACGAGCGGGCGCAGCGGCCGCGGCGTCTCGGCGAGCGCCCGCGCCTGCTCGTACCAGGCATAGCGAAACGGCGTGTAGCAATAGCACACGTGCACCGCGCCCGCGGGCACGCGCACGCCGTGCGCGAACGCGCTGCTGCTGCTCAAGACCACCTCGCACGCAGGCAGCTCGAGGCGTTCGACTGCCCACGGATACAGGGGCAGCAGCCGCCTGAAGCTCGCCTGTCCGGCGCCCAGGCGCTGCAGCGGCGATGTCGTGATCGCGTGGCCCGCGAACCGCCCACCGGTCGCCTGCTCGTCGTAGAGCAGCGTGACGATCGGGGCGTGGCCATACAGATCGGCGATCGCCGCGAAGGCACGCTCGGCGCCGCGCATCACGAGCAGATAGTCGTGCGCCAGCGAGATCCGCAGACGGGCGCTGAGTGCCGCGTCTGTGCTCGGCTGTTCGTCTGCGCCGCTCACGCAGGCAGCCTAGCCGTCTCCCGCGGTCGCGCGAGAATCTGGAGGGCGACAGGTTGCTGGAGGGCGAAGGTTGCGCGCGCGCACCCGGCAGGCGAAGACGGGTAGCGCGAGCGCAAGAACAACCGCTCCAGGCAGCAACGAACTGCTGGAACAGGCCGCGTGCTGGTATGATAGCCTATCCAGCAAGGCGGCAGGGGCAGGGCCTGCCCAGCGGCCTGTTGAGGGGAGGTTGGAGGGCTTTACAGGGAGCAGGTCGTTGCAGCATTTAAATGGAGATTTTGGCAGGCGAAATGAGGAGCTGAGAGGATGAGCAAGTCAAAGACGGCGCTCGGTCTGGCCGTGGCTGTATGTGCGTTTGGCGTCGTCGCGGCGCCAGCGCTCGCGTTCGGTAAATTCTACGCATCGACGACAGGTACCACGAAAGGCGCCGGAGAAGCCGAAACGCTCAAGGTCGGACCGTACAAAATCACGTGCGAAAACCCCATCAAGGCGAAAGGCCAGGTGACCTCCACGGAACCGGCCGAATCGTTCTACACGGAAGTCAAGTTCCGAGGCTGTGAAACCGTTGTGAAGCCGGCCGGTGGTTCGGGTATCGAAGAAATCAAAAAAATAGGCCTGAACCTGGGAATGGAATTCCTGTCGAACTACTCCGCCAAGGTTGGTGAAGGAGAATCCGAAGCCGTGATCAAGCCCGGCAGCGAAGTTAGTGTCAAAGCGCACGGTGGCAAGTGCACGGTCGTCATTCCGGAACAGCGACTGCCGTTGAAACAGAAAGAAGGGGTGGAATACGAAGCCGCAGTGCCGGAAACAGTGGACATCGCCGGACCGTTCGAAGAAGGAACGCGGCAATTTGAAAAATACGGTGAATTCAGAACCGGGCTATCTTTCGAAATCAATCTGAAAAAAATCAGAAGCTATATCACGCCGAATGACAAATGTCGGTACAAAGAAGAATCTGAAGAAGGTAAATACAATCCGGAAACGGGCAATGTTGAATTCAACGGCGGCCTCTTCGTAGGGGATCTCGAAGAAATCGCGTTGCAAGGCGGCAACCTGTCGTTTGAATAATCCCGCTGCGATAGCGGCTTACGCCGAGGCTTGAGGCGTAATCGTCGCTAGAGGGTAGAGCGCGGAAGGTTCTACGGAGCGTGGGCAGGCGGTAAGCGAGACCGCCGCCCACGCTCCAGCTTTTTGTGCGACGCGCCAAGGGGCAGGGCGCCGGCGGTGATGCCCCGCCGCAACCCATCACCGACCGGGTAATGGGGCGCGGTCGGTGATGGGCTCGGCCGGTGTTGCCCCCAGTCGTGGTGACGGGGTGACGGGGTGGGTTGAGTGCTCGCCAGCCGGTCAGCGGCCGAGGCAAATGACTCGCGCCTTCGGTGCACTTGTCCGGGCGCCAGCCGCCACGCAACCGCTCGACGTCGGCCCAGAGATCCGATGCGATGATCGATCGGTAGGCGCACCCGTATCGATGCTCGCTCCCGGCGGGCGCGCGAGGCCGCTCACGCGAGACGGCTCACCGTAGCTCGCGATGCTTACGCTCCGCGGCTTCTTCCTAGCGGTGCGCCGCTTCTTCCTGTTCGCGTTTCTTGTACTTCGCCCGTTCTCGTGCTTCTTCCTTGGCGAACTGTTCGCGAGCCGCTTTTTCGGTCGCGCTTTCGCCTGGGGACGGCTTGGGCTTCGCTGTTTCCTTCGGCTTCGCTGCTCGCCGTTTGCTTGAGCTCGGGGAGCTCTTTTTGGTGCTCGAGCTTTTCTTCGGGCTCGAGCTCTTCGAGCTCTTCTTCTTCGCCGCCGCCGCCGCGTTTTCCGCTTGCACGCGCTTGGCGGCTTCGAGTTTCTTCTTGATTTCCGTCTCTTCGGCTTCTTCGCTCTTCTTCAAATGCGCCGCTTGCTGCTTCTGGGCGTGCGCTTCCCTGGCTTCTTCGCCTCCGGCCGGCACTCCCGGGGCAGATTCGCCCGCCTGGTTCGAGCCGCCGGACTTCGAGCTTCCGCCACAGCCCGCGACGAGCGCAGCGCACGCCATCAAAGCGAACGCCAGCAGCACCCCCGACCGCAGGCGGCCACCCCTGAGAACCGTCACCCGTGTCAACCTACGACCTTTCACTGGATCACCGCGCGCTACGTTCGCGCCGCGGTCACAACGTTCGCGCCGCGCAGCGCACGCTGGGCACGGTAGCAGCCGGCGAGAGCATGCTCAACCAGCGGGTACGCGGGCGCTGGGCTCCTGACCTGGGACCCGCCCAGACCCGTGGACGAGCTGCTCGAGCGCTTGCGAGACACGCTCGCACACGAGCGCGCTGGCAAACAGCCTGCTCGCCTCCCGCCGCGCGGCCGTACGGATCGCGGTCGTGTTCTCGCCCAAGTTGGCGATCATCGTCGTAATGGCCCCCGCCATGGCCTCGAAATCGCCCGGCGCGACCTCCGTGAGCACGGCGCGGTCGACGCCCTCGATCGCGCCCACCTCGCTCGTCGCGACCACCGGAACGCCGGCAGCCAGCGCCTCCGCGACCGTCAGTCCGAACGGCTCGTACTTGCTCGCCTGCAGCAGCACATCCCCGCGGGCCAGCTCCGCGGGAATCTCAGCCGCCGCTACGTGCCCGGCGTATTCAGCGTTCTCGTCCGGCAGGTCGTCGAGCAGCTTGGTGTAGTCCGACCACAGGCTCGGACCACCGAGCACGCGGATGCGGGCGTTCACGCCGCGCTCGAGCAGCGTCCTCGCCACCGCCACGACGTCCTCGACGCCCTTGCGGACCGAGATCCGTCCCAGCACGAGGACGCGAGGCGGCTGTGAGACCGTGCCGGCGGAAGTCGTGAAGCGCTCGAGCCGCACGGGGTTGGGGATGACGACGGTGTCGGAACGGCGCACCCCGTAGTCGCGCACGAGATGATCGCGAAACACGCCGCTTATGCAGATAACCAGGCGAGCCCGCCGGATGGCGTTGCGCTGTGCCAGCGCGCGCAGCGACATGACGGCCACCACCGCCGCCAGCACGTGGGCAGGCTGACAGCGAAGCCCCAACCGGCGCTCGGCGATCAGCCAGCGCAGCTCGCCGGCGGCGTGCGTCTCGGGGTGGATCACCAGCGGCAGCGAGTGCGTCAGACGCGCCGGCACGGCGGGCGTCTCGATGCTCGAGAACTGGTAGATCAGGTCGTAGGGCTCGTGCCGATGGCGGCGCAGGATCTCCTGGCGCAGCCGCAGCGAAGCGCGCCCGCGGGTCAGCAGGCCGGTGGCGAACGCGCGGAACTTACCGCGGCTGTACCAGCGATTCCACTGCCAGACGTTCGTGCCCCAGATGACCGTCACGTTCTGGTGCTCGGCGATCTCGCGCGGCAGCGGCTGGCCTGCCGAGGGAAAGAAGCAGTCGATCCGGTGGCCGAGCTCCGCCAGGCCGTACAGGAGCTCCGTCGCCACGCCTCTGGCGCTCGCGTCGCCGCCCGGGATCGGTCCGAGCCAGGCTATGCGCAACGGTCGGCTGGCCACGTCAAGCGCACCGATCAGAACCCGACGCCATGCGCCAAGATTGAGTAGACATTTGGCGTCACCCTAACGGATGATGCGATCTGGCTTCGTCGAGGCTTGAGGGGGGAGCGGTACGAATATGGAGAGTCGCACCGCGATGCACTCGGCGCAAGTCCGTCGGAGGCGATCTGCGTACACGTCGGAGGCGATCTGCGTACAGATACAATCGCCCCGCGGTGAGTGGTAGGCGCCCGAGACAGCGGCAGCACCGGTGGCATGATGACGGCGAACGGTCTATGCGCATTCTCATAACGGTGCCCTGGGGTGAAGCCTTGGGGGGCGCCGAGGCGATGCTGCAGGGTGTGCTCGCCGGCGCGCACGCGGAAGGGCACGAGCCCGAGCTCGTGTTCTTCGAGGGCGGACCCTGGCCGGACGCGCTCGCGAACGCCGGCTTTCGCGTGGCCGTGATCCCGGCCGGTCGCCTGCGAGAAGCGCAGCGGTGGGGTCTCACGGTGGTGCGCCTCGCCCGGCTGATGCGCTCGCGCCAACCGGATCTGATCGTCAACTGGGCTGCCAAGACACAGCTATACGGGTCTCCGGCGGCGCTGCTGGCAGGAATGGCCGACCGGGTGGTGTGGTGGCAGCAGGTGATCCCCGGACGCCACTGGATGGACGCTTGCGCGACAATGCTGCCAACCGCGGCCGTCGGCTGCTACTCGAGCGCCGCCGCGCGCGCACAAGAGCGGCTGTTTCCGCGTCGGCGCACATTCGTCGTGGCTGCCGGCGCTCGGGTTCCCGAGCACGCGCGCGGCGACGGCTTGCAGCCGGCGTCGCTCGAGCTTCCGGGCGATGTTCCGATCCTAGGCCTCGTGGGTCGCCTGCAACCGTGGAAGGGGCAGGATCGGCTGCTCCGCGCCCAGGCGCTGTTGCGCGAGCGCGGACACCGGACGCACGTGCTGATCGTCGGCGGTGACGCCTACGGTCGCTCGCCCGAGTACGCTGGCTCGCTGCCGGCGCTGATCGATGAGCTTGGTCTCGCCGGGGCGGTCACGCTCACCGGCCAAGTGGCCGATGCCGGGCCTTATATCGAACGGCTCGACATCCTCGTCAACGCATCGGACCCCGAGCCTTTCGGCATCGTCCTGCTCGAGGGCATGTCAAGGGGGGTGGCGGTCGTGGCAGTGGACGCCGGCGGACCTGCCGAGTTCATCGCAAACGGGCGCACGGGCGTGCTCGCGCGCACGGGCGAGCCCCACGACCTGGCCGACGCGCTCGAGCCGTTGCTCGCCGCTCCCGACAGGCGCGCCGCGATCGGCCGCGCGGGCCGCGAGAGCTTCATGCACGAATTCACCGACGCCGCGATGCGCAAGCGGTTCTTCGACAATCTGCAGGCAATCGTCGACCGCAGAGGCCTGAGGTCGAATGGACGCCGCGTTCACGTGTGACTCGCTTGCAATGCTCACGCGTGAACGAATGAAGGAGCTCTCCGGCGAACGGCCCGCCGCGGAGGGGCGAACCGCGGTCGGGCTTGCGGATCGGCCCGCGCCAGCCACGCCCGAGCTGACGATCGTGGCGAACGACATCGGCGGGGTGGGCGGCATGGAGCGGCAGCTTGCCGAACTCGTGATCGAGCTCGCGCGGCTCGGTTACAAGGTGACCGTGATCGCGCGCACGTGCGAGTTGCCGGACGGAACCGGCGCGGTCTTTCATCGGGTGAGGGGGCCGAGCCGCCCGTTCGCGATCGCCTATCCGTGGTTCGTACTGATCGCCTCGGTCGCGGTGCTCAGATGGCGGCGCGGCATCGTGCAGGCGACCGGCGCGATCGTGCTGACCCCGGTCGACGTGGTCGCCGTCCACTACTGCCATCGGGTGGCCACACCCACTCCGAGCCGCTCCACACGGCTGTTTCGCGCGCACATCAGGCTGGCGGGCGTGCTGAAGCGGATCGGCGAAAGCGTGTGCTTTCGAATCAGCCGCGCGGCGAGGTTCGTGTGCGTATCCGACGGCGTCGCGCAGGAGGTCCGCGAGTACCATCCCGGGCTGGCCTCGCGGACGCTCACGATACACAACGGCGTCGACACCGAGACCTTCGCGCCAGGCCGTCACCTCGAGCTGGCACGCGCGATGCGCTCGGAGCTTGGCATCGGCGAGGGACGGCTCGTCGCCGCATTCGTCGGGGGCGAGTGGGAGCGCAAGGGCCTCAGGCTCGTGATCGAAGCGCTCGCGTACGCGCGCGAATGGGACCTGGTGGTGGCGGGCGGCGGCGATGAGAAGGCCTACCGGGAACTCGCAGATGCGCTTGGCGTCGGCGGCGCCGTGCACTGGCTGGGGATCACGCGCGAGGTTCCCGCGGTCTACGAGCTCGCCGACGCGTTCGTGATGGCCTCGAGCTACGAGACCTTCTCGCTCGTCACCTTCGAGGCGGCGGCCAGCGGCCTGCCGATCGTGGCGACGCCGGTGAGCGGCGTGCGCGAGCTGATCGAAGACGGGAACAACGGCTATCTGATCGAGCGCGACCCGCGGGCGATCGCCGAGCGCCTGAGGCGGCTCGCAGCGGAGCCGCAGTTGAGAATCCGCCTCGGGCGCGCCGCCCGCCGCTCGGCGCTCGCGTTTACCTCGGAGAGGATGGTCGCCGGTTATCACGAGCTGTACTCGCGCCTGGCAGAGCCTAGATCGCGCTGAGCCCAAGCCTGCTGCCGGAGGGCGCCGAGCCGCCGGTTGGCGTGATCGATCGCTTTGCCCGCGTCACGGGCTCCCGTTTGCGCGATGCGCGGCGACCGGAGCGCCGGCGCGTCTCACGCGCCCGTAGAGGCGCCCTTTCGGTAGCGCTGCTCCCCGGTAGCGCCGCCCGCGGGTAGCGGCTCGGAGAGCCCGTCCGTCGGCCAACCAGAGCACGTCCGCGAGACCGCGTGCAACAAAA
Source organism: Solirubrobacteraceae bacterium (assembly GCA_035507415.1). Classification (GTDB taxonomy): domain Bacteria; phylum Actinomycetota; class Thermoleophilia; order Solirubrobacterales; family Solirubrobacteraceae; genus Palsa-744. The sequence goes on from DATJOF010000065.1 coordinate 57,412, forward strand.
TTTAATTGCCGCTCAAGCGCTAATCTATGCTTGGTGACGGCCGGGAGAACGGCCATGGACGGATCCGCAAGCCGATGAACGAGACTACCGACGCCACCGCTCTGTTTGCTCCGCTGTGGAAGCGAAAGTGGTGGATCCTGGGCGTGGCTGTCCTGGTCGCGGCGGGAAGCTACCTCTACTACAAGCACCAGCCCTCGGTCTACTCGGCCGTGACACAGGTCTACCTCGGCAACGGCGCCGAAGAACAGTCTCAGATCGGCGCCAGCGCTGGCAGCACCAAGAAGGCCAGTGCGCCCAACCCCGCCACTCAGGCTGCGCTGATCAACTCGAGCATCATCAAAGAAGCCGTGCACGATCGGCTGCGCCGGCAGCGCAAAACCAAGGCGACCCACGCGGCGGTGAAGGGCAAGGCGAAGGCGACGGCCAGCGAAAAGAGCGAATTCATAGCCATCACCGCAGAAGCGCGGAGCGCGCGGAGCGCGGCGCTGCTCGCCAACACCACCGCCCAGACCTACATCGCACGCGAGAACGCGCGCTACCGCGCGCATGTGGAAGCCGCGATCGCGCTCGCCCGCAGGCAGGTCCGGAGGGTCGAAGCCGGAGCGCTCGATGCCGTGATCGCCACGGGCGCGCCGAACGCAAAGACCTCGACGAAGAGCTCCTCCAGCGGAACCGCCACCCTGCAGTTGGCGACGCTCGACGCCAAGATCAACCAACTGGAATCCGATCTGGCGGTGTCGCAGGTCACGCAAGTCGACCCGGCCAAACCGAAGGAGTCGAAACTGGTCTCGCCGCACCCGCGCAGCAATGCGCTATTCGGGTTCGCGATCGGTCTGGTGCTGGCCGCGTTCGCCGCCTACGGCCTTGGCCGGCTCGATCGCCGGTTGCGTTCGCTGGCGGCCGTCGAAGAGATCTTCCAGGCGCAGATCCTGGCGGCGCTGCGGGCCGTCAGGCACCCGCTGGTCAGTCGCAACGGGCGTCCGGCGCCCGCCTACGCTCTACGTGAGGCGCTGTGGCGGCTGCAGACGACGCTGCGGGTCGGCAGCAGCGCCGCCGAGGACGGCGGCGAGCCCGCGAACGGCCACGGCGGCGGACCCCGCTCGATTCTGTGTGTGAGCGCCGACGCCGGGGACGGCAAGTCGACGCTGATCGCCGCCCTCGCTCTCGCTTGGGCCGAGACCGGTGAGCGGGTGGCCGTCGTCGAGGCGGACTTCCGCAGCCCCGTCCAGAGCAGGCTCCTGCAGCTGAGCGGCTCGCGCGGACTGGCGGACGTGCTGACCGGCATGCTCCGAGTCGAGGAGGCGCTGCAGCCGGTCAGCCTCGTGCGCCCGGAGGCGGGTGCGGACGCCCCAGCGCCGGACATCGGTGGCAGCGCGGCCACCGTGGTCGAGTCCGCCGGGTCGGTGTCGGTTCTGGTGGGCGGCATGAAGGTCGCCAATCCGCCCGCGCTGCTCGGCCGCCCCGCGACCGCCGAGCTTGTCAGCTCGCTGTCAGAGGACTTCGACCACGTGTTGATCGACGCGCCCTCGCCGCTGCAGGTAAGCGACGCGATGGCGCTGCTGGCCGCGGTGGACGCAATCGTGATCGTCGCGCGGGTCGGGCACACGCGCGAGGCCTCGGCCCGGCGTCTGTTGGAGTTGCTGCAGCGCACGCCAAGCGCGCCGGTGGTCGGGGTCGTGGCCACCGCCGTCTCGGCTGCGGAGATCAGGAGATACGGGATCGACGCCAATACCGGTTCGCACAGGCGGGGACGCCGCAACAATCTGATCGGCCGATGAGCGCGCCCTATCCGCATCTAGCCCATCGAGCAGAATGGGAGCGGCCAAGTGCGCCCGTCGGGCGCGCGCGCGAGCGCCTGCTCGTGGGGCTGGGCGCACTCATCCCGCTGGCTCTCGCGCTCGCGATCAGCATCGAGATGCCCAAGCCGAGCGTGGGGCAGGCGGTGGTGATGATCGGGATCACGCTCGGAGTCGCAGCTGTGGTCGCGCTCGTCCTCAGCACTCGCTACGCGGTCACGCTTACGCTGCTCGTGCTCTACCTGGGCCTGCTGGAAGGGCCGATCAAGCTCGAGCACCCCAGCAGATTCTCGTCCGGCATCCGCGACGTGTTGATCCTGGCGATCGTCATTGGCATGCTCGCGCGCCTTACGCTCAAGCGAGAGCGTGTGACGCTGCCTCCGCTGTCCGCGTGGCCGCTGGCGTTCGTGGCGGTGGTCGTCGTCGAGGCGCTGAATCCGGATACCCACGGAGCGCTGAAGGTGATCGGCGGCTACCGCCAGCTGCTCGAGTTCGTGCCGCTGTTCTTCTTCGGCTACCTGATCATGCGCAGCAAGCGGCGCTTCCGCCAGCTATTTCTACTTTTTGGCGTGATCGCCCTGGCGAACGGGGTGGTCGGAGCGTATCAATCACGGCTCAGCCCGGCGCAGCTGGCCAGTTGGGGGTCCGGCTACGGCGCGCACGTGCACGGCAACGGCCATGGGTTGTCCGGGCGGACCTATGTCGTCGAAGGGGTCGGGCATCCGCGTGCACCGGCCCTGGGCTCGGACTCCGGATTCGGCGGAGGAGCAGGCCTGCTTGCGCTGCCCGGCCTGCTCGCGCTGCTCGCCGCCGGACGGATGCGGCGACGATGGCCCGCCGTGCTGTGCTGCCTGGGGGCACTGCTCGGCATCGCAAGCTCGGCGTCGCGACAGTCGACTGTGATCCTCGTAGTGAGCGTGCTCGTCTTCGCCCTGCTGTGGGTGATCGCCGGGCTCGGCGCGAGGCGGGCGATCGCGTGGGTGGCGACGGTGGCGATCCTTACGACAGGGGTCGTGTCGGTGCTCGTCGCCGTGAACGGGAGCGCGGTCATCGCTCGCCAGGCGAAACTGCTGAATCCGCGGGTCAAGCAGGGAGCAGGCTTGGAAGTCGAAGAAGAAGAACTGTCCACCGACGGCAAGCTGAACGGTCTCAGCAAGCTGCCACCAACGCTCACGCGCGCCCCCTTCGGGCTGGGGCTTGGGAGGGGTGCGTCGGCGAGCGGCTTTGGTGGGCGCGAAAAGCTGACCATCGAAGAAGAAAGGATCACTGCCGCAAGTGCATACAATCTGCTCGCTGTGGAAGCGGGGGCGCCCGGCCTGCTGCTGTGGATCGGCTTCGCGCTGAGCGTGATCGCGCTCGGGGTCAGCCGGCTGAGGCGCGTCGCCGACCGCGAGCTGCGCATCTATCTGGTGGCGATTCTCACCACCTTCATCGCGTTCACCATTCAAGGGTTCTCCGGACCGACGCTCGCGGTCACACCGGCCGGGGCGTACCTGTGGTTCGCGCCCGGAGTTCTCGCCTACTGGCTCGCGGGCGAGGGCTTCGCGGCCGTGCAGGCGGGCTTGAGCTCGAGGACCGTGAGGCGGAGCTCGGGCATGGCCGGCGCGACCGCCGGGTCGGTCACATGAATCTCCTGCAGCTGCGCGCCCGGGGCGCTCCGCAGGCTCGGGACACATCGTCGCACGTGTCGTTCAGGGGACGGCTGAACGTGCTGATCGGCGCGCAGCGCCGGCTGGTGGTCCTGCTCGTGATTATCGCGGTCCTCTCCGCGTTCACCGAAGCGGCGATGCTGGCAGCGATCGCCGAGGTCGCGGTCGCGATCGCCGGAGCTGGCCACAAGCACAGTCGCATTTCGCTGATTCACGTGCATGCGTCCGTCGGTACGCTGCTCGCCATCGCTTTCGGGTTCGCGCTGCTTCGCCTGTTTCTGCAGTTCCCGCTCTCGATGGTGCCGGCGCGTATAGCGTCATCGGTGCAGGCGGGGTTGCGCATCAGGCTGTTCCATTCGTTCAGCCGCGCCTCCTGGGAGGTGCAGTCGCGAGACCGCGAGGGGCAATTGCAAGAGACGATGACCAGCCAGGTTCTACAGGCGACCGGCGGCGTGCTGTCGACAACCGGTCTGGTGACCTCGATGCTGACGCTGCTCGTTCTGTTGGCTTCCGCGTTCGCGCTCAACGCCACTGCCGCCGCCATCGTCCTGGTCCTAGCCCTGGGGATGTTCGGGCTCCTGCGACCGCTGCGGAACAGCGGCGTCCGCCATGCCCGCGCTCTGTCGCGGGCTCAGGTCCAGTACGCAGCGGGGATCGCCGAGTCGATCCGGGTCGCCGAGGAGATGCAGGTGTTCGGCGCCGGCGCCGCTCAGCGCAGCCGGATCGACGAATTGATCGAGGCCGCGCGCAGGAATTTCTTCACGACCCAGCTGCTTTTGAAACTCACGGCGAACCTGTACCAATGCACGATGTACGTGCTGTTCGTCGTCGGTCTGTGGGCGCTGTACCACCTCGGCAAGAACCACACCGGCTCGCTCGCGGCGGTCGTCCTGATCATCGTGCGCGCGAGCACCAGCGGCCAGAGCGTGCAAGGCGCCTACCAGGGGCTGATCCAGGCAATGCCCTTCATCGAGCGCACTCAGGACGCTGAGCAGCGCTACCGCGAGAGCATTCCACCCGTCGCGACCACGCCGCTGCCGGCGGTCAGTGCGCTGGCCTTCGAGGACGTGAGCTACGCTTACCGGCCCGGCCGACCGGTGCTGTCGCAAATCAGCTTTCAGGTGCAGGGGGGGGAGGTGGTGGGCGTCATCGGTCCATCCGGCGCGGGCAAGTCGACGCTGGTTCAGCTGCTTTTGCGGCTGAGGCGGCCCGACGGCGGCCGCTATCTCGTCAACGGCACGGACGCGTGGCAGTTCGCGGCCGAGGACTGGAACCGGCGAGTGGCATATGTCCCACAGGAACCACGGCTGCTGCACGCGTCGGTCGCGGACAACATCCGCTACTTCCGCGAGATCGACGACGATGCCGTGGAACGGGCCGGCCGGCTGGCGCGAATACACGAGGACGTGATGGGCTGGGCGGACGGTTATGAGACGATCGTCGGTCCCCGCGCAGACGCGGTCTCGGGCGGTCAGCAGCAGCGGATCTGCCTCGCCCGCGCGCTCGCGGCGCTACCAGGCATGCTGGTGCTCGACGAGCCCACGAGCGCCCTCGATCCACATTCGGAGACGCTGATCCAGGAGTCGCTGACAGGACTCAAGCACGAACTGACTCTGTTCATCGTCGCTCACCGCATGTCCACGCTCGATATTTGCGATCGCGTGATGATCATCATCGACGGCAGGCTGACGGCATTCGACACGATCGCCGCACTGCGAGAGCACAACCACTATTACCGCTCAGCCTCGAAGCTCGCGGTCGGGGCGCCCGGCGGCGCGCTGCCTTGAGCTCCCCGCAGCGCCCGAGCTCGGGGAGGGCCGCGCTCGCCGTCAGGCGCCGGCTCGACGACGCGGCCGCGCGGGGCAGGGTCCCCGACTTCTTCATCGTCGGGCACCCGAAGTGCGGCACGACCGCTCTGTACGAGGCGCTCAGGGGTCACCCTGGCATCTACATGCCCGAGGGCAAGGAGCCGTGGTTCTTCGCGCCGGAGCTGCACGTTCGCACGCCACCGCGACCGGAAAGGACCCCGCGGACGCTCGCGGAGTACCTCTCGCTGTTCGCAGCCGCCGAGCCGGAGCAGACCGTCGGCGAGGCCACTGCCCATTATCTTTGGTCGCAGACGGCTGCCGCGCGGATCGCAGAAGTTCAGCCCGCGGCGCGGATCATCGCGATATTGCGCGAGCCGGCGAGCTTTCTGCGCTCGCTTCATCTTCAGTTCCTGCAGAGCTACGTCGAGATCGAGGGCGATCTGCGTAAAGCGCTGGCGCTCGAGGACGAGCGTCGCTGCGGCCGGCACATCCCGCGCCACACCTACTGGCCGCATGCGCTGCTGTACTCGGAGCACGTGCGCTACGTTGAGCAGCTGCGCCGCTTCCACGCCGAGTTTCCAGCCGAGAACGTGCTGGTGTTGATCTATGATGATTTTCGTGCCGACAACGAGGGGACGTTGCGAGCGGTGCTGCGCTTCCTGGAGGTCGACCACACTGTGGAGGTCGTTGTGCCGCGAGCAAACCCTACCGTGCGCCCCCGCTCGCAGCGCATGCACGGGCTCGTCCATGCGGTTTCGGTCGGAACGGGGCCGGGCTCACGGGCGATCAAGGGCACGGTCAAGGCTCTCACTCCACGGCAACTGCGGCGCCGGGCGCTGGATGTGACGCAACGTCGGGTGGTGTTCGCCGACCCCGGACCGGCGGACGAGGAGCTGATGAGTGAGCTGCGTGTGCGCCACAAGAGGGAGGTGGTGGCCCTGAGTGAATACCTGGGGCGCGACCTCGTTACACTCTGGGGCTATGACAGCGTCACGTCAAGTTGATGACGAGGTTGCAGGGCATGCACCCCACGTGTCACGTCAAATCGATCATAACGTCACGAAGCAGGCACCTGGCACCCGCGCTGTATCGGAACGAAGAGTCCCCGACTTCTTCATCGTCGGCCATCCCAAGTGTGGCACGAGCGCCCTGTTCGAGATGCTGCGACATCGTCCACAGATATACATGCCCGAGGTCAAGGAGACGTGGTTCTTTGCCTCCGAGCTGCGACGCGGCCGCCCGGGACGACGTCGATCGACGGCACGGGCCAGCACGCTCGAGCAGTATCTCTCGCTGTTCGCGGCAGCGCGTGCGGACCAGCACATCGGCGAGGCCACGCCGTCATACTTGAGGTCTCACAGCGCCGCGACGCGGATCGCGGAAGTGCAACCGGCCGCGCGGATTGTGGCGATCCTGCGCGAGCCGGCGAGCTTCCTGCGCTCGCTTCACCTGCAGTTCGTCCAGACCCACGTCGAGACCGAGAAGGACCTTCGCAAGGCGCTCGCGCTCGAGGATGACCGGCGAGAAGGCCGTTGTATTCCCGCCCGTTCCGCCCAACCACGGGACCTGCTCTACTCGGACACCGTGCGCTATGTCGAGCAGCTCAAGCGCTACCACGCCGTATTTCCGGCCGAGCAGGTGCTCGTGCTCATATATGACGATTTTCGCGCTGACAACGAGGCGACCGTCCGCGCTGTGCTGGCTCATCTGGGAGTGCGCGACAGCGCCCAGATCCCAGCGCTCGAAGCGAACCCCACGGTCCGGGTGCGCTCGCAGCGCCTGCATGAGATCGTGCACTCGGTGACGGTGGGCGCCGGCCCGGCCGCGCGGGTCGCCAAGGCCGGCCTGAAGTCGCTCACGTCTCGGCGTCTGCGCCGCGAGGCCCTTCGTGTGGCCGAACGCCGCGTCGTCTTGGCTGCGCCGCGCCCTGCTGACGATGATCTGATGCTCGAGCTGCGCCGCCGCTTCAAGGCGGAGGTCATCGCGGCCAGCGAGTACCTCGGCCGCGACCTCGTGCGGCTGTGGGGATACCATGAACTCTGAGGGCGGCGACGCGATGAACTCAAGCGTAAGGATACGATGAGCACCGGCGAGCGCGGGGACGCGATCACCGCCCGCGAGCTTTTCGCGCCCGACCGTGGCGCTGCCGCCAGCGGGCGCGTCCCCAACTTCTTCATCGTCGGCCAGCCCAAGAGCGGCACGACCGCGTTGTACGAGATATTGCGACGGCATCCGCAGATCTTCATGCCCGACGTCAAGGAGCCGCTGTTGCTCGCGACCGACCTGCAGGCGCGCTCCAGGCGCTCCGGCGCGGCGACGCGGCGCCGGCCGGACACGTTCGATGAGTACCTTTCGCTGTTCGCGCCCGCAGAACCGCAGCAGCGCGTCGGTGAGGCCTCCGCGCTGTACCTCTGGTCTCGCGACGCGGCCGCAAACATCGCATGGCTTGAACCGGCGGCGCGGATCATCGCCATCTTCCGTGAGCCCGCGAGCTTTCTGCGCTCGCTGCATCTGCAACTGTTGCAGAACCACACCGAGACGCAGAAGGATCTGCGCAAGGCCCTGTCGCTAGAGCAAGCAAGGAGTCGCGGCAAACGCATCCCGCGAGGGTGTCCGCGCCCCGCGGCGCTGCTCTACTCGGAGCGGGTTCGCTACGCCGAGCAGCTGAGCCGTTATCAGGAAACGTTTGCTCCCGAGCAACTTCTGGTGATGATCTACGACGATTTTCGCGCCGACAACGAGGAGACGGTTCGCTCCGTGCTGCGCTTCCTCGATGTGGACGACACCGTACCGATCGAGACCACCGAGGCTAATCCCACCGTGCGCCTGCGATCGCGCCGCGTTGATGCGATCGTCCACGAGGTCTCGGTAGGCCGTCGGCACCCGCTCTTGCGCACGGCCAAGGCGGGCATCAAGGCGCTCACATCCGAGCGCATGCGCCGTGTCGCACTACGCACGACGCGGCAAAGCCTCGTGTTCGGCGAGCCGGACCCGCCGGACGAGAGGCTGGCGCAGGAGCTGCGCGCGCGCTTCAAGCCAGAGGTGGTCGCCCTGAGCGACTACCTGGGTCGCGACCTTGTTAGCTTGTGGGGCTATGGCAGCGTCGACTGACACTTCGGCCGCGGCGAACGCGCTGGTTCAGAGGATGCCCGAATTCTTCGTAGTAGGGCATCACAAGTGCGGTACGACCGCTCTGTGGGAAATGCTGCGACGGCATCCGCAGATCTACATGCCCGAGGTGAAAGAGACGTGGTATTTCTCGTCGGAGCTGCGCCCCGCCAAAAAAAGGCCGCCCGGCGCAAGGAAAAGACCGCTGCCGGTCGGGCGGGCCGAGACCCTCGAGCAGTATCTGGCGTGGTTCGAGAATGCACGCCCCGATCAGCGTGTCGGGGAGAACTCACCTGCCTATCTGATGTCGACACAGGCGGCGCGGCGAATCGCAGAGGCTCAGCCCGAGGCGCGCATCATCGCGATTCTGCGGGAGCCCGCGAGCTTCCTGCGCTCGTTCCATCTGCAGTGTCTGCGCAATCACAGCGAGACCGAGAAGGACTTCGGGAAGGCGATCGCGCTCGAGGACGCCAGGCGGGAAGGAAAGCACATTCCTCGCCATTCGACGCGACCCCACGAGCTGTTGTATTCGAACCACGTGAAATACGTGCAGCAGTTGCAGAGCTACGAAGCCGTAATTCCTCGCGAGCGGATCCTCGTCCTGATCTACGAGGATTTCCGCGAGGACAACGACGCGACCGTGCGCGAGGTGCTGCGTTTTCTCGAGGTGGACGACTCGCTGCCGATCGAGCTGATCGAGGCCAACCCCTCGTTCAGCATCCGCTCGCCACAGCTCAACGAGATGGTGCGCTCGGTGTACATGGGCCGCGGGCCACTCTCGAGGCGCGTGAAGAAAGGCGTCCGCTCGATCACCTCGACGAACATGCGCCACGCGCTGCTGCGGGTCACTCGGCGCCGTGTCCTATACGGCGAGCCGGGACGCGCGGATGAGCGCGTGATGCTCGAGTTGCGCCGTCGCTTCAAGGGCGAGGTCGTCGCGATCAGCGAGCACCTCGATCGCGACCTCGTCGGCCGATGGCGCTATGACCGGCTCGACTGATCGACCCACGACACAGACCCCGACCGAGACGCCGCTCGGAGCGAGTGGGCGAGCGGAACGCGAGGCGACCCAGGAGCGGGTCATGCCGCCCGGCCAGGTGGTCGTGTCTTCCCCCGCGCCGTTCGGCGCCGGGGGTCTCGGGCGCCACCTGAAGGAGCTCGTCGATGCGCTCGATCGTCGCGGGCCGCCGGCGATCTGCCTGTGCGGCGTGGCGCTGCCTCATCAACACTTGCCGCCTTCGCCGCTGCGCCACGAACTGCGCGTGAACGGACTCGCCCACTCGCTGCGTCCGCTTACGCGCTTTTCATCCGGGTGGAGAAATCTGCGTGAGAGCGTCGCGTTCGACGGCTACGCCGCGAAGCGCCTGCCGGCGGGCGAGCATCTGATCGCGTTCAACGGCCAGGCATTGAAACAGTTCGAGGCCGCCAGGAAGGCGAGGTACGGGTCAATCTCGCTGCTCTCGGCGAACTCCCATCTGCGGCGCGTCATACGCCGCCACGCACAGGCGCTCCGTCAATATCCGCTGGAGGGATCGTGGGCCGGGCGCCTGTTGGGGCGCAATCTCAAGGAGTACGCGCAGGCAGAGCGCATCTACGTCGCGTCTCGCTACACATGGGAGTCGTTCGTGGAGGAGGGCTGCCGCGAGGAGGTCCTGTCGCTGTTCCCGTTCGTGCCGGATGCCCGGTTTCAGTCCAGCGGCGCGCCACCGGCCACGGCCACCTTCGATGTGGTTTACACCGGACGCCTGTGCGTCACCAAGGGCGTACCCCTGCTTGTCGACGCCGTGCGTCGTCTGCCTCATGCCGACCTGCGACTCGTCCTGGTCGGGGGATGGAGCACGCCCGGCATGCGTCGCTTCCTGGAAGAGGCGCGCGCGCGGGACCCGCGCATCGAGATCGGCCCTGGCGATCCGTTGCCCCACCTGCACCGCGCGCGACTTTTCGCGCACCCCAGCTACGAGGACGGGTTCGCCTACGCCCCGGCCGAGGCGCTCGCGTGTGGAGTGCCCGCGCTTGTCACCGAGGACACCGGGATGAAGGATCTGATCGATCCCGGCGTCAACGGCCTGATACTGCCCACCGGCGACCTCGGGGCGCTCACCGAGGCGATCGATGCGGCATACCGCGGCGACGTCTTGAGCGGCTGAACTACGAGCTTGAGTGTGTCTCGTCGACGGTCTTCGCGCTGAGCACGGGGCTCCGGGCGAGCCTCGCCGGCGGCTGCCACGCCGCCTGGGCGTCTCGGTACGCGTCGATGATGGCGGCGAAGTGGCGCTCGGCTGAAAAGCGCCTGCCCACCGCCTCTCTGCCCGCCATGCCCATCGCTCGCTGCCTGTCCGGATCGGCGAGCAGCTGATTGAGCGCCTGCGCCAGATCGTCAACGTCTCCCGGTTTGACGCACCGGCCGCTGATTTCATCATCGAGCCAATCTCCGACCCCTCCGGTCGCGCTGGCGATCACGGGGCGCCCGGCGGCGAGCGCCTCAATCCCGACGAGCCCGAACGGCTCGGGCCACAGCGATGGGACTACCACCACCGACGCATTCGCAAACTCCTCAGCGAGCCGCTCGGAGCTGAGCCAGCCCTTGAACGAGACGCGTCCGTCGACGCCGCAGCGCCGTGCCAACCTGCGCATCGGCTCCAGCAGCCGGCCGTCTCCACAGATTATGAATTCGGCGTCCACCTCGCGGGCCGCGCGGATCAGGACGTGGACGCCCTTCTCGTGCACCAGCCGGCCTGCAAACACAACCCGTCTCCTGGCAGGGTCGCCTGTCGCCGGCTCGGGGGGGATTGTCGTGCTGAGGGGAACGATCTTCCGCCTGGGCAGCCCATTGGCGGCCAGGTGCCGGTCCACTGAGCTGGAATAGGAGACGACCAGATCGGCGAGCTCGAGCGCCTCGGCCGCGCGAGCTGCGCTTCTGTAGCGGGTGGGCAGGAACTTCGGATTGTGCGTGTGCGCACATCCTCGCGCGAGCATGTTCACGATGCATCCCGGTCCGCGGCCTCGTGTGCATTCCTGGCCCGGACGGAAGTAATATTTGCCCGACGGGCATGCCGCGTAGTTGTGCGCGCTGACAACCAGCGGCGCGCTCGCTCGCATAGCCTGCGCGATATCCGGCCGTTCGATGTGGTGAAGGTGGACAACCTCGGGACCGAACGCCAGGGCCTCGCCGATGCGAGCCTCCATCGGAACATCTTCATGAAAGAGGTCTGGACACCGATACAGCGTCACTCCGGGAATTTCGTCGGTAGATTCTATCCGGGCGGCCATCACGCGCACGTCAAGCCCATGCCGGGCGAGGATCTCCGCGCTCGTCTGGACGTGGGCCGAGACGCCGCCGTCCCGGGTCCAGCGGGGCACCGCCATGAGCACCGAGCGGGCGGCGGACGAGTCAGACACACCGGATTTTGAAGCGGATCGATCGCTCTCGGCCATGCGCGAAGCAACGATAGCCGTTTACCAAACCGGGCCGATACGAATCGAGCTAGGACGGGTTCGCCTCGACCGATCGCCATGGTCGCGAGCGGCGGGCGCCGGCGGCGCCCGCCGTCACGGCTCAACGCGCAGCGCAGGCTCGAGCTGCGGGCCGTGGTCGCCGGCGCCGATCGCGAGGCTGCAGACCCTTACCAGCGCCGCTCGCAAAGACGGCGTCGCGAACGCCGGTCCGGCAGGCGCGTCGGTGCTTCGATCATGCGTCCCGATGTTGGCGCGAGATCTGATAGGTGACGGGCGCCGAGATGCTCTTCATGTGGAGCCCGTTGAAGCTAACCACGACCCGGATAGTCTTCGCGCCGCGCCTGCGGAACGTGTGAGGGATCGAGAACCCACCTTCGGCGTCGACCGTCCCGACGCCGATGCGATGCCATTTCCCCGGGCCGTATTCACGCTCCAAGGCAGCGGTTGCTCCGGGGTCGGCCGGGCTTACGGTGCCGGTGATCGTCACCGCCCTGCTGTCAGCCCCGTCGCTGTCCGCCGCGCGCCAGGCTCCGAGCGTCAGCTGCGCGCCGCTCGCCGGGGCATCGATAACGACTTGGGGACCCGCTATCTCGACGCGGGTGCGGGCGCTTTTGGCGCCGCCGGAGCGGACGTAGAAGACGCCGTTGAGCTCCGGCGCGGGCAGGGCGAACTGAAACGCTCCGCCCGCTTCGGTGGTCGTTGTCGCAACGCTGTCAAAGCCGGGTGTGCCAGCGATCTTCTGATAGAGCGTCACCGCTTGCCCGGCTGCGCTCGCACCTGCGGCCGCGCTTGCTCCTTCGGACTCGCTCCCGCCTTCGGCTGTGCTCGCTCCTTCGGGGCAGCTCAGGGTGCCGGTGAGGCTGAGCGGCGACGTGGGCGCGGTCCTCGAAGGCGTCGCTTCGAGGTTGACGCTGCACCCGGTGCGCGCGCGGGCACCCTGGCGTGAATGGCGGGCTTGGCGCGGCGTTTCGCCAGTCGTTGAGGCAGCCGACCCCGGGCTCGATTCCGAGGCGGGCCCGGTGGCGGATTCCTGAAGCGGACCGGCGGTGGAGACGCTCGACTGCAGATCTGTCGTCCGGTGCGCGCCGGCGCTCGTCGGCGTCAGCATGGAGAGGACGGCCGCGAGCGACAGTACGGCCGCGCGCGCGCCGGTGCCGAGCACTGAGTTTCGCCGCACACAGCGACAGAGCGAGGAGCGCATGACTTTTGCGGAGCAGAGCATGTTTTGTGGTCGCTTTCGTGTGGGTTGTGAGCGTTTAAGAATGTTCACACATGCATGTTCAGATGAGTGGCGTCGCGCACTGGATCGACATCGATCGCAGGATTCTTTAGCTCCAGCCGACAGGCCCCGAGCGCTCAGCCGGCGGGCTCGCGCCGCCGTGCGCCGGTCCCCGCCAGCAGCTGCCGATACACCTGCTCGAGCTGCCGCGTCACCGCCTCAGGACGATAGTCGGTGACGGCGCTCCGGGCGGCGGCTCCCAGGCGCTCGCGCTCGAGCGGGTCATCGCGCAGCGCTCGCATCGCCGAGGCAAGCGAGTCCAGGTCGCCGCTGTGGAACAGGCGTCCGGTCTTGCCGTCGGCCACCACGCTCGCCGGACCGCCCTCGTCCGGCGCGATCACGGCCAGACCGGCCGCCATCCCCTCGAGCACCACCGTGCCGAAGGGCTCGGGGATCACCGAGGCGTGCACGAGCACGTCCAGCGACGCCAGCTCGGGCCAGATGTCCTCGCGAAAGCCACGAAACTCGACCCGCTCGGCGATCCCGAGGCGCCCGGCAAGCGCATGTAGCTCGCGCTCGTAGCTCTCCTCCCCGAACATCGCCGCGCCCACCACCACCGCTCGCTCCTCGCCGGCGGCAAAGGCGGCGGCAAACGCGCGCAGAAACAGGTCTTGCCCCTTCCACGGCGCGATCCGCCCGAGCATGCCGAACGTGGCGGCGTCCCAGGCGGCTGAGCCGCTCGACGCCGGGCCGCCCGGCGAGGGCGCTCTGTGTGGCCTGTCTGGCGCGCCTACCGCCTGCGATGTATCTGACGAGCCTTCTGCGTCCCGCGCGCCGGGGGCACGTAGATCGGGTGGCGGGTCCACCGCGGTCGGTATGACCCAGCTCATCTCGCCGCACAGCTTGGCCGGCAGTGTCTGCAACGTGGCAGTCGAGTTGGCGATCACGCCATCCGCCAGGCGGCCGATCAGGATGCGCACGAGCTGCACCGCCGCGCCCGGAATGTAGTCCTCGGCGATGCGGTCGCGCAGATGCCACACGAGCGGGATGCCGGCGGCGCGCGCCGCGATGCTGCCGTACACGCCGGCCTTGAGCGAGTTCGTGTGCACGAGGTCTGGCTGCAGGGCGCGCAGGCGCATGGCCAGACGCGCGATGTAGGCAGCGGTGGCGAGCGCCGCCATTGGCGAGGCGCCGCCGGGACTCACCAGCTCCCGGCGCAGATCGCGCGCGGAGGCCGCGATCGGAAGGATCTCGACGGACACGCCCGCCTGTGAGAGCCGCTGCGCAAGTGGGCCGTCCTCGCCGAGGATCACGTGCGGATTGACGTTCTGCAAGCGGGGGAGCAGGCGCGTCAGCTGTATCTCGCCCCCGGACAGACGCGCGACGTGGTCGAGATAGACCACGCGCAGCCGCTCGTCGCGGTCGCCCGCGGCCAGCCGGCGGTAGAGCGCGCGGTGGCGCTCGGCCAGCGCCGGCCAGGAAAAGCTCTCGGCGAAGCGCCGCGCCGCCGCGCGGGTGGGCAGATCCCCCTGCGCCGCCGCTTGGATGCGCCGCGCGAGCGCCGGCGCATCTCCCGCCGCCACCACCAGCGAGCGGTCCAGCGCCAGCGTCATCTCCGGCAGGCCTCCGACGTCGCTGACGATGCTCGGCGTGCCGCAGGCTGCTGCCTCGGGCACGACCAGGCCGAAGCCCTCGAGGCTCACGCTGGGCACGACGGCCACGTCGGCGGCCCGATAGACCTCGACGAGCTCCTCGTCTGGCAGCCGTCCCAGCAGGCGCACGCTGTCCGACAGCGCCGCGCCCGTAACGCGCCGCGCCAGTGCATCGCGCAGCGGCCCGTCGCCGACCAGCAGGAGCGCCGAGCCGTCGGGGAGCTTTGTCTGAATCCGCTCCCAGGCGTCCAGCAGGACCTCGAGGCCCATGCGCGGCACCAGGCGCCGCACGCAGACGGCGACGAACGCCTGTCCGTCGACGCCGAGCCGCGCGCGCGCGCGCGCGCGGTCACCGGGCGTGAACAGCTCGAGCGCCACACCCGGTGCCCACACGTGCACGTCCCAGGGCCGCACTCCGTAGCGCTCGACGAGCTCTTTGCGAAAGGCCGACGACAGAACCACGTGGGCGTCCGCGCGCCGCAGCACGCTCCGCTCGAGCGCCGCGCGCAACACGTATCTTGCGCGCGAGCCGTCACCGGCGGCGAGGTTCTCCGCAGCCCACGGCCCGTGGAAGTGAAACGCCACGGGGCGGCCTCGCCGGCCCCCCAGCAGCAGAGGCGCCGCGGCATACAGCGCGAAGTGCGCGTCGATCACCTCGACGGCGCTCGCGGCACGTTGCGCGGCGAGCCACACGTCGAGCACCCGGCGTGCAAGCGGGATGTCCGGCCGATCGAGGACGTCGACCGATGCGGGCGCGTCCGCGGCCGGTCCCACCACGATTCCGTGCGCCTCCGGCAGCTGCTCAAGCAGTGAGCGGTAATAGCGGTTGAGGCCCCCCGGCGCCGCGGGGAACCAGCCCATGCCCAACATCAACACGCGCGGACGCGCCTGCGGCGATCCAGCCGAGCTTTGGGGTGTCGGTGCGCTCATCGTGTCGGTGTCGAGCTCAGGCGCAGGATCGCGGCAGCCGGTCGTTCGCGAGCGGCACGCACCGTAGCAGGGCATCGATCACGGGCCGATGACCTCGATGCGCTCACGAGCGGACTCGGCGTCGGGCCGTGCGCCGAGGGCCGGCGCCCGGCGCTTTGCGGGAGGACTGCAGATCCTCCGGAACAGCCTGCAATCGTCGAGCCGAGCGAAGCCGCATGATATGTTCTCAAGCGAGATCGATGCGGCGTCTGTGCTCTGCACGAATCGACACGGTGCAGGGACAGCAATGGGAGGGCGCGAGGTGGCTGCTGAAACACACTCAGGCGACGCCATGGTGACACCAGCAACGGATTGCTCGGGCGGGCGAGTGCCGGATTTCTTCATTGTCGGTCACCCCAAGTGCGGCACGACGGCGCTCTACGAAATGCTCAAGCAGCACCCGCAGATTCACATGCCCGCGAAGGAGCCGCGCTTCTTCGTCATGAAGGAGATCGACTTGAGCGCGTCTCAGTCGAGCCGCCCGGGGTCGCTCTCGCCCCCGCGCGACTCTCCGCAGGCGTCGGACTCGAGCCGGGCGCCGGGTTGGCGCCCGCGGACGCTCGACGGTTATGTCGCGCTGTTCGCCGGCGCGCGTCCGGAGCAGCTCGTCGGAGAGGCCACCCCCGCATACCTCAGGTCTGCTCTTGCCCCCGGCCGCATCGCGGCTTTGCGGCCGGATGCACGGATAGTCGCTATCTTGCGCGAGCCCGCGAGCTTTTTGCGCTCGTTTCATCTGCTGGCTGTGCGCGGCTATTTCGAGACGCAGAAGGACTTTCGCAAGGCACTGGCGCTGGAACAGCAAAGACGGGAAGGCCTGCGGATTCCGCGCACGTCGCGGGCCCTCGCGGATCAGCTGCTGTACCTGGATCACGTGCGCTACGTCGAGCAGCTGCGCCGCTACCACGCGGCGTTTGGAAGGGAGCAGGTGCTGGTGCTCATCTATGAGGACTTCCGGCGTGACAACGAGGCCGCCGTGGGCACCGTGCTGCGTTTCCTGGGTGTGGACCACACGTATGCGATCGATACGATGCAGACGCGTCCCTCGCGCGATCTGCGCTTCCATCGGCTCCACAGGCTGGTCAACCTGCGACGGATCGCGCTGCGCAACATGGCCGTCGTAGGCTCGCTCTCTCGAACTGTGAGCGCTCTCACGCCAACGCCGCTTCGCGGCGGGCTCCAATCGCGCTGGCGCCGCGTCGCCTACGGCGAAGCGCCTCCGCCCGACGAGGAGTTCATGCGCGAGCTGCGCCGCCGGTTGAAGCCCGAGGTCGAGGCGTTGAGCGACTACCTGGGCCGAGACCTCGTGACAGCATGGGGCTATGACGATCTCGCCTGATCCACTACGCCCGGCGCACTCGACGGGCGAGCCGATGTGCGGGATCCGAACCGACGTAGAGGTGGCCGAGACACCCGCCGGCGTGCGACCCGCGAGCGGCGGGCCGCCGAGGCCGCGGACGGGTGGTGCGTCACAGGCGAGGATCCCCGACTTTTTCATCGTCGGTCACCAGAAGTGTGGCACGACCGCGCTGTACCTGATGCTGCGAAGCCATCCGCAGATCTTCATGTCCACTGTCAAGGAGCCGCGGTTCTTCGCGACCGACCACCGATCTCAGCGCACGCGTCGCGGGGCGCCGCCAGTTGCGCAACGTCCGCAAACGCTCGACGCGTACCTCTCGCTGTTCGCCGCCGCCGGCGACGAGCGACGCGTCGGTGAGGCGTCGGGTCAATACCTGCGGTCCACGACCGCCGCGAGCGGCATTGGCGCGCTGCAGCCCGCTGCTCGCATAATCGCGATCCTGCGCGAGCCGGCAAGCTTCCTGCGCTCGTTTCACCTGCAGATGGTCTCGAGCCGTGTCGAGACAGAGACCGACTTCCAAATGGCGATCGCGCGCGAGGGCGATCGGCGGGCAGGAAAGCGGATTCCGCGCAGCTGTCATAATCGAGAGCCTCTCCTGTACTCCGATCACGTTCGCTACGTCGAGCAGCTGCGTCGCTTTCACGCCGTGTTCCCACCGGAGCAGGTGCTGGTGCTCATCTATGAGGACTTCCGGCGTGACAACGAGGCCACGGTGCGCACGGTACAGCGTTTTCTCGAAGTCGACGATACACATCCAATTGACGCGATCGAGACAAAACCGGTGAACGCCGTTCGGTCCGTAGCTCTAAATCAGCTCCTGGGCATGGGACGGCGTGCACGCAACAACCCGTCTGCGGCGACTCGCCTGGAGCGAACCGTCAACGCGCTGACGCCCATGATCCTGAAGCAGGATGTGTTCCGCAAGCGCTGGCGTAGATTGATCTACAAGGAACCCCTGCCGCCGGACGAGGAGTTCATGTTCGAGCTGAGGCGTCGCTTCAAGCCCGAGGTGCAGGCGGTGAGCGATTATCTCGGTCGCGATCTGGTGAGCCTCTGGGGCTATGACGACGTCGGTTGAGACAGTCACTGACAGGCTTCTGCTGTCGCAGTGCCAGCGCGAGAAGCTCGCCTTGGAAGTGCCGAGCACCCTGCGAGGCGCAGACGCGACGCGCGCGGCGGGCGCGTGAATGAGCCGATGATACGGTAGCCCCGATGCCGTCGAGCCTCCGCCAGCTTACGCGAAGCGTGGTGCCGCATTTCGCCTACCGCAGGTATCGTCGGCGTAAGGTCGCTGCGCTGATCCGGGACTACACGCCCCGCGACGTGACCCATGTGTACGGAGGGCACACGCTGCGAATCCGGCTGGAGGATCGCCTGGCACAGGGCTGGTACGACCGCGACTGGGCGGAACTGCCGATGATGGCCTTCCTGCGTGACCGTGGCGTGCCGGTCGGCGGCGCGACCATCTTCGATCTCGGGGCACACCAGGCCGTCGTCGCGCTGATGCTCGCGCGGGAGGTGGGCGAGTCAGGTCACGTCGTAGCGGTCGAGGCCGAACCTCATAATGCTCGCGTCGCTGCGATCAACCGCGATCTCAACAGGGCTGGGAACGTGACGATCATACACGCCGCCGCATCAGCAACCGAGGGGACCATCTCGTTCTCTGCGGAGCTGAACGGCAAAGTCGAGCGGCAGACGACGACCGGAAACCTCACCGTGCCCGCAGTGACCATTGATGGTCTCGCGAAGAAGTACGGCACGCCAAACATCGTGTTCTTGGACGTGGAGGGCTACGAGGGGCAGGTACTGACGGGAGCGACCGCCACGATGGCGAACGGCTCAACGAGCTTCCTGGTGGAGGTTCACGACGCCCAGGCGCTCGCCGCGTTCGGCACCAGCTGCGAGGCGATCGCAGACCGTTTCGTCGGCTTCGATAGATACATCGCCAGCAACGACACGGAGCCCTTCACGGTCCTGACGGGGTCCCCCCCCGCGGGACGATTCTTTCTCGTGGCGATTCCAGCGGCCGTTCGCTAGCCGGGTCGCCGGACCCTCCTGGAAATACGATCGGCGAGCGATCACCGCAGTGTCTCGCCACTCAGCGCGAGCTCGAGATCAGCCCACGCGCGACGAGCAGCGTGAGCACACGTTCGACCTCGTCCTCCACGGTCGCTTGGCCGGTGCCGAGCACCAGATCGGCCTCGGTGGGAGGCTCGTAGGGGGCGCCGACGCCCGTCAGTCCTGTCAGCTCACCGGCGCGGGCGCGCGCGTACAGACCCTTGGGGTCTCGCTGCTCGCACAGATCGAGCGGCGCGTCCACGAAGATCTCGAAAAAGCTCAACCCGTCGGCGGCGTGAAGCCCAGCGGCGGCCTGGCGATCAGCCGCGTACGGGCTCACCAGGCTCACCAAGGCGATCGTCCCGGACTCGGCGAGCAGCCGTGCGACGTGCGCGGTGCGCCTGACGTTCTCGCTGCGCGCGGACTCGTCGAAACCGAGGTCGCCGTTGAGACCGTGGCGAAGGTTGTCGCCGTCGAGCAGGAACGCGGGGTGGCCGAGCGCCACCAGGCGCTCCTCCACGCCCGCGGCGATCGTCGACTTGCCCGCGCCGGGCAGACCGGTGAACCAGACCGTCGCTCCTTCGTGGCCAAGCGACTCCCGGCGTCGCGCTCGCGTCATCCTCGATCCCTGCCAGCGAACGTTCGGGCTGCGCTCGCTCTTGACGGCCGTGTCCGCGTCGCCATCGCTTTCGACCTCGGTGTCGAGGATCACGCCGGCGGCTACCGTCTCGTTGCTCGCCTCGTCGATCACGATCAGGCTGCCGGTCGCGCGATTGCGCCTGTACGAGTCGAACACGAGCGGAGCGCTGAGCTCCAGGCGCACGCGCCCGAGATCGTTGAGCTCGAGCGTGATCGCGCTCTCGTCGCGGTGTAGGCTCTCTACGTCGATCCGGTAACGCACGTCGATCGCGCCGGCCATCGCAGTGCTCGTTGCGTGCTTGACGCGATAGCGCCGGTTCCGGTCGAGTGGCTGCTCGGACATCCAGCAGAGCAAGCACTCGAACTCGCGTGACACCGTCGGCTGGTTGTGGGCGCGCACGATCGTGCTGCCCCGTCCCACGTCGATGTCGTCCGCCAAGCGCAGCGCCACCGACATAGGCGGGAAGGCCTCCTCGACAGGTCCGTCGAAGGTCTCGATTCCCGCGATCGTGCTGCGCCGGCCGCTCGGCAGCACCACGACCTCATCGCCGGGGCGGATCACCCCGCCGGCGACCTGGCCGGCGTAGGCGCGGTAGTCGGCCACGCTTCTCGACGGCGGACGGATCACCCACTGCACCGGGAAGCGTACGTCGATCAGGTTGCGATCTGAGGCGATGTGGACGTGCTCGAGGTGGTAGAGCAGTGGCGGCCCCTGATACCAGGGCATCGCCTCCGAGCGCTCCACTACGTTGTCGCCCAGCAGCGCCGAGATCGGAATGAACGTGACGTCGGAGATCTCAAGGCGCGCGGCGAAACGATCGAAGTCCTCGACGATCGCTTCGAAGACGTCCTGGTCGAAGTCGACGAGATCCATCTTGTTGACGCAAACCACGATGTGCGGAATCGCCAACAGCGAGCTGATGAAGGCGTGGCGCTTGGATTGCGCCACGACCCCGTTGCGGGCGTCGATCAACACGATCGCGAGATCGGCGTTCGAGGCGCCGGTGACCATGTTGCGCGTGTACTGCTCGTGTCCGGGCGTGTCGGCGATGATGAACCGTCGCTGCGCCGTCGCGAAGTAGCGGTAGGCGACGTCGATCGTGATGCCCTGCTCGCGCTCGGCGCGCAGGCCGTCGGTCAGCAGCGACAGGTCGAGGTAGTCGTGGCCCATGCGGCGGCTGGTCTGCTCGACGTGTTCGAGCTGGTCGCTGAAGACCTGCTTGGAGTCGTACAGCAGCCGCCCGATCAGTGTGCTCTTGCCGTCGTCGACCGAGCCCGCGGTGGCGAACCGCAGCAGGTCGGCGGGGCGCTCGGTTAGGCGGGCGAAGACCCCGGCGGCGCCGTACTGCGCGACCGAGCCGCCTGTCGCGGCCGCGCGGGCGCCGCCGTTCGCCTCGCCCAACCTGCCCGAGCTGGAGCTGGCGTCGCTCATCAGAGGCCTCCCGCCCGCGTATGATCGCCCCAGGCGCCCGCGCGGCCGTCCGGAGAATGTTGCCGTCCTCTCAGCATTTGCCCGCCTGTGACCGTCCTTGTGGGCATTTGCCGGCCGACTGACCGGCTGTCAAAATCTGCCTTGGCGCTCGACTGCATGTCCCTCATTGAACCGCACGCCCCCATGTTTGCATAGGTGGATGGCCATGAGGATAGGGAGAACGGTTGCGAACGGTCACGTTCGCAACCGGTGGTCCTGCCGCTCGGAGGCCAGACGGGCTCGTTGCCCTGAGCGGCCGGCCCGCGCCCGTTCGGGCGCGGTCGTCGCGGAAGTCTGTATATTGCCCTGGACAGAGCCTGGGCGCGGGCAGGGCCTGCGAACAGCTAGCGCGGGCAACGCCCACGAACAGCTCACTGAGATCGTCGGAGAGGGGTTGGCTTGTGCGCCATCGAACCGGGAGCAGCAACAGAGACGCGCGGGGTGCAACGATGCCGAACGTTCGTGATGGGATACCGGGCCGGCAGTCGCTGGCGCGGCTGACGGCGACGGCGCTCGCAGCGGCGGCGACAGCGCTCTCCGCACTGGCGGTAGTCGTCGCGATGCCGGCAGCGGCTCACGCGAGCGTGATGGCTTGGGGCAGCAACAGGTACGGCCAGCTTGGGAGCGAATCGCTGGCGTTCAGCGACCTGCCCCTGAGCGTCAGCGGACTGGGCGAAGTCACACAGGTCGTGGCCTCAGACAACTACAGCCTTGCGCTCCTGAGCAATGGAGAGGTGTGGGCATGGGGTTCCGATCGCGACGGCGCTCTCGGCAACGGCGAAAGCGGAGGCTATACCAGCGTACCGGTGCAGGTGAGCGGCCTCAGCGAAGTGACGGCCATCTCGGCGACTCACCGATACAACCTGGCGCTCTTGCGTGACGGCGAAGTGATGGCGTGGGGCGACAACAAGGGCGGCAGGCTGGGCGACGGCGCCGAAGGGGGGAGCAGCGACACGCCCGTGCCGGTGCAGGGGGTGACCGAAGCAACGGCCATTGCGGCGGGCCAGTTCCACGCGCTGGCGCTGCTGAAGAACGGCACCGTGATGGCCTGGGGCAGCGGACACCGAGGCTCGCTCGGTGCTGGCGAAGAACTATCGAGGAGCGACGTTGCCATCCCAGTGGAAGGGATAACCGAAGCCGTCGCGGTCGCAGCGGGAAACGTCTACAGTCTCGTGCTGTTGCGCAACGGCACGGTCCTCTCGTTCGGCGCAAGCGAATTCGGCCAATTGGGAGACGGCCACCGAGCGGCGTCTTATGTGCCCGTGCCTGTCGTGGGGCTCAGCGAAGTGACGGCGATCTCGGCGGGCGGATGGAACAACCTCGCTCTGCTGCGAAATGGGACGGTGATGGCATGGGGCTGGAACAAATCCGGCGAGCTCGGCAATGGCAACAGGACCGGCCCCGAACATTGCGGGGGCTGGGGCTGCGCCAAGACCCCGATCCCGGTGAGCGGGCTCAGCGAAGTCACGGCGATCTCGGCGGCGAGCAACACCTTCGAGCAGGCCCACAACCTCAACTGCCTCGCGCTGCTCAGGAATGGCACCGCGATGGCGTGGGGCGGTAACGAGGACGGTCAGCTGGGCGATGGCACTAGGAAGAACAGCTACATCCCCGTGCAGGTCTCGGGCCTGACCGGAGCCACGGCGATCTCGGCAGGCGGCTGGGACAGTCTCGCGATCGTCGAAGAAGATGCCCTCGTGCCCTCTGGCCCGTAAGAGCTCTCGACAAGACCGGCGCCGCGCGCAGCGATTCACAAGATCATTAGGCTGCGCGAGCACGCTTCGGCATTCCACAGCCATGCACTGCTCTTGACTAGGCCTCAGCGCGTCCTACTGACTGATTAGCGGGGCATGGCTATAATCTTTCGGCGCGATGAGCTCCAAAAGGCCAAAAATCATCTATGTGATGGGCGGCCACCACATCGGCAGCACGGTGCTCGGCGTGACACTGGGCAACTGCCAGGGGTGCTTCTTCGCTGGAGAGGTTCACTCGTGGTTCACAAAACACGGACTCCCCGCTTATCGCCATGAAGCGGCCCTGCGTTTCTGGGAGGAGGTCAGCGCGAACGTGCAGAACGGGGCGGAGCTGTTCGGTGATGACACCGAGCTCTACCTCGACCGGTCGTCGGCCCTCCGCCTGAGCCGGCTGCGCAGGTGGCCAACCACGCGCCGTGAACTGCGCCCGCCCTACCGTCGCGCAACCGAGGAACTGTACCGGGCGATCGCGAACGCGGCCGGTGCCGAGAACATCATCGATTCATCACACTATCCGCTGCGCGCGCGCGAGCTGCAATCGCTCGACGGAATCGACCTGTACCTGGTGTTCCTGGTTCGAGATCCGCAGGGCGTCGTCGCCTCGCATGATCCCCGCAGCGCCGCGGGCAGCGCGAAGTCCGCGCTCATCACCAACTTGCACCTGTGGGCCACTCACGTTCTCTCGCTGCTCGTGTTCCTGCGCCAGCCGCCTGAGCGGCGACTGTTCTTGCGACACGAGCAGTTCCTCGCCGATCCCGAGAACGTGATTCGTCAGATCCTCGATGGCGTTGAATCCGATGCCGCATTGCCTGATTTGACGGCGCTTCACACCGGATCTCCGCTGCAGGGCAACCCGCTCCTGAAAGAGGAACGCGTGCTCGCCTTGAGGGGGCCGCCAGGGCCTCCACCGCGGCCCTCTCGCATGACCACCCTGTTGCAGGCTCCCTGGACCCCAGTGTTCTCGCTGCTGCATCCCGCGATCTCGAATGGGAGCGGCGCGCCGGCCCCGGAGGAGCGCCTGGCCTCGAGCGCCCGCCGCGCCTAGCTGCCGGTCTGGTGCTCGTGCCCGCCAGCAAGCCGTCGAGGATGCAACCGAGTGCGGACCGACGGTGCTCGTCGCCCGCGGCTTGACCAGCGCGGGCGGTGAGCCGGCGCGGATCCGGGCGCGAGCCGGCGCCGGTCGAGGCGGCGCGAGAGCCGAGAATCTCGGCTCCGGCGCATCGATCGCCCGTCGGACGTGTTCTTGAGGGCAGTTGTCGCAGTGGAGGCCCAGTCGATGCTGCGCGAAGCGGCAAGGATCGCTGCATCGGTGCCCGAAGCGGTGTGCTACAAAAGCCGGCAGGAAAGGACCGACAGCATGAGGAGCTCGAGGATCGTTGTCAAGACTGGTTGGCGTGCGCCCGCGATCTCGACCGCGGCGCTGCTGACGCTGATTGTCCTGGCGTTCGCCGCCTCGGCGGGCGCCGCCTCCCCAGCCGGACCGCCGGCCGTGTCCACCGGGAGCGCCCACGCGTCCGGCTTGTCGGTCGACCTCACCGGGTCGATCAATCCGCACGAAGAAGCAGCCACCTACTACTTCCAGTACGGGCCCACCCTCGCCTACGGGTCGCAGACGCCGGTCGCGAACGTGGCCGCCGGCAGCACCGGCAAGGTCAATGTCAGCCAGTCCGTCAGCGGGCTCCTGTCCGGCTACCACTACCGCCTCGTCGCGACGGCCGCAAACGGCGAATCGGCCAACGGCAGCGATCGCGTGTACGCGGTGAAGAAAACGAAAACCACGACCCACAAAACAAGAAAAACAACCAAGCAGACGCTGAAATTCACGTTCACGACCAAACCGCCGGTTGAAGGGGTGCTGGTCGGGAGCTCGCTTACGATTGCAGGCACCCTGACCGGGCCCGCACCCGGAGTCGCCGGACACCAGATCGTGCTCCAGAGCAGCCCGTACCCCTCCGGCACGGCCTACGGGAACGTCGGTGCACCGCAGACCGTGAGCGCAACTGGCCGCTTTTCGTTCTTCGTGGCGCACCTGTCGCACAGCACGCGCTACCGCGTGGCCGTGGTCGGCTCCTCGCCTGTTTACAGCCAGGTGATCACCGCGCTTGCGAGCGTGCGCGTCACGTTCCATGTCCGTACGGCCCCGAGCGCGGGACTCGTGCGTCTGTATGGAACGGTCTCACCGGCGGTGACGGGCGCGAGCGTCTTCTTTCAGGTACAGCAGCCCGCCAAAGCCCGTCCCAACAAGGTCTCGCTCAAGACCCCCAAGAACCAGAAAGCGGAAGAAAAGGCCGAAGAAAAGGCCGAACACGCCGAAACACCGAAGTACGCGACCGCGTTCAGCGCGCCGGTCAAGCGAGCGACCAAGACCATGTCGCGCTTCAGCATCGTCGAGCGCGTTCGCAAGACGGGCCTTTACCGCGCTTACGTGCAGGTGCCGAAGGGCTCACTAGCGTCCGGCCACAGCTCGAACATCGAGCTGCACGCGGCCCAGAAGACCCACAAAAAGAGCTAGTGGGTTCCCCGGCAACGTTTGCCGGTTTCCTTAAAAGGGGTGATGGTGCTGGCGGCGAAGTCCTTGGGTCGAGATCGCGCTATTCGACCGGGAGGGGCTATGGCCGCCAGGGTGCAGTTGCGGGGAGGTCACCAGCGAGGAGGCAATCGGCAGCTTCGGATCGTGCGACGCGCGTCGGGGTCGGTCGTGACGTGGCGCCGCGCGCAGATCGTGCTCCTGTCGGCGCAGGGGATGTCCCCGCCCGCGATCAGCGAGGTCGTGTTCACCGACCCGGACACGGTCAGGGATGTGATCCACAACTTCAACGCCGACGGGTTCGACTCGCTGTATCCGCGCTACCGGGGCGGGCGGCCGCAGACCTTCACGCTGCCCAAGCGTCGGGAGATCAAGCGGATCGCGCTGAGCGATCCCCAGGACCTCGAACGTTGCATGACACTCCACTAGCTCCCCGGGGAGCACGTGGCGCTCCTTGGTCCCGAGCGCCCGAGGTAGCCTCTCTATAGGATTTTTCTGATAAGATAAGTGAGCAATGCGGAACGCTCACCGGCTCAAGCCGGCTGTCCGGTCGGGCCGAACGTGGTCCTAGTCCTGATCGCCGTCGCCTTCTGGGCTGTCTGCCTGCTGCTGGTCACCGCACTGTGCGCCGCCGCGCGCCGCGGCGATCGGCAGCCGCACCCGAGCCGGGACGCGGCACTCGCGGTGCCGGCGCCGAGTGCGCCCGAGATCGCGCGCGAAGTGTCTGTGGTCCGCGTCGACGCAGACGCCACCGAGCGCAGGCGCCCGCAACCTTCTGCTGATCCGGCCCTTCAATAGAACTGATCGTGTCGGCTTGGACCAGCGTGCGCGTCCGCCTGGGCCGGATCGTGTCGGCTTGGACCAGCGTGCGCCTCCGCCCGGACAAGCCATGCATTGCTTCGACTGGGCACGCGCAGCCTCGCGTCGCCTCATGATCGCTTCACAAGATCGTTACGCGCGCGTCCATGAACCGGCCGACCATGTCGAGGGGAGCCCTGCGCCACGTCGTTGAGCGTCTGGTGCAGCGGTTTGCCTGTCCGCTGCAGCGACGCCACGTTAAGCTTCGCCCGTGTCAAGCGAGCCCTTCACCACTCCACCAGCCCCCAGCGCGCCGGTTGCCAGTCCTCCTGCGCGCAGCGACCCGACAGGCGGTCCCGCGCCCTCGAGCGGTCAGGTAGGCCCGACCGGTCCGCCCGCCTCGGGCAAGCCGGTCGTCGAGCAATCGTCGGAGGCGCCGGGCACCCGCGCGCGCATGGGCGAGCGGTGCGCGGCCTGCGGGGCGCCGATGGCCGCGGATCAGCGCTACTGCCTGGAGTGCGGTGAGCGACGCGCGGTGATGAGCAGCGTCTTGCTCGGCGGTCCGCCACCGCCCCTCGAGCCGGGCGCCAGCGCCAGCCCGCCGGTGCGCCCGCCGGATTCCGCGATCGCGCCCGGCCGCGACGACCGGGGCCGCAGCGACGCGCTCTCTGTGATCGCCGGCGTCGGCGTGCTGTTGCTGGCGATGGGGGTTGGGGTGCTGATCGGGCGCTCGAGCGCCAGCACCAAGACTCTCCCTCCGGAGGTCATCACCGTCGGCTCGAGTGGTTCGGCCGGCACCGGCACCGGCAGCGGCGATCAAGCCTCGACGGCGACCTTCACGGGCGACTGGCCGTCGGGCACCTCCGGCTACACCGTGCAATTGCAGACGCTCCCGTCAGGCACCCAGGTGAGCGCGGTGGAAGCGGCCAAGTCCGCCGCGTCCGCCAAGGGCGCCAAGAACGTCGGCGCGCTCGAGTCCGAAGAATTCAGCAGTCTCGGCGGAACCAACTACGTCGTCTACTCGGGGGTCTATCACAAGCGATCGGAAGCGCAGAGCGCTCTCAAGGGTCTGAAGAAGTCCTTCCACGGCGCGACCGTGATCCAGGTCTCCAACGGCGGCGAAGGTGGCAAAGACTCTGGGTCGGGCGGATCGTCGGGCTTGGGCGAACGTGGCGGCCACCATTCCGGCGTCGGCTATAGCGAGAGCAAACCGGCACCACCGACGATCGTCAAGAAGGAGTCGACCAAAAAAGGCCAGAGCTATGAGCAGGAATCCAAGAACCTCCCCAACGTGATCTCGACCGGGTAGCGTGATGGGCGAGCTCGGACACGCGGTCGAAACAGACAGGCCGGGCGCGCTGGGCGCCGACAGTCGCACAGCGCTGCGCCAACGGCGCGACGCGCTGGCCGAAGAGGTCATCGAGCTGCACTGGGACCTCGGCGGGCTCGCGTATGAGATGGCGATCCGCGACCACTTTCGCCTCGACGTGCTCGTCCGGCGCGCGGCGCTGCTGCAGGAGCGCGACGCCGAGCTGGCCGAGGTCGAGCGGCTGCTCGCGATGGAGGACACCGCCACGATCGGGGACTGCCCTCAGTGCGGGGCTCCCCACAGTCGCGGTGCCGTTTTCTGTTGGCAGTGCGGGGTGGCGTTGATGGAGCGCTCGGCACCTGTCGGCGCAGGCCCCGAGGGGGCCGGCGCGGCCTCTGCGAGCGCCCGTGAGGCCGCGGACGGCCAAATCCCCGCGGACGCTGCCGACGCGACGCACAGCGCCGTCGCTCGCCCAAGCGCGAGCGAGTCGGCCGCCGACGACGCCACGGCGGTCATTGACAGGCTGCTGGCCCCCAGCGCCCCGTCGCGCGAAGGCGCCTCCAGCGCGACGGGTATCTCCTCACGCCCCGCTCCCTTCAGCGGCTCGCGACCGTCCTCTCCGCCGAGCTCGACGCCCGATCGATAGGCGCCGGGGGTGGGCGTCGACCAGCACGGGTGCTGCGCGGACTGCGGCGCTGCGCTCGCGCGCGGTCAGCGCTACTGCTTGGGCTGCGGCGCGCGCGTGGGCCCGCGCAGCCCTCAACTGCTCGCGCTGCTCGGGCATGTCCGCCGCGATTCGCTTGCCGGCGCAGAGCTTGCGGCGCCGCGCGCCGCTCCTGCTGCGCCGCGACCCACCCCTCGCCGCACGCGCACCCTCGGCCTGACTCTGCCCCCGCCGCGGGTCGCGGCCGTGCTCGTATTGGCGTTCCTAGGCTTCGGCGTGCTCCTGGGCGACGCGGCCGCCTCACGGGTCAACGACGCGCGCACGGCCTCCCGGCGCGACCTTAAGCTGGTGGTCGGCTCGCTGACGCCGGCGACCGCGTCCACCCCGTCCGCGAACGGGTCCAGCACGCCCGCCGCCGAAGCGCCCGAAAGCGAACCCGAAGCGACGCCAACCGCCGGCGAAACGTCCTCCCCCGGCGGTGCCACGAGCGGCACGTCGAAGCAGGGCAACGCCGCCCAGTCGGGGAGCTCGTCGGGCGGCTCCGGTTCGGGCTCCTCGAAGAACGGCTCCGGCTCGGGCTCGTCCGGCGCCACACCCACGGGCTCCTCGCCCGGCGCCAGCTCGAAGCTGCCCGCGATCCAGCACGTCTTCGTGATCATGCTCGACGATCAGCCCTACGCGCCCGTGTTCGGCCCGGAATCCTCTGCCCACTACCTAGCGGACACGCTCGAGTCCAAAGGCGCGCTGCTCGTGCGCTACTACGCTGTGGCCCACGAGCAGCTCGCGAACACGATCGCGCTGTTCACCGGCCAGGGTCCCACCGAGCAGACCGCCGAGAACTGTCCGACCTACGAAGCGATCACGCCCGGCACGATCGGCGCGCAGGGGCAGGTGATCGGTAACGGCTGCGTATATCCCGCCGCCACGCCGACGCTGGTTTCGCAGATGACCGCCAAGCATCTGAGCTGGCGCGCCTACATCCAGGGTATCGACGAAGGCCCCGGGACGCCCGAAGCATGCGCGCACCCTGCGCTCGGCGCCACCGATCCGAGCGCAGCGGCGCCACCTGCCTCCGGCCAGTCCTACGCGACCTGGCTGAACCCGTTCGTGTACCTCGGCGCGCTCACCGAAGCGCCCGCATGCGCCGCCGAGGACGTCGGATTGAGCCAGCTGCAGCCCGATCTCTCGAAAGTGAACACCACCCCCAACTTCGCCTACGTCGTCCCCGACCTTTGCAATAACGGCAACCCGACGCCGTGCACCCCCGCGGCGCCTACTGGGCTCGACGCCGCGAACGCGTTCCTGGAGCAGGTCGTCCCGGAGATCATGGCTTCACGCGCCTACAAGGAAAATGGCCTGCTCGTGATCACGGTCGATCAGGCTCCCTCGAGTGGCCCGTTCGCCGACTCGAGCTCGTGCTGCGGCCAGCCGCAGTTCCCGAACCTGCCGGCCTCCGGCAACGGCCTCGCGCCCGAAGGCGGCGGCCAAGTGGGCGCGCTGCTGCTCTCGCCGTTCATCAAGACCCATGCCGTCAGCCAGGAACCGTACGATCATTTCTCGCTGCTGCGCACGATCGAGGACGTGTTCGGGCTCAGTCATCTCGGCTACGCGGCCGGCGCCAAGGTCAGCTCGTTCGAAGCGTCGCTGTTCTCGGGTTCAGGCTGAGCGGCACGGTGGCTGGTTGCCCTGAAGGACCGGCAGCCACGCCGGCGCCCACGTGAGGACGACTGTGATCAGGCTCTGACCGTGTGATCGGCCGAGCCTGCGAACGTCGTCGCCTCGCGGTGCCCACGGTAGGCGGGCTACGGCAGGGTCGTCGCAACGATGTGCATAGCGTGGTCGCCGGTGCCGCGCCGTCGACGTTCAACGTGATCTCATACGACGTTTCGCCGCTCAACAGCGCCCCTCCATGATCCTTGCCGGCGGGAGCTTCGGCGATGGTCTCGCACCATTCTTTCGAGTCTCCCCAGCAGGTTCTTGTCACTTTTGCAGTTTCGCTCCACGGAAATTCCTTTTCCGGCAGTTTCTTCGTATTGTCGCTGCTCTTCTTTCGATACCGCTGCCTTGCCTTTGTATTCCTCCTGGGCTTTGATGTCTTGTTGGGCGATTCTGCCATCTCCGGCTTCTTCGGCTGCTTCCGCTGCTTCCCTCGATTCGCTGGCGCCCGTCGAGTCTTCTTCTATTTCCGTCTCCAATTCCTCGACTTTGATCATATTGGGGCCACTCGCAGGCGGTTTCTCTTTTTCCACTTGACCTTGTAATCGGATTCCGGGGAGGAGGCAACACTCCAGTTCACTTGCAATGCCCGTTTGCCCCGCGTGCGAGCTCGATCAGGGCGCGTGCGGCCGGCGACAGCGCATTGTCGCGGTAAACGACTCCGATGCGCCGCACGATGCGCGGGTGCGCGGCCCGCGCGACGGCCCCGCGACGCCCGGCCTCACGGGCCAACGGCGCCGGCAAGAGCGCCGCGCCCGCGCCCGCGAGCACCAGCGGCACGATCGCCTCGCGCGCGGCGGTCTCGACGGCGATCCGCGGAGTCACGCCGACCGCCTCGAGCGCCTGCTCGAGCAGCGTCCGCGTCGAGGTCCCGGGCGGGCTGACCACCAGCGGTATCGCGCGCAGCGCCGCCGGGGCGAGCGGCTCGACGGTCCTGTGTTGGTGGGACCGGTCTTCATCAGCAAGCGCGCCGGGTGGAAGCACGAACAGCAGCTCCTGCTCACCCAGCGCGACGGTGCGCAGATTCTGATCGCGCACCGGCAGCGGCGTCAAGCCGAGCTCGCACGTTCCATCCCGCACGAGCGCACTCACGCCTGCGGTGCTCTCGGGCTCGTGCACCCGCACGACGATGCCGGGATGGGCACGTCGATAGCGCCCAATCAGCCCGGCGAGGGGGTCGACGGCCAGCGTGGCGAGCGCCGCGAGGTGCAGTGTCCCGCGCAGCAGCTCTGAAACCTCGCTGACCGCCGCGCGAGCCGCCTCGATCGCCACGAGCACCTCGCGAGCCGGTCCAGTCAGCGCGTGCCCCGCCGAAGACAGGCGCAGGCCGCGCCCCAGACGATGAAACAGCACCACTCCCAGTTCGCGCTCGAGCGCCCGCAGCGTCTGTGACAGCGAGGGCTGCGCCACGTGCAGCCGGGCCGCGGCGCGCGTCACGGTGCCCTCGTCGACCACCGCCAGAAAGCAGCGCAACCTTCGCTCATCCATAGACATCTATAGGAGTTCACTATAGAGGCATACGTAGATTAGTCTTTGACCTATTGATGGGCTGCGACTGAAATAGGGGTATGAGCAAGCCCGCATCAAGTCGGACGTCGCGCACTTTTCGGCGGTCTGTGCGCGCGTCGTTCGACCTTCAGCCGTTCCAGCTCCAGTCGGTCGGCCTTCGTCGCCACCGAGATCGCGGCCGCGACTTCGGTCGTCGGCTGCTCAACGAGCAGCGGCGGCCTCGGACGGTCCGCGCCAACCCACGTGCGCGCTGGTACGTCGTCGCCACCGTGTGCGTGGGCGCCTTCATGGGGCAGCTCGACGTCAGCATCGTCACCGTCGCGCTGCCACGTATCGGCGCCGACCTGCACGCCGGCGCCGCGCTCGTGCAGTGGGTCGCGCTCGCCTACCTGCTCGTGCTCGTATGCGCGCTCGGGCCGGTCGGCGCGCTCGCCGACAGGATCGGACGCAAGCTCCTCTACACGTATGGCTTCGCCGTCTTCACGGCGGGCTCGGCGCTGTGCAGCATTGCGCCCACGATCGCCTGGCTGGTCGCGGCGCGCGTGCTGCAAGGGCTCGGCGCCGCGATGTTGCAGGCCAACAGCGTCGCGCTGATCGCGGAGAACCTGCCGAGACGCGAGCTGGCGAGCGGAATCGGCGTGCAGGGCGCCGCGCAGGCGATCGGGCTCGCGCTCGGACCGGCCGTCGGCGGTCTGCTGCTCGCCGCAGGCGGCTGGCGCTTGATCTTCCTGGTCAACGTCCCAGCTGGCATCGTCGCGATCGCCCTCGGTTGGCTGCTGCTGCCACGCAGCCGCAGCCTTGTCCGCAGCGGGTGCTTCGACGGACTCGGCGCCCTGCTGATGGCGATTACGCTGGGCGCGCTGATGCTGCTGATCTCGCTTGCGCGCGCCCCGCTCGGAGTGCGGGTCGGGCTTCCGCTCGCCGGCCAAGTGTCGCTGCCCAAGCTGGCGCTTGCGGCCCTCGTGGTAGCCGCGGCGATCGCCCTACTGGTGCGCGAGCGGCGCGCGCCAGCGCCGATCCTCGATCTCGGACTGTTGCGCCGCACCTCGGTGGCGATCGGCCTGGGCTGCGCGCTCGCCAGTTATCTGGTCGTGTTCGGCACGCTCTATGCCGTCCCGTACTACCTGAGCGCCAGCCACGCGTCGAGCGTATCCGCGGGCCTGCTCCTCGCCAGCCTGCCGGTCGCCCTGGGCATCGCGGCGCCGCTTGCGGGCCGCGCCGCGTCCCACGTGCGGGGAGCCCTGCTCGGCGCCCTCGGCCTTGAGCTGGCGGCGGCCGGTCTGCTCGCACTCGCCTTCAGTCCAGCCGGCGTCGGCCTGGTCGCCGGCCTGACGATCGCCGGTGCCGGGCTGGGATTGTTCATGCCCATCAACAACGCCGCCGTGATGGCTGGAGCACCGCCTGCGCGCGCCGGTGCCCTCAGCGGAGTCCTCAACACGACACGCGGCCTCGGCACGGCGCTCGGCGTGACGCTGGCGGGCCTCGTGTACGGCGCCGCCGGGCATCCAGCGGTGGGCCGAGCTGGCACGCCGCCGATGCTCGCCGCCGGCCGCGGGTTCCACGCCACGGTCACGGTGCTTGCCGCGATCGCCGCCTGCACGGCCGCGCTCGCCATTCGCGCGAGCCGCTCAGGACGTGCAGATGGGGAGCGTGCAGATGGGGGACATGCAGAGGGGGGACGTGTAGAGCAGGGACTTGTGGAGACCGAAGGTGCAAAAGCAGGGCGCGCAGAGGCAACACGCGCCCCGGAGCAGGTCTCAGCGGGGGCTCAGGAGGAGATCTCGGGCGCGGCCGCCGAGCTTGGCCGGGCGACCTCCACCTCGGCCGGGCGGCTTTGCACGCCGGGCACCCGCGCGCGCTCTCTCGGGGCCGGATCCGGCGCAGACCCGGTCGCGAGCGCCCGGTCGGCTACGGGCTTGCGCCACGGTCGCGCGTAGGCGAGCCATGCGGACGCTGCCAGTAGCAGCACCGCGCACAGCACCCAGCCCAGCGCGGTCGTTTCGAGCCCCACGTACTTCAGGCCCGAAGCGAAGATCACAAAGGTGATAGCGGGTCGGATGTAGCGGTCGGACACGCTCGACGACAGCGCCGCCCCCACCAACACCGCCGGCACGCTGCCGATGATGATCGAGGTGGTCACGGCGAACTCGACGTGGCCGAACGCCAGCGCCCCGAGCGCCGCCGCCGCAGTCAGGGGCACCGCCTGGGTGAGATCGGTGCCAACCAGCTCGTTGGCGGCCAGCATCGGATACAGGAACAGCAGCAGGATGATCATCAGCGATCCCGCTCCCACCGAGGTCATCCCCACGATCACGCCGCCGATCATCCCGATCGCCACAGTGCGCACCGGGTGGGGGCTGACGTCGTGCACGACCCCGATGCGGCGCTCGCCGGTGCGGCGGTCGAGGATGTAACGCACCACCATCGCGCCCGCCCCGATCAACAGCGCGGTCCCGAGCACCACCTCGATGTGCTGCTCGGCTTCCCTGGCGTCCCCCAGGAGGTGAAGGACATATGCGCCGACGAACGCCATCGGCACCGAGCCGAGCACCAGCCAGCCGACCAGCCGCAGGTTCACGGTGCCCCGGCGCAGGTGCACGCTGGCGCCGAACGGCCGCATCACGACCGCCGCCACCAGGTCGCTGGAGATCGCTGCCGAGGGCGAGACTCCGAACACGAGGATCAGCATCGGCGTCATCAACGCGCCGCCGCCCGCGCCGGTCAGTCCGACGAGAAACCCGACGACTGCGCTCCCCAGCACAATGTACGGATCGACATGCATAGCATCCCGGCGCGCCGCTCACGTACATAGTTCACCGACCGGAGCGATCGCGTCGGAAAAGATGATAACGCATTCGATCGGATTTGGGGGGAAATTGCCGCGAGACAGTCGAGACCCGTCTCAAATGCCCATGTGGGGCCGCGGCCAGCGCGATCGGCGGGCCCTGACTCGCGGCGGCGGAGGGGTCTGAGCGTGGGTCGGACGCTACTTGGCTACCTCCGTGACACGGCCTGAATCGGCCGCACGCGGCCCACGCGCCGTGCGCGTCGTCGCGGCGAGGGCGCGTCCGTAGCAGCGCCCCGGCGATGCCGACCGGTCCGGGCGGGCAGACGTGGATCGCGTCGTAGGGCCCCCGCCCGGGCCAGTGAGCGTCTGCGCCGGAGCCGGCAGGTCTGGGAGCGCCGATGCGCAGGCCGGGGTAGTGCGGCACCTCGATCTCGGCCACCGCGCCCAGGCGCACGGCCATGTGCGGGTCGGTGCCGACCGCCTCGATCTCGAAGCCGGACGTGGCCAGCGGACCTCCTCGATCGTGCGCGTCACCCCCGTCGGTGGAGCCGATCCCGTCGGCGTGAGCACACCGGCCGTTGGTGGGCAAGAGCGCCGTCGGGGGCCGCATCGCCGTCTTACGCCGGTCAAGTCGCCGGCGTAGGTCCTCCAGCAGCGTGCGCTCCGCAGCGGAGCTCGCTCCTCACCGGGCGCGATCGATCGTGCCCGTGCCCGCCTCAGGTTGAAATCGCCCCGTGCGAAGACAGTCCGCTGATGTGAAAGCGATACCGCGAGGAAACGCCATCACCAGCGGCTCGGTGCCGGTGAATGGGTCAGTTGGAGCCGGACGAGCGCACCGTCCTCGCAGCCGGGCCGAGCCGAGCAAAGATGAAGTTCCACGGAAGCTGCACGAGTGCCGTCATGCGCGAGCCGCGCGACGGCTTCTCCGGACGCGCTTTGAGAGTTACGACATCTGCTTTGATCAGGCGATTTCCATAGAACGCGACGCCGGTCTCGAGCGCTGCCAGATCGGGAACGGCGACGGACGAACCAATACAGGTGAAGATGTCTTCAAGCACACCCTCGGGGTCAGCCAAAAACGCCTCGTGCCGCACGAACAGGCGCTGCTCGCGCGGATGACGGAGAAATACAGCCAGTGAGCGCATGTAGGTCAGCCAGAGATAGCCGTTGGTCCTCGGCATGTCCACCGTTTGCTTATCGGGGATGTTCTTGCGTCCGTATGACGCGACTACGCTCTGGGGTTGCCTGACGAGGAAGATCAGATAGAGATCGATTCCGTCGAGCGCCTGCAGTTCGCGCGCCCGCCGCGGGAAGTGGGAGGTGTCGACAATGTGCGTCGCTTCCGTGGTGCGTGCAATCGCGTAGTAGAGGTCTTCGGTGATGCGGCGATAGGGCTCGCGGGCCCTGTTGCGTTCGCGCCGGCTAGTAGGACTCAGCACCGGCGAGGAGCGTTCCAGCAAGCGCGCCTGGTGACGCGAGACCGCGGCCGTGCTCTTGACCTGCTCGGCGACCGCGGCCCAAAAACGCGACCGGTTAGCATTGGGAAACCGTGATCTTCCCCCGCGCGGCAGCCACCGTGAGAGCTCGCCCGCGAAGAGGATATTCGCGCAGTTGCCCAGGGTCAGACCGAGAATCGTGCTCCCGCTGTGGCCTGCGCCCATAACGTAAACCACCTTCGGCCTGGGATTGCTCGCGCCTCGAGCGGCAGCCCGGGCCTCGGAGACGACGCCGGCCACGGATTCAGGCGAGAGCCCTGCCCGACGATCCATCAGCCGCCGCACATCTCCGCGGCGCCCGTGCCCGAAGGTCCACGCGACCCCGCGACCCCATGACCGCCGCCGCACCGGCTACCGATTGCAGGCACCGCCGCCACCACGTCGCTGGAGACCGCTGTCGAGGGCGTCACACCGAACAGCAGGATCAGCGTCGGCGTCATCAGCGCGCCCCCGCCGCGTCCATCAGGCCTGCGAGCAACCCGACGACTGCGGCTCCGAGCACGATGTAAGGATCGACATGCATGACATCCCCAACACGCCACCCCCAAACCACATAGTTCACCGACTGGAGCCATCGCGTCGGAAAAGACGATAACGCATTCATCGGACTCGGCTGACATTGCCCGACGCAGCCGCGACTCCCACTAAAAAAACGAGTCGGCCCATCGCGGCGACGCCGATCGAGCGGGCTGCAGCTCGCGGTAGCGGGCTTAGGATGGATCGGCCCGGCGCGCTCCATCGGCCGCTACGCGGCCCGCGTGCTCGCGCGCGTGGCGGCTGCCAGCGTGAGCGCCTGGCGATATCCCTCAGCCAGCCGGCCCATGGCCTGCTCCCACGTGCGCGTCCCAGCCGCTGCGACTCCGGCGCCGGCCAGGCGCTCACGCAGAAGCGGCCGCTGCGTGAGCTCGATCACCGCATTGGCGAGCTCGTCGGCCTCAGGCCGGCAGAGAATGCCGCTGACGCGATCCTCGATCAGCGAGAGCGGTCCACCTACCGCCGGCGCAATCACCGGCAGCCCACTCGCCTGCGCCTCGAGGATCACCTGACCGAAGGTGTCGGTCGTGCTGGCGAACAGGAACATGTCGGCGCTCGCATACGCGCGCGCGAGCTCCTCGCCGGACAGCCAGCCCAGGAACGTCGTGTGCTGCGCGCCGACCCGCTCGCGCAGGTACTCCTGCTCGGGCCCGCCTCCGGCGAGCACCAGCTGCAGGCGCGGCTCGCGCGCCCGCGCCCGCACGAACGCCTCGGCCAGCAGCTCCGCGCCCTTCTCGCGGGTGATCCGCCCGCAGTAGAGCACGTTCAGCGTATCCGCTCGCAAGAGGCCCGGCTCGCGCCGCCTCGGGTGAAAGCGCGAGGTGTCCACGCCGCGATCCCAGCGCACGATCCGCTCCGCCGCCACGCCCAGCTCGCCGAGCGCCTGATCGGAGGCCGAGCTGGGGGAGAGCACCACGTCGCACGCGCGATACAGCGTCCCGACCGCCACGTTCATCGCGTCGGCGAGCTCGCGGCTGCCCGAGCGCAGGCGCGCGTACGCGGTCAGCTCGGTGTGATAGCTGCCGATCAGCGGCAGGCCGCGCGCGCGTGCGAACAGCGCCCCCGCGATTCCGACCGGACCGGGCGAGCACACGTGGATCGCGTCGTAGCTGCCGCCGGCGGGGCCGGCCAGCGTCTGCACCGCCGCCGGCAGGCTGGGAACCCCGATCTGCAGGCCCGGATAGTGGGGCACCTCGATCTCCGCCACCGCGCTCAGGCGCACGTCCACCTGTGGATC
This sequence comes from Solirubrobacteraceae bacterium, assembly GCA_035507415.1. Lineage (GTDB taxonomy): Bacteria > Actinomycetota > Thermoleophilia > Solirubrobacterales > Solirubrobacteraceae > Palsa-744. The sequence continues at coordinate 94,926 of DATJOF010000065.1, forward strand.
GGTGCCGACCACCTCGATCTCGAAACCGGGAACTCCGCGCTGGCGGATCTCCTCGATCGTGCGCGTCACGCCGTGCGTGGAGCCGATCCCATCGGCCAGGATCGCCACGCGCGCGGCCTCGCTGTCGCCGCCGAAGGGCAGACGCGCCAAGCGGTCCTGCTCGGTGGCGAGAAACACGCTCGCGGGCGCGTACGGAATCGCGGCGATGCAGCCCTCGAACAGCGCCGCCCCGGCCGCGCCCGCGTCGGCCTCCCCCGTCGCCGCGCGCAGCGCGAGCTCGACGGCGCCGCGCAGCTTGCGCTCGTGCAGACGGCACGCGCGGCGGTAGAGGCTGGCGTGGCTGAACGACTCGTCCTGCATCAGCGCGATCAGGGCAGGCACGTCGAGGTGGTCGAGCTCGACCGCGTCCAGCCAGGCCGCCAGCAGGCAACGCGCGTCATCGGGCGAGACGCCGCCGCCCGTCGACCCCTCGCGAGCTTCGCCCTCGCGCACCAGCCGGCACACCATCGCCAGCACGCGCCGGGGGTCGGGCTTGCGGGCGCCGAGCGCCTCGCGTGAGGGCGCATTCAGCGAGCGGGCCGCGAGCGCGATCGCGGCGTGGGCCCACTTGGCCGCGCTGCCCTGGGCCCCGCGCGCCTGCACGCGGCCGGCGCGCATGTGCGCGAGAAACTCCTGCGCGCTGGTGGCCGGCGGCGCCTCGGTCCAGGTCCGACCGATGTCAACGCCGGCGTGATCGTCGCTGCCGCCAATCCCCACGCCGTCGCGTGTCAGCACGTACGTGGCCGCGGGGCGGTTGAGCTCGGGCGCACGCGAGCCGTTGCGGATCTCCCACACGCCGAACAGCTCGGCCAGCCGGCGACGGTGGCGCGCGGTCAGCGGCGCGCCGACGGCGTAGTAGGGGTGCGCCAGCGCGCATGCGATCTCGCGCTCGTACAGGTAGGCGGCGCACAGCTCGACGTCGCCGGCGTTAGCCTGCAGCCAGCGGTGATCGTCGGGCGTGATGTCGTAGCACAGCACGTGCACCGCCTGCGGCTGGCCGCGAAAGCGCGCCGTCAGCTCCTCGGAGATGAACACGTCATCACGATCGGCGATCGACAGCACGCCGTCGATCGTGTCGTGATCGGTGATCGTGACGAAGTCCATGCCGCGCCGCTTGGCGAGCTCATAGACCGCCTGCGGCGGCGTCGCGCACTCCGGCAATCCCGCGGCGCGCTGGACGCCGAGCTTCGAAACCTGGGAGGCACTGGAGTGGCAGTGCATATCGACCCGGGTGGCCGTACTGAGGTTCATCGGTGTACCTCTTTCCTGTATCAGATCTAGTACAGCCGCATTTTGCGCTGCAAAGCGCGACTTTCTTGTGACCAGGCGGGAACCATCGTGTGAACGAGCTGTGAACCCGCGCCGGGCCGATGTGGACTCGGCGCGCAGCCGTGAGCCGGCCCAGGCCGAACACGTTGCTCGACCGTGACGCTCGCCGCAGGCCGTGAGAAATCGCTCACCGATGGCGCGACGCGTCGTGGGGCGTGCGTAAGCTGTCGCGCGCCATGCTGACGATCGCGACCGCGCCGCTCACCTACTTCGAGGCGATCGTGCTCGGGGTCCTGCAGGGCGCCACCGAGCTGTTCCCGATCTCGAGCCTCGGCCACACGGTTCTGTTCCCGACCCTGTTCGGCTGGAACAAGCTGGTCGATGCGCAGTCAGAACAGGAATCCTTCTGGCTCGCGTTCGTGGTGATGCTGCACGTCGGCAGCGCGCTCGGCCTGCTGTACTTCTACCGGCGCGACTGGGTGCAGATCGTGCGCGCGTTCTTTCGCACGCTCTCCACTCGTCGCATCCAGACCAGCACCGAGCGCCTCGCGTGGCTGATCATCGCCGCGAGCATTCCCGCCGGGATCCTCGGGATCGTGTTCGAGCACGAGCTGCGCACGCTCACGGCCAAGCCTGAGCTCGCGGCGATCTTCCTGGTGATCAACGGCGGCGTCCTGTTCGCCGCCGAGTGGTTCCGCCGACGCGCCGAGGTGCGCGAACTGGCCGCGCGCGAGGGCGCCAAGCCCGACGGCGGACGTGAGCTGGACACGCTCGAGTACCGCGAAGCGTTCGTCGTGGGCGTCGCTCAATCGACCGCGCTGGTCGCCGGCATCAGCCGCGAGGGCGTCACGATGGGAGCCGGCCTGGCACGGGGCCTCGATCACAGCGACTCGGCGCGCTTCGCCTTCCTGCTCGCCACGCCGATCATCCTCGCCGCGGGTCTGTTCAAGCTGCCCGACCTGCTCGGCCACAACGGCGACGGCGTACGCGGGCAGGCGCTCGTGGCCTGCATCGCCGCCGCGATCACGGCCGTGTTCACCGTGGGTTTCCTGGTCAAATACTTCAAGACCCGCACGCTGATCCCGTTCGCGATCTACTGCGTCGTGTTCGGCACGTTCATGATCGTCTACACGCAGGTCACCTAAAGACAGGCCCACGGTCGTGGGGCGTGTCCGGCAAGCGACGGCGCACGCGCGTGTGCGCCACGAGGGAACAGATGCCGGTGCCATGATGGGACAGATGCCGGTGCCGAAGACGCCTCCCAAGATGTTCGAAACGCGCAGTCACGCGTGGAACGAGGTCGGCCTGCTGAACCAGGTCAGCCCGCGAGCCGCCAAGCGGGCCGCCTGGGAGGCGCTGCTGCTCGCCGTTCTGTTCGTGGCCGTGGTCGTCGTGTACGACAACCGCACCGGCCTGTTCGGCCTGGAAGGGCAAGGCAGGGCGCACACCAGCAGCTCACCGGAAGTCGACACGGCCGTTCAGATCGTCACGGTGATCCTGCTGCTGTTCCTCGGTTGGGCGATCGCGCGCAACCTCGGGCGCGCGCTCGGCCCGGCCTTGTTCCGGCGCCTGGACCCGGCCACCGCAGGCCCGGTCGGCTTTCTGATCCGCCTCGCGACGCTCGCGATCACCCTGCTCGTGGCGCTGCGCGTAGCGGGTGTCGACCCGCGCACGCTGCTCGTGGGCGGTGCCTTCACCGCGGTCATCCTCGGCCTCGCCGCGCAGCAGACGCTCGGCAACCTGTTCGCCGGAACCGTGCTGCTGAGCGCGCGGCCCTTCCGGGTGGGCGACCGCGTACGCCTGCAGGGCGGCCCGATCGCCGGCCAGATCGAGGGGACCGTGAGCACCCAGGGCCTGCTCTACACGACGTTCGTGACCGGGGCGGACTCGATCATGATCCCCAACAGCGTCGTGCTCAACCTCGCCGTGCTGCCCTTGCGCGAGCCCGAGGCGGTGGACATGCGCGCGCGCCTGCGCGCCGGCATGACCCCGGGCGATCTGCAGGAGCTGCTCGAAGCCTCGCTGAGCACGCGCCTGCGTGAGCCGCCGCGGATCACCCTCGAGGAGCTCGACGGCGATGCCGTCGTGGTGCGCATCGTTGCGACCCCGGCGCGAGCCTCCGAGGGCCGCCAGCTGGCGAGCGAGCTTCTCGCTGTCGTCTCCCAGCAGGCGCCGAGCTCCCACGCCGAGCAGCCGCGGAGGCCCTACGCCGAGCAGGCGCCGAGTTCCCACGCCGAGCAGCCGCCGAGGCCCTACGCCGAGCAGGCGCCGAGCTCCCACGCCGAGCAGCCGCCGAGGCCCTACGCCGAGCAGGCACGCACATCGGAGGCTCAGCGCGCGCCCACGCCGGAATCTGTCGGGGTGCGCATCTCCGAGGCCCAGGACACGCGCGCCGCGGAGAGCGAGACATTCACGCGCGATCGCGCGTCTTGACGGCGTAGCGCAGAAACAGCTCCGATTCGGACTCGGCCGCGGAGATCAGCTCGAGCTCGAGCGGCGGCTCGAATGACCTCCCGGCGATGATCCGCAGCAGGCTCTCGCCTTGTGCGGGATCCCCGGCGAGCTTCGGCGCGAGCGAAAGGAACAGCTCGTCGACGAGCCCTCGCGCCAACAGCTCCGAGTTGAGATGGGGTCCCCCCTCGCACAGGAGCGTGCGGATCTGCAAGCGCTCTTGCAGCTCGGACATAGCTGCGCCGAGGTCGAGCTCGAGATCGCTCCCGGACCCGCGCGCGGCGCGGACGTACTCGAGCTGGGCGCGCGCACCGCTCAGGCTATCGCGCGAGGACGTGATGATCACGACGCGCGAGCCGGAGTCAGCGAGCAGCGGAATGTCAGCGCCGAGCGACATGCTCGCCGAGACCACGCAGGCCAGCGGCTGCTCGCTGAGGCCGCGCTCCAGTCGCACGCGGCGGTCGCCCGGGTCACGGACCAGCGGGCCGTACCGCTCCGCGCGAACCGTTCCCGCACCGGCCATCACGGCGTCGACAACCGTTCGCAGACCGCGGAACATGGCGTGGTCGGCCGGTCCCGAGATCGCCCCGGAACGTCCGTTCAGCGCCGCGCGTCCGTCGAGCGTGCTGGCCATGTTGAGCAGCACATACGGGCGCTGCTCACGGCCAGACCGCGCCCGCTCCTGCAGGTCCAGGTCCGCGACGAGCTCCTGCCCACCCGCGGGCCGAGCGGGCGGAACCAGGCGCTTGAAGGTGATCTGGTCGCTTGCGATGGCGGCCCAGATATACCAAGTTGCTAACACTTGGTGCGAACGACCTGCTACGGTCGAGGCGTCTGGCCGGCGACTTTTGACCGGCAAAAGCAAGTAGTGCAGGCGCTCGCAGGTTGAGGCTCTCGCAGCATCCTCCGCGCAGCAGCAAGCACCGAGAAAACCGTGGAGGAGCTCCATATATGGCTACCGGCACCGTTAAGTGGTTCAGCGACGACAAGGGGTTCGGATTCATCACCCCAGACGAGGGTGATAAGGACCTGTTCGTCCATCACACCGGTATCAATGGCGAGGGTTACCGCTCGCTGCAAGAGGGCGCCAAGGTGTCCTACGACGCCGAGCAAGGCGACAAGGGACCCAAGGCAGTCAACGTCCAAGCTATCTAGCTTCGATCGCAGCCGCCGCCGGCGGTAAGTCCAACCCGGCCCGAGCCGGGCAGCACGCTCGCGGGCAACCCCCGTGGGCTGCGTTGCCCTGCTCGGATGCCAGGTGGGGCTGGCGCGTGGTCGCGGCGCGGGCGCGGCGCATGGTCGCGGGCTCCGGCGTGGCGCGTGGTCGCGGCTCCGGTGTGGCGCGTGGTCGCGGACGCCGGCGTGGCGCATGATGGGGCCCTGGCGCATGCACGCGCGGGGTCTTGTGACTAACCTCTTGGGGGCTCGCTGCCGGCGGGCCCTGCACACACATGTCGAGCGACGCGAGAACACTCCGCCTTCGCGAAGGCCTCGGCGACCTGCGACCCGCCGCCGGCCAGCACGTCGTCGCGGGACGCGAGCTCCCGGCCGACCGCGCACGGGCGAAGGTCCGCCGCGAGACCCGCATCGCGGCATCCGCCCTGACGCTCCTGGTAGTCGGCAGTCTGCTGCTGGTCGTAATCGCGGCGAACCGCCCGAGCCTGTTCTCGGCGACAACCCACACCGGGTTCTTCCCCGGCTGGATGGCCGGGCCGCTGGGCGGTCTGCTGCCGTGGATGACGCGCGACTCGACCGCCCTCCGATACCTGTTCACGGGCACGATCGCCGTGATGTACGTGTCGTACCTGTTCGCGTTCGCGTACGCGCCGAAGCGGTTGCCGACGCGTTGGACGATCGCCGCGGTGATCGCCGCGAACATCGTCTTCTTCCTGGCGCCCCCGATGGCGCTCACCGACATCTTCAACTACATCAACTACGGGCGCATGGAGATCGTCCACCATCTCAACCCCTACACGACGTATCCGGTGCTCGAGCCGCACTCCGACCCGAGCTACGCGCTCAGCAACTGGCACGAGCTGCTCAGCCCCTACGGGCCGCTGTTCACGCTCTTGACCTTCGCGCTCGTGCCGCTCGGGGTTGCGGCCTCGTTCTGGACGATCAAGGCGATCCTGATCGGCACGAGCCTCGGGACGATCCTGCTCGTGTGGAAGTGCGCAAAGCTGCTCGACCGCGATCCGGTCAAGGCGATCGTGCTCGTCGGCCTGAACCCGATCGTTCTCGTGTGGGGCCTGGGCGGCGATCACAACGACTTCTTGATGGTGTTCTTCATCGTGCTCGCCTTCTACCTGCTTCTCCGCGGTGGCGCCTTCATCAAAGCCGCCTCGCCGGTCCAGCTTCCCGGCCCCGCCCCGTCGTCAGGGCCTGCGCCGTCATCAGGGCCTGCGCTGTCGTCAGGGCCTGCGCTGTCATCAGGGCCTGCGCTGTCGTCAGGGCCTGCGCTGTCATCATGGCCTGCGCTGTCATCAGGGGCCGCGCTGTCGTCGCAGACTGCACTGCCGTCTGAGCCCGCCCCATCCAATGGCGCCGTCGCGCTCGTCGCCGAGCCCAGCGCTTCGGTCTTGAGCCCGCCGGCGAAAGGCTCGTGGCGGCGCACGGTCGGCGGCTGGCTGTGGCCGCTGTCTGCGACCGAGGTGGGCGCGGGCGCGGCGCTCGTAGCCGCGACGGCGCTGAAGGCCTCCGGGGGCATCGTCGTTCCGATCGTGCTGGTAGCGCTCTTGAGGACGCCGCGGCGGCTGACCCAAGTGGTGATCGGCCTGCTCGCGGCGGGCCTCGTCGTGGCGATCGCGAGCGTTGTTGCCTTCGGCGTGCATATCCCCGACCTGAGCACGCAGAGCGAGCTCGTGACCGAGACCAGCATCCCCAACCTGATCGGGCTGGCGCTCGGCAACGGCGGCGAGACCGAAACACTGCACACCGTCCTCACCGCCGTGCTGGTGGTGTCGCTCGCGGGCTGCTGTGCGCTGGCCTGGCGCCGGCGCGATGCGATCACGCCGTCCGGCTGGATCACCGTGGCGCTGCTCGTGACGCTCGGTTGGGTGCTGCCGTGGTACGTGCTGTGGCTGCTGCCGCTGGCGGCGCTCTCGCGCTCGCGTCGCCTGCAGAACACCGCCCTGGTGCTGGGCGCCTATCTGATCATCGTGTGGGCCCCCGCGTCGGGCTTGCTATGGCAGGCGATCGGATTCGAACCCGGCAAGACCCCGCTCGGGCGGCTACATCAGCGCTACGTCAAAGAACTGCTGTACTGACCGCGCCCGCCGCCGGCGCGGATGACGCGGCGCGGCCGAGCGTGCTCGATGCGGCCCGCCCGCGCGTGCTGATCGGCCGCTCTTTCGCGAGTTCTCGGCGGTCGCGCGGCTCAGCTGTCGGCCACCGATCAGTGGTCCGCCACGTATCCACCCTCAGGCTCAAGCGGCCGACCGTCCCCGACCCAGCGCACAAGGCCGCCGCGCATCGAGTAGGCCTCGTAGCCCGCGGTCCGGAACGCCTGGGCGGCCATCTCCGAGCGCGCACCCACGCGACAGTAGAACACGACGGGCTGCTCGCGCGCGACGGTCGGCGCGAGGCTCGAGAGCTCACCGAGCGCGATGTGCCGCGAGCCGGCGATATGACCGGCTTCGCGCTCAGAGGGCTCGCGTACGTCGATCAGCTGAAGCTGCGGCTCGCGCGTTCGCCAGTCGGCCACGCGGCCGGGGTCGATGTCGATCTCAGACGTGTCCGCCGCTTCTCCCATCACGCACGAGCGTAGCGGGGCGTCGCGGACCCCACGAGGCGAGTGGCGCGCGCGCCTCGGTAGGATCGAAGGGAATGCACGACACGCTCATCAGCGGCGTCTACACGATCCCTCAGGAGCACCTCGACCTGTGCGCCACGATCGGCCAGATCGCACGCGAGCGGATCGCTCCGCGCTCGGCCGAGATCGACGAGCAGGCCGAATACCCCTGGGACATCAGAAAGGTGCTCGCCGAGCAGGACATCCTCGCGCTGCCATTCCCGACCGAATACGGCGGCACCGGCACCGGCACGCTGATGCTGAACATGGCGGTCGAGGAGATCGCGAAGGTGGACGCCTCCTGCGCCCTGATGCTGATGGTTCAGGAGCTCGGCACGCTGCCGATCCAGCTCTACGGCACCGACGAGCTGAAGGAGCGCTTCCTGCCGAGATGCGCCACCGGCGAGTGGTCACCGGCGTTCGCGCTGTCCGAGCCCGAGGCAGGGTCGGACCCGGCCGGAATGAAAACGACGGCCGTCCTGGACGGGGACGAGTGGGTGATCAACGGCACGAAGAACTGGATCAGCAACCTCGGCGTCGCCGACTTCTACATCACCTTCGCGGTCACCGACCGTGAGAGCCGCCGGATCACCGCGTTCGTAGTCGAGGCCGACCGGCCCGGGCTCAGCATCGGCAAGCTCGAGCACAAGCTCGGCATCAGGGCCTCGCCCACAGGCCAGCCGATCTTCGAGAATGTGCGCATCCCGCAGGCCAACGTGATCGGCGAGGTCGGGCGAGGCCTGTCGGTGGCGCTCGGCACGCTCGAGCGCACCCGCCTCGGCGCCGCCGCGCAAGCGGTCGGGATCGCCCAGGGCGCCACCGACTACGCGGTCGCCTACGCCCGCGAGCGCGTCCAGTTCGGCAAGCCGATCATCAAGCTCCAGGCGATCCAGTTCAAGCTGGCGGACATGGAAACGCGCACGGCGGCAGCCCGCGAGCTGCTCTACAAGGCCTGCGCCATGGCCGACCGGCGCGATCCACTGCGCGCGAAGTACTCTTCTATGGCCAAGGTCTTCTGCTCGGACACCGCGATGGCGGTCACGGTCGACGCGGTGCAGGTGCTGGGGGGCTACGGCTACGTCAAGGAGTATCCGGTGGAGCGCATGATGCGCGACGCGAAGATCACACAGATCTACGAGGGCACGAACGAGATCCAGCGGCTCGTGATCGCCCGCACGCTCGAGTAGGAGCCCCGGTGCGCCGGCCGTTCTACTCACGCCAGCGCGCCACCGGCCAGCTGCGCCGGGCCGGATTCGCGATGCTGATCGCGCTGTCGGCCGGTTTGGTCGTGATCGTGCTGGGGCAGGGCTTCAGCTCGATCGGAGCGGTCAGGGTGCTGGAGGATGTGGCGCTCGGGCTGATCCTGGTGGCGCTGATCGTCGGCGGCGCAGCGCTGATCGCGGTGCGGCTCGCCGACTGGCGCAACCCCGAGTCCGAGACCGAGTTCGACGCGCTCGTGCGCCACTCCGAGCAGCTCGCTCGCGAAGGGCTCGTCGCCGACCCCGACGAAATGGAGTTCCTCGAGCTCGACCCGCTCAACGACGAGGACTTCGAAGAGCTCGTGCGCGACGCCCTGGACGATCTGCCCGATCTGCTGCGCAACGCGCTCGCGCACGTCGCCGTCGTGATCTCCGATGGTGGGCGCCGGCGTGGCGCATACGGGCTGTATCAGGGCGACACCGCCAGCCGCGACGACGCCCACGACCGCATCGTGATCTTCAGGGACACGCTGCGCCGCGACTTCGGGCACAACCCAGAGCTGCTGCGCGACCAGGTTGTACGCACGGTGCGCCACGAGCTCGCGCACCACGTCGGCTTCGACGAGCTGGGCGTGAGCACGCTCGACCTATAGTCTTCGGGCCCCGTAATCGCCCGCAAACCGAGGAGAAGACCCGCCCATGCCAGAAGCAGTGATCGTCGACGCCATTCGCACGCCCATCGGCCGGGCCGTCAAGGGCTCGCTCAAGACCGTGCGCGCCGATGACCTCGCGGCGATCCCGCTGCGGGCGCTGCTCGAGCGCAACCCCGGCCTCAAGCCAAGCTCGATCGTCGACATCATGATGGGCTGCGGCTACGGCGAGGGCGAGCAGGGATACAACGTCGGGCGCATCGCCGCGCTGCTCGCCGGCATCGACCATCACGTGCCCGCCTGCACGGTCAACCGCTTCTGCGCCTCCTCGCTGCAGACCGCCCGCATGGCCTTCCACGCGATCAAGACCGGCGAGGGCGACACCTATGTCGCGGCGGGCGTCGAGGCCGTCTCGCGCGCCGGACGCGGCAGCGCCCAGTTCGAGTTCAACCACGCCGTCGACGGCTCCGAGGGCTCGGCCTACAACGTCTACATCCCGATGGGCATGACCGCCGAGAACGTCGCCGAACGCTGCAACGTCAGCCGCGAGGCCCAGGACGAATGGGCGCTCATCTCACAGACCCGCGCCGTGGAATCGGTCGCCAACGGGCACTTCGACAAGGAGATCGTTCCCGTCACCGTGCCGGCCCACAAAGACCTCGACAAGGCGGGCAACGAGATCGACGTCCCCGAGACTGTCGTCAGCAAGGACGACGGCCCGCGCCCGGGCACCACGATGGACAAGCTCGCGGCGCTCCCGCCCGTGTTCAAAGAGGGCGGCACCGTCACCGCCGGCAACGCCTGCCCGCTCAACGACGGCGCGGCCGCGCTGCTGATCATGTCCGAGGAAAAGGCCAGCGCACTGGGCCTGAAGCCCAAAGCCCGCATAATCGCCTCGACCGTCGCCGCGATCCGCCCGGAGATCATGGGCCTCGGCCCGATCCCCGCGATCCAGAAACTGCTGAAGGCCACCGGCATGGCGATCGACGACGTCGACGTCGTCGAGATCAACGAGGCCTTCGCCGCTCAGATCGTGCCGTGCAAACAGGAGCTCGGGATCGACCAGGACAAGCTCAATCCCTTTGGCGGCGCGATCGCGCTGGGCCATCCGTTCGGCATGACCGGGGCACGCATCATGACCACGCTGCTCAACGACCTCGAGACGCTCGACGGCACCTACGGCATCGAGTCGATGTGCGTCGCCGGCGGCATGGGCATGGCGATGCTCGTCGAGCGGCTCGGCTGAGCGAGGCGCTTTAGCGCCGCACACGCCCACGAGCTCGAAACGGCCAAGCGGTCACCGATACCGGGCGACATCGCTCGGTGGAAGCCGCCGATCCCCAAGCGCGTGGTCGCGAGCGAGATGGCAGCCGCCGAGATCGAGGCCGAGATCGAGCGCACTGACTGCGACTCCATCAACGCGGAGGCATATCGCCGTCGCCTAGACCCTCGCATATGAGCCTGACCATGACTGCTCGACCAAGCCGGCACTTCAGCTGGTGGCGCCCCGGGAACCGCCCACGCCCACATGCCGAGAACGCCAGCCGGCACCCCGCCGGCCGATCACCCCTGCCCCTTTACAAACGCCCCTCGATAAGCCCCGATCGTGCGTTGAGAGCCGCGCCCAAGGGCGGCTCTGTCGTCTGAGCTGGATTATTGGGCTTGCTTAAGCCCCAGCATGCAGGTTCACCTTGAAGGTGATGCGCTCTTCGCATCATCGCCTTTGGCATCACCTCACTCCAAACAGTGGGCACACAAATGGCTTGCTAGGATCGACCGCGATGCCCCGTAAGTCAATGCACATAGCCTGGATCGGGTTTGCGCCAGCTGAAGAAAACGGCGGGGTGCCTGGCATCGCGACGGACCTGCTTCACGGTTTGGCTAAGCTTGGCCACCGGATCGACTGCTTCTTTCCGGGACGCGAGCATCGAGTGCCTCCCCAGATTACCGATGTCGAGAACCTAACTCTCGTCTGGGGAACGGGTGTCTGGCGACCCGGACGCTGGTACAGCCGCACCAAGCTCACTTCGCTCGTGAGTGCGCAGATCGTCCACGGCCTCGCGTCGTTGCGCTTGCGAAAGGAGGTCGCCCGTCGACACCGACGCGAACCCTACGACTTTATCTATCAATTTTCGAACGTCGAAAACCTGGCGGTGCCGCGGCGGCTGAGAGGAAAGGTGCCGCTTGTCATGCAGCCCGGCACGAGCAGCGCAGGCGAGCTGAAGTTCCTGATAAAGGAGCGCAAGCTCGCTTTTCGGTGCCAACCGGCTTATATATTTGCTATCGCGGTGATCGTGTTGTCGCTGCGAAAGCGGGTACAGCGCCGAAAGATTCGAGGCGCACGTCTGACGATCTGCATCAGCAACGTTTTCCGGGAGCACCTGATCGACGACTACGGACTCGCGCGCGAGACGACCGTGGTCGTGCCAAACCCGGTGCGCATCGACCGGTTCGAGCCAACTGAGAGGCCGATCGCAACACCGCCCACAGTCATCGTTCTCGGCCGGATCGCGGCCCGCAAGGGCATCGACGACGTGGTGGCGGTCGCACGATTGCTGTCCGAGCTCCAGGTCGACGTTCGCTTTCGCATCGTCGGAGGCCCCAGTCTGTGGTCCAACTATACGGCCCTGCTCGAAGGCCTACCCCCGGAGCGTTCTGAATATGTGGGAAGGGTACCGGGCTCTGAGGTGCCGGCGGAGCTCGCCCGCAGCGACGTGCTGCTGCAGGCGAGCAAGTATGAGCCGTTCGCGCTGACCGTAGGCGAGGCGCTTGCCGCCGGAGTCCCGGTCGTGGCGACCAGCGAGGTCGGCGCGATCGAGCATGTCAATAGGTCGGTGGGCGCCGAGACAGAGCCCGGCGACATCGAGGGCATGGCCGCATCGGTCGTGGCGATGCTCGACAGGCTCCGGGCCGACCCCGTCGAGGTCAGGGCGCTGGCTCGCGCAGAGGCGGAGCGGCTGTTTGCGCCCGAAGTCGTGTGCCTGGAAATCTCGGCCGCACTCGAACAGATCGTCGACGGCAGCTCCGGTCGCGGGCCGGCTGCGCCGGCCGGACCATCGGATCGCGATGTCTACGGGCTCACCCGATCATCCGGCTGAGTCCCCGCACTCCGCGGGATCGGTCCGAGACGCCGAAGGTGGCGTTGGAGGTTCCGCCGGTGACGCGGACGAGCTCGAAGGTGGCTTCGGAGAGGCCGGTGGTCCCAGGGGTTCGAGGGTGACACCGGAGAGGCCCAAGGTGGTCTACGTGATGGGCGCCGGACGCAGCGGCAGCACGATTCTCGGCATCACGCTCGGCAATTGCGCGAACATCTTCTACGCGGGCGAGCTTAACCTGTGGCTTGCGAGGAGGGGCAAGTCACCGCTGCCGGGAGCCGAGCGAGCGCGGTTCTGGGACGGCGTGCGCGCACACGTCAGCACCGACCTGTTTGGTCGTGGGGCGCGGAGCCTGGAGAAATCGCTGGACCTGCTGCGTGTGGACAGCTGGCGCGCTCAGCGTCGACTGCGCGGGCCTTACCGCCGCGCCGCGGAGGATCTGTACCGCGCGATCGCAGACGAGGCGGACGCGACGCACGTCGTCGACAGCTCGCACTTTCCGAGGCGCGCGAGGGAGCTCCAGGCGCTCGACGGGATCGACCTGCGCCTCCTGTTCTTGGTGAGAAAGCCACAGCACGTCGTTGCTTCCTACAGTGGCGATGACGTGGTCTTTCCCAGGTTCAACGCGCTTAACACAAATGCCTATCTGTGGTTCACCTATGTGCTTTCACTGCTCGTCTTTCTCCGTCATCCACGCGGTCGGCGTCTGCTCGTGCGCTACGAGGCGTTCCTCGCGAATCCAGCGGGCGTGCTGCAGGACATCCTCGACTGCATCGACTCCCCAGCCGTGATTCCAGACCTCACGGCCCTGAGCACCGGTATGGCGTTTCAAGGCAATCGAGTGCTCAGATCAGACGTTGTGGCCCTCAAAGGTCAGCCGCCCAAGCCACTGCGGGGGTCGCGTTTGACGGCATTTGTTCACCTTCCCTGGACGGCGATCTTTCGACGGCTGAACGCGAGCCAAGCTCCAAAGACGCCCGCGTCGCGTTTGAACGTCATGGATGACGCAAAAGCGCGTACGTGATCAGCGTGCTTGGCGTCGGTGTTGATCACCAAGTCACAGTCCAGCAGCTTGTCTTGCCGCGCTAATACAGATCGAGCACCCGTCCGGCCTTCTTCTCCAGAAAGTCGGGGTCTCTTGGGAAGATCCACGCACTGGTGCTGCCAAGGTCTGATCGCGTCTCGGCCGGCCAATATCGACCGGGACGCGTCGTTGACAGGACTTTACCGTGGCTGCATCCGCAATGCCCCGTCGAGACGGATCGTCTCGCCGTTGAGCATGCGGTTCTCGACTATCTGGCAGGCCAGTTGGGCGTACTCGGCCGGCTGGCCCAGGCGCTGAGGGAAGGGCACGCCCGCGCCGAGCTTCTGCCGCGCCTCCTCGGGCAGCGCCGCGAGCAAGGGCGTGTCGAATAGCCCCGGCGCGATCGTGTTGACGCGGATCCCGTACTGCGAAAGGTCACGAGCGGCCGGCAAGGTCATGCCGACGACGCCTCCCTTCGAGGCCGAGTAGGCGATCTGGCCGACCTGCCCCTCGAAGGCCGCCACCGAAGCTGTGTGCACGCACACGCCGCGTTCGCCGTCCTCAACGGGCTCGTTGCCGATCATCGCCGATGCGGACAGTCGCAGCAGGTTGAACGTCCCGATCAGGTTGATCGAGATGATCACCTCGAACGGCATCAGCGGATGGGGGCCTTTCGAGCCGGCCACCTTCTGCGCCCAGCCCGTGCCGGCACAGGCGATCGCGATGCGCAGCCCGCCGTCCGCCGCCGCGGCGCGCTCGACCGCCGCCTGCACCTGCTCCTCCTCGCGCACGTCGCAAGAAGCGAACTCGAGGCCCAGCTCGCCGGCCAGCGCCTCGCCTTTTTCGGCGTTCACGTCGGCGATCGTCACGATCGCCCCGCGCGCGTGAAGCGCGCGCACGGTCGCCTCGCCGAGGCCCGACGCCCCGCCCGTGACGATCGCTGATGCCCCCTCGATGTTCACGGCGCGCAGCCTATTGCATCGGCGCCGCAAGAACCTTTACTGGATCTTCGCGTCACTTGGGGCTTCCCGCCCGACCGTGAGCTACGCGTCCTCACGCACCCGTGAGAGCGACAGCGCGAACAGCTCGTCGGCGTCGGTCAGCCAGCGCACGAGCTCCAACCCGGCAGCCGCCAGATCGCCTTCCAGACGAGCGGGCGTGAACTTCGCGCTGATCTCGGTGCGCAGCTCCTCGCCGGCCTCGAAGTGCACCGGAAGGTCGAGGTCGCGCACCAGCGTCGTGTGCTCGCGCCGCGCCCGCAGCCGCATCTCGATCCACTCGTTGTGCTCGTCGAACAGAGCCACGTGGTCGAAGTCCTCGGGGTCGAAGTCCGCCTGCAGCTCGCGATTGAGCACACGCAGCACGTTGCGGTTGAACTCGGCGGTCACGCCCTGCGAATCGTCGTACGCAGCCTCGAGCACCTGCCGGTCCTTGACCAGATCGGTGCCCATCAGCAGATAGTCCTCATCGTCGAGCAGCCGCGCGATCCCGCGCAGGAAGCGCCGGCGGCTGCCGGGAGGGAAATTGCCGATCGTCCCGCCCAGGAACACGACGATCCTGGGTCCGACGGGCTCGGGGACCTGGTCGAGATGGCGCTCGAAGTCGCCGATCACACCGTGCACGCGCAGGCCCGGATACTCCTCGATCAGCTCGCTCGCGCAGGCCCGCACCATGCTCTCGGTGACATCGACCGGCACGTAGCGACTGAGCGTGCCCGCCTCGTACAGCGCGTCGAGCAGCACACGCGTCTTGGCAGCCGTCCCAGAGCCCAGCTCGACGAGCTCCACCGCCCCGGTCAGCTCCGCCAGCTCGCCCGCGCGCTGCTCGAGGATCGAACGCTCGATGCGCGTCGGGTAGTACTCCGGCAGCTCGCAGATCTGGTCGAACAGCTCGGCGCCGCGCGCGTCGTAGAAATGCTTCGGAGGAAGCTCCTTCAGCGGACGTGTCAACCCGTCGAGCACATCCTCGGCCAGCGAGCGCTCCTGCGCCTCGTCGAGGTGCGAGTCGATGCGGATCGCCGGACCCGGAGGATCTGCGATCGGCTTCATCGCCGCCGCCTCATGCTCGGTCCCGGGCCAGGCGCACGCCGGCGAAGATCTGCCGGCGCTCGGGCAGGTCCCAGTTGCGGAACGTCGTCGTCTTCACGCGCGGGCTGGTGGCCCACGAGCCCCCGCGCAACACGCGGTAGCGCTCGCCGAAGAAGACCTCGGAGTACTCCCTGTACGGATACGCCACGAATCCCGGATACCCGCCGAACGAGCTACTCGTCCACTCCCACACCGCACCGCGGTCGCGCAGGGGCGAGTGCTCGTAGCTCGCCGCCCGCTCCCACTCGGCCTCGCTGGGCAGGCGCGCCTCGTGTGCGCGGGCGAAGGCCTCGGCCTCGAACCAGCTCACATGGCAGGCCGGCGCTCCGGGTGCTCCGGCTGCCACGGCGGGATGGTGGGTGATGTCGTCCTGCTGCTTCCACGCCCAGCCCTCGTCCGACCACCACTCGCGCCGCTCGTAGCCGCCGCCCTCGCTGAAGCGCATCCAGCTCGCGTTGCTGACCGGACGCTCCGCGATCTCAAAGGCGCCCAGCACGACCGTGTGAAGCGGCCGCTCGTTGTCGTAGGCGAAGCCCTCCTCGCCGGCGCCCATCGCGAACTCGCCTGCCGGTATCCGCGCCCACCCTGGCTGCCGCGAGCGGTGGCTGGGAGTGCCGGCCGAGCCGTTGGCCATGTCGGCCGCGGCAGGCGCTTCGGTGATCTGGGGCTCTCCCGCGACCGACGCCGGGAGACACGCGCCTCCGGCCGAAGCCGGAAGACACGCGCCTTCGGCGCGAATCCCCGTTTCGGCCAGCGTCCCCGTTTCGGGCAGCAGCCCCGCGATCGCCATCGTCTGGCGCATCGTCTCGCAGTGCTGCAGCTCGTGGCGCAAGACCATCTCGAAGATCTGACCGTCGTCGATCTCGCCCAACTCGAGCGCCCGCTCGGTGCGCTCACGCACGGAGCGCATGTACGCGAACGCCTGCTCGGGGCCAAGCGCCGCAACATCGCCGCGCACGGCCCGCGGCGTCTCGAACGCGTCGTACACATCGGCCAGCTCGGGCTTGAGCAGCGCCAGCCCCGCCTGCCGATGTGCCAGCCACAGATCCTCATACGCCGCGATGTGCCCGAGATCCCACACCAGCGGGCTCATGATCGGCGAGTACACGCTCGTCAGCTGCTCCCCGTCGAGGCCGCGCACGAGCGCCAGCGTCTGCCGGCGCACCTCGCCCAGCGCATCGAGGGCGTCCCCCCGGCTCGGCATTGCGGCGATCTTGGGCTTGGCGGTCGCAGTCGAAGCCATCTGCCGACCCCTCACTCTACGAGGCTTCGACGGATTTCGGATCGAGGCTCTCTACGCGAGCATCGCTCGCGCCGCGTTGAGCGCCGGACGATAGGTCGGATCGCGCAGCAGGGCCTGTCTGATCCCCTCGCCGAGGATGCCGCCCTCGCCGCGCGAAGCGCCGAGCAGCGTCGACTCCCGCTCGTGGCCGTCGAGCGCGCGCCGGTGCAGGCGCAGGCCGCCCGGCCCGCGGTCCAGGCGCACCCGTTGACCAGACCCGCTGCTCAGCTCGACCGTCTGCAGCCCCGGCACCTCGAGCTCGGGCGCGGTTCGCAGCTGCAAGTCGATCTCACCGCCGGCCGCACTGGCTGCCGCCGCCAGCACATCCTCGCCGGCCTCCGTGAACCGGGCCCCGCCCAGGTCCCAGCTCAGGCGCGACGCCAACCACCCGACCAGCAGCATCGCCGCCACCGTCGAGTCGCGATGGTGGGTCACGGTCACGCGGCTGAGCGACTCCAGTTCCGAGCGCATCGGCCTGGGGTCGAACGTGGCGGCGACGCGCTCGCGCCAGGGCGTGGAGCGCAGCCAGGCGAGATCGACCACGTACAACCGGTCGGACAGCGTGCACGCGTGCCCCATTGCGGAGCGCCAGCCGTTCGGCGACCGCTCGGTCTCGTCGAGCGAATCGATCAACGCGGTCTGCGCCAGCTCGAGCAGCGAGCTCGCTGCGGAAGTGTGCCCGTGCGGAGACCAAAGCACCGTCGGCAGGTCGCTCAGCACCAGCGGATCGGCGATCGTGACGAGGTCGTCGAGGTGGCGCTTGCCGATCTCGACCACCACCGTCTCGCGCAGCAGTCCGAGCTCGCCCTCGGCGCGGTCCTCTTCGGCGGCGAGCGCGATGCGAGCATCCAGGCGCTCGCGCTCCGGCTCGTAGGAGAGCACGACCGTGCGCGACGCGTGATAGCGCCCGACCCCGTCCAAGCGCCGCGACGTCTCGACGGCGAAGCCGCTGGGTACGAACACGATCATGTTCAGCACGCGCGCCGGCACGAGCCCGCCGTGTGAGCTCGCACGTTCGTCGCGCGCGCGGCGCACCAGCAGATCGCGCAGCGCCGCTTCGATCGCGTCGGGGGTCGTCCCCTCGGCGCTCCACGCGGCCTCGCCGATCGTCGCCTGCGCGAACGCGCTCAAATCGCCCGCCAAACCTGCCCTTCGAGCAGGATCTCACTCGCCTCGGCGGGCCCCTGCGAGCCCGCTTCATAGCCCGGCAGCGGTCCGGGCGTGTGCGCCCACGTGGCCACGATCGGGTCGCAGATCGTCCACTGCGCCTCGACCTCGTCGTTACGTGTGAACAGCGTCGGATCGCCGCGCATCACGTCCATGATCAGCCGCTCGTAAGCCTCCGGGGACTGCGACAGGAACGAGGTTCCGTACAGGAACTCCATGTTCACGGGCCTGATGATCATGCGCGTGCCGGGGATCTTCGCGACCAGCTGCAGCGTCACGCCCTCGTTCGGCTGCAGCGCCAGGATCAGCTGGTTGGGCTGCACGCCCAGCGAGCCGTCCTGGCTGAAGGCCAGGTGGGGGACAGGCTTCAGCGTCACCACGATCTCGGTGACCTTGCGCGCCAGGCGCTTGCCCGCGCGCAGGTAGAACGGCACCCCCGCCCAGCGCCAGTTGTCGACCTCCAAGCGCAGCGCAGCATAGGTCTCAGTCGTCGAGTCCGCCGGCACGCCCTGCTCTTGCAGGTACCCGGGCACGTCCTCACCGCCGGAATGCCCGGCCGTGTACTGGGCTCGCACGGCCATCTCCGCCACCTGGTGCGGCGTGGGCGGCGTGATCGCATGCAGGACCTTGACCTTCTCGTTGCGCACCTCTTCGGCCGTGAAGCTGCCCGGGGGCTCCATCGCGACGTGGCACAGCAGCTGCAGCATGTGGTTCTGAATCAGATCGCGCAGCGCGCCGGCGCTGTCGTAGAAAGCCGCCCTGCTGCCGATGCCGATGTCCTCCGCCGCCGTGATCTGCACGTGGTCGATGTAGTTGCGATTCCACAACGGCTCGAACAGGCCGTTGGCGAACCTGAAGGCCAGCATGTTCTGCACCGTCTCCTTGCCGAGGTAGTGATCGATGCGAAACACCTGGGTCTCGTCGAACACGCTAAGCACGCGGCGGTTGAGCTCGCGCGCCTCCTCGAGCGAGGTCCCGAACGGCTTCTCGATGATCACCCGCACCTCGGTTTCCGAGCGCCGCGACAGACCGCTGCCGCCCAGCTGCCCGATGATCACGCCAAAGAACTCGGGCGCCGTGGACAGATAGAAGGCGCGATTGAGCCGCATCCCCGCCTGCTCGTCGAAGTCGTCCAGCACGCCCGCCAGCTGCGCATACGCCTGCGGATCGTCGAACAGCCCCGCCACGTACTTGACGCTGTCGAGCAGCCCGCTCAACACATCCTGGTCGGGCCGGCGCCGCGAGAAGCTACGGATCGCCTGCTCGCACTCGGCGCGAAACTCCTCGTGCGATTTGTCCCTGCGCGACACGCCGATGAGATGGAAATGCTCGGGCAGCGCCCCGTCGTGCGCGAGGTTGTACAGCGCCGGCAGCAGTTTGCGCCGCGCCAGATCGCCGGTCGCCCCGAAGATCACAAGCGCCGTCGGCGCCACCGGCAGCCGCTCCAAGCCCGCGATCAGGGGATTGCCGGAGCTCTCCGGAGCGGATGCGACCGCGGCTGCCGGAGCGCTCGCCATCACCCTGCTCCGGTCGCGCCGCCGCACGCCGGCGCCGGCCGCTGCTCGCCTGTGTAACGGTCTCGGTCTCGCTGCTCGCCCACGTCACGATCGTAGTCGCAGCACGGCTGGTATACGTTCCGGCCGGCGCCTCGCCGCGACCCCGCCGTCTCAGCGGTCGCGCCATCTCACATGACACCCGACCCGACACACCAGCGGCCCGACCGCAACCTCGCCCTCGAGCTGGTGCGAGTGACGGAGGCCGCCGCGCTCGCCGCCGCCCCTCTGGCCGGCCGCGGCGACAAGGAGGCCGCCGACCAGGCAGCAGTCGACGGCATGCGCTACATGCTCCATTCCGTCCCGATGGACGGTCTCGTCGTGATCGGCGAGGGTGAGAAGGACGAGGCGCCGATGCTCTACAACGGCGAGCTGATCGGCGACGGCTCCCCGCCGCAGGTCGACATCGCCGTGGACCCGCTCGAGGGCACCACGCTGGCGGCGCACGGCATGCCGAGCGCGCTGTCGGTGATCGCGCTGTCCGCCCGCGGCACCATGTTCGACCCGGGCCCGTGCGTCTACATGGAAAAGATGGCCGGCTCGCCCGAGATCGCCGACCTGCTCGACCTCGACCGTCCGCTTGCCGAGACCGTCGAGCTGGTCGCGCGGCGCAAGGGCAGCGCCGTCGGCGACGTGATGGTCGTCGTGCTGGACCGGCCCCGTCACGAGGCCGGTATCGCCGCGATCCGCGAGGCCGGCGCGCGCGTACGCCTGATCGGCCACGGCGACGTCTCCGCCGCGCTGCTCGCCGTCACCGAGCGCTCGACCGTCGACCTGCTGTGGGGCATCGGCGGCACGCCCGAGGGCGTCATCTCGGCTGCGGCCGTCAAGTGTCTCGGCGGGCAGCTGTTGGGACGGCTATGGCCGCGCAACGACGCCGAGCGCCAGGCCGCCCTCGACGCCGGCTATGACCTCGAGCGCATCCTCACGCGCGACGATCTGGTCGCCGGCGACGATGTGTTCTTCTCGGCCACCGGGGTCACCGATGGCGACGTCCTGGAGGGCGTGCGCTACCCCAGCGCCGGCGGCGCCACCACGGAGTCGCTGGTGATGCGCACACGCTCGGGGACCATCCGCAGGATCAGGGCCACACACGATCGCGCGAAGCTTGCGGCGCTGCGGGGCTAGCCGCCCCGGCCAGCCGCCCCACGCGCGACTCCTGCAGTTCCAGGCGCGCCAGCGAGCGCAGGAACCCGTGTGTGACGAGCACGTGGATGCGAGCCTGAGTCGCGTTGTAGACGCGGCGGCCGAACCCCGAAGCGATCGCCGGATGGAAGTTCGCGACCTCCACCTCGATGTGCAGCAGTGCCCGTCCAGGACGCTCGTCCGCGAGCCGGCGCACGTCGATCTGCAGGTGTCCTGCGCCACCTCGCCCCCTGCGCGCGACCAGCAGGCCGCGAACGATCCGCCAGCGCACGATCCCGCCGCCCGCTCCGATCTCGTATTCGGGCGCCGCGAACGTCAGCAGTCGCAACGGTCGGCCCAACAGCACGACCGAGCGTTCGGCCTCGGAGTAGCGCACGCGCACGAGCCCCAGCGTCACACGCGTCAGAAAGCGCCAGTACGTGCGCGCCAGGCGCTCGAGGTGCATCGGCGACCAGAGCTCGCGCAACGCGCTCTCCGGGAGGCTCAGATCAGCCGCCTGAACGGAGCGCATCGCGCCCGTGCCCGGGTCTTCGGTGGTGCGGTCATCGAGGTTCGAGATCGTCGCGCTGTTCACTGCCCTGCAGGCTATCCCCGGTTCCCGCGCCGCCCCGTGCCGGTCCGCTGAGCGACGCCGTGTCCTGGTCTGCTGATATTCAGAGCCCGTGACCCATGACGCGCAAGAGCAGCCTCGCCCTGAGCGCCTGATCCGCGGAGCACGGGCGGCCAGGTCGCTCAGCGAGGTGCTGTGGGAGACGCTCGAGGATGCCGTCGCCGAGCACCGGACCGCGCGCGTGGCCGAGCTGTCAGCACGACTTGCCGAGGTCTCGTTGTCCGTTGCGACGCTCGCCGACCGCGGACCGCGGCGTGTACTCGAGCCGCCGCGAACATCGTCTGGACCTCCCGCGCCCGCACCTCCCGCGCCTGGCCCTCCCGGAGTTGGCGCTTCCGGAGTCGAGCCCACGCGCGCGCGTGGGTCGTTGCCCGAGCCGGTTTCCAGCGCGCCCGAGCCGGTTGTAGGCGCGCCTCCGCCATCAGCCCAGCCGGCGTCACTCCCGGGGCCCACCGATCGGGCTGCCGCCGGCGAGCAACGGGCGTCGGAGTCGGTCGCCGACGCTCGGACCCCGGCCGCCGAGGATTCGCGGCCCGCACATGAACGCGCCCCCGCGCTCGAGCCCGAGCCCATCCAATCGGGCGACGGCGAGAGCGAGCCGGCCGTGGCGGCCGTTCTCGTCGACGAGCTCGCCGGAAACGATCCTCCCGAGACCTCGGGTGGGTCTCGCGTCGCGCCCGACGAGCAGCCAGACATCGAGATCAGAGACGAACGTGTGCCGGCCATGCACGAACGGGAGGCGTTCGTCGAGCAGGGGCAGGCTCCGCCCGGCTATGACGAGCCGCCGGAGGGCGCGCAGGTGGGGCGCCCCGCGGAGCATGTCGTTGAGCACGCGCAGGCTCCGCCCGGCTATGACGAGCCGCTGGAGGGCGCGCAGGTGGGGCGGCCCGCGGACGGGCCCGTCGAGCAGGGGCAGGGTGAGCGTGGCTACGACGAACCGCCGAAGCCCGCGCCGTTCGTGCGCGCCGCAGATGGACCTGTCGAGCAGGAGCAGGCTCAGCATCGATATGCCCAGCCCGCGGTCGCCGAGCAAGACGCCGCTCCGTGGACAGCCTCGATCGAACGACGGCTGGGGCGCTATCAGCAGGATGGTCAGGCGTTCGCGCTGCTGCTGCTCGAGCTCGCGGACGTCGAGCGCCTCCGCCACGCCGAGCTCCCGGGGGAGGTCGCCCGCTTGACCGCCCTGGTGGAGACCGCGCTCAGCGCTCACCTGCGTCCGGCCGACTCGCTGATGCGCGAGACTCCCGGCCGCTATTGGCTGCTCGCGCCGCAGACCGATGGCTCTGGCGCGCAGGCCCTGGCCACGCAGATGACCGCGGCCGTCGGTCGCGCCGCCAGCCATCGCGGCGCTCCGCTGCGCCTGGCGGTCGGGATCGCGGTGTGCCCGCGCGATGCCCTCGACGCGGTTGAGCTCGTGGACCGTGCCGAGGTCGCCCTATACGAGGCGCACGCCAGCGGGCGCGCCCTCCCGCGCGACGCGGACCCATCCCGGCTCAACGACGATCTCGCCTAGCCGGCCTGCGCTCCGCCGAACGCCGCTTCGCCCGAAGTCACGGCCGGCGCTCCCAGCGTCGGCGAGTTCGGGGCGGCTCCGACCACGAGCGTGGCGATGCGCACCGTTTCGGTGATCTCGAGCGCACCCGCGGCCCCCGCGGTCAGATCCCAGCTGGCGCCGTTGCCGGCATACGGCCCGCGGTCGAGCACCGGCACGATCCTGCTGCGGCCGTCGTAGCTCACCTTCACGAGGGTCCCACACGGGAGCGTGCGATTGGCAAGGCCGATCAGCCCCGGCGTCAGCGTCTGCCCGCAGGCCGTCTTGTGGCCGTACAGGCCCGGGCCATACCAGGTTGCGATACCGCTCCGCGCGACCGTCGTGGCGGTCGTCTGCGAGGCCCTCGCATTCGAGGCCGTGCTCGTCTGGCTCGCCGCGCTCGCCTTGGAGCCGCCCGTCGCACCTGATCCGGTGCCGGCACTCGATCCTCCCGTCGCGCTCGACCCACTGCTCGAGCCGGGGCTCGTGCCGGCGGCCCACGCGGGCGCGGCTGCGGCACAGCCGAGAGCCGCGAGCAGCGCAAGCAGGGGCCCGAGATGGTGACGTAGCACTCGCATGATCGTCTCGACGCCTACGGGGTGAGCTGACGGGCTCGCGCGGCCGTGTTCTCGGCGGCGCTACGACCACGACTGGTCGATTCGCCCCCGCGGATCGAATCGATCCGCATTGGGTCCCCCGCCTCCCACGACCAGGGTCGCGGGAGCTCGGCGTGGCGCGAGTATACAGATGCCGTGCGGACGCCAGACACGAACCGGACGCCAGACGTGGACCGGACGCCAGACGCGGTGCGAACGCCAGACACGAACCGGACGCCAGACGCGGAGCGGACGCCAGACGCGGAGCGGACGCGATCGTGCCGATCAGCCCGGCAAGCGCGACACGATGTCCTTGAGCAGACGCGCCCCGGTCGCGATCCCGACCTTCGCGAGCTCGCCGGCCAGCTCGCCGAGCGACACGGCGAGCTCGGCGCCGCCGGGCGGCTGGATCGGTTCGCTCATACGCCTCGGCTCGCTTTCGAAGCCCTGTCTCGGCACCGACTGCTCGGTCGACCGCGTGCCCCCACGCGATCGCGCCGCGCGCGCGGCTGCACGGCGGGGGCTCGTGTGCTGGGGACGTACGCGAGGCAGGCCGGCGAGGATCGTGGGACCAGCGCCAGCGCCTGCGCTCCCCTCGACAGCGGCCGTGCGACGGTCTGCGCCGGCGCCGGCGCCGCGCCGCTTGCCCGCGGAATGCGCGGTTGCCTTGCGTGCGCTCGAGCGGCGGGGCGTGGCGCGCTGCGGCCTGGCGCGCGGCAGCTCGGCCAGCACGCCGCTCGAGGCGCTGGGCTCGCGCGCGCTCGCGACAGCCGAGCCGTTCGCCTGCTGGGCGAGATCCGGGGGCGCGCCGCTCGATTTCCGCGCCCGGCGCGCTTCCGCCGGCACTCGGCGATCGGTCGACCGCGCCTGACGTCCACCCTTCGGGGTCTCGCGCATGCGCGTTAGCATAGGCTCCGAGAACCTCGCACCGTGCGTCGCGCCCGTTCGGAGCTGTAACGTCATGCGGCCCCGACGGGTAGTGCTCGGGTAGCGATCGTCTGAAGCGGGGATCGCGGCCGGCGCAGGCATGCGCCTTGTGGCGATCGTGAGTCGACCAGCAGAGACAGAAACGGGATGAGATGTCGGTAGTCGAACTTCAGGAGCTTGACGAGGTAAAGAACCTGCTGGCAAAGGGCCAGCAGGTAGGGGTGCTGACCTTCTCGGAGATATCGACGGCCACCTCCGAGCTCGACCTGGACGAGTCCGACGTCGAGGAGCTGCACGGATTCTTCGAGAAATCGGAGATCGAGCTGGTCGAGGACATCGATCCCGCGACCGCGGCGGCGCTCGAGGTCGAGCGGGCGCCCGACAAGCGCGGGCGGCGCACCAAAGCCAAAGCGCAGCTCGACCTCAAGCCGGACATGACCACCGACTCGCTGCAGTTGTTCCTGAAGGACATCGGCAAGGTCAGGCTGCTCACGGCTCAGGAGGAGGTCGACCTGGCCAAGCGCATCGAGCGCGGCGATCTCGATGCCAAGCAGAAGATGGTCGAGTCCAACCTGCGCCTCGTCGTCTCGATCGCCAAGAACTATCGCAACCAGGGGCTGCCGTTCCTCGATCTGATTCAGGAGGGCACGCTCGGCCTGGTGCGGGCCGCGGAGAAGTTCGACTATCGCAAGGGCTTCAAGTTCTCGACCTATGCCACCTGGTGGATCAGGCAGGCGATCGCCCGGGCGCTCGCCGACAAGGCGCGCACGATCCGGATACCCGTGCACGTGGTCGAGAAGCTCAACAAGATCGGCCGCGCCGAGCGCAAGCTCGTCACCGAGCTCGGGCGCGAGCCGACCGCGGAGGAGATCGCGGAGGTGACCGGCATCGACCCCGAGGAGGTCGACTCGATCAAGCGCTCCGCCCAGGCGCCCGTGTCGCTGGAGAAGCCGGTCGGGGACGAGGAGGAGTCGGAGTTCGGGCAGTTCATCGCCGACGAGCGCGCCGAGTCCCCGTACGAGCGCGCCGCCGAGATTCTCACCAAGGAGGCGTTGCGCGAGGCGCTCGAGAACCTGAGCTACCGCGAACGGCGCGTGCTCGAGCTTCGCTACGGCCTCGGCGGCGAGCACCCCCGGACGCTCGACGAGGTTGGCCGCACGTTCAACGTCACGCGCGAGCGAATCAGGCAGATCGAGAACCAGTCGCTGAAGAAGCTCCAATCGCTGGCCGAGGCGCAGAAGCTCAGAGACGTCGCCTGAGCGCCTGACGGCGCCTCACGCCCTCTGACGGCGTCCTCGGTCGCTCGCGTGCGTCAAGCACGCCACGCTCCCTGCGTCCTTGTCAGAGAACGCGATCCGCTCGTCAGGCAGGCCGCGCGTCCGTCCGGCGCCGTCGGGCTCAAGCGATCCGGGGCAGGTGCCGATCACTGGAACGTCATGTTCGACGTCCAGGCAGCTCTGCGGGAGCTAGTCAGCCGAGAGGGCTCCGACCTGCACCTGAAGGTAGGCTCCAGGCCGCTGTTCAGGGTGCACGGAGATCTGGCGCCCGAGCCCGACGGCCCCGCGCTCACAGCGCAGGACACCGAAGACGCGCTCAAAGCGCTGCTCACCGACGATGGCAAGCTCGACGAATTCGCGCACGAGCACGAGGTCGACTTCTCGTACGAAATCCCCGACGTCGCTCGGTACCGCATCAACGCCTTTCAGCAGCGCGGCGTCATCTCGATGGCCTGCCGGGCGATCCCTCATCGCATCAGCACGATCGACGAGCTCGCGCTCCCCGAAGTCGTCAAGGAGCTCGCCGAGGAGGAGCGCGGCATCGTGCTGCTCACCGGCACCACCGGCTCGGGCAAGTCGACCACGCTCGCGGCGATGGTCGACCACATGAACGTCAACTCGAGCAAGCACGTCGTCACCGTCGAGGACCCGATCGAGTTCGTGCACGAAGACAAGCGCTCGGTGATCAACCAGCGCGAAGTCGGCATGGACACGAGCTCGTTCAAGCGCGCCCTGCGGCGAGTGCTCCGGCAGGACCCCGACGTGATCCTGATCGGCGAGATGCGCGACGAGGAGACCGTTCGCACGGCCCTCTCGGCCGCTGAGACGGGCCACCTCGTGCTGTCCACCATCCACACGGTCGACGCCGTCGAGTCGATCAACCGCATGCTCGACTTCTTCCCGCCCCATCAGCACGGTCAGGCGCGCAGCATGATCGCCGGGACCATCAAGGGTGTGATCTCCCAGCGACTCGTGCCCGGGGCCGACGGCGGCCGCGTCGCGGCCTGCGAGATCCTCAGGATGACCGGCCGCGTGCGCGACATGATCGTCGACCCCGCGCAGACAGGCAAACTCGGCGAGGTGATCGAGAGCGGCGGCTACTACGGGATGCAGACCTTCGACCAGGCCCTGTTCGGGCATGTGAAGTCGGGGCTGGTCAGCTTCGACGACGCCATGACGGTCGCCTCCAGCCCGCACGACTTCAAGCTGCTGATGCAAGCCGACGGGAAACTCGGCACCACGATGGCCGATGTCGAGGACGCCGAGAAGCGCCGCGGCGAGCCCTCCAAGCCGACGCTCACCGTCGCCTGAGCGACGGACCTGAGCGCCGGACCTGAGCCCCACGCGGCTACGGCGGCCGCATCGTCTCGAGCCCACGCTCAGCGTCGCCTGACGACGCACCCAAGCGCGCACACGCTTAACGGCCGCCCGCGTCGCGGCCCGACTACGCTAATCCTCGTCGCCGCCCCAGCCCTCGACCCGCATAACGATCAAGAGCAGCACGACTGCGCCGACCACCGCCACGGCGATCACGATCTTGCCGCTCACTGCCAGAGGAACCATCGCCGAAACGATACCGGCAGCCGGGCCTTTACACTTCACTTGGTAAAGTAAAAGCATGGTAGTTGTCGATGAGACGTGTCCGGTATGCAGAACCGCGGAGGTCATCTGCGGCAAGTGGACGCTCCTGCTCGTCAGGGACCTGGCGGAGGGCACGTCGCGCTTCTGCCAGCTCGAGCGCTCGCTGGCAGGAATCAGCCCCCGCACGCTCTCGCTACGGCTGAGGGCGCTCGAGGAGGAGGGAATCGTGGAACGCCACACCTTCCCCGAGGTGCCTCCACGCGTCGAGTACGCCCTCACCAACAAGGGACGAGCGCTCCTGCCGATCATCGACGACATGCGTGCCTACGGCGAGCGCTGGCTGGGCGCCGAGTGCGCAGAGCTGGCCAGCGCGCAACTCCTGACAGTCGCGTAGCTGTCGAGCGGTCTGAAAAACGCGCTGCAGTGGCAGGAGCCCGTGGGCGCGGGCGCGAACTTGCGCTGCAGTGCGCTCGTTGCAACTGCAAGCGGCATTGACCGACCACATCCACGCCGCCGCGGCCTGCCTGCAGGCTGATGTGGCGGCCGGGGCCGAGGTCCCGTACGAGCTGGGACAACGGCGCGGGCGCGGTCCGCTGTTCCCCTTCTACCGCCCGCTCACGAGCCAGTTCATCAGCACGCGCCTGCCCGCGCTGCAGCGGCTGGCCAGCCACGCCGAGGCGGTGAGGCTGCTGGCCGACTACGACGGCCTGGACCGCTACCTGGCGAGCGCCGGGCTCGAGCCCGCGCGTTCCGCCGACATGCGCGCGCGGGCCGCATTGCAGGCCATGCTCGACGAGGTCTTCGCCGAGCAGACCGACTTCGAGCTTCGCCCTCACCGTCTGCAGGCGGCGATCGAGCGCCTCGAGCGCTCCGCGCTTTCACAGACCAGCGAGTTGACGCTCGTGGCAACCCTGCACGGACTCGCGATCGCATCTCCCGAGCTGCCGCTCGCCACCGGCTTGACGATCGCTCAGCCCGATGCGCTCGACGGTCTGCCTGCCGGCGCGCTCACCGCACCCGAGCATGGACCCGAGCACCTGGTCGTGGTACTCGCCTGCAAGCAGGACGACATGCACGAGGCGCTCGCCGGCGGGCTCGAGATCTGCCGGGACCTGCATCGCGCTCTGCGCCTGTTCGGCGACGGCCGCGTCACGCTCGGACGGATCGCGTGGACGCGCTCGGGCGGCGGCAGCTGGAGCGCCCAGCCGCTGGGAACGGGCGGACGGCCCCACGGCATGCTCGTGGTCACGCCCGAGCAGGAGGACGAGCTGCGCGCCTTCTGCAATCTCGTCTCGCGCAGGTCTCCCCACGGCGACGCACTCGCGTGGGCGCTGCGCCGCTTCGAGCTCGGATCTGACCGTGAGCATCCCCTCGAAGGCCTCAGTGACCACCTGCTCGCGCTGCGCACGCTGCTCGAGCCCGAGGGATCCTCCAGCGGGCGGCTCGCGGGCCGGATCGCGGCGCTGTGCGCCACCCCCGACAAGCGCACCAAGCTGACCGAGCGGATGACCAAGGCCCAAGCCCTCGAGCAGGCCTTCATCGCGGGCAAGGCAGGTGAGCGCGCCTCCTCGCTGGCGCTCGCGCGCGACGTCGCCGAGCACCTGCGCGCGCTGCTGCGCGACGTCATCTGCGGGCATCTCGCGCCCGATCTCGTACAACTCGCGGACGAGCTGCTGAGCGCGCAGGCGGCCGAGGCGGCCGACGCGCTCCAGTCGGCCTCCGGATCGCAGCAGGCGACGCCGTCTGCCCCCGGACCGAGCCACTCTGAGGAGGACTCGCAGCCGTCTGCCGCCGGTCCGAGCCGGCCCCAGGAGGTCCCCGAGCCGTCGGCGCCCGGACCGAACCAGTCACATGAGGGCTCGCAGCAGCCCGCGCCCCCGCGCGCGCGACGCCGCCGTCGTCGCGCCACGGAGTCGACGCCGGCGCCCGAGCAGCTGCTGGTCGACGCCTAGCGAGCCGCGGCCGCTTCGGACTCGCGACTTCCGCGCCCTCACAGGAGATATTCGGCCACGCGCTGGAGCCCAGCGAGGTCCTGCACGTCCTCGTCCAGCTGCGGAACCTGCACGGGATGGGCCTCATCCAGCTCTCGCGTCACGTCGGCCACTGTCGTCGCGTCGCGTCGCGCAAGCAGGTCGAAGTCGGCCAGGTTCGCCGCCACGCGCCGCGCCAGGCGCTGGCCGAGCTCGCCCGCGAGCGCGCTCGCGAGCGCCTCGGGCGCACGTCCGTGCAGGCTCTCGAGGTTCACGCGGTTGACGATCAGCGCGGCGCGGTGCATGCGCGCCCGTTGCAGCTGCCGAGCGAGGAACACGGCCTCGCGCGCGGGCCCGGGCTCGGGCGAGGTCACGATCGCAAACGCGGTGCTCTCGTCGCGCAGCAGCGCCGCCACCTCGCGCGTCTGCGTTGCGAAGCCCTCGATCACGCCGCTCAGCGAGCGAAAGAAGCGCGACAGCTCGGCGAACAGGTCGATGCCCGTCACGCGTGCGAAGATCGAGAACGCGATCCCCGTGCCCTGGCCGAACAGGCGCGCCGTAAGCCCACCCGGCGCCAGGAACACCTGCAGCGCGCGGCCTTCGAGGAAGCCCAGCAGGCGCGTCGGCGCGTTCAGGAAGTCGACGGCGTTGCGCGACGGCGGCGTATCGAGCACGATCGTGTCGAACGCGTGCTCCTCGTGCAGCTCATACAGCTTCGCGATCGCACTCAGCTCGTGCGAGCCGGCCACCGCCGTTGACAGCTCGCTGTAGACGGGGTTCTCGAGGATCGCCTGGAGGCGCTCCTCGTCGCGCTCGAGCCTCGTCACGATCTCGTCGAGCGTCCGCTTGGCGTCCAGCATCATCGCCCACAGCTCCCCGCTCGGCGCGATGCCGTGCGCCGCGAGCAGCTCAGGCTCGATCCGGCGCGGCGTGCCCGCGAGCTCATGCAGGCCCAGCGCCGCCGCCAGGCGCCTGGCAGGGTCGATCGTGACGACCGCCACCTTGTGCCCGCGCATGGCCAACCCGAGCGCCAGCGCCGCGGAGATCGTGGTCTTGCCGACCCCGCCCGAGCCGACGCAGACCACCACGCGCCTGTGCTCGAGCCTCGCCAGCAGCTCGCCTGGGTCGTGTCCGCCCATGACCCCGCGATCCTAGACCCGGAAAGGTGGCGTATGCGGCTCGCGGCCACAACCCCGCGATCCCAGACCCGACATGCAGGAATCGCCGATCCGCATGCGAATACCGAGCGGACAGCGCCTTTGCGCCCAACTACCCATCGGAGCCTTTCGTGCAAGGCAAGGCCAAGGTCATCGCGTTCGCCAACCAGAAGGGCGGGGTGGCCAAGACGACCACCACGCTGAACCTCGCGGCGGCGTTCGCCGAGGAGGGTCATCGGGTCCTGTGCGTGGACATGGACCCGCAGGGCAACCTCACGATGTCCCAGGGCATCGACCCCGACACGATCGAGCGCTCGATGTACGACGTGCTCGTACACAAGCTCTCGATCAGGGAGGTGATCCGCAAGCGCGAGATCGACATCGCCTGCGCCTCGATCGACCTCGCCGGCGCCGAGATCGCGATGTCGACCATGATCGGCCGCGAGCGCGCCCTGCAGAAGGCCTTTCTCCCGATCGACGATGACTACGACTTCATCTGCATCGACACCCCGCCGAGCCTCGGCCTGCTCACAATCAATGCGCTCACAGCGGCCGACAAGGTGATCGTCCCCGTCCAATGCGAGTATCTATCAATGCGTGGTCTCATCCAGCTCCAGAACACGCTCGCGATGATCCGCGAGAACCTCAATCCGAACGTCGACATCGAGGGAATCCTGCCCACGCTCGTGGACTCGCGCACGATCCACGCCAAGGAGGCGATCGAGATCCTCGAGGAGAACTTCGGCGACCGCGTGTTCGCCTCGCGCATCCGCAAGACCGTACGTTTTGCCGAGGCGCCCGTGAAGGGCATGTCGGTGCTCAAGTACGAGCCCGACGGGATGGCCGCGCAGTCCTACCGGCAACTCGCGCAGGAGGTTCTGGCCCATGGCAAGTCCTGATCACGAGCTCGATCGGCCGCTCCGATGAGCTCGCACAAGCGCGCCTCGATGCGCGAAGGTCCCCTCGCCGCTCTGTTCCGCAGGACCGAAGACGACGAGCAGGCCGGCCAGGCTCAGGATCCCTCCGAGTACGAGCAAGAGACTGCGGCGCTCGCTCGTGACACCGCCGATACGCCCGGCGGCGATCCGGCGGCGGATCCGGGCGCGAGCGCTGATGCCGAGAAAAGTGGAGCAGCGCCCGACGCGCGCGCGCAGGGCGCAGAGGCTCGCTCAGCCGGGTCCGAGGCTCGCTCCGCCAGCCGCGAATACCGTTCTGCCGGGACCGAGACCCGTTCCGCCGCCGCGGGCGCGCGAGGCCCGGCCTCACGTGCGCCCGCCCGGGCCGCCGAGCCCGCCACTCCCGCAGGGGCCATCCGTGCGCCCAAGGACCGCCTCAAGCAGGCCTTCTCGTCTGACATCCCCGCCAGCCTGATGGACTCCGACCGCCACGCCGGCGGCTCGCCTCGGCCCGCCGTCGAGTACGCCGACGAGCGCGCCGCGTTTGGGCCGACACCCGACGGACAGCCCATCATCCGCGTCGTGGGCGTCGGCGGCGCCGGCGTGAACGCCGTCAACCGCATGGTCCAAGCCGAGGTCGAGGGCGTCGAGTTCCTGGCGATCAACACCGACCAGCAGTCGCTGCAGCACTCGACCGCTGACATCACGCTGCACATCGGCGCTGCGCTCACGCGCGGCCTGGGATCGGGCTCTGACGCCGCCGTGGGACGCCAGGCGGCGATGGAGGACTACGACCGCACCAAGGCCCTGCTGAAGGGGTCGGACATGATCTTCATCACGGCCGGGGCCGGGGGCGGCACCGGCAGCGGCGCCGCCCCGATCATCGCGCGCATCGCGGGCGAAGTCGGCGCGCTGACAGTCGCGATCGTCACCAAGCCGTTCAGCTTCGAGGGCTCACGCCGTTCCGAGCAGGCAGAGAAGGGCGTCGCCGCGCTGGCCGAGGAGGTCGACACGTTGATCGTCGTCCCCAACGACCGCCTGCTGAGCGTGCTCGACAAGCAGACCGCGATGGTCGAGGCCTTCCGCGTCGCCGACGACGTCCTGCGCCAGGGTGTTCAGGGCATCTCCGACCTGGTGACGCTTCCCGGCCTGATCAACCTCGACTTCGCCGACGTCCGCACGATCATGAGCGACGCCGGCAGCGCTCTACTCGGCATCGGCATGGGCGCCGGGGGAGAGCAGCGAGCGATCGAGGCGGCCTCGCAGGCCGTGGCCTCGCCGCTGCTCGAAACCTCGATGGACGGGGCCCGCTCGATCCTGCTATCGATCACCGGCGGGCGCGACCTTTCGCTGTGGGAGGTCAACGAGGCCGCCAAGGCCGTCTCCGAGGCGGCCCATCCCGACGCCAACATCATCTTCGGCGCCATGATCGACGAGAAGCTCGACGATCAGGTGTGGGTCACGGTCGTCGCCACCGGCTACAGCGACGCCAAGCGCGTCATCGCCAGGGACGCCGGCGACCTGCGCGAGCCGGCCGGCGAGCCGCGCGTCAGACGCACCGCCGCGGCGCGCCCGCGCAGCGGGCGGCGCGCCAGCCTGTCGGTCGAAGACCTCGACGTCCCCGAGTTCATGCCCCGCTGACGTCCCAGGAGAGCTGAGCGACTGGCCCCTGTGCTATCGCTCAGACATGAGCGCAGCGCCTGAGAACGGAGTCATCGCGGCGGGCCATCCGCTGACCGCCCAAGCGGGCGCGCGCGTGCTCAACGACGGGGGCAACGCCGTCGACGCGGCCGTTGCCGCGATGCTCACCTCGTTCGTCGCCGAGCCGCTGCTCACCGGGCTCGGCGCCGGCGGCTACATGCTGGTCGCCGGCGCGGGACAGGAGCCCGTGCTGCTCGACTTCTTCATCGAGGCGCCCGTGCGTGCGCAGGACGGCACGGCGGCCGAGCTCGAGGCCGTGGACGTGTCGTTCGGCGACGCCGTCCAGGTCTTCTACATCGGTCCTGCGTCGTGCGGCATCTACGGCACGCCCGCGGGCGTCTGCGCGGCCGTCGAGCGCTGGGGCACGCTGCCGCTCGCCGCGCTCACGGCGCCCGCGGCGCAACTCGCCCGCGCAGGCGTCGTCCT
Source organism: Solirubrobacteraceae bacterium (assembly GCA_035507415.1). GTDB lineage: Bacteria > Actinomycetota > Thermoleophilia > Solirubrobacterales > Solirubrobacteraceae > Palsa-744. The sequence goes on from DATJOF010000065.1 coordinate 128,350, forward strand.
CAACAGCGGCCAGGCATACGTAGCTGAGATCCTCGCCGATCTGCTCACCTCCACCCCCGAGTGCGCTGCGCTGTGGGCGCCGGCCGGGCGCGTGCTGCGCGAGGGTGAGCTGCTGCGCAACCCCGAGCTCGCCACGGCGCTCGAGCGCCTCGGACGGGATGGCGCCGAGCCGTTCTACCGTGGCGAGCTCGCCGCGTCCGTGTGCGACTGGCTCGGCGAGCGCGGCGGCTCGCTGCGCCCCCAGGAGCTGGCCGCCTACCGCGCGCTCGAGCGCCAGCCACTGCCCGTCTCCTACCGCGACCGCACGGTGCTCACAAATCCGCCGCCCTCGGCCGGCGGCGCCCTGCTCGCCTACTCCCTGGCGCTGCTCGACCGCGGCGAGCGCCCGCCCACGCTGCGCTCGGTCGTCGCCGCGATGCAGGCGGCCCAGCGCGAGCGCACCCCCGAGTTCCTCGAGGGCCTCTCCCAGGAGGGCTTTCTCGAGCGCTTCCTCGGCGCCAAGCTGGGATCCACCACGCACATCTCCGTGCTCGACCGCGACGGCTGCGCCTGCAGCGTCACCTGCACCAACGGCGAGGGCTCCGGTGTCGTCGTGCCCGGCACCGGCATCCACCTCAACAACGTGATGGGAGAGCAGGATCTCAACCCGTTCGGCTTCCATCGCCACCCCGCAGGCCGACGTATGCCGAGCATGATGGCGCCGTCGATCGTGCTGCGCGAAGGCGATGTCGAGCTCGTCCTGGGCAGCGCCGGCTCCAACCGCATCCGCTCCGCGATCCTGCAGACGATCGTCGGCGTCGTCGATCACGACCTCGGCGCCGAGCCGGCCGTGATCGCGCCGCGCGTCCACTTCGAGGACGGTGTCGTCTATCACGAGCCGGGGATCGACGCAAACGCGCTCGAGGAGCTCGACCCCGACCAGGAGATCGTGCGCTTCCACTCCCTGAACCTGTTCTTCGGCGGGGTTCAGGCGGTGCTGCGCGCCGACGGCCGGTTGACCGGCGCAGGCGATCCCCGTCGGGGCGGCGTCTGGGTCAGCGCGTGACGCGCGCATGCTGTGCGCTTGCCGCAGCGAGCGTCGCTCTGCTGGCAGCCGGCTGCGGAGGGGGGATCGAGGCGCCCGACCTGTTCGTCGTCGAACGTTCGGGAACCGCGCCCGGCGCGCGCCTGACGCTGCTCGTCAATGAAGAAGGAGGCCTGCGCTGCAACGGCGGCCCCGAGCGCAAGCTCAGCGATCCTCAGATCATCCAGGCGCGCGCCATCCAGGAAGAACTCAAGGAACCCGCCGAACAGGGTCTATACCTGCCGGCGCGTTCGGGCTCCGTGCTCTCCTATCGCGTCCGCGACGAAAACGGCACCGTCCGCTTCGCCGACAACTCCACCGGTCAGACCAAGGTGCTGCGCAACCTCGCCCTGTTCGTCCTGCAGGTCGCGCAGAGCGTCTGCCGACTGCCCCAGGAGAGCGCCTGATAGGAAATCAACGCGCGTCAGGCGGCTGCCTTCTGGAGCGTGACGGTGTGCCCGAGGCGTTCGAGTTGCGCGATGAGGCGTCGGGTGTGCTTGTCGGGGTCCAGGCGGGTGAAGTAGTCGCTGCCGGTCTCGCGGTCGACCTCGCCGGTTGAGAGCATGTGCCACGCGGAGACGATGATCGAGTGTCTGAGGGCGCCGATCGCCTGAACCTAAACGGCGGCCGTCGCCGGAACCGACGCGAGGATCCTGGTCCGCGTGCAGGGGTGCCGCCCCACACGCGGAACTCGCCGCGCGCCCAGCTCATTCAAAGCGGTCATACCCCCACTCGTTGACGAGGTCACGGCCCAGATACTCGCTGACCGCTTCGACCTCGGGCTTGAAGCGATGACGCAGTTCGACCATGAACTCCCGGTCTGCGGGGCGCGGCCGCCCGAAGACGACACGTCGGCGGATGGCGCGTATCGCACGGTGGCGCTGGCGTTTCGGGGTGGCCGCCCTGATCGACTTCTTGACAGTGCCAGATACCGGGTCGTCGGCGACCGACAGCGCCCGAAACAAGCTGTGGAGGCGCTTCGCACGCACCTGCACGCTCGGGTTGGTCTCGCGCAAAACGAAGGGGACCGCGTGGTCGACGTCGAGGAACCTCAGCACCTCGTGCATCGTCGCCTCATTGTCGGTTCGGAAGTCCTCGTAGATGAGCACGAGCACCTGCTCCGGCGGGAATACAGCGTGATAGCGCCGCAGCTGGTCGGCATACCGCACGTGATCGGAGTACAGCAGCGCCTTCGGCCAGTACGTGTTGACGGGTATCTTGCGCCCTTCGCGCCGTGCGTCCTCGCGCGCGATCGCCTTGCGGAAATCGGCCTCGCTCTCCACGTATAGCTGCAGCCACTGACGGTGAAGTGAACTCAGAAAGCTCGCGGGCTCACGAAGGATCGCAATAATCCGTGCGTCCGGTCGTACTTGGGCGATGAGCCCTGCTGCGGTCTGGGACCAAAGATACCACGGCGATACGTCCACGATCAGCTGATCAGGACCGGCCCCGCGAAACCACTCCTTGTACTCCTCGAGCGTTTTCGGAGTTCCCCCTGGCCGGGGCATGTCTCGCTCGTGCATCTCGTCGACGAAGTAGCGCGGCTCCTTACGGCCGGTGAAAATCTGTGGATGCTGAAAAAGCATCTCGTACATGGCCGTCGTGCCGCTCTTGCCATGGCCGACGACGTACGCATCTGGGAGCCTCAGCTCCGTGGCGTCCCTCGACGGCTGTTGCACCCCAGCCTCGGTCACAGACCGATGATACTTAGGCCCGGGCCGGGTGGCCAACTACAGGTCGGCCGCGGACGGGTCGCTGGGCGTGGCACGCTCGTGCAGCCGAGCTTTCAGGCCGGGACTTCCGTCTAGCCGAACCTGACCTTGCCGTTGGACCGCGCCCGCGCGTGCGCGCGACCCAGCAGCTCCAGCTGTTCGATCGCCGTGCGGAACAGCATCGCCAGCAGGCGCATGCGCGCGTTCTCCGAGCGCAGCTCGAGCAGCTCCTGCTTGGCGTCCGCGCCGAGCTCGACCGTACCCGCCATCGTGTAGGCGTCCAGCGCGCCCAGCTCCTGCTCGCTGAGCTGCTTGTCGGTCGCCTGCTCGACGAGCTCGCCGTACAGTGTCCGCGCCGTCCGTGCCGCATCGACGTCGAGCTCCTCATCGGCATCTGCCAGTGGCGCGATCGTGCCTGCCGGATAGGGCAGCTCGTCTTCGCGCTGCACCAGCTCGAACACCCGCGTCCCACGCACGAGGATGTCCATGCTGCCGTCCTGGCCGAGCTCGAGCAGGCGCTCGATCTCGCAAGCACAGCCCACCGACTTGAGCTCCTGCTCAGCCAGCCACACGATGCCGAACTCGCGCTCGTGCTGCAGGCACTCGTTGATCATGCGCTTGTAGCGGTCCTCGAAGATGTGCAGCGGCAGCGACTCCGTCGGCACGGCCACGAGTCCCAGCGGAAACAGCGGAAAGCCCCGCTCGCGCTGATCCGGCATGTGGCCAGTGTATTGCCCGCCGGCGCGCGGCTTCGCGAGCGAGGGATCGGCTGGGCCCGCCACCGTGCTCAGCAGGGCGCCGGGTGCGGAGCCGTGAGCGCGGCGGATCCGCGGCCGTGCTTAGCGGGGCGCTCGCGCGCGGAGCATCAGGTTGTAGAAGATCGCCGGCGGCAGGCGCGGCTCGAGCAGACGCCTGTCGAGATCCTGCAGGATCAGATAGCCGTGATAGGCGTACTGACGCCACGCCCACGGCACGTCGAGGGGATCGGCCGTCGCCTCCAGCGTGCGGTTCGTCCAGCCAAACCAGTTGGCCAGCAGCTCCTCGCCGCTCACCCGCACGTTCTGCAGGCCCGCCTGGCCGGCGGCCCGCGTGAGCTCGGCGGGCGCGAACGCGTGCACGTCGACCGACCCCTCCAAGGCGGCGTCCGCGCCGCCCGCCTGCGCTGGCCGTGCCGGCCGTGCTCCGAGCGCCCATCGCCAGACCGGCGCCACGGCCCCGGCAAAGCGCTTGGGGACGCGCGCCAGACGATCGCCGTAGCGGGACGGCTCGCCCGCGAACACGAGCGTCCCGCCCGGCGCGAGCACGCGCGCGAACTCGGTGAACGCGCGTCTCAGATCGGGAATGTGGTGCAGCACCGCGTGCCCGAGCACCAGATCGAAGCTCGCGTCCGCGAACGGCAGCTGTTCGGCGTCGGCCGCCTCGGTCTCGACCTCGAGCCCGAGATGCTCGGCGTTCTCACGCAGCGTCGCCAGCATCCCGGGCGAGATGTCCGTGCAGGTCGCGCTCTCGACCATCCCGGCCTGCAGCAGGTTCAGCGTGAAATACCCGGTGCCGGCGCCGATCTCCAGTGCGCGCTCAAATGGGCCCGGCGCCGGCTCGCCCAGCGCCTTGCGCAGCTTGGCGGTGACCTGCGCCCGGCCGACCTCGCCGAAGTCGATACCCCACTTGGCGTCGTACCCGCTCGCGGCCACGTCGTGGTAGCGGGTATTCACATCGCGGATCTCCTCGGGGCTCAAGACCGCAGCCATAGCCGCGAAGACCCTATAGGACCAGGCGCCGATCGCGCAGCGAATCGGGAACCGAAGCGTCGCGTCCATGGCGAACGTGGCTCGGAGGGGTGGGACTGACGCGTCTGCGGCGGCGCGGCTGCGGCAGATTAAAGGAGCGACCGGGGGCGGGCAAGTCATCGGCCCCGCGGTCGCTCGCTACCCGGATGACCTGTCGGTCTCCGCGGACAGCCCGTCAGCCGTCCGCTGTGCGTATCGGCACAGCGCCGACCGCGCTTGAGATTGCGCTATTTGCGCGCAAAAGCTGCGAATACGCGTGCAACGCGTGAATGCGTCATTGCACTTTGCTAGGGTTCCCGCCCGAATGCCGAGTCCCTGACCAGATGTCAGGGAACGGGGGACCCAAGTTGTTGGGGCGAATCCCGCGGTAGATCCGTAGGAAGCGCAGGCTCTTTCAGCGCTAGCCCGTCAGCTAACCCCGCAGGCCGACGAAAGAGGTTGTTTTCTTGCGGGTACGAGCGCTTGACGCGGTTATTTGCTGTAGCCTGGCGGCCCTCGCGGGCGCTGGCGCTCCGGGCGTCGCAGCCGCCACCAGCACCTCCTCGTCCGGCGCCACGGGCGCGCCGATCGAAACCTCCGCGAGCGGCGGCTCCGCGCCGGCCAGCCCGGCCAGCCCCACCACCTCTTCGACGCCGGCCGCGCCCGCGCATCACGCGCCCGTCACCGCTCCAACGGCGAACGTCGCGTACAAGGGGCCGGTCTACGAACAGACGGCCACCGGCCAGGTCGTTCCCTACGTCAGCCCCGCATCCGCCGCGCGCGCCAACAAGGCCACCGACAGCGCCACCGGCGGCAGCACCGTCGGCACGGTCGGCACCACCAAGCCCGATCTGCTCGTCCCGGGTCACACTGCCCGGATCGTCAGCGGCTTCGCCGCCGCGCCCATGGACGCACCGGCCCCCGTGAAGGAGATCCTCTGGGCCGGCAACGCGATCGTCGGGCTTCCGTACATCTACGGCGGCGGCCACGCTTCGTTCATCTCGCCCGGCTACGACTGCTCGGGCACCGTCTCCTACGCGCTGCACGGCGCCGAACTGCTGGAAACTCCGATGGACTCCAGCGAATTCATGAGCTGGGAGCAGACCGGCATCGGCGCCTGGGTCACCGTCTTCGCCAACGCCGAACACGCGTACATGACCGTCGCCGGCGTCCGTCTGGACACCAGCTCGGCCGATGACCCGTCCAACCTGCAGGGCCCACGCTGGCGCCCGCTGCGCCAGAGCAACGAAGGCTACGCCGTCCGCCACCCGCTCGGCCTGTAGGCAGCTGGCCGGGCCAAACAGGGGCGGCCGAAGGCCTGCAGGGGACCGCTGGGCCTCCGGGACCGTGCAGGGACCGCTCGGCCTCCGGGACCGGCTGGCTGCACGCGCGGGGCCGTCGCGGCCGTGCAAACGAGAGACGGGCCTGGACCGGGGGCGCACGCGCGCGTGCGTGCGAGGTGGCGCCCCGTCGTTCGGCTACGCTTGAGCCAACCGAATCTCGCGAGCGCGAACTTCAATAGGAGGATCAGATGGCCGGCTTGACCGGGCGCATGTCAACTGTCGTCAAGGCAAAGGTCTCGAAGCTGCTCGACCGTGCCGAAGACCCCGCCGAGACGCTCGACTACAGCTACCAGAAGCAGGTCGAACAGCTGCAGAACGTCAAGAAGGGCATCGCAGACGTAGTCACCGCCAAGAAGCGCCTGCAGATGCAGGAGACCACGCTCAAGCAGAGCGTCGTCAAGCTCGACACCCAGGCCCGCCAGGCGCTCTCCGGCGGCCAGGAAGACCTCGCGCGCCAAGCCCTCGAGCGCAAGAACGTCGCCCAGACCGAGCTGCAGTCGCTCGACACACAGGTCGCCGAACTGGAAGACCAGCAGCAAAAACTCACCGACTCCGAGCAGAAGCTCCGCGCCAAGATCGAGTCCTTCCGCACCAAGAAGGAGGTCATCAAGGCGCAGTACTCGGCCGCCGAAGCCCAGGTCCGCATCTCGGAGGCCGCCACCGGCGTCGGCGAGCAGATGGCCGACGTCGGCCTGGCGATGCAGCGCGCCGTCGACAAGACCGAAAACATGAAGGCCCGCGCCGACGCCGTCACCGAGCTGGAAGCCGCCGGCACCTTCGAAGACCTGACCACGCTCGGCTCCGGCGAAGACGACATCGATCGTCAGCTCAAGCAGCTCTCGAGCAGCTCGGCGGTCGACGACGATCTCGCCAAGATGAAGGCGGAGCTCGGCAGCGGCACCGCGCCGGCGGCCGGAGAGATCCCCACCTCGGCGACTGCGCCCGACGGCGACGCCGGCGCCTCGCAGCCGGCCGAAGGCTCATAGCGATGATCGTCCGCATCTCCGGCGAGGACCAGTACCGGCTCGACGACAGCTCCTGCGACCGCCTCAACCAGCTCGAGGACGCGGTCGCGAAGATCGTCGAAGCGGGCCAGCCCGACGGCTTCAACGAGGCTTACAAGCAGCTGCTCGACTACGTGCGCAGCGCCGGCCGGCCCGTAGGTGAGGACGAGCTCGAGCCCTCCGACGTGATCCTGCCCCCCGCCGATATCACGTTCGCAGAGGCCGGCCGCGAATTCACCGGCGAGGGCCTGATCCCGGATTGAGCCAGCCGCCGAGGGATGCGGGGCAGGACGCCCCGCGCCTTCCCCGCGCCTGGCGCGCAGCGGAGCCGCGCTCGCCCGGACGCGGCCCAAATAGTCCGCCTATATGGGGATGCCCCAGAGCGGGAACCACCGCTCCAGTTCGGGCTCGATCGGCAGCTCCGAGGCCATCTGGGCCTTCAGCTGCAGCTCGCGCTCGGTCGCCCGCTCGCCCGGCGCTCCATCGGCGCCGCCCGCGCTCACCGGCACGAACGGGTACCAGAAGCCGCGCTTGTAGTTGTAGATGAAATACACCGGCCGCTTGCTCGCGTCGGCGAACGCGAACACCGCACACAGCAGGCGGTCGCCGTGCCCCGCCGTCTCGATCGAGCCCGCCACCGCGTTGATCCCGACCGCGAGGTCTTCGACGCTCGCGGACTCGTCGGGGTTGCTCAGCACCATCCAGCGGTAGCCGTAGCTGTCGTTCACGGTCTGCACGCTCGTGCCGCTCTCGCCACCGGTCGCCTTGACCACTTCCTCCATTTCGCGCAGCGTCGCTTCGAACTCGCTCGTCGCCAGCGCCTGAAACACGATCGCTGCCTTGCCCGCCGGGTCGATCCCGTGTTCGCTCTGCAGCGCCACATACGCGGTCGTGATCGCGAACAGCTTGTCGGGCGCGGGGCCCTTGACCTCGTGACGGCCGGTGATGATGTCGCGCAGGCCCACTAGCGACTCGGGTAAGAAAGTTGGTCGACTCGCGACACTAGGCGACAGCGGTGCTCTCGCTCTGCAGCTGAGACTCCAGCCGTTCCAGCGCCGCCAGTCGCTTCTCCAGCGGCGGATGGTCGGCGAACAGGTTCATCAGCGAACGCTTGGTCCTGGCCGGCACGATGAAGAAGGCGCTCATGCCTTCTGCCCTACGCAGGTCCTGCGACGGCACGCGCTCCATCGTGCCGCTGATCTTCAGCAGCGCCGACGCCAGCGCGCTCGGGCGGCCCGTCAGCACCGCCGAGCCGCGGTCGGCGGCGAACTCGCGGTAGCGCGACAGCGCGCGCAGCAGCAAAAACGAGATCGCGTACACCAGCACCGACACCAGCAGCACCAGCATGATCTCCTCCTCCTCGTCACGGCTGCGCCCATATCCGCCGCCGAACCCGCCGCCGAAGAACAATGCGAACTGGGCGATCATCGAAGCCAGCGTCGCGAAGAAGCTCGCCAGCGTCATCACCATCACATCGCGATTGATCACGTGCGTCAGCTCGTGCCCGATCACGCCTTCGAGCTCGGCCGGCTCGAGCAGTTGCAATATCCCGCGCGTCGCGCAAACCGTCGCCCCCTTCTGCGATTTGCCCATCGCACAAGCGTTCGGCATCGACGTCTCGATCACCGCCACGCGCGGCTTGGGCAGATCCGCCTGCACGCACAACCGTTCGACGATCCCGTGCAGCTCGGGCTCCTCCGCGGGCGACACCTCTTTGACGCCCATCGTCGCCATCGCGATCTTGTCCGAGCCGAAGAACTGCACCAGCAGCAGCACCAGCGCCACGACCACGATCACGCCGGCCGCCGCGCCGGCGGCGATCAGCACGCCGACGAACACCACATACACCAGGCCCAGCAGGAACATCGTCATCACCATCCGCGCCTGCAGGCCGGTGTCTTTGCCGAACTTCGCTGGTCGTTTCGCCATCTGCGCTGATTGTCGCAGAACCCAACTACAGTCCGGACCATGCAATGCCAGATCGGGCGCCAGCAGGCCGGGGGCCACGCATGAAGCCCGAAGTCGAACTCCTCGGCATCTCGATCAAGACCTTCGGGGTCACCTTCGCGCTCGGCTTCCTGGCGTGCGGGTTCGTGATCGCGCGTCGCCTGCGCGAGCTGCAGCGCCCGGTCGACTGGGCCTACGAGCTCGTGTTCGTCGCGCTCGTCGGCGGCCTGCTCGGCGCGCGCGGCTACTACGTGCTGCAGAACTACTCCGAGGTCAAGCACGACCTGCTCAAAAGCGTCTTCTCGGGCGCCGGACTGATCTGGTACGGCGGCGCCGTCGGCGGGGCGATCGGCGTGTTCCTGTGGATGCGCTACCGCAAAGTCCTCGAACTGCAGATCCTCGACATGTGCGTCACCGTGCTCGCGCTCGGCTACGGCATCGGCCGCATCGGCTGCCAGGTCTCCGGCGACGGCGACTACGGGATCCGCTCGCACCTGCCCTGGGCGATGGGCTATCCCCACGGCACCGTCCCCACGCCGCCCGGGGTCCGCGTCCAGCCCACGCCGATCTACGAGACCGTCTCGATGTGCCTGCTCGCCTACCTCCTGTGGCAGCTGCGCGACCGCGTCCGCCCGGGCGTCATCTGCGCTCTGTACCTGCTCTTCAGTGGACTAGAGCGCTTCCTGGTCGAGTTCATCCGACGCAACAAGGAGGTCTTCATCGGACTCACCGCCGCCCAGATCGAGAGCGTCGTGGCGATGATCGCCGGCGCCATCTGGCTATCCGTGTTGATCCGCCGCCACGGCGTCGACGGGCTGCGCGAACCGGCCGCCGCGCCCGCGCAGCCCTCCGCTCAGCCCGTGGCCTCCTGACTCGTTGCGGCCGGCGCGCGCGCGCGCGTGCGCGCGGGCACGCGTGGGCCGCCGTGCCGGCCACGGGTGATCGCGAGGGGGCGATGCTCGATCGCTCGGATGGACAGGGCGATGGTGGATCGCTTGGGTCGAGGGGGCGATGATGGATCGCTTGGGTTGAGGGGGCGACGATGGATCGCTTGGGTGGCCCACGCGCGCGTCTGCGCGCGCGTGGGCCAGAGCGCCAAGACGGCGACAATCCGGGCGCGCCAGCGATAATCCCCGCATGAGCACCGAGACGAGAGCTCCGAGCGCGCCCACCGTGCTCTCCGGCGCGTTCCCGCAGGACAGCCGCGTCAGCCCGCGCGGACGGCTCGAGGTGGGCGGCTGCGACGCCATCGAGCTGGCCCGCGAGCACGGCACCCCGGTCTACGTCGTGGCCGAACACGACCTGCGCACGCGTGCGCGCGCGTTCGTGCGGGCGGGCGTGCGCTCCGGCCACGAGAACTTCCAGGTCGCCTTCGCCGCCAAGGCCTTCCCGTGCACCGCCGTCCTGCGCCTGTTCGCCGAGCAGGGCCTCTCGTGCGACGTCGCCTCGGGCGGCGAACTGCACATGGCCCTCCGCGCCGGCCTCGCTCCCGAGCGGATCCTCCTGCACGGCAACGCCAAGACCGAAGCCGAGCTGCGCATGGCGCTCGAGCAGGGCGTCGGCCTCGTCGTAATCGACAACTTCGCGGAGATCGATCGCTGGGAGCGGCTCCTGGCCGGCGCCGACCGCGTCCAGGACGTGCTCATCAGGGTCACTCCGGACGTCCGCGGCGACACGCACGATCACATCTCGACCGGCCAGGCCGACTCGAAGTTCGGCTTCGCGATGGCCGAGGCCCCAGAGGCGATCGCGCGAATCGGCCAAATCGCCGGCCTGCACCTGCTCGGTCTGCACGCGCACATCGGCTCGCAGCTGCTCAAGCTCGACCCCTTTCGCCGCGAGATCGCCCAGCTCGCCGGCCTGGGCGACTTTCCCGTATGGGACCTCGGCGGTGGGCTCGGAGTGCGCTACACCGCCGATCAGCCGGAGCCACCCTCGATCGACGCCTACGTCGACACGCTCATCGCCGGGGCCGCCGAGCACGGCATGGGCCCGGGCTCGGGCCGGCGCCTGCTCGTCGAGCCGGGTCGCGTGCTGTGCGCGAACGCCTGCGTGACGCTCTACACCGTGCAGTCGCTCAAGCGCAACGTCTCGCACTGGGTCGCCGTCGACGGCGGCATGTCTGACAACCTGCGCCCGATGCTCTACGGGGCCCGCTACGAAGCCCACGTCGCCGACCGGCTCGGGGGCGCCGACCGATGCGTGCTCGCCGGCATGCACTGCGAGTCCGGCGACGTGATCGTGCGCGAGGCGCTGCTCGACGATCCCCGGCCCGGCGACGTGATCGCCGTGCCCGCCACCGGCGCCTACGGCTACGCGATGGCCTCCAACTACAACGGCGTCCCGCGCCCGCCCGTCGTGTTCTGCGGCGACGGCAGCGCGCGCGTCGTCGTGCGCCGCGAGACCTTCGAGGACCTGACCGCGCGCGATGCCGGCTGACGCGAGCCCCCCGTTTCGCGTCGGCCTGCTCGGCCATGGCACCGTCGGCTCCGCGTTCGAGCGGCTGCTCGGCGAACGCGCCGACGAGATCGAGCGCATGAACGGCCGCAGGCCGCTCATCACCGGCGTGCTCACCCGCTCGCGCGGCGACTTCGCCGAGCTGCTCGCCGACGCCGACCTGGTGGTCGAGCTGATCGGCGGCATCGAGCCCGCGCGCGAATATCTGCTGCAAGCCATGCGCGCAGGCAAGGACGTCGTAAGCGCCAACAAGCAGCTGCTCTCCCAGTACGGCGAGGAGCTGTTCGAGGTGGCGCGCGAACGCGGCGTGCGGCTGCGCTTCGAGGCCGCCGTCGCCGGCGCCGTCCCGGTGGTTCGCGTGCTCGAGGAGTCGCTCGCCGCCACCCCGATCGAGCGCATCCACGGGATCGTCAACGGCACCACCAACTTCATTCTCAGCGAGATGGCCCGCGGCATGACCTACCCGCAGGCCCTAGCCGAGGCCCAGCGCCGCGGCTACGCCGAGGCCGACCCCAGCGACGACGTCAGTGGCCGCGACGCCGCGGCGAAGATGGCGCTGCTCGCACGCCTGGCCTTCGGCACGCCCGTCCACCTCGAGGACGTGCGCTACCAAGGGATCGAGCAGCTCAAGCCCGAGGACCTCGAGTACGCCCGCGAGCTCCGTCTCGGACTCAAGCTGATCGGCACGGCCGAGCGCCGCGGCGACGCCGTGTCGGTCCGCGTCCATCCCGCCTTCCTGTACGCCGGACACCCGCTCTCGTCGGTCGCCGGGCCGTTCAACGCCGTCACCCTCGAATCCGAGACCATCACCGAGATGACGCTCTCGGGCCCCGGCGCCGGGGGGCGACAGACCGCCAGCGCCGTGCTCGGCGACGTCGTCAGCGTGATGACCGGCGGCGCCCGACCGCCCGCGCCGCCGCTCCAGCTGCGCGTGCTCGAGGACGTCGCCAGCGCCTTCTACCTGCACCTCGACGTCGCCGACCGCCCCGGCGTGCTCGCCGCGGTCACGCACATCCTGGGAGACCAGGACGTGTCGATCCGTTCGGTCGTCCAGCGCGGACTCGGCGAGAACGCCCGCCTCGTGATGGTCACCCACCCGGTGCTCGAATCGAGCCTGCAGACGGCCATCGCGCGCTTTGAAACGCTCGACTTCGTGCACTCCCCGCCCCGAGCCATCCGGGTCATCGAAGAGGAGTTCATGTGAGCGCCGCGCACGTCCCGCTGATCGAACGCTGGCGCGAGCGCCTGCCGTTCACCCTCGGCGACCCGCTGATCAGCCTGCAGGAGGGCTCCACCCCGCTGCTGCGCGCCCCTGTCCTGTCGGAGATGGTCGGCGCCACCGTGCGACTCAAGCTCGAGGGCGCCAATCCGACCGGCTCCTTCAAGGATCGCGGCATGACCTGTGCCGTCTCGGCGGCCGTCCGCGAGGGCGCCAGGGCCGTCCTCTGCGCCTCCACCGGCAACACCGCCGCAAGCGCCGCCGCCTACGCGGCGCGCGCCCGCATCACCTGCGCCGTGATCGTGCCCGAGGGAAAGATCGCTCAGGGCAAGCTCGCGCAAACGCTCATCCACGGGGCCCGCGTCATCTCGCTCGCCGGCAACTTCGACCAGGCGCTCACGCTCGTGCGCGAGCTCACCGACAAGCACCCGATCGTGCTCGTCAACTCGGTCAACGACTTCCGCATCGAAGGCCAGAAGACGGCTGCCCTCGAGATCGTCGAGGAGCTCGACTGCGGGCTCGACGCGCTCTGCATTCCCGTCGGCAACGCCGGCAACATCACCTCCTACTGGCGCGGCTTCAAGGAAATGGGCTGCTCGCCGCGCCTGTTCGGCTTTCAGGCCCAGGGCGCCGCTCCGCTCGTGGAAGGAGCTCGCGTCGAGCACCCGGAAACCGTCGCCAGCGCGATCAGGATCGGCAACCCGGTCCGCTGGGAGGACGCGATGGCGGCCACCACCGAGTCGCGTGGCGCGATCAGGGCGGTCTCCGACAGCGAGATCCTCGCCGCCTTCCGGCTGCTCGCCTCCAGGGAAGGGATGTTCTGCGAGCCGGCCTCGGCCGCGTCGGTCGCCGGCCTGCTCAAGTACGGACCCGACGGCGCCCGCGAGGTCGTGTGCGTGCTCACCGGCCGCGGCCTGAAGGATCCCGAGACCGCGATCGCGCACAACGACGGGCGCGTGATTCCCTGCCCTCCCGAGATCGGACCGGTGGAGGAGGCCATCCTCGGAGACGGGCAGTGAGCGCGGCTGGCTCGGGTGAAGCCGGCGGCGGGCAAGCCGACGCGGCGCGCCGCCCTGCGGGCGCGTCGGGCTACTCCCGCCGCCGCGTCGTTCGCGTACCCGCCTCCTCGGCGAACCTGGGCCCGGGCTTCGACTCGATGGCCGCGGCCCTCGGCCTGCACCTCGAGCTCGAGGTTCGCGAGACGGGCCAGTTCGCCGTCCGGACCGACCTGGCGGTCGCCCGCGGACGCACCAATCTGTGCGTCCAAGCGTTCGAGCGCCTGCACCCCGCCGACAGCTTCACGTTCACGATCACCTCGCAGATCCCGCTCGCCGGCGGATTCGGCTCCAGCGCCGCCGCGACCGTCGCCGGCCTGATGGCCGCCGACCACCTGTTCGAGCTCGACGCCGACCTGCTGACGCTAGCCAGTGAGCTCGAGGGACACCCCGACAACGCCGCCGCCGCGCTCAACGGGGGCTTCGTGATCTGCGCCGACGGACAGGCCACGCGCTTCGATCCGCCAACCGGGCTCGAGGCGATCGCGGTCGTGCCCGAAGATGCCGTCGCCACCAGAGTCGCGCGCGAAGCCCTGCCCGCCGAAGTGCCGCTGGGCGAGGCCGTCTTCAACATCGCGCACGGCGCCCTGCTGACGCTCGGCCTGGCCAAGGGCGACTGGGATCTCGTCGCCCGCGGACTGCGCGACGATCTGCATCAGCGCCGCCGCGCCCCGCTGTTCCCGCGCTCGTACCGGCTCGCGCTCCGCGCCCGCGAGCTCGGCGCCCTCGGAGCCACCATCTCCGGCGCCGGACCGACGGTGCTCGTGTGGTGCTTCTATGAGCAGACCGGCGCCGTGGCCGACGCGCTCGGCGGCGAGGTCGAGGGCTGGGCCCGCCTCGTTCGAACGCCGTTCGAGGCACAGGGCGCCTACGTGGAAGACCTGTAGCCCGCGCGCTGTGGCCGGCGTCTGCGCGCGAAAGGATCGGTCCACGACCCGTTATCTTGATCAGGTAGGGAGCTGGGGTCGGCAGCACGATCCGCAGCGAGCACTATCCGCAGCGAGAGGAAGGGAGCACGTGACATGGTCAGAGGCATCATGAGGGTGCGCGCAGCGACCGGGCTCGGCCTGCTGGCGGCGCTTTTGATCGGCGGACCGCTGGCGGCCTCGGCGTCGGCGTCGTTACCGGAATTCAGCGGGCCGTTCCCGAAAGCGTTCACGTCCACCGGCAAGACGGCCACCGTCGAAACCGTCGCGAAGCTACAGGCAACATGCACGGGCGCGAGCGACGAAGGCACGATCGAAACCCCCAAAACCGGCACCGCGAAAATCAGGCTCACGGGATGCAAGGCGCTCGGGTTCGAATGCCAGAGCAAAGGCGCCAAAGCCGGCGAAATAGTGACAAGCACGCTCGTCAACACGCTCGGGTACATAAACGCGCAGAAAAAAGAAGTCGGGCTCGACCTGTCCGGGCCGGCCTCGGGCGCGCCCTTCGCGGAATTCACCTGCAGCGAATACACGATCACCGTCACCGGCTCTGTGATCGGCAAGCTCACGCCCCTGAACAAGGCCCTCAAGGCCGGCAAGAAGGTGTCGCTGAAGTTCAAGCAATCCAAGGGCAAACAGAAACCGACGAACTTCGAAGGGGCCCCGATCGACGTGCTCAGCGGCTCGGTCGAAGGAGGAGCCCCGGTGGAAGCAGGGCTGAAGCTGACGGACGCACTCAAATTCTCAGAAGCCCTGGAAATTCACGGTTGACACGCAGGGCCAAATCTCGGTAGCGGCAGTCACGGCGGTGCTTGGGCCATCCCGGCCCATGCACCGCCAACTAGCGGTGCAACGCGCTGAGCCGCTCGCGCGCTTGCACCGGCGCCGGCAGTCGCGTCAGCATTTCTTCGGCCAGCTCGAGATAGTCGCCCCCCAGGTCGGGCCTGTAGTCGAGGATCGACACCGCGCTCTCGGCCGACTCGGCGTACGCGATCGAGGCGCGGATCACGGTGTCGAACACGCGATCGCCGAACCGCTCGCGCAGCGATGCCAGCACCTCGCGCGAGTGAACCGTGCGCATGTCGGCCAGGTTCAGCAGCACCCCGAGCACCGCCAGGCTCGGGTTGAGCTTGTCATGGGCCAGCTTGATCACCGCCATCGCCTGCTCCACGCCCTGCAGAGCGAAATACTGGGCCACGGCGGTGATCAGCGCCCAGTCGGCCGCCACCAGCGCGTTGAACGTCAACAGCCCCAACGAAGGAGGGCAGTCGATCAAAACCAGCTCGTACGAGAGCCGCGCGCGCGCCAGCGCGTCGCGCAGCGTCAGCTCATGGTTGGCCTTGCCCGCGAGCAGCAGCTCCGCCTCGGCGAGGCTGAGGTTGGCGGGAACCAGATCGTCGTGTATCGCCTCGCGCAACGACGCCCGCCCGGCGAGCACATCGCCGATCGTCGGCTCGATCTCAGGCGGCGCGTCGAGGTAGTCCGAGAGGTTGCCCTGCGGGTCGAGATCGATCGCGAGCGTCTGCACGCCCGCCGTTCTGAAAGCGTCGGCGAGCGTCCGCACCGCGGTCGTCTTACCGGTCCCGCCCTTCTGCGATATGACCGCAACTGTCGTCGGCCGCGCCATGCGCGCGATACTACGCGCCCGCCGGCCCCGCCACGGCGCCGCGTCGATCGGCCCGCTCGCGCCCAACCGGGCCCGCCGGCTCGCGCCGGCGCGCCTCGGTGATCGCGAGGCCTCGCGGGGCGCCATCCGCCGGCCGCCTCGCAGCAGCGCCGCGTCAGCCCGAGCGTTCGAGCGCGCTCGTCGATGGCGTCTCGTGGGCTCGCGCCGGGACGCTCAGGAAGCGCAGCCGGTAGCGCCCCACGAGGATCTCGTCGCCGTCCTGCAGCACCTTCCACTCGATCCGTGCCCCGTTGACGAACACGCCGTTGAGGCTGCGATCGTCGAGCATTCTGACTCCATCTGCCTGTCGCACAACCAGAGCATGCCGACGCGACACCGTCGGATCATCGAAGCGCACATCGGCAGCCAAACTCCGCCCGATCCGCGTCCACTCGCGCGTCAGCGCCACGATCTTCAGCTCATCGTCGTCTTCGTAAGCCAGGTACTCGCCCGGCTCCGCGATCCGCCCGCGCGCGCTCTCCAACCACGCCTCGCTGTCGATCGGCTCCGATCGCGACAGGCTGCTGCCCTGTGTTTCGAGCTCCGCACCTGCGCGGCCCGCGCCTGCGACCAACCCCCCGGACCCGCCCGCCAACGCCATGCGTTCGCGACCCAGTTGCCCGGCGGTGAACAGCGACGCGCGCACGAAGTCCCTGCCTCCGCAGCAGGGACAGTCGCTGAGGGCATCGGACCCGGTGAGCGTCAACACATAGCCGCACCGTTTGCAGCGAAACGACCCCGCGCCGGCGATGGTGCCCGAAGTAAGCGATTCCACCATGCTCTGCCTTTCTGCAGTACGCCTTCCTGCGACGCGGTGCCGGTTTGCCTCTACATGGCGCCCGAACGCCCTGCCTGGGCTGCAAGCGTGCGCCTTGAGCATAACAAGGCTCGGCCCTTCGAGTCCGTCTCCAACCCTTCATGTAAGCGGTGGACGATCATTCCGGCAGTCTGAAATCAGCCACGGCAAGGCGATCTCGCGGGTGCGCGAGCGCCGCGGAGCAGCTGGCAGGAACCCAGCCCGCGGCGGCGAACACCGGCCCCATGGCCTCGCCGGCCAACAGCGACGTCGTGCAACTCGAGCGCCTGCTGCTGCGCCGCTGCGTCGGCAGGCTCGAGGCCGGTCGCGACAGCTGCGTCGATTGCGGGCGCACGCCGCTCGTCGGCGAGCACGTCCACCTCTACGAGCGCGTCAGCGGGGTCGTCTGCGAGCTCTGCAGCGCCCTGCGCGGCGAACACTCGCTGGCCTGCGAGCAGGTGCGCCACTCAGAGCACGGCCAGACCGTCCGGCTCAGACGGATCACGCGCTGAGCGTTCGCGAGACCGGCCTCGCGCGCTGAGCGCGTCTGCGAGACGTCGCGTCTAGACTGGCGCCCCAGCATGGACCCCTTCACCGTCTCGGTCATCGTCGACCGTCCGCGCGAGCAGGTGTTCGACTACCTGCAGGACATCGCCAACCATCCCGAGTTCACAGACCACTACCTCGTGGACTGGCATCTCACGCGCATCGACTCCGTCGGCCGCGGCGCCGGCGCCAGCTTCCGCGTCAAGGCTCCCGGGCCGGGCGCGCGCTTCGCCTGGGGCGACGTCACGTTCGTGGACGTCCAGCGGCCACACCGGATCGTCGAGGTCGGCCGGGCCGGCAAGGCCAATCGCATCCGCACCCTCGGCGTCTACGAGCTCGTCCCAGGGCCCGGCGGGACCACACGCGTCCAGTTCACGCTCGAGACCGATCCCGTGATGCTCTCCGACCGCCTGCTCGAGAGCCTCGGCGGGCGCACCTGGATGCGCCGCCAGAACGCACGCGCCATGCGCCGGCTGCGCGCCGTCTTGGAGGAGGGCGACAGCCGCGGCGAGCGCGTGACCGTCGCCAGCGGGTAGACGCGCCCGCCGGGTAGGCGCGCCGGACGGGGCGCCGCCGGATAGACTGCCGCGCGCATGTTCGCCCGTCCGCGCAAACCCGTGCCAGTGATCGTCCTGGCGCTGCTCGTGCTGCCGGCGCTCGTGCTGAGCGCCTGCGGCAACGCCGACACTCGCGTCACGACCGGCACCTACGCCGGGGAATCCGGCAAAAACGCTCCCTACCTGAACGTCGGCCCGCTCGTCTACGAGGTGCAGCTCTCGCGCCAGCTGAACCCCGCGAACGTCGAAGACGCCGCTTACCTGCAGGGTCTCACGCCCGCGCAGCGCAAGCTCGAACCGGGACAGGAGTGGTTTGCCGTGTTCATTCAGGTCTACAACCACAACTCGACGCCGCGCCCGGCGTCGACCGACCTGACGATCACCGACACCCAGGAAAACAGCTACAGCCCGATCATCCCCAACGAAACCAATCTGTTCGCCTTCCGCGGTGGCCTGGTCCCCGCCAACGGCCAGATCCCGGTGCCCGGCTCGATCGCCTACACCGCCAACACACAGGGCGCGCTGTTGCTCTACAAGATCGAGGTCGTCTCGCTCGACAACCGGCCGCTCGAGCTGCACATCGTGGACCCCACCAACCACGCCCTGACGGCCTCGGCCGAGCTCGACGTCTAGTCAGACGGGCCGCTTCGGTCAGCCAGCCAGACCCGCTTCGAGCACCTGCCGCGCCACCGGGGCGGCGGTCGCGCCGCCGGCGCCGTCTTTGACGAGCATCACGCCGACCACGATCCGCGGGTGAACGGCCGGCGCGAACGCGGCGAACCAGGCATCGGTGTTGGCGGCTTCGCCGGCCGGCCCGCCGCAACTCGATGCTTCCGAGGACGGCCCTTCGCTGCCGGTCTGCTCTTCGGCGGCGCCCGTCGACGGGCAAGTCCCGAGTTCGGCCGTGCCCGTCTTGCCGGCGACCGTAACCCCGCTGATCGCCGCGGCGGTCCCGGTTCCTTCGCGCACCACGGCGATCATCAGCCGCCGCATCGTGTCTGCGACCGCGCGACTCGTCGCGGTCGCGACAACTGCGGGGGCCTGCCCGAGCATGAACGTCGGCTGAGGCCGGCGCCCGCCATCGCCGATCGTGGCCGCCACGGTCGCCATCTCCAGCGCGCTCGCCAGCACCTGGCCCTGCCCGATCGCGGTCGAGCCCAGGTCCAGTTCGCCCCGGATCTGCGACGCCGGCGGCAGTGTGCTCTCGACGGCGCCGGGAACGCCGGATGGCTGGTTGAAGCCGTAGCGTTCCGCCATCGCCACCAGCGCCGGCGCGCCGAGCTTCACGCCGAGCGGGGCGAACACCGAGTTGCAGGACACCGCGAAGGCCAGTTCGAGAGACCCTCCGCATTCCTCCCCGCCGGCGTTGTTGAGCTTGACCCCGTCGAGCGTCGCGCTGGTCGCGTAAGGGAACGTGCTCCCGAGGCCGGCCACCCCCGCCTGCAGCACGCCGCTGACGGTCACCATCTTGAAGGTCGAGCCGGGCGGCTGCAGATCATCGATGCCAAGGCCCGCCACGGCGAGAATCTGGCCATCCGGCCGCATCGCCACGACGCCGCCGAGCTGTCCGCCCAGCGCGCTCACCGCGGCCTGCTGGATCGCCGGGGAGACCGTCGTGCGCACACTCGGGTCCGGCCGAGGTGCAGCCGCCGCGAGCACGCGCGTCCCGCCGCCGGGCGCTTCGCTCTGCGCCAGCAACTCGCCGCCAGGCGTCCCCCGCAGGCTCGCGTCGAGCGCCTGCTCCAGCCCGCTCACGCCGACGATCGCCCCCGTCGGCACCCCTTCGGCTTCCAGCGTGCGGGCGCTCGCGGCGGGAGGTGGACCCACTTCGCCCACGACCCCCTCGGCGGCTGCTCCGAGCGGCGACGGGCGCTGGCCCGCCGCGCTCGGCGTGCCTTCCGCGAGCACCGAGCCGTCGCGCGCCAGCAGCGTCGCACGGGGCGGCAGCCGCAGATCGCGAGTCAACCGCTCGCCGGGACGCAGCCCCGGGAACTCGGCCGACCGCGACCACACCACGCCCCCGTCGGCGCCGCCGGTCACCCGCAGCGCGAACGCCAGCCGCAGGGTCCCGAACAGCCGTGTCTGCACGCGCACGGGCACGGCGATCATCCCCCCGGAGATCCCCCGCGGATGACCCGTCACCCTCGTGGCGATCGCGGTCGCCGTTCGCAGCGCGTGCCGGCAGCGTTCCGCCAGCTGCAGTTCGGAGACCTCGCGCCGCGAGCGACGATCGAGGCTGGCGTACACGCTCGCGTAGTGCCCGCCCGCCCACGCGGCCACGAACCGGGCCGCGAGCTCGTCCGAGGAGTCGCCGCCGCTGCTCGAGCCAACCGCCACGCCGATCACAAACGCCATCGCTGCAAGGGCGATCACCGGCCGCGCGCGGCGCATGCGGTCGGTGCGGGTGCTCACGGTCGTAGTGCGATCGAGACGGTCACGGGACGGTAAAAAGGAAGTGTGAACCCGTTTGCGGCCAGACGCCCGTCGGCGGCGGCGTGGCGCACCGTGACGATCGGCCGGCGCACGAGCGTCGTGACCGCGTGGGGGCGGGGGGGACCTTGACGACGCTCGACTGGATCATCCTGTCGTTCGCCGTGCTGCTGGCGATGCTCGGGTTTCGGCGCGGTCTGATCGTGGGAGCCCTGTCGCTCGCGGGATTTGCGATCGGCGCGTTCCTTGGAACTCGCCTGGGCCCCTTGCTGCTCTCCAAAGGCTCGGCGTCGCCCTATGCCCCGGCCTTCGGCTTGATCGGCGCGCTGTTGGCCGGCATGGTGCTCGCCACGGGCTTCGAGGGGCTCGCCTTTCGACTGCGGCGCACGCTCGTGGTTCCCGGCCTGGGCCTGCTCGACGGGGTGCTCGGAGCGATCTTCGGCGCCGCGCTCGGACTCGGAATCGTCTGGATCGCGGCCGCCGTCGCAGCGCAGGCGCCAGGCGATCAGCAGCTGCGCTCCGACATCCAGAGCTCGGTCATCCTGGGCGAGCTCAACCGACTGCTGCCGCCGTCGGGCCCGATCCTCGACGCGCTGGCGCGCCTCGACCCACTGCCGCAGGTCCCCGGACCCGCGCCCGATGTGGCGGCGCCGTTGCCGCAGATCGCCCATGCTCCCAGCGTCGGCGCCGCCGCGCGCAGCGTCGTGCGCGTGCTCGGCACGGCCTGTGGTCTGGCGATCGAGGGCTCGGGATGGGTCGCGCAGGAAGGCGAGGTGGTCACCAACGCGCACGTCGTCGCAGGCGAGCAGGACACCACCGTCGAGGTCGGCGGCAATCCTCCGCAGCTGAGCGCTGAAGTGATCGCCTTCAACCCGACAGTCGACCTGGCGGTGCTGCGGGTTCCGGGCCTCGCCGGCGTACCCGCGTTGAGCCTCGTCACCGAACCTGCCTCTGGCCGGGCTGGAGCGATCCTCGGCTACCCCGAGGACGGTCCGCTCAACGTGCAGCCGGGGCGCGTCGGTCGCACGCAGACCATCGTCACCGACAACGCCTATGGCCAGGGCCCTGTCTCGCGGCTGCTGACGCCGCTGCGCGGTCTGGTCCGGCCGGGCAACTCCGGTGGACCGCTCGTCGACACCCGTGGCGCTGTACTGACCACCGTCTTCGCCGGCACCGTCGGCGGCGGACCGCCGGGCGGCTACGGCGTCGCCAACTCGACAGTCGCGAGCGTCCTGGCCGACGCCAGTCCGCGTGCCGTCAGCACCGGCCCCTGCACGTCGGGCTGACTCAGGCGGTGGCCGACGCAAGTCCGCGTGCCGTCAGCACCGGGCCCTTTACGTCGGGCTGACTCAGGCGGTCGCCGGGCGCCCGCTCGTACGCGGACGGGGGGCCCGCTTGGGAGCCGTACCGTCCGGCGCAGCTGCGGGACCGTCGCGATCGACGTCTCCCGGTTGGGAGCGCACGCGCGCGCGCGCACGCGTGGGCTTTCGCTCGAGGGACTCCCCCTCGGCCTCGGCGCGCAGCGCCTGCTGGGCCGCGCGCCGATCGATCGCTGTCTGCACGGCGGCCAGGCGGCGCACCAGGCCCGAGCGCACCTGCTCGAGCTGATCGGCGCTCAGCAACGTGGGGCCGGGACCACGGCGACCCGTCGCCGCCACCGGAGCCACACCTGGATATTCCGCTTCGATCTCGCCGAGCGCCCGCTCGAGCACGGCGATCTGGGTTCGCAGTGCGCTTCGTCGCTCCGACGCGTCGTCGGGCTGCTGCGACCGCGCCCGTGAGCGCGAACCCGTCCGCGAGCTCGGCCCCGCCTGCGAGCTCGGGCCCTCCTGCGAGCTCGAGCGCTCCTGCAGGCTCGAGCCCTCACGTGAGCTCGCCGCTGCCAGCGCGCCGGCGGCCTTGGAGGCGACATACAGCGCGGTGGCCACCTCGCGCGGATCGACCCCCGTGGCATGCGCCTCGCGAGCGGCATCGGCGGCGATCGCGGCCGCGGCAGCGTGGTCTCCCGGCGTCGCGGCGACAAACGTGCCGCTTCCCTGGAGGCTCTGGATCAGACCGCGCTGCTCGAGCCGCTGGTAGACGGCACGCACCGTGTTGACGTTGAGGCCGCTCGCCTCGGCCATCTCGCGCAGTCCCGGCAGGCGCTGGCCGGGAGCGAGCGTGCCGTCGCGGATGCGCGCGCTCAGCGACCAGCCCAGCTGCAGCCCCAGCGGCACCTCGGCGTCGCGATCGACGGCGATGCCGAGCGTCGATGGCCCAGCCGGGATCGCCGGCTCGGACGCCGCCCGTCCGCTCGGCGCCGGCGGGCTGCCGGCGCTCGCCAGCTCAGCCGAACTCGGCGGCCCAGCCGAGCTTGCCGGCACGGGCACGGTTGGCGCGGCCGCCGCTGAAACGGCCGCCTCACCCTGCCGGCGCGTCGATTGACGTTGCTCGCTCATCCCCTGACTCTGCTCTCTCACCTCTCCACGTTAGCGCTCGTTGCCACATGCGGATGATGTTCTAGCGAACCATACTTATATTGTTCTGATCAACTAGTACACTGTGCCAGTGGGTATGGAGAGGGAGCAGACCACGGACAACCCCAGCGCGCCCGCGCCCACGCCCGTTCCTGCGCGCGCGCCCGTTCCTGCGCGCGGCCCGGGCGTAAAGACCCGTCGATCGAGCGTGCTGGCCCAAAGCGAGCTCGCGCAGCGCGCTCTGCTTCCGACGCAGTCCGTGCTCGAGGAAGTGGGCGACCTCGTGATCCTGACCGGGCGCACGATGGTCAAGACCGTGCTGCCGCCATACCCGTACGGCGAGGAGCTGGTGTCCCAGTTCCTGTTCGTGCTGCGCCTCTGCTGGCTGCCGCTGCTGCTCTCCACGATCGCCATC
>DATJOF010000066.1:0-9985 GCA_035507415.1 Solirubrobacteraceae bacterium
TCTCCGCCCGGCGACACACGCCCCGCGAGCTCGAGTGCGAGGTCGCCGGTTCCCGTCGCGAGGTCGAGCACGCGACTGCCGGGACCGACCTGGGCGAGGTCCGCGGCGCGCTCGCGCCAGCGGTGATGCAGCCCCGCGGTCATCGCCGTGTTCATCGGGTCGTACACCGCCGCGATCCGGTCGAACATCGCCCGAACCTGTCCCGCTTCGAGCCTTCCGCTGCCGTCGCGCAGGCCGCTCGCCATGGCCCTCGCTATTTGAGATCGGAGAGGAAGCTGACGATGTGGTTGAACTTGTGCGGCGGCAGGTTCTTGAACGACGGCATCGGCGCCGTCGGATTGACGAGCGTGCGCGCGATCCCAAGGCGCGGCAAGCGCGAGCCGATGTGCGTCAGTTCGGGGCCCGGGCCGCTGTTGCCATTATCACCAAGCTTGTGGCACGCCAGGCAGCCCGACTGGGCCACGACCAGCCTGCCAGCTTCGAATTCGGCGAGCGTGCTGCCGCCCGCCTGCTTGATCGCCGCCGGCGTCGGCATTTCGATCGCGGTCGGCGAGCCGGCATTCGCGCCCTGGTAGGTGAGCAGCGCCATCGCGCCGATCACGAAGATCCCCGTCAGCGTCGCGATCGGGCGCCGCTCCGGGCGCCGCTCCGGTTTGCGGTCGTAGAACGGCAGCAGAAACAGCAGGATCATGCCGATCGTGGGAACACCGATCGTCGCGAGCGGCACGAGGCTCGGTGGCTTGATCACGCGCAGGAGCTCGAACAGAAAGAAGAAATACCACTCGGGCCTCGGCACGTAGGTCGTGGTCGTCGGGTTGGCCTTCGATCCAAGCTCGGCCCCGAGCACCAGCGACATCGTGATGATGACCGCCATCACCACGCACGCCATGACGGCGTCCTTGGTCACCGCGTAAGGGAAGAACGGCTTGCCTTCGGCCTTCAGGATCGAGTACTCGCGAAGATATTGCTCCTTCTCTCTTTGGTTCATGCCTGCGCCTTACACCTATGCCTTGGCCTAGACCTCAGCCTCGCGCAGCTCGGGCGACTCCTCGGCTTTCAGCCACGGAGGCGCCGTCGTGCCGAGCCTGGCGACGAGGTACAGGTGCGCGCTGATCAGCGCGATCAGCAGGCCTGGCACGAGCAGCATGTGGATCGCGTAAAAGCGTGACAACGTGGTCGCCCCGAATTCAGGTCCGCCGCGCAGGAAGTCAGACAGGTACGGGCCGATCAGCGGGCCGGTGCCGTTGATGTTCACTCCGACGATCGTCGCCCAGTAGGCGCGCTGGTCGAACGGAAGCAGATAGCCGGTGAACGACATCACCATCGTCAGGATCAGCAACACGACGCCGATCACCCAGTTGAGCTCGCGCGGATACTTGTAGGCCCCGAAAAAGAAGGTGCGGCCCATGTGCAGGAACACGAGCACCACCATCACGCTCGAGCCCCACTTGTGCATTCCACGAACGAACTGGCCGAGGAACACTTCGTTGGTCACATGGCGAATCGATTCGTAGGCGCCGCCGTTCGGATCTGGGCGGTAGTACATCGCCAGGAACACACCGGTCACGGCCTGTGACAGAAACGCGAACATCGTCGCGGAGCCGAGCGTGTAGAACCAGTTGGTGCCCTTCGGCACCTTGCGGAACAGCATCCAGCGCACGCCCCCGCTCAGCGAGGTGCGCTCGTCCACCCAGTCGACGACGCTCGTGCCCGCCTGGCCAGCCTGATCGGCTGGCGTGACCTTGCCGTTGCCTTCTCCCGGTCGTGGCGGAGGCGCCTGCAGGGGGGCCGGCAGCGTCGGCGTGGGGGGTTTCGGGAGCTTGGCCACGGGTGCGACCCAGACCTACAGTTTTTGCGCTCCGGGGCGCGATGGGTAGAGGTACTGACCGATCCCGTCGAGGGCCTCGCCGGGATCGCGCGGCGAGAACGGGCGCAGTTGACTGTTGACGGAGAAACGCGGGCCCAGTTCCACTTCGCTGTTGGCGTTCACGCGTGTGTAGAAGCGGTCGAGCGGGCGCACCGGCGGGCCGCCGACCGGGCGTCCAAGCAGGTCGTACACGCCGCCGTGACACGGACAGATGAAGCGCTCGGCCGCATCGACCCAGCGCACCGGACAGCCGAGGTGGGCGCAGCGGTTGGAGATGGCGATGAACTTGGTGCCCTTGTCGTAGGGGTCGACGTCGATTGCCGGGTTGAACTTGCGCACGTACACCGTCGTCTTGCCGGCCTCGCCGATCTGCGGGTTGAGGGTGAGAATGACCGGTACGTAGTTGAACTCATTGAACATATCGGTCGGCCCCACGCTTTCCCAGCGCGCCGGCGTGCTTTTGAAGATCGGCCCGACCGCGAAGGCAAGCGAAGGCAGCAGAAACGCCGATGCGGCAATCGCGCCCGCGGTGTGGGCGCTGCCGGTCATGAAGCGCCTGCGCGTCACCGTCTCACCATCGAAGGCTCCGGGGATCGCGCGATCGAGCGTATAGATCGGGGTCGGCTTGGCGTGCTTGTCGGGCACCACCGTGAACAATATCGAGGCGCGATTCAGTGCGGCGCCAAAACCCCTCGAGCGCTTGTGCGCATCGCCTCGATCGCATTGGGGGCACCGTCGAAAACAAGCTGCTTGGCGCGCCGATGGTTGGCGCTCGGACCCCACCCGACGGCGCGCGCGCCGGCTCCCCAGACCACCCGTGCAAGCTCTGGCTCATCGCAGGAATGTGCAAGCGCGCTCAGCGTGATCGTGTCGGCGAGCTCGGCGACCGCGACCGTGTCCTCGAGCGCCACCAACCTGGCCAGGCCGAGCGCATACAGGCGATCGCCCGCCAGCAGGCAGAGGTCGGCCTCGGGCGAAGCGATCACGCGCGGAGTGCCGTAGTGAAGGAGATAGCCCTCATAGATCGCCTCCACCAGCAGCTCGTATTCGCCGGGCGCACGCCGAGCACGCGGACCGGCGGCGACGGCCTGGGCGGGACCGGGCTGATCGTCGGCGCACACGTCTGGCGCCAGCAGGCTCGCCATGACCCCGCCTTGCGCGCGTACGAGCGCGGCCAATGCCAGCAGCGATCGATGCTCGCGAGGCTCGCTCACGGTGCCTGCCCGTGGGCGGCTTGTGCAAGCGCGGCAAACGCCGCCGCGGCAGCCTCGACCGTGCGGTCGACCTGCTCAGACGTGTGTGCGAGTGAAGGAAACCAAGCCTCGAACTGCGAGGGCGGTGCGTACACGCCGCGGGCCAGCAGCTCGCGGCACCAGCGCCCGTACGCCTCGAGGTCGCACGCGCGCGCGTCGTCGAAGTCGAGCACCGTGCGACTCCCGGACCCGGTGAAGAAGACGGTCAGCAGACCCGGCAGGCTGACGACCTCGACGGCGTGCGTGCCCGCGTGCGCTGCCGCCCCGCGCAGGCCTCGCGCAAGGCGCTCCGTGATCGCCGCAAGACGCAGATATGCGTCCTGGTCGAGCAGCTCGAGTGTCTGCAGACCCGCCGCCACGGCCACGGGATTGCCCGACAGCGTGCCCGCCTGATAGACCTCGCCCGCTGGGGCCAGCAGGCCCAGCAGCTCTGCGCGCCCGCCGAGCGCGGCGGCGGGCAGCCCGCCGCCGAGGATCTTGCCGAGGATCGTCAGATCGGCGCTGACGCCGGTCAGCTCCTGTGCACCGCCGCTCGCGACTCGAAAGCCGGAGATCACCTCGTCCAGGATCAGAACCGCGCCGCTTGCGCTGGCGCGCTCGCGCAACAGCTCCAGAAAGCCGGGACGGGGAGGGACCAGGCCCATGTTCGCCGGCAGTGGCTCGGCGATGATCGCGGCCAGCTCGTGCTGCTCACAGGCCGCGATCACGCGCGCCGCGTCATTCCAGGGCACGAGCACCGTCTGGGCGGCCGCGGCGGCCGGCACGCCGGGGCTCGCCGGCAGCGCCTGTGTCGCCAGGCCCGAGCCGGCGCTGGCCAGCAGGCCATCGACATGGCCGTGGTAGGCCCCTTCGAACTTGAGCACCTTCTCGCGTCCGGTGGCGGCGCGGGCCAGACGCAACGCGGTCATCGTGGCCTCGGTTCCCGAGCTGGTCATGCGCATCATCTCCACAGCCGGCATGCGCCTGGCGACCTCGACCGCCAGCTCGACCTCACCAGGCGTGGGCGCGCCGAAAGTGGTGCCCCGCTCAGCCGCCCCACTCACAGCGGCGACGATCTCGGGATGGGCATGACCGAGCACGAGCGGGCCCCAGGAACAGACGTAGTCGACGTAGCGGTTGCCGTCGACGTCGAGCACCTCGGCGCCCTCGCCGCGGGCGAGGAAGATCGGATCGCGCCCGATCGCGCCCATCGCGCGCACCGGCGAGTTGACGCCGCCTGGCATGACCTGAAGCGCGCGCCGGTAGAGCGCGGCCGAGCGCATGTCCGTCAGCGCGGTGCTCACCGCGAACAGCCGGACCAGGCCCGGCTGATGTGAGTCCGGCCGAACCAGGCCCGGCCGATCAGAGGCCCGCCGAGCGAGGCCCCGCCAATGAGAGGCCCGCCGGGCGAGGCCCCGCCAATGAGAGGCCCGCCGAGCGCGCAGCGCCTACGCATGCTCGCGCTCCCAGGCCTTGAATTCATCCGTGAAATAGAGCAGGCGGATCTTCTTGAACTCGGTCGAGCTGTAGAGCGTGGCGCGCCCTTCGATGCCGGTCTGCGCCGCGATCGAGTCGAGGATCGCGTCGCACTCCTCCTTAGAGCGGCCGTGGGCCATCGTGAACACCGAGTACGGCCAGTCGGGATAGGTGGGTCGCTGGTAGCAATGGGAGATGCCGCGCACCGCGGCCATGCTGGGGCCGATCTCGGCGATCTGCTCGTCGGGCACCTGCCACACGCCCATGCCGTTGGCCGAGAAGCCCGCGCGCCGGTGGTAGAGGATCGCGGCCACGCGCCGCAGCAGACCGCGCTCCTGCATCCCGCTGAGGTGTTCGAGCAGCCGCGCCTGGGGCAGGCCCAGCTCGGCCGCCGCGGGCGCATAGGGTTCGCTGAGCACCGGCATGTCGCCCTGCAGGGCTCGGATCACGGCGATGTCGAGCTCATCGTAGGGCTGGCGCTCGAGCTCGACCGGCTCGCTCGCCTGTGCAGCCTTGGCCAGCGCCTCGGTGTCGCCCTCCATCTCCAGGTCCATGCGGATCTTGAACAGCTTGAGCGTCGGCAACTGGCGCACCGACTCGGCGCCAGCCTCGCGCGCCAGCACCTCGAGCGTGCCGTCCAGCCCGAGCTTCGAGTCGGGCTCGGTGGCGATCGTGAACCACAGATTGAAGTCGTGGTTGCGCAGGTAGTTGTGCGAGACACCCGGATGAGCGTTGATCACCTGCGCTGCGCGATGCGGATGCTCGGGGTCGACCCTGGCGGCGACCAGCATCGAGGAGTAGCCGAGCGCCCGCGTATCGAAGATCGGCGTGACCTGGCGAACGATCCGCTTGTCGAGCAGGTGGCGCACGCGACTCATGGCCTCCTGCTCGCTGAAGCCGCCGAGCTCGGCCACGCGCGCGTACGGGCGCGCGTCGATCGGGAACGAACCTTGCATCAGGTTCAGCAGCCTGCGATCGCACTCGTCGAGCGGGATCGCGGCGCCGTGCTTGCGCTCGCGCAGCTTTGGAACGGCTCCGCCTGAGCGCGCAGCTCCGTCTGTACGGGGTTCGTCTGGCCGCGACCGGTCCTCCAGCGCGGGGGACGACCCGCCCTGGGTTGACTGGAGCGCGTCTGCCCCGCGGCCCGCGGCGCTCATCGGCGCTCCGCCAGCAGGCGTGCGGCGTGCATGGCGTGGTACGTGATCACGACGTCGGCCCCGGCTCGATGAAGCGAGGTCAGGATCTCCAGCACCGCGTCGTCCTCGTCGAGATGACCGGCGGCGGCCGCCGTCTTGACCATCGCGTACTCGCCGCTGACGTTGTAGGCGGCCACCGGCAGCCCGGTCTCGCGCTTGACAGCCGCGATCAGATCCCCGTACGCCAGCGCCGGCTTGACCATCAGCATGTCGGCTCCCTCGCCTATGTCGAGCAGCGCCTCGCGCAGCGCCTCGCGTCCGTTGGCCGGATCGA
The DNA here is from genome assembly GCA_035507415.1 of Solirubrobacteraceae bacterium. Taxonomy (GTDB): domain Bacteria; phylum Actinomycetota; class Thermoleophilia; order Solirubrobacterales; family Solirubrobacteraceae; genus Palsa-744. Next base: position 6,046 of record DATJOF010000066.1, read on the forward strand.
GCTGGTAGGAACGGCGATCGCCGAAGGCCGGCGCCGACCCGGCGGCGTCGCGGAACGGGCCATAGAAGGCGGACGCGAACTTGGCTGAATAGGCGAGGATCGGCGTGTCGGCAAAGCCCTCGGCGTCGAGCTCGCCGCGAATCGCCCCGACCCGACCATCCATCATGTCCGAGGGCGCCACGATGTCCGCGCCCGCGCGGGCATGGCTGCAGGCCGTCCGCGCCAGCAGCTCGAGCGTGGCGTCGTTGTCCACGCGCCCGTCCTCGCGCAGCACGCCGCAATGGCCGTGCTCGGTGTACTCGCACAGGCACACATCGGTGATCACGAGCAGCTCCGGCAGCGCCTGCTTGAGCGCGCCGACGGCCAGCTGCACGACGCCCTCCTCGTCCCAGGCGCCGGCGCCGTCCGCATCCTTGTGCCTGGGCACGCCAAACAGGATCACCGCACCCACTCCAAGCGCGGCGGCCTCGCGGGCGCGCTCGAGCGTCTGCGAGATGGTCAGCCGCGCCATATCACCGAGCAGCGGATCGACGTCCGCCGTCTGCTCGGCGTCGGCCACGAACAGCGGCAGCACGAGCCGGTCGGCACGCGGATCGGTCTCGCGCACCAACCCGCGCAGACCAGCGCTAGCGCGCAGCCTGCGCATGCGCGTGTTCGGAAACGCCATACGCCGAGGATACTCGCGTGCTGGTTCAATGCCGCTCCAGTGCGGAGCGGTCTCGGGCTGCGGAGCCGGTCTCGGGCCGGTCCAGTGCGGAGCGGTCCAAGCGGGGCCGGCGACGAGCGATCCTGATCCGCGGTCCAGCACCGAGCGGTCCCGAGCCGGTCCGGCGACAAGCGATCCCGATTCGCGGTCCAGCGCCCGCGCGTTCTGGCGTCCGGTCCGGGCGTGCCGAGACGAACTAGTCGAGCCGGCGCAGCCCGAGCCGCGCCAGCCCCGCGAACAGCGCGGTCAGCACCAGCAGGTGCAGAACCGAGATGGCCAGCCCTGGCGAGGCGCGGTTGACGGCGGCATCGAGCGCCTCCAGGGCGGCCTTGAACGGGAACACGAACGAGATCGCCCCGATCACGTCGTACAGACCGTGCGCCACCGCGCCGGACGGGACGAGGGCCAGCAACGCGAGCGGCAGCGACAGCAGAAACGCGAGCAACGACGCCGAGCGCACCTCGCGTGCGAGCGCGCCGATCGCCACTCCGAGCGCGCCGAACGCGAGCGCCCCGAAGGCAAGCGCGATCAGCCATAGGCCGATGCGCGAGAAGTCGAGGCTGACGAACGCGCTGATCCCCACCAGCATCACCAGCCCGAGCACGAACGCGCAGACGCCAGCCAGCAGCAGCTTCTCGGCGAGCAGCCCCTCGCGGCTGACGAGGGCGCGCACGAGGCGCGCCAGCGTGTGCTCCTCGCGCTCGAGCGCCATCCCGCCGGCCGCGAGCAGGACTCCCACGAACATCAGCGACACGGCCACGGCGACCACCACGGCGAAGGTATCGAGCGGGGTGCGCCGGCCGTCGAGGAGCGTGGTCTGGATCTTGATCGGCTGCCCGATCGTGGCGAGCACGTTCCTTGACAGCCCTAGGTTCCGCGAGGCAAAGCTGGCGAACGTCTCGATTCGTTCGAGCTTGGTGCGCTCGGGGCCGGGCGGCTGGTGCGCGATGATCGAGCGCAGCTCCGCGGGGATCTGTTCGAGCCCCACCAGGTGCGAGGGCCCTCCGAGGATCCCCAGGTTGCCGCCGCTGATCAGCTCGCCGATTGCGTCCGCGGCGGCCCGCTGAATCTGTTCGGAGAACCCCAGGTTGGCCTGCGCAAGCGCGGAGCGCAGGTCGGACTGCACCAGCGACTGCTCGAGCGCGTTGCCGTTGTACAGCACTTCCACGCTCGCCTGCGAGCCCGTGGAAACCCGCCCGACGATATCCCGAGGAATCACCACCGCCGCCAGCGCTTCGCCCGACTTGACCTCCGTGATCGCCTGCGCGCGAGACGCCGCCGGCACCGGCTTGACCTGCGTGAACAGCTGTTCGACATAGCGGCTCACCAGCACAGGCTCCCCACCGACCTGGATCGTCTGCCCGGGAACCGTTTCATCGACCACGGCGATCTTCGGCTTGCCGGGAGCCCGCGAGATCGCCAGACCCATCAACAAGGCGATCGCGATCGGATAGACGACCAGGATCCCTACCAGCAGCCGTGACCGCCGCAGGATCAGCAGATCCTTGCCCAACAGAGCCCTCACAAGTGCCCCTTGTTCCGAAGAAACGTCACAAACGCCCCCTCGAAGTCCCCGCCACCGCCAGCCGCCGCCATCAACTCGGCCGGCGAACCGTCGAACAGCAGCTCCCCGTCCGCCAGCACGATCGCGCGGGTCGAAGACCTGGCGACCTCGCCGAGATGGTGCGTGGAGTAGAGCACCGCTGTGCCGCCCCGCGCCAGTCCCCCAACGAACTCCCACACGCGCTCGCGCTGCCCCGGATCGAGCGCGGAGGTGGGCTCGTCGAGGGCCAGCAGCGGTGGGTCGGCGAGCAGCGCCAGGGCCACGTTCAGACGCTGACGGTTGCCGCCCGAAAGCCGCTCGACGCGCTCGCCGGCACGGTCATGCAAGCCCGTCTGGACGAGCATGCGCTGAACCGCCGCCTCGATGTCGGTCACCTTCTCGAGACGGGCAAACAGCGCGAGGTTCTCGACCACCGACAGCTTTGTGTAGACGGCCGGCTGCTGCGGAGCCCAGCCGGCCGCCGCGCCCGCCCCGGGGCCGCTGACGGTGCCCGCGCTCGCGCTCAGGGCGCCGACCAGGATCGACAGCAGCGTGGTCTTGCCCGCCCCGTTGGGACCGATGATCGCGATCCGCTCGCCCGGCCACAGCTCGAAGCTGACCCCGCCGAGCGCTACGCGCGCGCCGAACCTCCGCGTCAGCGAGCGGACCTCGAGCGTCGGCACGGCCGGAGGGGGTGGCGCGGTCGTGGGCACCGGTTCCGGCAGGCTACCGGCCCCCGCGTCCGCCGCCTGGCCGACAATCGCTGCCGTGGTGATCGAAACCGAGCGCCTCGAGCTGAAGCGGCTGACGGACGCCGACCTCGACGAGCTGGTCGCGATGCACTCGCACCCGGATGTCAGGCGCTTCCTCGGCGCCTACGAGCGGCCGCAGGCCCTGGTGCGGCTGGCCGCCGACGCGCACCAGTGGCGCGAGCACGGACACGGGCTGCTGGCGGTCAGGGAGCGCAGCGGCGGCGCCTTCCTCGGGCGGGTCTCGCTGCGGCACTGGCCGGAGTTCGCCGAGACCGAGATCGGCTGGGCGCTGCGCCGCGAGGCGTGGGGGCACGGCTACGCGACCGAGGCGGCGCGGGCCTGCGTGGCCTGGGGCTTCGCCAACCTCGACGTCCCCTACCTGACGGCGATGATCGAGCCGATCAACGCGCGCTCGGCGGCGGTCGCCGGCCGGCTCGGGATGGAGCCGCTGCGCCCGGACGAGCTGATGGGCGTCCCGGTCGTCGTCCACGCGGTCGACCGCGCCGCCTGGGCGGGCCGCCCCGCTACCCCCCGTGGCGGTAGGCGCTGACCTCTCCCCCCAGCGGCGCCCCGCAGTCGCGGCAGAACGCGTCGCCCGGGTGCTGGAGCGCGCCGCAGTCGCGGCAGGCGCTCCCCTCGAGCTGGAGCACCGTCCCGCCTGGCGCGCCGACCGCCCACGGCTCGAGCACCAGGTGCCGGCGGAGGTAGACGGCGGTCTGGCGGACGATCGCCGCCAGCGGCAGTGCCACCAGCGCCCCGGCGATCCCGTACAGCTGGTAGCCGATCAGCAGCGACAGGATGATCAGGATCGGGTTGATCTGGAGCGAGATCCGGAACACCTGGGGAGCGACCACGTGGCCCTCGAGCTGCTGGAGCGCGACGAACATCAGCGTCACCCACAGCGCGCTGATCGGGTCGGTGAACAGCGCCACCAGGATC
>DATJOF010000067.1:0-104332 GCA_035507415.1 Solirubrobacteraceae bacterium
CGCCACGAGGTCGAGCTCATCGACCGCGTCTAGCACGAACCACGCGAGGTGATCCTCAGCCAGCCAGTCACGCAGGCACGGCGGCAACAACAGCACTTGCTCCCGGTCACACGTCAAGAAGTTCTGGGCCATCCCGGCATACTCATTGGCCTTCCGGACATATCGACCGGCGAACGCCGACCTTTGCGCGACAGCCGGCGCTAAGGGGTGCATTTTCGACCGGCCTTGACACTTTGTCGATCGAGCGTGCGATTTCCGTCGTGGCTCGCGAGACCGATGTCGCGAACGGGTTGAGGCCGACCGCCTAGTGCGAGATCCCCGAGCCAAACTGGCACGCCGGCACCACGCCTCGAAATACAGGCTGCCGGAGGCCACTCGCGCACCAAGCCATCGTCGAACGACTTGTGAAGCGCATATCTGGGGTCGCGAGCGAGCATATCGCGATGCTAGTCCGCATCGCAGTCTGAGTGCTTTACTGCCGGGCCGGCAGCGCAGACGGCCGCAACGGCCACAGTTGGATCGACTTCAAGTATCCTGCCGGCAGAGCGAGCGAGGGAGAGGCTGCGATGCGACGGTTTGCGGGGGTCACAGCGGTTGCGACAGTGTTGCTGCTGGCGAGCGCAGACAGGACGTTTGCCGCCGGGACGAATCTGGGCCCAATCGGGTTCGGGACGATGCTCGTCGACAACGCCGATAACGCGGTGTTCGTCTCCGCTCCGAAGGCGAACGCCGTCAAGGTCCTGAACTTTTCGGGTGAAGTCGTTGCCACAATCGGCGGAATCGATGGTGCCTACGGGATGGCGCTCAGCGGAGGAAATCTTTACGTAGCCGGAACCACATTCGGCGGGATCGTTGAGGTTCACCTGCCTGACCTGACCACGTCGGAACTTCGCGGAGCAGCCGGGATCAAGTGGCTCACGGTAAGCGGAACCACTCTGTGGGCTACACGACGACCGCAGGGCGGCTGCTGTTGGAGCGCGCTAGCCTCAATGCGGCTGAATGGCCGGGAAAATGTCAGGCTGCACGAACAGGAATACATCGAACCGCAGCTCGCCTCTTCACCGTCGTTTCCTAATCAGGTATTCGTCGTTGAGGAATCATCGCCAGGCACGGTCCTTCGGCTGCGCATCGGTCGCCGCAGAGCCAAAGTGCTTGCCGAAACGAAGTTCGGCGAGCTAGAAATCCCCGAGGGACTAGCCCTGTCTTCGAACGGGCAGCTGCTGTTGGCGCCAGATCACACGAACTTGGAAGAGCTAAACGCAGAGACACTCAAGCCCGACGGCGTCGTGTATGACACGGAAAGGACGGAAGGACAGCCGTCGGCAGCTGCCTACTCGCAGTCTGATCTGCTCGCCGCCGGCGTAGAGCGCCGTTGGTACTCGACAGAACTCAGCCCCGACGTCGCAGTCTATGCGGTCGGGAAGCCGGCTCCGATCTTTGAAGCGACCACTGAACCGTGGGGAGTGCTACGCGACGGAATCGGGATCAGCGAAGACGGCACGACGGTTTTCGCTGCGAGCGAAGCAAGCAACGGAGACGTCGTGATCAGCACCTTCGCAGTCTCCTAGTGCAGCATTCCCGAAGTGCCTTGTTGATCCGTGGCCTTGGTGGCGCTTCCAAGGACGCATGTATTGTCGGAGGAGGAGGCGCCTATCTGAAGGCTGCCGAGACTGCTGCTCTTCGTCCAATCCGATCGTCTCGCGAGCGTCATCCGGGACCGCTACTTCCACGGGAAGGCGAGAGTCCTGCCCAGCGGGTGTGAGCCGGAAAGAGCGCTTGGCTTCGCTACAAGTTGGCCGCAACATAGACACGGATTCTGGCTCCACGCAGTGGGTTGAGGCGGACGAGGACTGACCTCGCAAAGGTGTGGCCCGTGCCGTGACGCACGGGCCACACCCGGGGTAGCGTCGCCCTCGCGCGACCTGACCGCGAGGGCCAGCCGCCGGGGCCCCACCGGCGCCTACGGCTTGTATTCGCCGAATCCGCTGGCCGTGAGTTCGACGCCGCCGAAGACGGACGACACCACGCCGGTGGCTTTGTTCTTGTAGCCGCCCTGCACCGACGCGCCGCCGTTGCCGGCGGTGTTGATCTCGCCGCCGCTCACCGCGGCGCCTTCGGCGGAGGCCGCGTTCTGCAACCCGCCGCTGACAGACGTATCGGTGCTCGAGGCTTTGTTGGCGCCTCCACCGCTGATCGACGAGAATTCGCCGGTTGCGCTGCCGCCGCTGCCGCCGCTGATCGACGCGTCGTTGGCGCTGGCGGTGTTGTTCGCCCCGCCGCTGATCGACTCCGAGCCGGAGCAGTTTTTGACCGCTTCGCGAGCCGTCCCGGTCGTGTTGCCGCAGCCGCCGGAGATCGATGCGAATTCGCCGCTGACCACGTTGCGGTTTCCGCCGGTGATCGAGCCGTAGTTGCTCTGTACGGTGTTCTCCTCGCCTCCGCTGATCGATGCGTTTTCACCCAGGGCCCACCCGCCGAGGCCGCCGCTGATCGAGCTCGTGGGGCCTTCAGCGGTGCCCCCTCCGCCGCCGCTGGCGGAGGCGAGTTCGCCTATCACCTGGTTGTGCCCACCGCCGCCCGCCCATTGCGAGCCGCCGGTGGGGCACGTCTGGTCGGGGTAGCCAGGTCCGGCGATGTTCTGGCAGCCGCCCGAGACCGACGCGTCGGTGGCGCTGGCAGCGTTTTTGATGCCGCCGCTCACGGAGGACGCACTGGCGCTGGCGGTGTTGCCTTCGCCGCCGCTCACCGTCGCGAACGGCGCGGTGACGGCATTTGCGTTTCCCGCGATGAGGCTCGCATAGCTCGTGAACGTCTGTTCCTCACCGAGGATCAGATTGTGCGACCCGGTCTGTTCGTGTTTGCCTTCATTCTCGTCATAGCCGATCACGAGGTTGCCCTCGCCGTTGGCAGACGCAGTTTTGCCTTCACCGTTGACGACCTGCATGTTCACACCCGCGATCTGAATAGTGGGCTTGTTGTCCACTCCTTTTTCTTGGTATTTCATATGCTGCAAGATCGTCGCCTCTTCTTCCGAAGGCAGTTCGGACTTCATGTATCCCGCTTTGCAGACCCCCGCCTTTGGGGTCTTCAGCGCGGCCCCTTCCTTTGCAGGAACGCACACCTTTAGTCCAGCAGCCGACGCCCCGCTCGCCACCAGCAGCAGCACGCCCACCGCCAGGCAGATCACTCCAGCCATGCCCCAACCGGCCCTGAACAGCCTCATCACGCATCCCCCATTTCTTTTGGGCGCGGACGAACACGAGCGTCGCCCGCAATGCAGCCATGCTGCCACCAACACGAGAGGACTGTCGGCCCCCGCATGATCGCCAGGCGACGGGTGCTCCCCTCCGGCGAGAGCAGGCGTCTCGATGGTCGAGCCATAGGCTGTCGCTGCGGACGAACAGCAGCAGCGCCAGGCCGTCGCCCGCTGACGACCCCTTCTTTGCGATTGCGGGCGCCGGCACGACGGATGGCGACGCGCGATTCGCCGAGGTCGTTGAGCACCGGGGGCGGCTGAAAGCAGGTCCGGACGCCGGCCCAGCGCGAGTCTCGCAAATCGCCAAGCGCAGGACCACCGCGCCCGGTTGGTGTGGCTCTCGCCCCGCGGGGACAAGAGCACGGCGCCATAGGCTGTGACCTGGACGCTGCAGTAGTGGCTGAGGCCCTGCCGGGCCGGCGGGCGCGTCTTTGGCAGGGCCACGCCACGCCTGGCAGGGATTTGGCCGAGGCGCGTTTCGCGGGTGCCGTGCGTCCGCCGCCGCCTCGGAGTAGGGTCGCTGGCTACCCCATTTCCTACCCCACGGATCACGCGAGTGCCGCAAACCTCAATAAACGCGGGCGTTTTCTCGCGCGTGCGGCGTACTCGAAAACCGTTTCAGGGGTTTAAACCTCTGACGAGGGTTCGAATCCCTCCCCCTCCGTCCCTGCCCCACCGTGCGCCGGCGACTACAGCCGCAGCTGCCTGCCGGCGATCCATCCCCAGATCTGTTCGTAGGTTTTCGGGTTTTCGAACATCGCCGGGTAGAAGCCGTGCGTGGGACAAATCCGCCGCAGCTGTGGCGTGGTCGCGATCCAGACGAGTTTTCCGGGCCGCAGCAGGCGCACGACGCGCTTGCCCCTGCCCGGTTCGAGCCGCATCGCTATCGTGGGGCCTCGCTGTCCCACCGTGACGGCGGGTGACGGGGCTCTTACGCACCCGCGGAGAGCCTCGGCCGGTCCGGCGACGACGACGCTGCCGGCGACCGAGAGCGTGAGCGCTACCAAGGCGATCCGTTTCCTGAACATGGGGCCTCCTCGACATCGTGCGCGATAGACATGGCGGGTCGGCGACACTCGGCCCGCCAGGTTGACGCCATCAGGCGCCGGCGCGCAGGTCCTCCTCCCTTTCGACTGAATCTATCAGCTCCGTCGAGTTCACATGTCGGGCCAATTCTGGTTTTCGCGGTCGCCCGCGTCAGATCCTCAGTGCAGCCGACGCGGACGACCGACGACTGCGATCACGGATAGCTGACCTTCACCTTGGCAGCCGGTTCGAGCTTGCCGACGTCTTCGACGTAGTACTTCACGCCGACGTAGCAGATGATCGTCGTGGGCTGATGTGCGCGTTGCCCTTCGGGACACAGCTTCATCTCGAACGGCGCCCTGAAGCGGCCCTTTGTGTTCGTTTCAACGGTCGTCACGTTTTCGGTGTTGCAGGGTTCACTGGGCGCCAGCCACATCGTGGCGCCGCACTCCGTCAGCGTGATCATCGTGTTCGCGGGGAACCCGTGGCCCGCGATCGTCGTATCGGTGTTGATCATGACGCTTTTCGGATGTGCCTTGATCGTTTCCGTTCCAGACGCGGCGTGCGCCACTGCGGCCGGAGCGATGGCGATGATCGCGGCGAGCGCTCCCGCGGTGCGGAAGCGGATCCGCTTGAGTTCGAGCATGGTTACCCTCCCCATCGAGATCGAATGGTCCGAACCTGGTCTTTCTCGAAGCCTTTCGACTCTAGCGCGAGCCGGCACGCGCGCGTTTAAAGGCCGTTGCCCGTCGAAGCCGCCTGAGCGGGCCGACGATCGTCGCGAGCCTCCTTTGCCGGCGTACGCTCAGTCGCCGCCCGCCCTGCCGCCGGCCTTGCCGCCGCCCCGCCGCTGCCCGCGCGGCCGCCGGCTCAGTCGCCGCCCCCTTCGCTGGCCGCCCGTCGGTTGCAGCTCCTACCGGCGCGACGCGAAGAAGCCGCTCAGCAGCTGGCCGCTCTCCGGTGCGAGCACGCCGGCGGTCACGTCCGGCCGGTGGTTCAGGCGCGGCTCGCCGAGCACGTCGAGCACGCTGCCCGCAGCGCCGGCCTTGGGGTCGGTGGCGGCGAACACCACGCGCGGGACGCGCGCGAGCACGATCGCGCCGGCGCACATCGCGCACGGCTCGAGCGTGACGTACAGGACGCTGTCGATCAGGCGCCAGCTGCCGGTGCGGCGCGCGGCTTCGCGCAGCACGATGATCTCGGCGTGGGCCGTCGGGTCCTCGCGCAGCTCGCGCTCGTTGTGGGCCGCGGCCGCGACCTCGCCGCCGGAGACCAGGACCGCCCCGATCGGCACGTCCTCGTGCGCGGGCGCGCGCTGCGCCTCGCGCAGGGCCAGGCGCATGAAGTAGATATCCTGGTCTGAGACATCGGGGAGCTCGCTCATCGTCGTGTCGCTCGGATCACAGATGTGGACGAGCGCCGTGACGGGCCGGCGAGGCGCAGGGGCGGCGCGGGCAGGCGCCTGCGGGGATGCGCGCCTCAGTCGAGGTGCCGCGGAGCGGGCTCACGCACGAGATCATTACGCAAGAGAGCCATGTCGCCTACGAAAGGTCATCGGACGACTGCGGGCGCCTGGCTTTCCGGCCGCGGCACCTGCCTCTCCGGCGCGGGCGCCTGGCTTTCCGGCCGTCGCACCGGCCTTTCCGGCGGGGGCGCCTGGCGTTCCGGCCGCGGCACCCGGCTTGCGGACCCGGGCACCTCGCTTTCGGACGACGCACGCGCGCGCGCGCGCGCGCGTGGGCTCGTATTCGCAGCCATCGTGGTCGCCGTCCTCGCCCTGCTCGGCGCCACCCAGCCTGCGGCTGCGGCTGCGGCTGCGGCCGCGGCCGCGCCCGGGACCGCAGCCGCCGCACCCGGCACGCGGAGGGCGCAGCGTCGGCGTGGTCTTGACGCTCGGCGTCGGGTCGGGGGCAGGCTGGACTACATCGCCCACATCGCGGACAGCGGTTGGATCCCCGACGATCGCGGCGAGGGCAGCGACCCCGGTGACTGGCAGCAGCTGCAATGGAACTTCGTCGGGCGCTTCGGCGTGGAGGCTCCGGAAGCGTGGGCGAACGTCGCCGCCGACGGGGCGCCCGGTGGGGCGGGCGTGATCGTGGCGGTGCTCGACACCGGTGTGGCCTACGCGAACCGAGGTCCGTTTCGGCGCTCCCCGGACTTCGGCAGGTACGAGTTCGTGAAAGGCTACAACTTCGTAAATCACACCCCCTATCCGAACGACGCCAACGGCCACGGGACGTTCGTGGCGGGCACGATCGCCGAGCGCACCGACAACGGGCTCGGCCTCACCGGGCTGGCGTTCGGGGTGAAGATCATGCCCGTGAAGGTGCTCAACAACGAAGGCGAAGGTTACGCTTCGACGATCGCCGAAGGCGTGTATTTCGCCGTCAAGCACGGGGCGAAGGTGATCAACATGAGCCTCGAGTTCGGCACCGAAGTCACGGGGCGCGACATCCCGGAGCTGATCAATGCGCTGCAGTACGCATACCGACGGGGCGTCGTGGTGGTCGCGGCGGCCGGCAACGAGGGGCACGCGGCGATCGCCTATCCGGCGCGGGCGCCGCACGTGATCGCCGTGGGCGCGACCACCGAACACGGCTGCCTGGCGGCGTACTCCAACTACGGCACCGGGCTGGCGCTGGTTGCGCCGGGCGGGGGCGCGGACGCGAACCTGCCGGGCGATCCCAACTGCCACCCCGAACTGCCACCGGGCCGAGATGTCTTCCAGATGACGTTCACGGGCAGCTCGCCGCGCAGGTTCGGATTCCCGAACGGATACGAAGGCACTTCGATGGCGGCGCCCCATGTGGCCGCGACGGCGGCGCTGATCATCGCGAGCCACGTGCTGGGGGCGCGCCCGACGCCGGCGCAGGTGACCGCGAGGCTGCGGGCGACGGCGCGCAAGCTGGGCGGGCCGTCGGACGGCGGGCTTTATGGGGCGGGCCTGGTCGACGCCGCGGCGGCGACCGCTCCGGGCGGGCCGGGCGCGCCCGCTGCGCCCCCGCCGTAGATGGTTCACCCCGACTTCGGCCAAGACCCGCGCGAGACGAGCACCGAGCCGCCGGCGCGCTGCGACCTGGCGATCGTCGGCGGCGGGATCCTCGGCCTGGCGCTCGCGCGCGAGCTGAGCGCTCGTCACGGACGGCTGTCGCTGTGCCTGTTCGAGCGCGAGGGGCAGCTCGGAGCGCATCAGACAGGCCACAACTCGGGCGTGATTCACGCCGGGCTCTACTACGCGCCCGGTTCGCTGAAGGCGCGTCTGTGCGTGCAGGGCGCGAGCGAGCTGTACGAGTACTGCGCCGAGCATGACATCCCTCATCGGGCCTGTGGGAAGCTCGTGCTGGCGACACGGGAGGCAGAGGTGCCGCGGCTGCGGGAGCTGTTACGGAGAGGAACGGCCAACGGCGTCCCCGGCCTGCGCTGGCTCGAGCGCGATCAGATCGACACGGTCGAGCCGCACGCGCGCGGGCTCGCGGGGTTGCACTCGCCGCGCACGGGCGTGGTCGATTTCGGCGCGGTGGCGCGTTCATACGCGCGCGACGCGCGCAGCGCGGGCGCGAGGATCGTCACGAGCTGCGCGGTGCACGAGGTCAGGCCACGTGGACGGAGGCTGCAGCTGCGCCACGCACGCGGGATCACCGAGGCGGGCCATGCGATCTTCTGCGCGGGCGCCTGGTCGGATCGTCTGGCAGTGGCATGCGGCGCGGGGGCGGACCCGCGGATCGTGCCGTTCCGCGGCGCGTACCTGCGCCTGCGCGCCGGACGCGGTGGGCTCGTGCGCGGGCTGATCTACCCGGTGCCCGATCCGGCGCTGCCGTTCCTGGGCGTGCACCTGACGCGGCGCGTCGACGGCGAGCTGCTGATCGGCCCGACGGCGCTGATCGCGCCGGCGCGCGACGGCTATGCCCTGCGCCGGGTGAGCGCGCGCGACACACGCGACACGGTCGCCTGGCCGGGCACGTGGAGGCTGCTGGGGCGCCACTGGCGCGCGGGAGCCGCGGAGCTGCACGGAGCGCTGCGACCGCAGGCGTTGGTCAGCGCCGCGGCGCGGTACGTGCCCGAGCTCGAGCGCGGCGACGTCGAGCCGGCGTTCGCGGGAGTTCGCGCCCAGGCGCTTGCCCGCGACGGCAGGCTGCTCGACGACTTCGCGTTCTCCCGGACGGAGCGGGCGCTGCACGTGCGCAACGCGCCGTCGCCCGGGGCGACGTCCTCGCTCGCGATCGCCCGCCACGTGGCGGATGAGGCCGAGCGGGCGTTCGACCTGGAGCCGTGAGCATCGGCCGTATATACGATAGCGCGCGCTACGCAAAAATCAAACCACCATCCGAGCTGTCTCGCCCCGGGCGGCCGTTCACGCCTCCTGGCGGGCGGCTACCCCAAGAATGTCGCGGGCCTGCGACACGGTGGCGACGGGCCGCCCGATGGCTTCGCACATCGCGACGGCGCGCGCCACGAGCTGGGCGTTGGAGTCCGCGTACTCGCCGGGAGCGACGTAGACGACGTCCTCGAGCCCGGTGCGGACGTGGCCGCCGAGCGCGAGCGTGACGGCCATCAGCGGGAAGTGCCGGGCGATCGCCGTAACCATCCAGGGGACGCCGCTGGGAACGAGGTCCGCGAACAGCGAGATCGTGGCCGGCGTGGCCGGCGCGCCACCGACGATGCCGAGCAGCATGTGCATGATGCCGGGCGGGCCGCCGGCCGAGCTCGCGAGCTTGGCGGCGGTGAGCGCCATGCCGAGGTCGAAGCACTCGTACTCGGGCAGGACTGCACCGGCCGCCATCTGCTCGAGCAGCTCGGCCATGTGGGCCGGCGAGCTGATCAGCAGGTCGCCGCCGGGCCCGAAGTTCATGCTGCCGCAGGTGACGGTGGCCAGGTCGGGTTCGGCTTGGAGCGAGCGACGGGAGTCCTCGGCCGGCGCGCCGAGCTGCCCGCCGGTCGTGAAGCTGAGCAGGACGTCGCCGGCCTGCTCGCGGATCGCCTGCTTGATCGCCAGGTAGTCCTCCGGCGCCTGGCTGATCTGCCCGTCGGCGGAGCGCGCGTGTACGTGCACGACGCTGGCCCCGGCGCGGGCGGCGTCGATCGCAGCCGCGATCACGTCATCGCGGCTGACCGGCTGATTCGGGTTCCCGGTTACGATCCCGCCGGAGACGGCACAGGCGAGCACGGCCGGGGCTTCGGCGGTTACGGCGGCGGTGCGGGCAAAGGCCCGCGCGGCAACGGCGCCAGCCCGAAAGCTCACGCGCCGGACCCCCCGTGCGTTGCGTTTCCAGAGATCGTCGTTCGGCCCACTTCGAGTTCGCTGATCTGACGCGCAGGCGATCCGGCGCGCACACACTCCGCCTGCCCGTAACCTAGCGACGACGCGCGGTGGAGTGGCGAATAAGCTCATAAGAGCTGCGGTCAAAATCTCCGCAGGATGCGGGATGGCGGCATCTTCACGGAGCGGGCGCGGCGGCGATTCGCGAACGCACGGGCCACAGACTCGTGCGCCAGCACGGCGGATCCGATGCCTGCAACGAGGCGTGCGCGGAGAAAGGTCCGCACGGCGCCGATGCTAGGCTGCGCCCATGTCGGACATGGCCGATCGCGTCGATCGCGAGCGCGTCTTCTACGACACCAAAAGCGATCGCTTCGACCGTCTGCGAGAGCTGATCTGGCGGGCGATCGGAGAGTTCAATCGCAACGAGGAGATCACCGAGCTCTACGATCCGCGCGGCAAGCGAGTGCTGCTGTACGGCTGCGGACCGGCGCTGGGGTCGAAGGATTTCGTCGAGGCGGGCGCGAGTGAGGTCGTCGGCATCGATATCTCGGCGGGCGAGATCGAATACGGACAGCAGGTCGCCGCGCAGGGAGGCTACGCCGACCGCGTGGATCTGAAAGTCGCCGATGCGCACCACACGGGCCTGCCGGACCGGTCGTTCGACCTGATCATGGGTACGGCGATCCTTCACCATCTCGACGTTCGCTTGGCGCTGGCGGAGCTGCGCAGGCTGCTCGCGCCGAACGGACGGGCGGTGTTCCTCGAGCCGCTCGCCCACAACCCGATCCTGCGTGTCGGGCGCAGGCTGACACCGAGCGCTCGGACCGACGACGAGCATCCGTTCACGGTGGAGGACTGGCGGCTTTGCGCGGAGGCGTTTCCGGGCTTCTGGCACAGGGAGGCCGAGCTGACGAGCATCCCGCTGATGCCGCTCAGCTTCGTGCTGCCGCGCGCGTGGCAGCGCGGCCTGGCCGATCGCGCCGGCGCATTTGACGATCGTCTGCTGGCCCGCTATCCGGGTCTCGGTCGTTACGCGCGGACGACGACGATCGTGCTCGAGTAGACGACGCGCAACGGCTCCGCGGCGGCGTGTGGGAGGATCTCCGGGCCGTGCCAATGCGCGTAGGTATAGACATGGTGTCCGTCGATGCGGTGCGCGAGTCGATTCGCGACCACGGCGATCGCTATCTGAAACGTTTCTACACAGACGGCGAGCTGGGCGACTGCGATACCGCGGAGGGGCTGATCGCAGAGCGCTTGGCCGCACGGTTCGCGGCCAAGGAGGCGGTGCTGAAGGTGCTGAGGCCGGTCGACGAGGCGGTTCCGTGGCACGCGATCGAGGTGGTTCGCCACGGCGCGGGATGGGTCACGCTGGCGCTCAGCGGACGCGCCGCGGAGCTGGCCGCGGAGGCCGCCCTGAGCGACTTCGAGCTGAGCATCTGCCACGAGGGGGAGTATGCGGCCGCCGTGGTGGTGGCGCAGTCCGGCGGCTAGGCGCATGCAGAGCTGATTGCGGGCCGGCGGGACTACACTTCAGTCTTCGAGGCAGCGATCCGATAATGAGCGCATGACTGAGGAGATCCGCCAGATCATCGCTGAACACGGGCGTCTTTCGATGGATGCCGACGAGCTCACGCCAAACGCCGACCTTTACCACGCGGGCATGACTTCGCATGCGAGCGTGAACGTGATGCTGGCGCTCGAGGATCATTTCGACGTCGAGTTCCCCGACCGCATGCTCAAGCGGAGCGTGTTCGAAAGCATCTCGGCGATCGAGGCGGCGCTGCAAGAGCTGCGCGCCGAGCCAGCGGTGTCATGAGCGTGTCAGTCGCGCGCGACCAGACTCGCGATCAGGCGTTCATGGGCGCGGTGATCCGTGTGGCCGACGAGGTTGCTGCGCCGAATGCCGATTCCGTGGACCGCGAGGCGCGCTTTCCGATCGAGACGATCGAGGGTTTGCGCGAGGCGCAGGCGCTGTCGGCGTTCGTTCCCACCGAGCTGGGCGGCGGAGGTGTGGCGTTCGAGACGATCGCCGAGGCCTGTTTCGAGCTCGGCAGGCGCTGCGGCGCGAGCGCGATGGTGTTCGCGATGCACCAGATCCAGGTGGTCACGATCGTCCGCCATCTCGAGGACGCGGACTGGTTCGAGGAGTACCTGCAGGCGCTGGCGCGCGAGCAGCGGCTGGTCGCGAGCGTCACCTCCGAGGTGGGCACGGGCGGCGACATGGGGCGCTCGGTGGCGGCCGTGACACCGGCCGAGGGCGGGATGCGCACGTTTCAGAAGCAGGCGCCGACGGTCAGCTACGGCGCGTATGCCGACGATCTGTTCGTGACGCTGCGGCGCGACCCCGACGCCGAGGCGACCGACCAGGTGGCGGCGCTGGCGCGCAAGGACCAGTTGCAGCTCGAGCAGAACAGCAGCTGGGATCCGCTGGGAATGCGCGGGACCTGCTCGCCGGGGTACGTGGTGAGCGCCACGATCGCTCCCGAGCAGGTGCTGGCGACGCCGTTTCCGCGCGTGAGCGCCGAGTCGATGGTGCCCGTGTCGCACATCCTCTGGTCGCACCTGTGGCTCGGGATCGCGACCGACGCGTTCGAGCGCGCGCGCGCGTTCGTGCGGGCCGCCGCCAAACGCAGTCCCGGCGAGACTCCGCCGGCCGCGTTGCGGCTGTCGCACCTGATGAGCGAGCTGTCGCTGCTGCGTGCCGAGGTCTCCTCGGGGTTGACCGAATTCGTCGAGGCGTCCGATGAGCCGGGCCGCGAGCGGCTCGGGACGATGGCGTCGGCCTTGCGCTTCAACAACCTCAAGATCGCGGCCTCCGAGCAGGCGCCGCGCGTGTGCCAGGGGGCGCTCGGCGTGTGCGGGATCATGGGCTTCAAGAACGACACGCCGTTCAGCGTCGGACGCCATCTGCGCGACACGATGTCGGCCTGCTTGATGGTCGCGAACGAGCGGATCCACCATACGAACGCGAGCCTGCTGCTGATCGCCAAGGACGTCTGATGCCGGAGGGGGTCTGATGCCGGCGCCGGGTCCGGCCAGCGCAGACCAGGCGGCGCTGTTGAGGGCGCTGATCGAGCAGCGTCTGCTGATCGAGACGGGCGTGCCCGGCGTGTACGGTCGCGGGGGCGCGTTCGAGGACGTGCGCGAGGCCGTCGGCGCGCTGGTGACGCGCGCGGGGTCGGGCGAAGCGCCCGAGCAGCTGCGGTTTCCTCCGGTGATGCCGCGACGGGACCTGGAGACGGTCGGGTACCTGAAATCGTTTCCGCATCTGGCGGGCAGCATCTTCTCGTTCGCCGGCTCCGAGGGGGATGCGCTCGAGCAGTACGAGCGGGCGAGCCGCCACGAGGACTGGAGCGAGTTCCAGACGATGACCGAGCTGGTGCTGACGCCCGCGGCCTGCTACCCGGTGTATCCGGCGATCGCCGCGCGCGGGGCGCTGCCGGCAGGCGGGGTCACGATCGACGCGGGCGGCTCGTATGTGTTCAGGCACGAGCCTTCCGGAGATCCGGCGCGGTTGCAGATGTTCCACCAGCGCGAGATGGTTCGGATCGGCGAGCCCGAGACGGTGCAGGCATGGCGCGAGCAGTGGCGCGAGCGCGCGCTGGAGCTGCTCGGCGGGATCGGCCTGGAGGTCGAGCTCGAGGTGGCGAGCGACCCGTTCTTCGGGCGCAGCGGGCGGATGCTCGCGGCCAGCCAGCGCGAGCAGCAGCTGAAGTTCGAGGTGCTGACCCAGATCGCCGGGCCCGAGCCGACGGCGGTGGCGTCGTTCAACTACCACCAGGAGCACTTCACGGGGGCGTACGGGATCGAGCTGGCCGGCGGCGGGACGGCGCACACCGCGTGTCTGGGGTTCGGTCTCGAGCGGATCACGATCGCGCTGCTGCGCATGCATGGATTCGAGCCGGCGGGTTGGCCGCAGGCCGTGCGCGAGCGGCTGTGGGGAGCGGCCGGCCGGTCCCTGAACGGCGCGGCCCACGCGGCACAGGCCGAGGCGAACACGGGATGAGCGATGGGCGCGACGATGACAGGACTGGTGAGCCTGCTGGGGCTCGACCCGGCGAGCTATAGCCCCCACGCCCTGCACTCACCGCAGCGGACGTACATCGAAACCAACTGCTACACCGACGTGATCGTCGAGCTGCTGCACGCGCGCGGCGAGGAGCCGCTTGCGGCGATGGGGTGCACGCTGCGGATGGACTTCGAGGGCGACCAGTGGACGTTCTTCAAGCCTTACGTCGAGGACTTGGAGGCGCTGTTCGGCGTGGACGTCCACGAGATGCAGCCCTACCGTCCGCTGCCCGAGCAGGCGGCCGAGCAGATCGCGGCAGGGCGGACGCTGATCGTCGAGCTGGACTCGTGGTATCTGCCGGACACGGCCGCGACGAGCTACGGCCGCGAACACGTCAAGACCTCGGTGGTGGTGGAGGCGATCGATCCTGCGGGCGAGCGGCTGCGCTATTTCCACGCGGCTGGCCTGCACGAGCTGTCCGGCGACGACTATCGCGGCGTGTTTCGCATCGGGGGAGAGTGGTCCGAGGACGTGTTGCCGCCCTATACGGAGCTGGTGCGGTTCGACGCGGGCGAGCCGCTGCGCGGCGAGAAGCTGCGGGCGCGGGCGCGGGGGCTGCTGCGCGGCCATCTCGAACGCCGCCCGGGATCGAACCCGTTCGTGCGGTTCGGCGAGCAGCTGGAGCAGGATCTGCCTCGGCTGCTCGAGGGCGACGCGGCGGCGTACCACGCGTATGCGTTCGCGACGGTGCGGATGGTGGGGTCCGCATTCGAGGTCGCGGGAGCACAGGCGCGGTGGCTGCTCGGTGACGAGGCCGCGGGCGCGTGTGCGGCGCTCGAGCGGATCGTGGAGGGCTCGAAGATCCTGTCGTTCAGGCTGGCGCGTCGCCGCGCGTTCGATCCCGGCGGGACGCTCGAGACGCTGGCGGGCGGCTGGGAGGAGGCCATGAGCCAGCTCGCCGGCGTGCTGGCGTGAGCGGGACCGTGCCCGCCGCCGGCGTGAATACCGCGCGCCGGCCGAGCGTGGACGGGCACGACGCGCGCGACCTGAGCGAGGGCTGGCAGGCGGCGCGGTGTGCGCCCGACCTGCATTCCGAGCCGGGCGGCGCGGACGGGCTCGATTGGCTGCCGGCGCGGGTGCCGGGGACGGCGGCGCTGGCGTTTCAGGACGCGGGTGTCTGGCGTTGCGGGGAGCCGTATGAGTTCGACGGCGAGGACTGGTGGTTTCGCACGAGCTTCGAGGCCGAGCCGCAGGCCGACGGCGAGCGAGTGTGGCTGCGGATGGACGGGATCGCGACCGTGGCCGAGGTGTTCCTGAACGGCGAGCTGGTGCTCGAGAGCGAGTCGATGTTCGCGAGGCACAGGGTCGACGTGGGCGGGCGGTTGAGCGCGAGCAACGAGCTGGCGATCCGCTGCCGGGCGCTGGGGCCGCTGCTGCGCGTGCGCCGGCGCCCGCGCGCGCGCTGGCGTACGCGGCTCGTGGCCGAGGGCAACCTGCGGTTCTTTCGCACGATGCTGCTGGGACGCTGTCCGGGGATCGCGCCCGGGCCGGCGGCGGTGGGTCCGTGGCGGCCGGTGTGGCTGGAGCGCACACGTGGTGTTGAGGTTGAGCAGATGAGCATGCGACCGCGGCTGCAGGGCAACGACGGGGTGCTGGCGGTGCGGGCGCAGCTGCGTGGACTCGGCGGACGGAGGGTCGAGACGGTAGAGGTCGAGCTGAGCGGCGCATCCGGGACACACCGAGCGCGGCTCGGCGTGAACGCAGTCCGTGCGAGCGGCGCCAACGGGGCGGACGATGGGAAGACGCCCGAAACAGGGCTTGTTACGGCCGTCGGCGAGCTGTACGTGCCGGGCGTGGAGCGCTGGTGGCCCCACACGCACGGAGAGCCGGCGCTTCACGATGTGCGGCTGCTGGTGAGCGGTGAGGGCTGGACCAGCTCCGCGGACGCGGGCAGGGTGGGCTTTCGGGAGCTGTCTTTTGGGGCGCGGACCGAGCATGATGTCGAGCAGGCCGGGCTCGATCTGCATGTGAACGGCGTGCCGGTGTTCGCCCGAGGTGCGGTCTGGACCACGGCCGACCCGGTCGGGCTCGCGCCGCCGGAGGAGGCTCTGCGCGCGGCGCTGGTCCTTGTGCGCGACGGCGGCATGAACATGCTGCGCGTGCCGGGTACCGGCGCGTATGAGAGTCAGAGCTTCCACGATCTCTGCGACGAGCTGGGCATTCTGGTGTGGCAGGACTTCATGTTCGCCAACCTCGACTACCCGGTGGCCGACGAGGGCTTTCGGGCGACCGTGGCGCGCGAGGCTCAGATGGTGCTCGACGCCCTCGGCGGGCGCCCGAGCCTGGCGGTGCTGTGCGGCAACAGCGAGGTCGAGCAGCAGGTGGCGATGAACGGGCTGGACCCGGCGCTGGGCCGAGGCGAGCTGTTCGGCGAGCTGCTGCCCGGGCTGGTCGGCGAGAGCGGCGTGGACAGCTTGTACATCCCGAGCGCTCCGTGCGGCGGCGATCTGCCGTTCCGGCCGGGCCAGGGCGTCGGCACCTACTATGGCGTCGGCTGCTACAAGCTGCCGCTGCAGGACGCAAGACGCGCAGGGGTGCGGTTCGCGGCCGAGAGCCTTGCCTTCTCGCACGTGCCGGGGGAGGAGAGCATCGAGGAGATGGCGCCCGACGCGCCCGAGCGGCTGGTGGGACATCACCCGGTTTGGAAGGCCGGGATTCCGCGCGAGAACGGTGCCGACTGGGATTTCGAGGACATCCGCGACCACTATCTGCAACGGCTGTTCGGCGTTGACGCAGGGGAGCTGCGCGGCTTCGACCACGGTCGCTACCTGGAGCTTTCGCGCATGCTGACGGGCGAGATCCTGGCCGAGGTGTTCGGCGAGTGGCGCCGAGAGGGCTCCCCCTGCAGGGGCGCGCTGGTGCTGTGGCTGCACGACCTGCTGCCGGGGGCGGGCTGGGGCCTGCTCGACAGCCGCGGCCGTGCGAAGCCGGCCTACCACCACCTCAAGCGGCTGCTGGCGCCGGTGGCCGTCTGGACGACCGACGAGCAGCTCGGCGGCGTGGTGGCCCACGTGGCCAACGATCGGCCAGAGCCGCTGAGCGCGAATCTGCGCGTGGCGCTGTATCGCGAACGCGAGCACGTGACCGAGCAGGCCAGCGTGCCGGTGCAGCTGGGAGCGCACGGTTGCGGCGAGTGGAACGTCGAGGCGGTGGTGGGCCACTTCGTGGACGCCGGGTGGTCGTATCGCTTCGGGCCGTGCGTGAACGACACGATCGTCGTGACGCTCGAGCAGGACGAGCGCGAAGGCAGCGCAGGCTACGGCGAGCACACCCAGCCCGCAGGCGAGCAGGACGAGCGCGAAGGCAGCGCAGGCTACGGCGAGCACACCCAGCCCGGAGGCGAGCAGGGCGAGCGCACAGGCGAGCCCGATCGCGGCGGCGAAAGCGGCGAGCGAGGGCGCGCGCGGGTGCTGTCACAGGCGATGCGCTTCCCATCCGGCTGGCCGCTCGAGCGCGAGACGCCGGAGCGCCTCGGATTGGCGGCGCACACGCGCGCGCGCGCGCGTGGGCTCCCCGATCGCGCAATCGAGCTCGCGGTCTCGAGCAGGCGCCTGGCGTACGGCGTGCGCGTGCACGCGCCCGGGTACGCACCGAGCGACGACGGCTTCTCGATCGAGCCGGGCGGAGAGCGGATCGTGGCGTTGCGGCCGCTGGCGGCCGAGCCGTCGCTGCAGGGAGCGCGCATCGGGGCGGTGAACATGAACGGGGTGATCAGGATCGGGCAGGAATGATCAGGACCGTGCAGCGATGATCGGCTCAGGCGGCGATCGGCAGGATCGGCCGGGAATCGGCGCCTCCCCCATGCCGGCACCCGAGGCGGAGCCGGGGCCGAGGGCAGCGCAGGTGCTGCCGGCGCCAAGATTCGTGTATCTGCAGACGGGCGGGCAGCCGGCGTTCGCGGCCTTTCACGCGGGGGCGGAGCCGCACGAGCGGCAAGCGGTGCTGATCTGTCCGCCGTTCGGCTGGGAGGACATGTGCTCGTATCGCAGTCGCCGCGATTGGGCCGAGCACCTGGCGCGCGCGGGGTACTCGGCGCTGCGCCTCGATCTGCCGGGCAGCGGCGACAGCGCCGGTGATCCCGGCGATCCGGGCCGGCTCGCGGCCTGGACGGAGGCGGTCGCGAATGGCGCGTCGTGGCTGCGGCAGGCGGGCAACGCCGGCGAGGTGGTGGCGATCGGCATCGGCCTCGGCGGCATGCTCGCGTGCCGCGCCGCGCTGCAGGGGGCACCGATCGAGGAGCTGGTGCTGTGGCAGGTGCCGGCGCGCGGGCGCGCGCTGGTGCGCGAGCTGCGGGCGTTCGCGGCGCTGGAGGTCGCGTACATACCCGATCCCGACCGGGACGTACCCGACCCCGACCGGGACGTACCCGACCCCGACCGGGACGCACCCGACCCCGACCGGGACGAGGAGGCGGCGGAGCCGCCCCGGCTGGAGGATGGCGCGCTGGTGGCGAACGGCTATCTGCTCAGCGCCGCCACGGTTGCCGAGCTGCGGGGTCTCGATCTCGCGGACGTGGCACCGAGGGCCCGCGGACCGCGACGCGCGCTGCTGCTGGGACGCGACGGCCTGAAGGCCGACGAGCGCCTGCGCGCCGCCCTCGAACAGGCGGGAACGGCCGTCACGGTGGCGGACGGTCCGGGCTTCGGGGCGATGACGGTCGAGCCCCAGGAAGCTCGTCCGCCGACGGCGGTGTTCGAGTCCGTCGATTCGTGGCTGAGGGAGGGAGAAGGAGTCACGGCTGAAAGCATGTCGGTCGAGGCGGAGGCGGCATCGGGCGAGCTGGACGCCGCCCCGATCACCGTCGCCTCCCCAGCACACGACTCCCCAGCGCAGGCCTCCCCAGCACACGACTCCCCACCACACGACTCCCCAGCACACGACTCCCCAGCACACGACTCCCCAGCGCAGGCCTCCCCAGCACACGACTCCCCAGCGCAGGCCTCCCCAGCACGCAACTCCCGAGCGCAGGCGAGCTCGCAAGACGAGCTGCGTCTGAGCCACGCGGGCGTCGAGCTGCGCGAGCGTCCGATCACCGTGCAGGCCCCCGAGGGTCCGCTGTTCGGGATCCTCACCGAGTCCCTCGGCGAGCGCACGGAGCTCGGGGCGGTGCTGGTCAACGCGGGCGCCCAGCGCCACATCGGGCCGAACCGCATGTGGGTGGAGATCGCGCGCCGCTGGGCGGCGCGGGGCGTGCCGACGCTGCGGTTCGACCTCGGTGGGATCGGCGACTCCGATGGCGACGCCGCCGCGCTCGCGCACGTGGCCGGGATCTACAAACCGGCGTACGGCCCGCAGATGCGCGCGGCGCTCGAAGTGTTCGGCGCTCACGGCCTGCCGGAGCGGTTCGTCGTGCTCGGCCTGTGCGCCGGCGGCTATTGGTCGATGCGCACGGCGCTCGAGGACGAGCGCGTGCGGCTGGCGATCCTGCTCAACACGCGCTCGCTGATCTGGGACGAAGCGGTGTACGGCGTGCGCCGCGCGCGCGAGCTCCGAGAACGGGTGCTGCTCGGTTCGACCTGGCGCAAGGCGCTGCGTGGCGAGCTGGACCTCGCGCGGCACATCGAAACCGCCCGCGCGCTCGCCCTGCGAGCCGCGCGCACGCCGCGGCGCCTGCGCGCGCGACTCGGCGGGGGTTTCACAGGCGCACCCAGGGCGCATGGTCTCGATCGGACCGCCGAGCTGGCGGCGATGTTCGAACGCCTGCAGGAGCGCGGTCAGCATGCTCTGCTGCTGTTCACCGGGCGCGAGCCTCTGCATCGAGAACTTGCCGCAAGAGGCCTGCTCGAGCGCATGGCGAGCTGGCCGAACATCGAGATCGCGATCCGCGGAACCTCGGCGGACACGCATACGCTGACGCCGCTGTGGCTGCAGCGCCAGGTGCACGAGCTCGTCGATCGCGCGCTCGAGCAGGAGCTCGCGCGCCTGCCGCAGACCGTGCGACGCTGAGACGGCAGTCAGCAGACCTGCGACAGCCCGGCGCCCGCGCTTTCCGGCGAGCGCTCGCGCGCCTGGCGCGCCACGGCCGCCAACCGGACCAGCCCGCCGCGCCTGGGGTCAGCCGAGCGCTTCTGCGATTTGATCCAGGCGCGACTCCCACGAGTGCGACTGCGCGCGCTGCGAGCGCTCGCGTCGCGCGGCGGGCGTGTCGTGTTCGATCGCGTCCTGGACGCGCGCCGCGAACTCCTGGGCGGTGGCGGCCTTGAGAACGTCCGGAGTGTCGACGAGCGTGTCCAGCGGCGTCGCCACGACCGGGCGGCCGGCGGCGAGGTACTCGTAGATCTTCATCGGGAACACGCTGCGCATCTCGCCGTCCAGGTGGTACGGCACGATCGCCGCGTCGGCGCCGCGCAGCACGCTCGGCAGCTGCTCATATGGTCGGTAGCCGAGCATCCGAACGTTGGGCAGCCCGGTGAGGCCGTGTACGTCGGTTCGTGGATCGCCGGGGCCGACGGGACCGACGAACGCGAAGGTCCAATCGGGCTTCAGGCGCGCGAGCTCGGTCACCAGCGGAATGTCGATCTTGACGGCAACGATCGCGCCCACGAACACGATCCGCGGCTCGGGCAGTGCGGCGATGGCCGGATCGACGGGCCCCGGTTCGAGCGCGGTTGCGAACAGCCGTGTATCGGCCACGTTGGGGGCGTAGTGAACATTGGAGTTGAGCGTGCGCATCCGCGTGACGAGCTCAGGCGCGCTGGCGAGCACCGCATCGGCCCGGCGCGCGAAGCGCGCCTCCGCGGCGAGGAAGCTGTCGGCGTCGATTCCGGCCTTGGCGGCATGGTCGTCGTCGATGTAGTACAGCGTCTGTGAGGGTGAGAGCACGTCGATCAGCGCCTCTGCCTGTGGCACGAACGACCACAGCAGCGGGTCTCGCAGCTGCAGCTCGGTGACCGCGCGCATCACGAACCGGCGCAGCAGCATCGCGTTCACGGAGCGCAGCAGCTCGTTGGAGTGAAGCGGCAGGACCAACGGTGACAGCACGTGCAGTCCGTCGACTTCGCGCAACGGATGCAGCGCGCTGCGCAGGCGCCTGCCGATTCGCGTCACGTCGCGTGAGGCGAGCTGGGGCCGGCGCAGTCCGAGCGACTCGACGAACAGGATCCGGTTCTCATGCGCGGCGCGCACGAGCAGGTGCTGCTGGTTCGTCAGGAGATCTGTGTGCCAGTCGGAGAAGCCGACGCACACGATGTCGCGCCCCTTCAAGCTGGTTTGGGCCGCAGCGGCCGGTCCCGGTGCCTCAGCGTGCACTCCGGCCCCCGTACGTGCTTCCATTTTTCAACGGCCTCTGGACCGGAAAGCCCGGCAACACCTGCTGCGATCCATGCCTTACATAGTCGGGGACGGCGCGGACACGTGCACACGGTTGAGCGCATGCGCCGGCCCGTACAGCCCGGCCATCTTCAGTCGCAGGCGCAGCGGCGTGATCGAGGAGTAGATCGGCTCGCGCGGGATGCGAAGCGATTGCCACGGACCGGGTCCGGCACAGGCACATGCGAGCTCGTAACCGGCCTCCCGAGTAGCGCGGACGGTCTGGTCGCTGGCTCGCCCGTATGGGTAGGCCATCGATGCGACCGGTTTGCCGAGCAGATCCTCGAGCGCGGCTTTGCTGCGCCGCAGCTGGTCGAGAGCCTCGGCGTATGCGAGGTCATCCAGGCGCACGTGGTCGACCGAGTGCGCTCCGATCTCGACGCCCGCCCGGGCAAGATCGAGGACTTCAGCCGGGGTCATGATCATCGCGCCATTCACTTCGGGATGGGCCTTGCCCATGAGACCGGTGCTGACGAACATCGAGCAAGGCAGCCCGCGATCGAGCAGGGCCGGTATGCCCTCGCGCGCGGTGCTGACCAGGGCGTCGTCGAACGTGATCGCAGCCCTGCATGCGGTGTCTGAGCCGTCGCGCATCAGCTGCCACAGCTTCGCCACCGTCAGCAGCCTGTACCCCTGCCCCTCGATCACGTCGAGCTGGTGGTCGAAGAGCTCGCGGCTGACGAACAGGCGCCACGGATCGCCACCGGCGGGCACGGGCCCGACGCCGTGGTAACAGAGGACGAATGGATAGCGCCGGCCGAGCAGGGTGCCCGCCGCACTGGCCAGCCAGCGACCCGGAGCGGTCATGCGGCGATACGCTCGGCGAGCGCCTCGATCGAGTACTCGCGCTCGACCAGCCGCCGCCCCTCGGCGACCATCTCGGCGCCGCCCTCACGGAGCACGTCGACGATCGCCTGGGCGAGCGTGGCGGGATCGTCCCCCTCGCGGTAGTGGACTCCGGCGACGACGCCCAGGCCACGCGCCGCCTTCGGCGTCGCGACGACGGGGACGCCATATGCGAGCGCTTCGATGAACTTGAATGAGCTGCCGGCGCCCTCGGTGATCGGCACGACCACGCAGTCCGCCTGCTCGTACAGTCCGGCCAGGCTGTCGACGAATCCAAGCACCTCTATGCGCGGATCCGGCGCGCGCCAATCGTCCATGCCGCGTCCGGCGATCGTCAGACGGGCTGCCGGAAGCGACTGCCAGACCAGCGGGAGCACGGAGTTGACGAGCAGTTCTCGTCCGCTGCAGTTCGGCGTGTAGGTGAAGTCGCCCACCATCAGGATGCTGCCTCCAGTGGCCGGATGATCGGGAGTGGGCTTCGTTGTCTCGGCGAGTATCGCTCTCACATCCACGACATTCGGAACGTAACGCACCGTTGCCGTGGGAACGAGCTTGCGCGCAGATTCGACGTCCACCTGGCTGACCATCCACGTTTCCGAGGCGAGCGAGATCACTTTGCGCTCGTATCGGCGCCGCGTCGCGCGAGCCAGCGCATGGTTGCCGAGGATCGGACTGCGCACGTAGTCGGGCTCGAAGTTGTGAGCGTTGTAGATGATCGGCCGTCGCCGAGCCAGGGACATCATGGCCGTGGCCGAGTTGGCGTCGGCGACGATGACGCGGCCGCGGTCGGGGCGCTGGGCGAGCTCGTGACCGGTTGCGATCAGCTCCGGGCTGGTTCCGCGGCAGCAGCGTGCCGGGATCCCACGAATGCGCTTGCTCGCATAGAGCGCCGCGCGGCGCGCCCCGCGCGAGGGCTCGACCTTGTGAAACTCAAGGTTCTCTATTTCCAGGTATGCCTCGCTGGGCTCGTCGGCATCGTGCGGAACGTAGACCAGATCAACGGGCCGGAGCGTCGCGAGCGCCCTGATGCAGGTGTAGGTGCGCATGTCTCGCCCGGTGCTGAGCGCGGGGGCGCTGGTGGTCATGTACAGGTCGCGCAGCTGGCTCATCGGTGATCGACCGCGGACGATTCGCGGACTCTCCAGTTCACCGTTGCGGGGTCGGTTTCCTGCGTGATCTGCGACAGCTCGCCGCGCAGCCCGCCGGGGACGCCGCGCATCAGCAGCCGGGCCCGCCAGCCGAAGGGCACGACGGCGTCGGCGGGGCGCAACTGGTCCTCGGCGTCCAGCGCGCGAATCAGGGCCAGCGGTCCGCTTCGAGCGAGTTGGCGAACGCGAACCGGGCCGGGCAGTGGGCTGTAGATGGGCTCGGCCGCCTGGCCTGGGTGCGTCCCGGCCGGCTCGACACCGCCATCATGAGCATCGACCGGCTCGACCGCCTGGCCCGGGTGCGTCCCGGCCGGCTCGACACCGCCATCATGAGCATCGACCGGCTCGCCCGCCTGGCCCGGGTGCGTCCCGGCCGGCTCGACACCGCCATCATGAGCATCGACCGGCTCGCCCGCCACACAGGTATGGGGTCCAATCAGGGCGACATCGGCGCCGGCGGCCTGAGCGCTTGCAAGCCAGCACTCGGCCTCCGCGGCCGAGCTGGTGTCCGCGATCACACCGAGCGCTCGCAGCGGCCCGCGTCGAACCCTGCGCGAGCCGTAGTGGGCGCCGCCGGCGACGCCGGAGGCTCCGAGCTCCGCGCCGCGACGGCCCAGCAGATGGCGCGTCCAGACGACCGTGTCGGTTGCGCAGTCCAACGAGATCCTGGCGAGTCCCGGCCATCCGTCCCGCCAGCCGCCGTCAATCATCAATCGATAGAGCAACTTGGCGGCGGGCCGCAGCAGCGCGCCCGTGAGCCACGCCACGAGGGTACAGCGTCCTTGCAGCTGTCCGGCCTCCAGGCGCGCGTAGCGCCACGCGTCGGCGACCGCCTCGCTCCAGGTCGAGGCGAGCAGGTGGGTCAGGTCGCCCTCCAGCGGCTGCACGGCTCCTTCGGGAATGAACCCCTCGTGGACCGTCCGCGCCTCGTCGTGGCGATATGCGCCACGACGCAGCAGCCGGTGGCGATACTTGGGGTACTTCGCGGCCGGGCCGAGCGGATGGCCGAGGAAGATCTCGCGCAAGGGCAGGCCGGCCAGGTCCACGCGGCCCTGCGCGCCGTTTGGCGAGGCGGCGAGAAAGCGCTCGATCTCGCGACGAAGCTCCGGGGTGACACGCTCGTCGGCGTCTATCTCCAACACCCACGTGCCGGTCGCATGGTCGAGCGCGACGTTGCGCTGGGCCGCGAAGCCCAGCCAGGGCTGCTCGACCACGCGCGCCCCGGCCGCGCGTGCGATCGCCGTGGTCCGGTCGGTGGAGCCGGAGTCGACGAGCACGATCTCGTCGCAGAACGCGACGCTCGCCAGGCAGCCCTCCAGGCTGGCCGACTCGTCACGGGCGATGATGCAGGCGGAGAGGGTCGCGCGCGACCCGGTGTCGGTAGCGACCGTCTGCACTGCTGTCATGATGCCCGATGGCCGACACCATGAGCAGCGACAGCCAGTCCGCGGACCTGAGCGCGCAGGCGCCGGCGTCGGGCCCGGTGATTTCAGCTCCGGTGCATGCCCGGCGGGCCACGGCGGACGTCCTCGTGCAGGTGGTGGCCCGGCTGCTGAACCTGCTGCTCGGCGTCGTGGCAACAGCGGTGCTGGCTCGCAAGCTCGGAACCGGCGGTTTCGGCGAGTGGACCACGATCTTGCTGATCCCGGGCCTGCTCGGGAACCTGAACAACCTCGGGTTCCTGCAGGTGGCGGTGCGGCGGGCTGCCGCCGACCAGGATTCGCGCTGGCTGGGGGCGCTGGTGAGCATCCGCCTCGCCCTGTCGGTGCCGACGACGCTGGGGAGCATCGTCGTCGTGGCGCTCGTGGCACACGGCACCGAGATGCTGGTCGCCGGCATCATCGTCGCCCTGCAGGGGCTGCTGGCCGGGGCAGCGGCCTTGGGCGCCGTGTTTCAGCTTCAGGCGCGCAACGACCTGCCGATGCTGACCATGACGCTCAACAGCGTGCTGTGGACCACCGCCGTGATCCTGGTCGCGAGCTCGGGCAGCAATCTGGTCATCTACGCGGTGGCCCTGACCGCGATCGCCGCGCTCACGACATCGATGGAAGCGCTGATCGCGCTGCGGCGCGTCAAGATCCCGATTCGCGGCACGCGCAGGCTCTGGAGCGAGCTCGTGCGCACGGCCGTGCCATTGAGCATCGGCAGCCTGCTGATCCTGGCCTACGCGAAGATCGACGGCCTGATCGTTTACACGATCTCGGGATCGAGCGCCGCGGGCCTGTATGGCTCGGTCTGCCGGATCGTCGAACAGGCGGGGTTCGTCCCGCTCTCGCTGGTCGTCACGCTGATGCCGATCGTCTCGCGCCTGTACCCCAGTCGTATCGGCGATGCCCGGCGGCTGCTGCAGTTCGCGCTGGATGTGCTCGCGATGTTCGCGCTGCCGGCACTGGGCTTCACGCTCGTCGCCTCACGCCCGTTGATGGAACTGATCTACGGCCCGCACTTCGTCGAAGCGAGCGCTGCGCTGCCGATCCTGATGGGCGCCTTCGTGTTGATCTGCTTTGGCTACGCGCTGGGCGTGTTCACACTCGTGCTCGGTCTGCAGAGCCGCTTCGCGCGCTATGCGCTTGCGGCGCTATGTCTGAATGTAGCCCTCAACCTCGTGTTGGTGCCGCCCTACGGATACATGGCGGCGGCGTGGGTGACGCTCGTGACCGAGGCGTTCATCATGACGCTCACGGGCCGGGCCGTGCTGCGCCGGCTCGCACAGCGCCTGCAGTTCGGGCGTCTGTTGCGAGTTGCGCTGGCCGCTGCGGTGTCCGCGGGAGTGACGCTGGCGCTCCGTGAGCTCGGCGTCAACGTGATCGGGCTGCTGATCGCCGCCAGCGTCGCCCAGCTGGCAGCACTGTTCGCCCTGCGTGCGCTGCGTCCGAACGAGCTGCGAGCGCTCTTGCGACGCGATCCGATGAATGCCTTCTGATCGTCCGGTCGCGGCCCGAATCGCCGTGACCTGCGGAGGAGACCCGGCCGATGTGGCTGCTTACTCCGGCAGCCCGTCGGCGCTGCTCGGGGGGCTGCGCCAGGCCGGTGTACAGGCCCTGGCGCTGCGCGGCGACCTCGGGCCGCACGCGCAGATCTCCTTTGAACGGCTGCTCGTCGCGATTGCCCTGCGTCCGCGCGACCTCGCACACCCCGAGCGGCTGCGACAGCGGCGCCACGAGCTGCGCATGACGCGCGGGATGACGCCCGTGATGCCGATCGCGCGGGCGTGGGGAGCGCGCCGCGGTCTGGCCCGCCTCGGGCCCGTGGACGCGATCGTCCAATACGGCGTGGGCTTCGATCTTCCGCGTGCGACCCGGTTCGTGACGATCGAGGACGCGACCCTCAAGCAGGTGGTCGAGGACTTCCCGTGGCCGTGGATCGGGGATCCGAGCCCAGGACTCCTGCGCAGACAGCATGCGCAGATACGCGCCCGTTACGCGCGCGCGAGCGCGTGTGCGTTCATGAGCGATTGGGCCGCCCGCTCGGCGATCGAGGACTATGGCGTGAGCCCCGACAAGGTGCACGTCGTTGGCGCCGGGCGCAACCACGAGCCACCCTGTCGCGAGCGCGACTGGTCGCGCCCGCGGGCGCTGTTCGTGGGCGGCGACTGGAAGCGCAAGAACGGACCCGCCGTCCTGCGTGCCTTCGCGCGCGTGCGCGAGCGCTGGCCCGCGGCACAGCTCGACCTGGTCGGCGGCCATCCTGCGCTGGAGAGTCTGCCCGGCGTACACGGGCACGGAGTGCTCTCGCTGGCCAAGCCCGCGGAGCGCGAGCAGGTGGAGGAGCTGTTCGCGCGGGCCACGTTCTTCGTGATGCCGTCGCTGTATGAGCCGGCCGGGATCGTGTATGCGGAGGCGCAGGCGGCCGGGCTCGCATCGATCGCGACGACCTCGGGAGGGTCGCGAACGATCGTCGGCGACGCGGGCATCGTCGTGGATCCTCGCGACGATGACGCGATCGCCGCCGCGATGCTGGAGTTGGCCGAGCCCGCGACCGCGGCGCGCCTGGGCGCGCTCGCGCTGGCCCGCGCCCCTCGGTTCACGTGGAAGGCGGTCGCGGAACGCCTGCTGCGCGCGCTGGCGCCGCCCGGTGTGGAGGTGGACGGTCTCGAGGGGTTCCTGGCCGAGCAGGCCCAAGGAGAGGCTCGATCAGGAGCCTGAGCTGCCGTTGGCGCAAACCTCGCGTAGATACGCCTCGAAGCGGACGATCTGCTTGCGCGCGTCGTAGTGCTCCTCGCAGCGCAGCCGCCCTCGCCGGGCCAGCTGGGCGCGCCTGTCAGGATCGGCGAGCAAGGCGTCGAGCGCCTGCCTGAGCGCATGACGATCGCCGTAGGGAACCAGCACCCCGGCCCTGCCTTCTTCGAGCATGTCGGGGATCCCTCCCACTGCGGTCGAGACGACCGGCGTGCCGCAGGCCATCGCCTCGAGCAGGACCCACGGATTCGTGTCTCCGTAGGTCGGCAGGACCAGCAGGTCAGCTTGCTGATAGAGGTCGAGCAGAGCCGGGTCCGACGCTTCGAGCCGGTGGACGCGCACGCCCGGGCGCTCGACGACCGGACTGGGGGTCACGAGATCCAGGTCGACCTCACGCCCGATCTTCTCGCCAAGTGCCGCCAGCAGGTCCTCGCCGCCCTTTTCGACAAAGCGGCCGCCAACGAACAGCACCCGCACGCGCTCGCGAGGACGCTTGGCGGCAGGCGCGTAGCGAAGCAGGTCGATGCCTGGATGGTGTTCGACCACGCGCGCGCCGGGAGCGTCGCGTTCGGCGGCCCGGCGCGCCCAGGCCGTCCAGGCCAGGACTAGAGCGGCGCTGCGCATCGCGCGGCGCTCCAGTGCCTGGCTCGGAGCGATCGTGACTGCGGAGTCGCCGTTCGCCGACGACCATGCCGGCATCGCCCACCAGTCGCGCACCGTGGCGTCGATCGACAGCACCACTGGGAGCCTGCGCATCAGCGCGGTCATGGCCAGCGCGATCGATTGTGTCTTGACGTAGACGACGTCGGCCGGCCAGTCCCGTAGCTCCTGGCGTAGCTGCGAGCGCGCGCGCAGGGACTGGACCACGTGCCAGCGCAGCGTATGAAAGTCGAGCTTCGCGCGGCTCAGCAGCGGCACCGGCCGCGCGGCCAGCGCTGTGGCCCAGCGATCCATCGGGGTCAGCTGGGCAAAATGAGCTTCGAGCTCGGGACGGGTGGCGAGCCCGACCTGCATCGCCGCCTCTCCCTGTGCCAGCCCCATGATGTAGCTGCCAGAGTTGCCCTCGTTGAAGAAGAGCACACGCATCGCGCGCCCGTACCGTAGCCCATTGCTCGCGGGGCGCGGATAGGGTTTCGGCGGATGCGCGTTCTGGTCGTGTCAACGCATTATCGGCCGGACGCAATCGGGGGCTACGAGATCGAGTGCGCTGCCGTCGTCGAGCACCTGGCTGCGCGCCACGAGCTGCTGGTGCTCACAAGCGGGTCCGAAAGGTACGCCGGCGAGGTGGGGCCTCGGATCGAGGTGCGCCGCGAGCTGACTCTGCTGTCGCCCGATCACAGGGGCTCATTGCGCGCGCCGGCGGCGGCACTCGGAGGCACACGCGCGGCGCGGCGTGCCCTCGCCTGGGGGCCCGACCTGGTCTATGCCTGGAATGGCGCGGCGATTCCCCACGCTGCACTGCGTGTGCTGGCGGACAGTCCGGTCCCGCTGGCGTTTCGCGTGTGCGAGCACTGGTTCGGGGGCATCTTCTGGCGCGACCAGTTCATGCGCGAACTGCTGCCGGCTCGGCGCGCACCGGCGCGCGCGATCTGGGCAGCCGCGTGTCGCGCGTGGAACACGCTGCCGGCGCTGCGCTTGCAGCCGACCGCGCCGGTTCGCACGGCGGTCTCGTGGAACTCCGATGCGCTGCGTCGCCTGGTGAAGGTGCCGCCATTCATCGACACGGTGCTCGAGCGCGTCGAACACGCGGTACCGCCGCGCGGCGATCTCTATGCCGCGGTCGAGCGCCATCCGAACGAGTGGCCCGAGCTGGTGTTCGTCGGTCGGATCACTCCCCAGAAGGGAGTGAGCGTCGCGATCGAAGCCCTTGCGCGCCTTCGAGCCCGTCACGAAATCCCAGCCAAGCTGGTGCTGGCGGGACCCGCGGAGGAGAGCTACGAGCGCGAGCTGCGTCGCCTGGCCGAGCAGCTGGATGTGGCCGGCGCGCTCAACTGGCGCGGCCCTGTGCCACCCGAGGAGGTGGCCCAGCTGCTCGCAGGCGCGAGCGCCATGATCGTCCCATCCACCTGGGATGAGCCGTTGGGCCTGGTGATGATCGAGGGGGCGCTGGCGCGTGTGCCGCTGGTCGCGTCGGACGTGGGGGGGATCGGAGAGGCAATGATCGACGAGGAGCACGCGCTTCTGTTCCCGCGCGGTGACGCCAACGCCGCCGCGGACGCCCTGCTCAGGACCGTCCGCGAGACCGAGCAGACGGCCGCGCGCGTAGGGCGCGCCTACGAGCGAGCACAGTCCTTTCGTCTCGGCCCCTATCTCGCTAATCAGGAACGCTTCGTGTTCGACGCAGTCAGCGCCCTGCGTGGCCGATGATCGCCGAGCCTGAACCCGCCGCGCGAATCACTCCCAGGTGACATCTTCACGGATTACGCGCCCGCGATTTTCCGCGACCAGAGCCCGTGCGGGAACGTCGCGTGTGACGACTGCTCCGGCGGCGATTATCGCGCCGTCGCCAACGGTGACGCCCTTCAATATCTTTGCACCCGCTCCGATCCATACGCCGTCGCCGACGGTCACCTGCGCGTCGCCGCTGTCGCGCCCGTCGACCCTGTGAAAGTCGGTGTCCATGATGAGCACGTCCCACGCGATCGCACAACCGCTGCCGATCGACACCCTGACCGCAGAGATGACACGTGCGTCGCCGTCGATGTGGGTGTCATCCCCGATCGTCACGGCGGCACCCGGACCGACCAGTATCTTGGTGCCGTCGCCGAGGCGTGCACCTCCCTCGACGATCAGCTCGGCGTCGCGTTGCAATTCGATCGCCGTGACCATCCCACGCGCCACGAAGCCGACGTAGGTCGGCGCGTCGCCGAGGTAGAGTCGTCGTCCGACCTCGATCCGCGCGCCCGGGGCGCGCACGATGCGAGCGCGAAGATTGCCGACGACCGGCAGCTGCCAGATCGGTCGCGTGGCGTGGCGCGAGAGCCACGCGCCGACAAGCGCCTTGCGGATCGACCGGCCGATGCGGCTTAGCCGTGAGGTCAATGTCGCGTGCTCTCGCCAGCCACTCCCGGGAGCGAGTGTACATGGGCGATCGGCAGTGCTGGCCGTCGGCGATTGGCAGTGCTGGCCGTGGACGATCGGCCATGCTGGCCGCTCGAGTCAGCCGCGCATGCGGCTGCTTTGAGTCAGGCCCACAGCCGGCGCACCTTGCTGCGCCGGCGCGCGTGCGACCAGTCGAACATGCTGTCGTTCAGTTCATAGTCGCCGTGCTGAGCCTCGGGGATATCGTCGTTCTCGATCCGCTCGATCAGGCCCGGGAGGGCGCGGTAGAACTCCTGCGAGCGATAGGGCGGATGCAGCGACCACATGCCCGGGGGAGCGCCGAGCAGGTCGACTCGATGCAGGCCAGCCGCTGACATCGCCTCGCTGATCGACAGCTCGGCAGCTCGGTACGGCGGATTGCCGTGCAGGCGCGCCTTGGCGCCGCTGATCGGGCGGATCGGGCCGAGCAGGCGCAGCGGCAACACGCGCTCGCGCAGGCGCTGGCGATCGATCAGGAACAGACGCGTGCTGAGCGTCTTGAAGATGTATGCGGGAGAGCTGTAGTCGAATCGCGGGGCGGTCTCGCGGTGCAAGCTGCCATCGGCGGTAGGTGGCCCGGGAAGCGGGCTGCAGGCGAGCACATCACCGTGACCGGTGAGCAGCGTCTGCGCCTCCTCGATCCAGGTTTGGCTGGCTCCGCCGAACATGAGATCGGAATCGAGGTGCAAGACGAGATCGTTGCGCGCCTCGTGCAATCCATACAGGTACGGATAGAACGGCGCGCCCTTCGTGTCCTTCGCGGGAATCGGCGATCCCGCGGTGAAGGCGTCGGCGAGTCTCTGCATGCGCTCGGGCGCATAGTCGACCTCTGCGATGCGCGCGCCCGGATGCTCGCGGCAGAGCCGCTCGAGTAGTTCGCGCATGGGCGTGCGGCGCTCGTCCCAGCCCTCCCCAAACTGTCCGCCACGGGGAGTGCGGTGGAGATCGAAGGTGAACAGGATCTCCTCGACCTGACCCCCCCACGCCCGCATCTGGTGGGGCAGGATGTCGCTGGCATGCGGCAGGTCCACCGGCGCAACGTTGATCTGCAACGTCACCGGGCTCGTCTGCGGCATCGCGTCGGACTCTACCAGTCGCCTATAACGCCACGGACCCAAATCCGAGCGCGACGGTCACGGGCGCAATCCGAGCGCGACACGCCGATGCCAAGCGGGCGCACGTAGTGGACCCGCATTTGCGGACCGGCTCCCTCGATCAGCCGGTCAGTGTGCCACCGGCGCCCGGAGCAGGCGTCACGAGCTGGTCAGCACCTGCGCGATCGCTTTCGACTTCTGCGCGCGCTTCGGCGAAGGCGGCCGCCGAGGGCTTGGCCTGGAGGGGCCATTTGTACAGGCCGTAGCCTCCTTCACCTGTGTCGATGCCCTCATAGAGGTAAATGCTGGCGAGTCCCCATTCGGCCGACTGGTCGAGGTACTGCTTTACGTCGCGGGCCTGTTCGGCTTCGGTGACCGACGTGTTGCCGTCGGTTCCCTCGTAGGTGGGCTGGCCGACCTCGGTGATGTTGAGCGGCGCGTAGACGTGATCGGCCTTCATATAGCTGATCATGCGCGGAACGGTTGCCCAACCGGGCCGGTCGGCGCCCGAGCCGAAGCCGTCGGCGTTCATCGGTCCATAGGGATGGAAGCTCCAGGCATCGGGCACATAGCCCAGCGCCTTGACGAACAGCACACACCAGCCACCCCCGGATTCCCACTGCGACCATTCACCATTCGGCTGTACAGCGTCGGTCCAGGCATCGGCGATCAGCGTGATCCCGCTACCGGCGAGCGCTTCGTGTGCCGCGCGATAGTCGGCGGCATATGTCGAAGCGTACGAGCCGTGATAGTAGACCTCGTTGCCGAGCTCGATTTCGGTGAGGCCCAGTTCCCGCATGTGGGGCACGTAGCTCTCGACGCCTTCAGCGACCTGGGCAGGAGACACGTCGGCGAGCGGAGTTGCCGGGTTGTAGAGCAGCAGCGGCGTGATGCCGTCCGCGACCATTTCTCCGGCGGGACCCCAGCCTTCAGCGCTCGGGCTGAGCCTCGCGTATTTCACGCCGGTCGCCGCACGGATCGTTTCGCTGGCCGCTGGACCCCAGCCGACCACCCCGCCGATCAGTCCGACCTTGAGGCCGTCGCTCGTAGGAGGCGTTTCCTGTTCGCCCGAGCCACCCGAGCCGGAACCCGAGCCGCCCGAGCCGGAGCCGTGGCCACCCGAGTGGGAGCCAGCGCCGCTGCCGGTGTGGGAGCCGCCCGAGCCGCCGCCTTTGCCTGAGCCTCCACCAGACCCTGAGCCTCCACCCGATCCACCCGAGCCCGAGCCTTCACCCGAGCCCGAGCCTCCACCAGACCCTGAGCCTCCACCCGATCCACCCGAGCCCGAGCCTCCCGAGCCAGAACCGCCTGAGCCGCCGCCCGAGCCACCCGAGCCACCCGAGCCGCCGCCCGAGCCACCCGAGCCAGAACCGCCTGAGCCGCCGCCCGAGCCACCCGAGCCCGACCCTGAGCCCTTGTGACCCCTGTGTTTGTGGTGATGGTGTTTATGACGTTTGTGCGCCGATGCCTGCGTCGCGGTGTAGCGTGCGCCCAGGACTTGGAGAATGCGGCCCGAGCGGCTGAAGATCACGGTTATCGGCGCCGTCCATGCGCTTCCGGGCGTGTCCGTCCGGACGCTGTAGTGGACTGTGGCGCTCGGAACCGGCGTCAGCTGCACAGAGGTGACTGCGAGCATCCGCGTGATGCTACGGAGTTGCGTAGCTTTGCGCGTGAAGAAATAGGTTTTTACAGCTTTGACCGGAGCCCAGACCAGCTTGTCGCCGACGATCGCAAGGTGCGCGGGCGCCAGGCGTGCGGCGGGGCGAGCGTGCTCGCTGGCCCGATGCGCGTGATTTGCGGGCCTTTTGCCGTGTGTGCCGACGTCGTTGTGCGTGGGGCCGCCGCGCGGGTCGCGTCCGTGAGCGCTGGCGCTGGCTCCCAGGGCGCTTCCTGAGAGAGCGATCAGGCACGTCGCGAGCAGCAGCTGGCGCAGCGGAAGCGCTGCAGCCCGGAGACGGCGAGCGAGGTTCGTCATCGATCATTGCTCCTTCGGTGGCCGGGCTGTCTCCGAGAGACCCCTGGCTTTGCGCCCCCGCCTCGCGGCGGGTTTGCCTTTTCGGTGATTGGTCGACGCGGACGTCGCGTCGCACGCTTTCGGGCTGCGACAACGATGCCGTGAGGCTGCTGTCGATCCTAACGGGCCCGGTGTATGCGATCTGGCGGTCGGCCACCGAACATGGACGCATGTCAGGCCGACGCTGGACGCATATCCGAGCGCAAACTCCGCGCACAGCCGGCGAACGCAGCACATGCGGGCGATATGATCGGCTTGCCCGCGCCTGTCCGTGCGATCCTCG
Source organism: Solirubrobacteraceae bacterium (assembly GCA_035507415.1). Lineage (GTDB taxonomy): Bacteria > Actinomycetota > Thermoleophilia > Solirubrobacterales > Solirubrobacteraceae > Palsa-744. Next base: position 33,567 of record DATJOF010000067.1, read on the forward strand.
ACGGCGGCGCCACGCGAGCCTCATGAGGCACCTCATTTTCAAGTCCCCGAGCCGAGCCGACGATAGGAGCCTTACGATGAGACGACTGGCTTTGACGCTCGCCTCAGTGCATCCAATCGATCGCTTCGACGGGCATGGCCGACCCGCCTGAGCGGGGGCAGCCCACACGTTCCCTCGGGAGCGGGAGGCCGGAGGGTCTGCGCGGCGATCTCGAGATCCTGCGCCGTCACTGGCGCCTGATCGCAGCCGTCATGTTCGCGTCGGTGCTCGTGTTCGTGGTGGCACATGAGCGCTCGGCCAAGTCCTACACGGCGACCGCGAGCGTGGCGTTCCAGAGCGACACGCTCACAGATGCGGCGCTCAACATCTCGACGGTTACAAGCAGCGAACCACAGCGCGAAGCCGACACCGAGGTGCTGATCGCGCATTCCGCGGAAGTCGCGCGCTCGGTGCGCGAACAGCTCAAACTCCCAGGCAGCCCCAACGAACTGCTGGCGCAGGTCAAGGTCGAAGCGGCGCCGACCGCCGACGTCCTGAACATCCTTGCCACGACGCCCGACCCGAAGGCTTCGGCGGCACTCGCCAACGCGTTTGCGTCGCAGTACATCGCGTTTCGCACCAAGGCTCAGCTGGCGGGCATCTCCACCGCCCAGGAAAAGCTCCGCGAACAGATCGCCGCCTTGCCCTCCACTTCGCCCGAACGCGCCACGCTCGAGCAGTCGCTCGTGCGCCTCGGCTCGTTGCAGGCGGCCGCCGCCAGCGGCACCAGCATCATCGGACGCGCAGCCACGCCCACGAGCCCCAACGGCAGCGGCGTCTCCGAGGCGATCGTGATCGGCGCTCTGGTCGGTGCAGCGATCGCGTTCTCGCTCGTGTTCTTGCTCGAGTCGCTCGATCGGCGCGTTAAGACCGTGGCCGACTTCGAGCGGGGTTACGGGCTGCCCGCGCTCGCGGGGATTCCGCGGGCCAGCTCGCCCGTGTTCGACGACGAGGACTCTGCCCAGCTCGAGCCCTACCGGATCTTGCGTACGGCGCTCGGCTTCAGCGCGGTCACGCGTCAGCTCAACACGCTGCTGGTGACCAGTGCCGTGGCCGGCGAGGGCAAGACGACGGTCGCGGTCAATCTCGCCCGCGTCGTGGCCCTGAGCGGACGCAGGACGGTGCTCGTCGAGCTCGACCTGCGCCGCCCGGCGACATTCGGGGAGATCGACCTCGCCGCCAAGGGAGGCGCCACGACGGCCATCGCCGGAGCGGCCGAGGTGCGCTCGCTGCTCGTCAGGCCGGTGGCCCAGCTGCAGAACCTGCTCGTGCTGCCGTCGGGGGCCCTGCCCCACAATCCCTCGGAGCTGCTCGGCTCCGAACGCGTCACGGAGATGCTGATGGAACTCGCGGTCGAGGACAGCATGGTGATCATCGATTCGCCGCCGCTGAATCCGGTCGCCGACGCGCAGGTGCTGCTCGACAATCCGGCAATCGACGGCGCGGTCGTGGTGGCGCGTGTCGATCGCACGACCCGCGAGGACGTGCGTCACGCTCGCGCGATCCTCGACCGCCACAGGGTGCAGCCGTTCGGCATCGTCGTGACCGGTGTCCGCGAAGCCAGCCGCTATGGCTACAGCGCCTACGAGTCGCCCACGCTGCGCAGCGAGATCAAGATCAAGGTCCCCACCCACAGGGCCGGGCGCCGCAAAGAGTCGAAGATCGTCGACGAATACACCAACGGCGACGCCGCGGAGCAGTCAAAGCGCGCGCAGGGCTCCAAGCCGAAACAGGGCGCGACGCGAGGCCGTCGCAAGGACGATCCCAAGTCATCCGGCGCCGCCGCCAGGCGCGCGGAGGACCGTGCTGACCAGAGCTCCCCGGCAGCGGGCGAAGGCGCCGGCGCGGGCAAGCCAGCGCACGGCAGGCGTGCGGGGGATTCCTCGCCGAAGCAGGCAGCGGCGACCGCCGGGGCTACGCAGGCCTCGAAGCCCACCCAACCCGCTTCACAGGCAGAGCCGCAGACCGCCGTGCAAGCCGACGCACAACCCGCCGTGCAGCCCAACCCTCGGCCCGCAGTGCACGCGAACCCACCGGCGTCAGTGCAGGCGGAGCATGCGAACGGCTCCGCGCCCACGCAGAGCGCCGGCTCGGCCGGCGCATCGGAAGCTGCAAACGGCGCCGTGCCGAAGCCAACCACGGCCGTCGCGGATCCTCCCAAGGGATCTGCGCCCAAGCACACGCCCGGCTGACCCCGGGGGCAACCAGTGGGGCGATCGCAGAGACTGCTCGCGCTTCCTCGTAAGGACGCGATCGTCGTCGGAGGCGCTGCCGCGACACTTGCACTGCTGGTTGCGGCCGGCGTGCGCGACTTCGGCCCGGTCGCGCTGCTCCTGCCGGTCGCGTTTGTAGGGGTCGCGATGCTGGTCGTCAGGCCGGTGCTCACGCTCGTGGTGGTCGTCGGTCTGACGATTTTTTGCGAGGGCCCCGAATTTGGGCTGCTCAACTTCACCTCGCACCTGTACACGCAGGTCTACAAAGACATATCGCTGCTGGATCTGCTGGTCGGCCTGCTGGTCGTGTCGGCTCTCCTGGATGTGCTGCGCAACGGCCGGGCGCTGCGCGTGCCGAGAGCGCTCGCGGTTGGAATCGTGACGCTGGCGCTGGCGATGGTCGCGGGCGCATACGTCGGGCACACGGCTGGGATAAGCCTGCGCTATTCGATCTTCTCGGAGCACATCCTGTTCTACCTGCTGCTGGTGCCGGTTGCGGTGGCCAACCTCGAGCTCGACGAAGACCAGATCAAGCGACTGCTCGGTGGAGCGATGGCGCTGGCCGTGGTCAAGGCGATCCTTGGCCTGCTGGAGGTGTCACTGCATCTCGGTAAGCCGATCGAAGGCTCTTCGACGCTCACCTACTACGAACCGACGGCCAACTGGCTGATGATGATCGCCTTGCTTGCGATCATCGCGGCGCTCTTGATGAAGGTCACGCGACCGCGCTGGATACTGCTCTCGAGCCCGCTGCTGATCGCGTGCCTGCTGTTTTCCTACCGGCGCTCGTTCTGGATCGCGGTGGTTCTCGGAGCCCTGTTGGTGGTGCTGTTGGGAACATCTCCGGCTGGACGGCGCCTGCTGATACCCGCGAGCCTCGCGGTCGCAGGCGCGATCTGGCTGCTGGGCTCGCTTAATTTCCAATCCAACCTACCGGTTGTCAGACGGGTTAACTCCCTGTCGTTCGGCACGCTCGAAGCCAACCGCGAGGATCGCTACCGGCTTGACGAGCGCGCCAACGTGTGGGCTGAGATTCGCGCACATCCGATCACGGGCCTCGGGGTCGGCATCCCCTGGCAGGCGACGGCCGCACCGCTGTCGCTCGAACACGAAGAAGGTCGCCAGTACGTGCACTTCGCGGCGCTCTGGTATTGGCTGAAGCTGGGCGCGTTGGGCCTGTGCGCCTACGTGGCATTGATGATCGGAAGTGTCGTGCTCGCCTGGCAGGCCTGGCGAAGAGCCGCCCACCCATGGCTGCGCGCGTTCGGGCTCGCCTCGGTCTGTGGAATCGCAGGCCTGATCGTGATGGACACGACGGCGAGCTTCACCGGTGTCGAAGGCCGCTTCACCGTGGTGCTGGCCGTTCAGCTCGGACTGCTGGCGCTGCTCGCCCGCGGGCCCGACTCGCGAGGCGACGAGCGGCCCTTGTCGGCGGAGAGCTCGGCGTGACCCTGTCCGCAACCGCCGCGCCCGCCGGCCCCCAGAACGCCGACGAGACGCCGCTGCTCGAGGAGCTGCGCGCCCGTCTGCCGCGCGTCGCGATCGTGCACGAGTGGCTGACCGTCCCAGGAGGCTCCGAGCAGGTCGTGCTCGAGCTGCTCGAGATGTTCCCCGCGGCCGAGCTGTTCACATCGATTTACGACCCGGAGCCATGGCCGCGTGTGATCACCGAGCGCCCGGTTCACACGTCCGCGCTCAACCGCATCCCGGGAGCTGCGCGCCACTACCCAAAGCTTCTGCCGCTGATGGACCGGGCCTTTCGCTCGTTCGATCTGTCGGGTTTTGACCTCGTGATCTCGAGCAACCACGCGTGTGCCAAGAACGTGCACACGCCGAAGGCAGCGCTGCACGTGTGCTACTGCCACACGCCGATGCGCTACGCGTGGGAGGCGAGCTTCATGGAGGGCGAGGAGCTGGGGCGACTCGCACGGCTGGCGCTGCCGCGACTGCTGCGCCACCTGCGCAAGCGCGACCTTGCCGGCGCGGCCTCTCCGGATGTGTTCGTGGCGAACTCGCGCCACGTGGCCGAGCGCATCACGCGCTACTACGGCCGTACCGCGGTGATCGTCCATCCGCCGGTGGACATCGAGCACTTCCTCGCGCTCGAGCGGACCGGCGCCGAGGCCTATCTCGTGTTCGGCCGGGTCGTCCCCTACAAGCGGGTCGACCTCGCCGTGGCGGCGTGCGAGCGCCTCGGTCGTCGCCTGCAGGTGGCGGGCGATGGCAGAGCGCTGCCTGCCGTCCGCGCCGAGGCCGTCGCGGGCGGCGACGTCCAGTTCCTCGGTCGCGTCGACGACGCCGAGCGCGACCGCCTGCTCAGCCGGGCGCGGGCGCTGCTGTTTCCGGGTGAGGAGGACTTCGGGATCGTGCCCGTCGAGGCCCAGGCCGCCGGCGTGCCGGTGATCGCCTACCGCGTCGGAGGAGCGAGCGAGTCCGTGCTCGACGGAGAGACCGGCGTCCTGTTCGACGCTCAGGACGACGCCGCGCTGGCTGATGCGATCGAGCGCTTCGAGCGCGTGAGCCTCGACGACGGGCGGATCCGCGCGAACGCAAAGCGGTTCGGGCGCCGGCGCTTTCGCGCGCAGATGGCGCAGGTGATCGACGAGGCGCTGGCCGCACGGGCGAGACCGTGACCGAGCCAGGATCCACCGATCCCGCCGTCGTCTCGGCGCCGTATGGCACGTCGCCAGGACCCATCGCCGTCGCTCGGAGCGGCGACCCGGCGTGTGTGCCGGGCGAGCTTGCCTATCGTTCGAGCCGGTGATCGATCTCCACTGCCACGTGCTGCCGGGCATCGACGACGGCCCGTCGACGACCGAGGGCTCATTGGCGCTGGCGCGCGCGGCGGCGGCCGCGGGCACGCGCACGCTCGTGGCCACCCCCCACATCAGCTGGGGCTACCCGAACGACGCCGACACGATCGCGCGGCTGGTGAGGGAGATCAACACGCGGCTCGTGGCCGAGGCGATCGCGCTCGATGTCCGTCCCGGCGCCGAGATAGCAATCACGCGCGTGCTCGATATCGAGCCGGCGCAGCTGGCCCGGCTCGGGCTCGGCGGCGGGCCCTGGCTGCTGATCGAGCCGCCGTTCGCCAGCGTGACGACGAGCCTGAGCGAGGTCGTGCGCGATCTGAAACGGCACGGCCATCGCATCGTGCTGGCCCATCCGGAGCGATGCCAGGCGTTCCACGACGATCCCGGCATGCTCGATGCGCTGGTGCGCGACGGCGCGATCACCTCGATCACGGCCGGCTCCCTGGTCGGCCAGTTCGGCGAGTCCGTTCGCCGCTTCGCGTTGCAGCTGGCCCACGACGAGCTGATCCACAACGTGGTGTCCGACGCCCACGACGACGTCAAACGCCCGCCGGGCGTGAACGCCCAGCTCGAGCACGCCGGGCTGGGGCCGTTGCGGGAGTGGCTGACCGAGCAGGTCCCGGCCGCGATCCTGGCCGGCGAGGACACGCTCCCCCGGCGACCCGCGATCGTGATGCGCGATCCGGGCGCGGCACGCCGGTCGTGGTGGCGGCGCGCGAGCGGGCTTACACGAGCTTCGTGATCGCCACGATCATCCCGATCAGCACCACGATCACGATCGCGACTTGCGTCCAGAACCAGGTAGGGGGCACCGCAGATGAAGCCTAGCGCGGGCCCATCTCGCCCGGTCGCCGGCGCGGGCGCACCTCGCCGATCCGCCGGCAGAGGCGCATCGCGCCGGTTCGGCGCGTGTTTGCAGGACATGGTGTCTCGCATGCACGGACGCATCGGCGCGTTTGCGTGCGCCTGCGCGATCGTGCTGTGGGCCGGCGCGCTGCTCGCAGGCACCTCATCGGCGACCAGCGGTCAGGCAGGCGCGCATACGGCGCCCGTGGGCGGCGTCAACATCGTCGCGAACCTCCTCGAAAGCGGCGCCCCCGCGTCGATCGATCGCGAGATCGCACTCGCTCACTCGGTGCACGCCGCCGTGGTGCGGGCCGGAGTGCCGTGGTCGGCGCTGGAACCGGCCGGTCCCGGACAGATCAGCCAGGCCGCGCTGAGCTCGCTCGATCGGCTGATGGGCGATGCTGCGGCCGACGGGATCCGCGTGATCGTGTTCGTCGACAGCACGCCCTGCTGGGCCTCCTCGGCGCCTGCTTCGCTGCTGCGCCGGTGCGTTCCGGGCACGGCCGGCAAGGCGAACGCCTGGCCACCGACCAACCCGGCCTACTACGCGAGCGCGGTCGCCTACCTGGCTCGCCGATATGGCCCGGAGCTGGCGGCGATCGAAATCTGGAACGAGCCCGACCAGAGAAACGAAGATTATTTCGCCGGCCCAGGCAAGGCCCGCCGCTACGCCGCGATCCTGCGCGCGGCATACCCCGCGATCAAGCAGGCCGATCCGAGCGTGCCGGTGCTGGCGGGCTCGCTCGTGGGCTACAACGGTGTGTTCCTGCGCGCGCTCTATGCCGCAGGCATAAAGGGCTACTACGACGGCATCGCCGTGCACTTCTACAGCCTGACGCTCGCCTCGCTGCGCACGTTTCGCGCGGCCCAGGTCGCGAGCGGTGACACCAAGCCGCTGTGGCTGGACGAGTTTGGCTGGAGTAGCTGCTGGCCGAGCCGCCGGATCGAGGACGAACAGGCCTGCGTTACGCCGCAGATCCAGGCGCGCAACATCACCGACATGTTCCGCACGCTGGCGCGCACGCCCTATGTGGTCGCCGACGTGCTCTACAAGCTGAGGAGCACGCCAACCGAAAGCTTCGGCGTGCTTAGTGACAGTGGTGCCCGCAAGCCAGCCTTCGCGGCGCTCGCGAGCGTGCTCGAATCGCCGTTCGGAGCCCCGTCACCGGTAACGCTGAGCCTGCGCCGGCGCGCAAACCGCGTGGTCGCCGGCGGCACGGGACCTGTCGGCGACTATTTGCGTCTCGAAGCCTTCCAGGGCGCCACGCTGCGCTTCCGGGCCCAGTTCACGCTCAACCGCTTCGACCGCTACTCGCTGGCGCTGCCGTCGGTGCTCGGCACGAGTGGCCTGCGGGTGCGCGTCTACCAGGAATGGCAGGGCCCGAGGCGGGCGGCGCAGAAGAGCATCTGATCGGCGACGCGGGCGTGGCCCCCGCGCGAATCCGGCTGCCGTTCGCCGCAACGTGACAGCGCCGCGCGGAACGCGCCCAACATGATCTTCAGGCCCTCCCGGCCGCCGCTATTCGGCGTGACGAAAGAGCGCCGCGAACGTCAGCAGCAGGATCTTCAGATCCAGGCCGAGCGACCAGTGGGCGATGTAGTAGTTGTCCCACTCGACGCGCTCGGCCAGCGAGGTCTGGCCGCGTAGCCCGTGCACCTGTGCCCACCCGGTGATACCGGACTTGACGCGATGGCGATCGCCGTAGCGCACGACGTCGTTCTCGAACAGCTCGACGAACTCGGGGCGCTCGGGGCGCGGGCCGATGATGCTCATCTCGCCGCGCAGGACGTTCAGCAGCTGGGGCAGCTCGTCGACCGAGGTGCGTCGCAGAATCCGCCCGACGATGGTTCTGCGGTCGTCTCCCTCGACGCCGCCGGGGGCGGTGTCGCCGCCCAGCAGCAGCTCGACGGGCAGGCCGGTGTCGCCCGGGGCGAACCCGTTCTGGCTCGAGGCGCCGGCGTCAGGGAGCATGCGCATCGAGCGAAACTTGTAGAGGTCGAAGACGCGCCCGTCGCGTCCCACGCGGCGCTGGCGGAACAGCACCGGGCCCGGTGAGCTGAGCCGCACGGCCAGCGCCGCGGCCAGCAGCACCGGCGAGAGCATCACCAGCATGAACGCCGCGAACACGAAGTCGAAGGCGTGCTTGAGGGCGAACTGCTTGCCCTTGGGGTCGACCGCCGAGAACGTCAGCAGCGGCGTGGCGCCCACCGTGTCGTACCAGGCGCGGTTGTTCATCGCGTCGAACATGCGCGGTACCACGGCCACGTCGATCCCGAGCTCCTGGACGCGCTGGATCATGCGGCTGACGCGCGCGTCGGCCACCGGCGAGAAGGCGACGATCATTTTGCGCACGCCCGTGCTGCGCACCATCTCGTCGACGTTTTCGATGCTGCCGAGCACCGGCACCTCGCGGCCGCCGACCTCGGCGACCGAGCGCGGATCGTCGTCGACGAAGCCGATCGGTACGAGCCCGTACTCGGGATGGCTCTCGAGCCGACGGGCCACCTGCGAACCGACCATGCCCGCCCCGAGGATCAGCACCGGCTGGCCCACCAGCCGGCCTCGGCGCGCGACGCGCTGGGCGAGCGACAGCCCCAGCCGCCCGGCGCCGACCGCCAACAGCGCGAACAGCCATGCCCGCACCTCGGTGGACTGGCCGGGGGCGCGACCATTGGCGAACAGGCCGATCGTCGCGACCGCCATCGCGCCAACCGACACGGCGCTCAGCACCGGCACGAAGCCGTCGAGCACCAGCGCTCGCAAGCGCGTGCGATACAGCCCGCGCAGGTACAGCAGCAGCATCACGAGTACCGGCAGCAGCAGCAGCGGCGCGCGGACCGAGTCGACCTGCATGGTTTCGTGGACGCCTCCGAGCGCGGCCACGACCGCGACGCACAGCAGCACGAAGTCGACGCCCGGGCGCAGCAGGGTCCAGCCGGGCCCCTCCAGCGCCCACTGCAATGCCCCGTCGAACTTGTGCCGGCCCAGCGCTTGAGGCCCCGGCGCATCGCGCGCAGGGGCACGCACCGGGAGCGTGACCGATGTCTGCTGGGTGAACTGTGGTTTTTCCATTGGGGGTGTGGCCGTCACTACGGCTTTAGTCGGGTCCCGGGAGCCGTCCCTTTAGCGCCTGAGAATGCCCCGTCAGCACCCGCGCGCGCCACACGCACGGTCAGGGCCCAGACCGCTGCCAGCGCCGCCAGCACCAGCAGCGCGTAGATGAGGTCTTGCGTGGTCAGGCCGAGATCCTCGGATTCGACGGTGTCTCGGTCGCCGGCCCGCCCGGCGAAGGCCGTGCCCGACGACCCGGCTCCCGTGGCAGCCGCGTCATTGCCGGCGCCGCCGGTGCGTTGTGCGCGCCCTCCGATCCCCCGCGCGCCGGCGGATCGCGATGCCGACAGCCCGGCGCGTTCGCCGGTGGGTGACGCCGACGGACCCCGACCCGAGCCCCTGATGCCGGAAACCGGCGAGCCGCCTGCGCCGGCGGATCCCCCGCCGGCGCCGCCGGGCGGCCCGTTGACGAGCGTCGAGCCGAGAATCGCCTCGCTGCCTTCGCCAGGACCGCCGTATCCGCTCAGCAGCGAGCTCGCGAGCGCGGTGCCTGGCGAGCCGGCCAGGGCCGACACGAGCATCGCCGTGACGATCGTCACCCCGCGGTGGCGGCGCTGCGGCGCTGCGCGATCGGAGCTTGTTGAGTGGCCGTTATAACGGCGGCCGGCGAGTCGATGTCGCATCGAGCATCCTTGCATCTTCGTCTCAAACGTCCCAGAGTCGAAATTCGGCTCTTTCGGCTCTACTGGCCGGCGAAACGTCGGCATCTGCTGTCCGTGCCATCGCGCACCCGCTGATCGATTCCCCCTGCCGTGAGGCCTGATGCCGGACCGAGCGAGACCGACGAAGGCCGCTCGACCTTGTGCTCATACGCTAGCAAGGCCGGCGGCGTAATTCGACGGGAAACTCGGTAATCTCACGGTCTTTTTGACACTCGATTACACGAAACGTTGCGCTTTTTGCAGGATTGAGCGATCGAGCCTCTCGACCTCGACCCGTTGTCCGCGACGCGCCAGTTCGAGCGCTTCGCGGGTCAGTGGATCGCGCGGGTTCTCGCTGTGTGCGCGCGCGAGCAGCGCGAGGGCGCGCGCGCGTTCCCCTTTGCTCGACGCGAGCGCCCCCAGCTCGAGCGTCGCGTACGGTTCCGCCGGCACGCGCTCGAGCGCCAGCGAGAACTCGTGCTGGGCTCGCGTCAGCCCTCCGAGACGCACCGCGATGTTTCCAGCCACCAAATACGGTTCGTCGCTGAGCGGGTTCAGGCGCGCGGCGTCGGCGAGCCGCGCGTAGGCGACCGCCGGAGCACGCGCCCATATGCGCGCCGCGCTCTGCACCTGCAGGTCGCTCAGCCACGGCGCGATCAACGACGCTGCGGCGCAGATCGCGCCGATGATCGCGGCGACGATCCAGGCGCGCCTCGGTAGCGGGCTGGTGGCGTCGCTCGAGCCGTGTGCGCCGACCCAGACGCCCCCGCCGTCCGGGGCGGCCCCGGCGCTCGATTCGACGACGGAGCTCGGCGCCGACGCCACCTTGCGCGGGGCCAGCGCGCAGCCGAGTCCGAGCAGCGCGAACGCGGGGGCCCCGAGCCCGGCGAACTCCCAGAACCAGTCGAACGAGCCGTGCACGACCCAGTAGGCAAAGCCGGCGAGCGCCGCCGCGGCGGCGGCGCGAGCCAGCGGATCGTCGGCCCGGCGGAGCGCCCGCGCGCCCGCGAGCAGCGCTCCGCCCAGGCCGAGGAGAGCCAGCAACGCGCCCACCAGGCCGGTCTCGGCCAGCGTGCGCAGCTCGACGCTGTGCGGGTAGCGGGGGGTCTCTTCGCTGCGCCCGTGCACCAGGTACTGCTGCTGGAAGTTGTCGACGCCGATCCCGAGCAGCGGGTGAGCGGCGAATTCGTCGAGCGCCACGCGGTAGAAGTCGTAGCGTGAGCTGCCGAGCCCGCTGATCAGCCGATTACCCGAGCTGTTCGCCGCGTAGCCCTGCTCGCTCTTGAACGTGTCCCATGCGTGACGCGCACGCGCGACCGGGTCGCCGGCTGCGACCCAGCCGCCCAGCAGGATGGCCACGAGCGCCGTGAGTGCGATCGCGCCCACGGCGCGGTGCAGGCGCCTGGCGGGCGCCGGCTCGAGTGTGCGGCGGCTCTCGATCGCGGCGCCGAGCGCCACTGCCAGGCCCGCCGCAAGCGCGGCAGCGAAGATGGCCACCGTGGCCGTGTGCACGGCCGCGGTGGCGTTCTGCGCGTGGCTGATGCGATCGCCCAGGTGCAGCACGGCTGGGACGGCGGCGGCGAACGCAGCAGCGACCGGTATCAGCACGGCGAACGTGCGCGTGCGGCCGGGGAGCAGCGCGAACACGAGCACGAGCACGACCGGCGTCGAGTAGAGCGCGCCACGGCTGACGCTCAACAGCGCGACCTCGGCCAGCATCACCGCGCCGCCCGCCAACAGCCCACGCAGCAGCCAGTGCAGGCGAGCTTCACGGGCGAGCAGGAGCGCGGGCCAGAACGCCATCAGCCACTGCGCCGCATTGGCGTTCGTATAGCCCGCCGGGTAGGCGAGGCGACCTCCTGGAAGTAGAGCCTGCAGCCGTGCAGGACTCGCGGCGGCGGCGTCGACGCGCAGCGCCACGAAGCCGGCCAGCCCGATCATCGCCAGGGTCCACATGCACAACAGGAGCGTGGCGCTGCGCCCGTTCTGGGGCCAGAGCGCGAACAGCGCGAACACCAGCAGGTAGAGCAGCGTCCTGTTGGCTCCTTCCCAGGCGTTTGCCGGGACCGCGGCCCACGCGATCGAGCCGAAGCTGAGCGCGGTGTACGCAGCCAGACAGGCCACCGCGACCTTCACCGCGAGGGGAATCGCGTGGGCGCGCAGTGGCACTACCAGCAAGGTGATACCCAGCAGCGCAAGCAGCACCAGCGCGCCGGGGGCCCAGTGCGTCAGGGGATAGCCGCCCTGACTGCTCGCCCACACGACGAGCACCACGAGCGCCGCGAGCGCCGGCACCGTGGCGGGCGCAGCGCGCAGCGGCGTGGTCAGCTTGCTCGTCCGCGTTGCCGATGAGAGGACCATGAGGTGAGCTATGGAGACTTACGCGCAGGGTTGACATAATTTTCGACGTGGGCACGAGGGCCTCGGCGCGTCTGTCCTCGGCCGGCATCGGGGTAGCGCCGGCGCGGGGAGCGGCGCGCCGCCGCAGCTGGACGCGACCGGGCCACAAAGAAGTCGTGATCGCGCTCACGCTGCTCGGTGGGGCGCTGAGGTTCGCGACCCTGAACGTCTCGAGCCTCGACCTCGACGAGTCGGCGACGGTGATCCTGGTCGGCCGCGGGTTCAGCGGGATGTTGTCGCATCTGGTCTCCAGCGAGTCGGCGCCGCCGCTGTACTACATCCTGGTTTGGGCATGGACCAAGGTGTTCGGCGCTGGCGCGATCGGGTTTCGATCGTTCTCGGCGCTGGTGGGAACGCTGACGATCCCCGTCATGTATCTGGCGGGACGGCATATCTCTGTACGTATCGGCGTGTGGACAGCGATCCTCACGACCGTCAGCCCCTCGATGTACCTGTTCTCGCAGGAGGCGCGCTGTTATGCCCTGTTGCTGCTGTTCAGCGCGGCAGCGTTCGTCTACTGGCAGCGCGCGCTCGAGGATCCCAGCCGCCGGCACTTGGCGCTGTGGTCCGGCATGTCGATCCTGGCGCTGCTGTCGCACTATTTCGCCGTATTCCTGTTCATACCGGAGGCGATAGTGCTCGCGGCGCGGTTGGGTTGGCGGCGCATCTGGGCGGCGGCCGGCGCCGTCGTTCTGGTCGGACTGGCATTGGTCCCGCTCGCCGCCGCCCAGCGGGCGGACGGGAAGACGAACTGGATCGAAGACATCTCGCTGTCCGGGCGGATCGGCGAAAGCGCGAAGATGTTCACCGTCGGCGCGTACGGCCCAGTCGTGCTCTACGCGCTCCTCATCGCCGTGCTAATCGTCGCAGGTGCTGTGGCGCTCGTGTGGCGCTACGGGGACGGGCGCGAGCGCACAGGGGCGGCCTATGCGGCGATCATCGGTGTCAGCGCTGTCGGCCTGCCGCTCGCACTGGCCCTGACACATCTGATCGACGTGTACGACGGCCGCAATGTGATCGCGTTCTGGATTCCGTTCGCGGTGCTCGTGGCCGCTGGCTTCGGGACGGCGCGCGCGCCGCGCGCGGGCGCGCTGCTGGGCGGGGCGCTGTGCGCGATCTCGCTGGCGATGATCGCGGCGGCCAACCTGGTCGGCGACTACCAGCGCAACGACTGGCGGGGCGTCGGGCATGCCCTCGGACGATCCAGCGGTGCGCGTGTGATCGTCGGTGAACTGCACGCCGCCGGACCGCTCTCGATCTATATGGGTCCGGTCAGTAGCATCCCGGCGCGCGTGCCGGCCGTCCGGGAAGTCGACTTCTTTGCGTTCCGCCACCTGCGCACGGTCGGACCGCCCGAAGCCGCCGTCGTCCCCACGAGCCCGCCGCCGGGCTTTAGCCCGGCGGGCGTGACCAGGAGAGAAACGTTTGCGATCTCGCGGTTCGTGGCTCCCACTCCAACCGCGCTGGGGCGCGGCGCGCTCATCAGCCTGAGTGCCAACCCGAAGATCGGGTCCACCACGGCCGAAATCATGCTGCAGAGTTGAGCATGGACACCGACACCGGCGTGCACGATCCCGCCGAGCTGGCCCGTTTCTACGAGCAGGCCTACAGCCAGGCCGACTCCGGCGAGGGCGCGCGGTACGCACGCTGGCGGGCGCTGGGGGCGACGGCCAAGGCCGACCACGTGCTCGCGCTGTGCGCCCGCGCGGGCATCTGGGCGGGCGGGCAACCAACCAACACGCTCGAGGTCGGCTGCGGCGACGGCGCGCTGCTGTGCGAGCTGCGCCGGCGCGCCTTTGGTGGACGGCTCGCCGGCGTCGAGATCGCCCAGGCCGCGGTCGAGATCGCGCGCGAGCGCCCCGAGATCGACGCCGTCGAGCTGTATGACGGGGTGCGGCTGCCCTGCGCGGACGGGGCGTATGAGCTGGGCGTGCTCTCGCACGTGCTCGAGCACGTGGGCGCGCCCGAGGCGCTGCTGGCGGAGGTGGCACGCGTCTGCGGCGTGGTGGTGGTGGAGGTCCCGCTCGAGGGCAACCTATCTGCGGGCCGCCCTTCCAAGCTCGCTCACAGCGCCGAGATCGGACACCTGCGCCGCCTTTCGCGAGCGCGGGCGCGCAGGATCGTCGCCGACGCCGATCTGCGAATCGTGTGCGAGCTCGAGGACCCGCTCGCGCTGGCAGCCCACACCTTCTTCGCCACCGGCCCACGCGCGCGCGCGTGGGCCACCGCCAAGTGGGCGCTGCGCCGCGGTCTGCACACCTTCGCCCCGCCGCTCGCACGGCGGTTGTTCACCGTCCACTACGCCTGCCTATGCATGCCCGCCGGGGCCCGCGTGAGGCCGATCTGAGCGGCCGGCGGTGCGCCCGAGCCGCAATCAGGACGGCGGGCGCGACCGCACGCCAGCACTGGCCCCGATCAGGAGGCGGGGCGCGTGACGGCGGCAAACAGCAGCGACAGGACGCGGCCCATCAACTCGTCGGGGACCGCGTCGGGATCGGTCAGCTTCTGACGGGCGATGCCGTCGGCGAGCGCGTCGATCGCGACCGCGAGCTGCTCGGCCGGGAGCTCGAGCTCGAGCTCGAAATCGCGCACCCCGTCGGCGATCAGGCGTGTCAGCAGCTGGCGCATGCGGCCGAACTGCTCGGCCACGCGCGGGCGCATGTCGGTGTCGCGCACGCCGTAGGCCCAGAACTCCATGAACAACAACAACAGCTCGGGCTCGCGTTCGATCATCGTCATCCACTGCCTCGCCCCGCCGGTGGCGCGCTCGGCCATCGAGTGGCGTTCCCGCACGGCCGCGGAGATCTCGCGCGCGTGGGCCTCGATCTCGCGTTCCATGAGCGCCAGGAAGAGATCCTCCTTGCCGCCGAAGTTCGAGTAGAGGGCCCCTGTCGAGAAGCCCGCCTCCGAGGCGACTTCGTCGACCGACGCGCCGTGGAAGCCGTTGCGGGCGAACACGCTGCGAGCGGCCACCAGCAGGCGCTCGCGCGTATTGGCCTTGCTCTGCTCGCGTGTCAGGCGTGTGGTCTCCCGTGTGCTCTCCATTGCGCCATAGCTTACTTGACAGAGCAGGCGCTATTCCGATAGCGTGCGTTATCCAAACGTAGAGGGAGCGTCCATGGCGATTGCGACACCGAGCAGCCACGATCCGACACCGCGCAACCAGAGCACGAACCCAGCGAGCCTGCCCGCGGATGCCATTTCCTATCAAGACCTGTACGCGCGCTGGGAGCGCGGCAACTGGCAGGCCACAGAGCTCGACTTCAGCGAGGACGCCCGCCAGTGGCGCGAGGACTTCACCGAGTTCGAGCGCAAGGCGGCGCTGTGGAACTACTGCCTGTTCTTCTGGGGCGAGGACGCAGTGGCGGACAACCTGTCGCCATATATCGACGCGGCGCCGAAAGAGGAGCAGAAATACTTCCTGGCGACCCAGCAGGTCGACGAGGCTCGCCATGCGGTGCTGTTCAAGCGTTTCATGAACGAGGTCTGCGGCATCGGCGACGGCTCGATGTCGAGCGGCCTGCAGGCGATCAAGCCGCAGCTGACACCGGGCTTTCGCAAGATCTTCGACCGGCTCGACACGATGGCCGACGAGCTGCGCGCCGACCGCTCCCCTGCCCGGCTGGCGGCTGCAGTGACGCTCTACCACATCGTAATCGAGGCGGTCCTGGCCCAGCCCGGCCAGCACTTCATCTGCAGCTATCTGGAAGCGCGCGGCGCGCTGCCGGCGTTCAGGCAGGGCATGCAGAACGTCGCCGCCGACGAGCAGCGCCACATCGGCTTCGGCGTGAAGCTGCTGTCGGACCTGGCCCGTGAAGACCCGGTGCGCGTACCCAAGGCGGTCGCGCGGATCCTGCGGGAAGTCACGCGCTACACGGCCCAGGTCCTGATGCCCCCGGGCTGGGACGAACGCTATATCACCGTTTTCGGGTCGAGCTATGACGAGGTCGGAGTCGAGGGGCTGACGTCGATGACGACCAAGCTCCGTTCGGCCGGCCTGCCGATTGAGACCCTGCCCGGGCCGCCGCTGCTGCCGCCGGGCCTGTCCCCGCTCGAGCTTGCCCAGCGCGGCCGGACGCTTGCGCAAGCCGGCGTGATCGGGGTGCGCGAGGGACCGACCAAGCGCGACTCCGAGACGCTCGCGCTGATGTTCGACACGATCCGCCTGCAGGTCAATCCCAACCACGGCCTCAAGGGCGCGACGACGTTTCAGTGGGAGTTCCTCGACCCGGACGTGCCCACGTGGCACCTGACGGTCGACAACGGCTCGAGCAGCGTCGCCGAGGGGCCCTCGCCACATCCCGACCTGCGCATGCGGATCGCCTACCAGGACTGGGTGGACATCGTGGGCGAACGCCTGGATGCACGGCGCGCGCTGGTCAGCGGGAAACTGCGGCCTCGCGGCAACCCGCTGGCGCTCACGAAGCTGATGAAAGTCTTCCCGGCCGGCTGAGCGAGAGTCGCTGGATCTTGGCGCTCGCGATCCGGATCACGACTCGACTGAGCGGACATCACGACTCGGCTGAGCGCTCAGATCCGCGGCGCGCGGACGATCGCGCGGACGATCCGAACGGTCAGATCCCGAACTCGTGTTCCGCGGCCGACGGCGGGCCGTCGTTGGCCGCAGCGCTTTCTGCGCTAGAGCCCTGTCGGCCGGAGCTCGAGCCGCGCGATGAGGCCGCACTCGCGTTCGTGTCGGCGGCTTCGCGTGCCCCCGACGGCTGCGAGCCCGGGTCGGCGGTGGTTGCGTTCTGACCGTGCGACGAGGCCGCGCGGGCTGCGCGGCCGCTCGCTGCGCGCGAACGTTGCCGGCGCTCGCGTGATCGCACTGAGCCCGCAGCTGAGGCGCTTGCAGACTGAGCGTCGGCCGGCCCGCCTGTCTGGGCGTGGCCACCGGATGCAGACGCCTGCACGAAACCCGAGCCGGCCGGCTGCTCGAGGCCGAACTCGCGAGTGGCCTGCACCGCGGGGCTCGTCGCCTGGGCCGTAGTGCCCGTCACGCCGGAGAACGGACCCGAGCCCTCCGCTCGTAGGGAAGCGGCCGCGGTTGCGCTCGCGGACGCAACTGTCGGGCTGGGGACCTGCAGCGCGCCTGCGTGCGCCACGGGTCGGCGCGGGCGATGGTGCCCGTGACGAATCGCCTGTGCCGGCGCCCGCGGCCCGATCGTGAGCGCGCAGCCGAAGCCGACGGTCACGGCGAGAAGGCAGCCCGCGGCCAGCTTCGCGCCCAGACCCCCGCCCGCCACGAGCCAGCCTCCGCCGGTGACCCCGACCCCGACCCCGGCCGCCGCACCGCTCGCACCGCCCGCCGTGGCGCCTGCGCAAGCGCTCGTGCCAGCGCCGGTGGCGGTCACACCGCCACGGGCAGCGGTGGCCCCGCCCCCAGCAGCGCCCACTCCCCCGACGCCGGCAGCCGCGCCTGCCCCGAGCGCGAGCGGCAGCGGCAGCGGCGGCAGCACTGCGGCGAGCCCTCGCAGTGCAAGCACATAGGTGCGACAGGCCGAGCATTCGCGGCTGTGGGCGAGCGCAAGCATGTAGCGCTCGCCGTCGGGATCGAGGATGCCGAATGCCAGGCCGCGCATCAACGAGGCCTGCTCGGCGCAGAAGGACCCTGCACGGATCGCCTGCAGCAGCCCTCCCACCTTCGCCGCGACGCCCGGGGAGCCCGCCCGCGGGCCATCCATCAGCTTGCGCATGCGCGCCTGGCTGATGCCCATCTGGGCGGCCGCGTCCGCACGCGAGAGACCTTGCAGATAACAGAGCGCAGCCGCCTGGCGCTCGCGGGGCCCCAGCCTGCCGCGCAGCCCTATCAGCAGCTGGCGCAGGCGGGCGCGCTGGTCGAGCGCGTCGGTCGGGTCGTGGGCCGAGCCGGCGTCGCCCACAGGCCGGTCTTCACAGGGATCGAGCGTAGCGGTTCCGCACGCGCGCGTGCGGGCGCGATGCTCGTCGAGCGCCCGTCGATAGGTCACCAGCGTCAGCCAACCCGCCGTGCTCGCGATCTCGGTGTCGCCCGCGAGCATCGTCATATAGAGCCCGTGCCACGCCTGCGCGTAGCAGGCTTCCAGATCGCCCTCGTCGAGCTTCACGCCGACACTGCGCAGTCGCCGCCTGACGGCCGCGAGCACCGGCCCGCGCGTCGCCTCGAACTCCCGACGCAGCAACCGCTCGGCGCGGTAACGACGCACTGACAGCGGGCTCATCTGCAGAAGATGACGAGCCATTCGAACTACGGCTGACCGGAACTGCGCTATTTGCTGGAACTATCACGTTCCCCCCGGCACGCGCCTCTGGACGCTCGCCAGGCCGCAATTCGCATGGCTCGCCACCGATAGTTGTGTATCATTTGCAACATGGCATCGGATGCTCGCGATACACGAATCTCAGAGCAGCTGACGGTGCGCTTGGGCGGCGAGCCGACGGACGGCATCGGCACGCCGATCGATCTGGCCCTGCAGTCGACCGAGGCTGCGCTGGTACAGCTCACCAAGGTGGTGATGGACAACATCCGCAGCGGTGGAGAAGCATCGCCGCACGTGGAGGCCGCCGAGCGAGACCTGCGCAGCGCACTCAGGCAGCTGGCCCAAGTCAAGCGCTATCCGGGCAATTCGCTCGGCTGAGCGCGTCAACCGGCGCCGCAGCGGGTTACCTGCTCGAGCACGACGCGTCCTGTCGAGCAACAACGCGCCGCGGATCCCTGCCTCGATCGAGGCAAGAGGCAGCCAGGCGTCGATATCTTGACCCACGGATCGGATGGCCGCACGGCGGCCCACCCCGCTCCCAGAGCGAGCATCGGCGAGGACCCTCGAGCGGTCCGCCATCGACATCCCCGAGCCAGCCACCACCATTTCCTCCGAGCCACAAGCCGCCGGCGCCCCGACTGCAGCCCCCGCGATTCCTCCACGGCCGAAGCGCGCGGAGATCCTCGGCATCCCGCTGGCGGTGAGCGACTACGAGCAGGTGATGGACTGGATGGACGCGATGATCGCGGCGGGGGCGCGCGGCTACCTGACCGCGGCCGCGGTCAATCTCGTGATGAACGCGCAGGAGAACGCCGCGACGATGGACGCCGTGATCGCAGCGACGCTGGCGGTGCCCGATGGGCAGCCGATCGTGTGGGCGCTCAAATCGCTTGGGCACCGTGGCGCGAGCAGGGTCTACGGGCCAGACCTGATGGCCAAGTACTGCGCACGCGCGGCGCGCGACGGGACCACGATGTACCTGTACGGAGGCCGCGGTGACGCCGCGCGCGAGCTGCTGGCGCGCAGGTTGCGCGAGCGCTATCCCGGGCTGCAGATCGTCGGCGGCGCCAGTCCGCCCTTCAGGCCGCTGAGCCTCGACGAGGATGAGCGGCTGCTTGCCGACATCGAGGCCTCGGGCGCCCAGGTCGTGTGGGTGGGCACCGGACAGCCGCGCCAGGAGCAGTGGATGCACCGCATGCGTCCGCGCCTGCAGGCGCCGCTGCTGGTCGGCGTCGGCGCGGCGTTCGACTTTCACGCCGGCCTGGTCAAGCAGGCGCCGCGCTGGATGATGCGCAGCGGGCTCGAGTGGTGCTATCGCCTGATGCGGGAGCCGCGTCGGCTGTGGCGGCGCTACGCCCGCTACAACCCTCGCTTCGTGGCGGCGTTCGCGCGCCAGTACGCGCGCGAGCGCCGCGGCTCGAGGCGTTAGAGCGGCCTGCGTCCGGTGCTCCCGACGGTTGGGCCGCGACGGGTCTCAAGTCGGACGGGCGGACGGTGAGGTCGGGGAGGAGCGGACCGTGAGGTCGGATGGGCGGGCGCGCCGTGAGGTCGGACGGGCGTTGGATCGCACGAGCAGACGCGGGTCTGGTCGATAGGGTGCCGGCCATGACAGACAGACGGTCCGCCTTCGTCACGGGCATCACCGGCCAGGACGGCTCCTACCTTGCCGAGCTGCTGCTCGACAAGGGCTATGAGGTTCACGGCATGGTCAGGCGGGCGTCGACGGAGAAGTTCGAGCGCATCGAGCACCTGCGCAACCGCGTCACCCTGCACCAGGGCGATCTGCTCGACCAGCGCTCGCTGGTCGACGCGCTTCGCGCGGCCAGGCCGACGGAGATCTACAACCTGGCCGCGATGTCGTTCGTGGCCGTGTCCTGGATCCAGCCGACGCTGACCGCCGAGTTCACCGGTGTGGGAGTGACACGGATGCTCGAGGCGATGCGCGAAGTCTGCCCCGAGGCGCGCTTCTACCAGGCAAGCTCGAGCGAGATGTTCGGCAAGGTCCGCGAGGTCCCCCAGAGCGAGACGACTCCCTTCTACCCCCGCTCCCCCTACGGAGTCGCCAAGGCCTACGGACACTTCATCACCGTCAACTACCGCGAGAGCTATGACCTGCACGCGACCTCGGGGATACTTTTCAATCACGAGAGCGCCCGTCGCGGCCTCGAGTTCGTGACCCGCAAGATCACCTGGCACGCCGCTGCGATCAAGCTTGGTCTCGAGCGCGAGCTGCGGCTCGGGAACCTAGACGCCGAACGCGACTGGGGTTACGCCAAGGACTACGTGCTCGCGATGTGGCTGATGCTGCAGCGTGACGATCCACAGGACTATGTGATCGCAACCGGGGAGTCTCATTCGGTCAGGGAGTGCTGCGAGGTCGCCTTCGACGAGGCGGGGCTCGGCGACTTCAGCCAGTACGTCGAGATCGATCCCGCGTTCGTCAGACCGGCCGAGGTCGATCACCTGATCGGCGATGCGGGCAAGGCCGAGCGCGAGCTGGGCTGGAAGCCCGAGACCTCGTTCGAGGAGCTGATCAGGCTGATGACGCGCGCTGATCTCGAGCTGCTGCAGCCGCGTTGATCCCGTTGTTCGATACGTCCGGGCCGCTACAGCCGTTGCGCCAGGAGCTGAGGGCGGCGATGGAGCGCGTGCTCGAGTCCGGTCGCTACATCCTCGGCCCCGAGGTGGATGCGTTCGAGCGCGAGTTCGCGTCCTATTGCGGCGCCGCGCACGGCGTCGGCGTCGCGAACGGCACCGAGGCGATCACGATCGCGCTGCGCGCGCTCGGGGTCGGACCGGGCGATGAGGTGGTGGTGCCGTCGTTCACCTTCTACGCCTCGGTCGAGGCGATCCCCCACACGGGCGCGCGGCCGGTGTTCTGCGACATCGATCCCGGCACCTTCTGCGTGACCGCCGACACCGTGAAGGCGGCCCTGACTGCGCGCACCAAGGCGGTGGTCGCGGTGCACCTGTTCGGCAACGTCGCCCCGGTCGCGGAGATCGAGGCGCTCGGCGTGCCGGTGCTCGAGGACGCCGCCCAGGCCGCCGGCTCACGTGGGCCCGACGGACGCCCGGGCGCACTTGGCACGGTGGCGACGTTCTCGTTCTTTCCCGCCAAGAACCTCGGCTGCTTCGGTGACGGCGGCATGGTCACGACCTCCGATCCGCAGATCGCCGAGCGGGCGCGCACGCTTCGCTTTCACGGCTCGCGAGACAAGGTCACCTACGACCAGGTCGGGTACAACTCGCGCCTGGACGAGCTGCAGGCGGCGGTGCTGCGCGTGCAGCTCCCCCACCTCGATGCCTGGGCCGAGGGGCGTCGGAGCGCCGGCCACCACTACGAGCAGGCCGGCCTCGGCGAGCTCGTCGCTCTGCCGCAACCGACAGCTGGGGCCGCACCGGCCTGGCACCTGTACGTCGTGCGCCATTCCGAGCCCGACCACCTGCGCGAAGGACTGCGGGCGCGCGAGATTGATTGCAGGCCGTACTACCGCACGCCCGTGCACCGCCAGCCGGCGATGCAGGCATGGCCGGCGAGCGTCGAGCTGCCGGCCACCGAAGGGGCCGCCCGCACCCATCTCGCGATCCCGATGAGCCCGCTGCTGTCTCGGCACCAGGCCGAGGAGGTCGTGGCGGCCGTGCGCGCGGCATAGCCTGCCCCCCGCGCTCGATCTCTCCGTCCTCGACCTCCGACGCCATAGCGCTGATTTCGCCGTACTGCCGATGTTCGAGCCGCGCCGCCGATGCCCTGTGCCTACCGGTGGCGCTCGAGCAGGTCCTCGTCGGGGACCTGGCGCACGACCCGGGCGGGCACGCCCATCGCCACCGCCCGGGCGGGCACGTCGCGGGTGACGACGGCGCCGGCGGCGACGAACGCCTCCTCGCCGACCTCGACTCCCGGCGTCAGGACGACGGCGCCGCCGATCCGGCAGGCCCGGCGCAGCGTCGCGCCGCGCAGCACGCCGCGCTCGCTTCCATGGCGCGCCATCGTGTCGTCGTTGGTCGTGCTCGCACACGGACCGACGAACACGTCGTCCTCGACGAGCGTGAACGCCGTCAGGTAGACGTTGGTCTGCACGCGCACGCGCGCCCCGATCGAGACGTCGTTGTCGACCACGCTGCCACGACCGACGACCGACTCCCCTCCCACGGTCGAGCGCTCACGCACGAACGACTGGTCGCCGATGATCGCGCCGTCGCCGATCTCCGCGCCGGCCAGCACGACCGCCCCGGCGCAGACGGTCACCTGCTCGCCGAGCGTCAATCGTCCCAACTCGCCGCGCGCCGAGGACCGGGCCGCGAGCCGCGGGCGCTTGCCGAGAATCGCGTGATCTTCCACGACGCAGCCGTCACCGATCCTGACACCGTGGTGAACCACCACGTGAGCGCCGAGCACGACGCCCTCGCCGATCGTCGCGCCGTCGTGAACCACGACATGCCCGCCGAACACGACGCCGGCGCCGATGCCGACACCGTCGCCGAGCAGCAGTCCGGGTGCACGTGAGTCGGGGCTCAACATCCGCTCGGTGGTGAGTGCACAGGGTTCAGAGGCTCAGCATGCGCCCGGCGGTGTCCGCCGCGGCTCATGAGGCTCTACATCCGCTGGCCGCCCCGGACAAGGCCGTCACAGGCGCACGACGTTGCCGCTCGCAGACGCGCTCCGCGTGCGCGTGACGCCGCGCAGATCGAGCAGCAGGCGTGCGCGCCGTGCGACCAGCTCGTGATCGACGCTCGGATGCGCGGTGACGATCACGACGAGGTCGGCGTTCGCCAGCGCGTCGTCGAGCGGGATGCTGCGCAGCCCGATCTCCGCCAGCACGGGCACGTGCGGGTCGTGGTAGGACAGCTCGGCGCCGAGGTCGCGCAGCAGCTCGAGGATCTTCAGCGCGGGCGACTCGCGGACGTCGCCGACGCCGGCCTTGTAGCTGACCCCGAGCACGGCCACGCGCGCCCCCTTGACCGGCAGGCCGGCGTCGTTGAGCGTGCGCTGGGCCTTGGCTACGCAGTGATAGGGCATCTGCTGGTTGACCTTGCCGGCCAGCTCGATGAACTCGGTGGACATATCGAACTCGCGGGCGCGCCAGCTCAAGTAGAACGGGTCGACGGGCAGGCAGTGACCGCCCATGCCCGGTCCCGGCTCGAAGCGCATGAACCCGTATGGCTTGGTCGCCGCCGCTTCGAGAACCTCCCAGACGTCGATGCCCATGCGGTCGGTGAGCATCGCGAGCTCGTTGACCAGGGCGATGTTGACCGACCTGAAGATGTTCTCGAGCAGCTTCGAGAGCTCCGCCGTCTCCGGATTGGAGACCCGCACGATCTCGTCGCAGACCACGCCGTAGAGCGCTTCGGCGCGCTCGGCACACGCGTCGGTCAGCCCGCCGAGCACCTTCGGGGTGTTGCGGAGGGTGTAGTCGGTGCGTCCGGGATCGACCCGCTCGGGCGAGAAGGCCAGGTGGAAGTCGCGGCCCGCCGCCAGGCCCGACTCCTCCAACAGCGGCGCGAAGCGCTCGCGCGTCGTGCCCGGATAGGTGGTCGACTCGAGCACCACCAGCTGGTCCTGTTGGAGCACCTCCGAGAGGCCGCGGGCGCATTCGATCAAGGGGCCGAGGTCCGGCTCGCGATTGTCGGTCAACGGGGTCGGCACGCACACGAGCACGGCGTCGGCCTTGGCGAGGCGCGCGTAGCGCGTGGACGCGTGGATGCGGGCAGTTACGGCGGCGAGCTCCTCGGAGGGAACATCCTCGATGTAGGAGCGACCCGCCTCGATCGCCTCGATCTTGCGTGGATCGACGTCGACGGCGATCACCTCGCACCCCTCCCGGGCGAAGGCGACCGCCAGCGGGAGCCCCACATAGCCAAGGCCGACGACGCCCACGGTCGTGGTCATGCTGCGGTCTCCATCCAGTGGGCCGGTTCAGATGAACGGCTGCCATCGACGGCCCCGATGAGCGCGCCTTCGGTGCTCATATGCGCGCCAGTCTAGGCCCTACCCTCGACGCTCCAGCTGGAGCTCGCGCAGGTCGGCCTCGACCATGCGCTGGACGAGCTGCTCGAAGCCGACCTCGGGACGCCAGCCCAGGCGCGCGCGCGCCCTGCTCGGATCGCCGACGCTGGGCGTGTGCTCCGGCGGACGCACCAGCGCCGGATCGACACGCAGATAGCGCTCGGACTCGAGCCCGACGCAGGCGAATGCGGCCGCCGCGAAGTCGCCGACCGTGTGCCCGACGCCGGACGCGAGGATGTAGTCCGCAGGCTGCTCTTGCTGGAGCATCAACCAGGCGCCCCGGACGATGTCTCCGGCAAACGACCAGTCGCGCACGGCGTGCACGTCGCCGAGCGCGAGCTCGCCTTTCAGCCCGAGTGAGATCTCGGCCGCGCCGCGCGTGATGCGACGCGTGACAAAGCGCTCGGGGCGGCGCTCGGACTCGTGGTTGTAGACGATCCCGGAGCTCGCGTGCAGCCCTTCGCGCGCGCGCATCAGTCCGACGAGCTGGTGCGCGGCCAGCTTCGCGACCGCGTACGGCGTCTGCGGCCGGCAGGGAGTGTCCTCGCGCTGCGGGCTTTGCTCGGCGTCGCCGAAGATCGCGCCGGAAGCGGGCACGAACACGCGCACGTCGCGATCGAGCTCGCGGACGCATTGCAGCAGCGCCGCGGTCGCGCCGGTGATCAGCTGCAGCGTCTCGCCCGGCCGCTCCCACGAGGCGGGGACGAACGAAGGCGCGGCGAGGTGGTAGAGCTCGTGGGGGCGCATGCGTTCGATCGCCTCGCGCAGCGTCGCCGGTGCGCACAGGTCGCCGGGAAGCAGCTCGAGCCGCTCCCGCAGGTGCTCGGAGCAGCCAAGCGCTGCCTCGGGGTCGCGCGCGACCCCGGCGACCTCGTAACCCTCGTCGAGCAGCAGCTCGGCCAGGAACGAGCCGTCCTGTCCGGTGATGCCGGTGATTAGCGCGCGCCGAGGATGCTGGCCAGCGTCGGACACGACCGACAACCCTATGGGGCTGCGCCGGGCGGCGGCGCGCTGCTGGCGATGGCGGCGCGCTGCTAGGCGACGGCGCGCTCATAGATGTCTGCGAGACCCCGGGCGACCACTTGCGGCGAGCAGAGCGCACGCGCGCGCGCGCGCGCGCGTGGGCCGGCGCTCGGATCTGCGCTCACGCGCGCGATCGCCGCCGCCAGCGCTTCGGCATCGCCGGGAGTCGCCAGCCCCGACTCCTCGACCAGCTCGGGCAGGGCCCCGCTGCGGCTGGCGGCGACCGGCAGCCCCGCGGCCATCGCCTCGGCGGCGGCGAGCCCAAACGTCTCGCTCGAGCGCGACGGCACGAGCGCCAGGCGCGCGCCCGCGCGCAGCCGCCGGAGCTCTGTGTCATCGACACGGCCGACGAAGCGGACATCGCCGTCGCCCGCGAGACCCTGCAGCGCTTCGCGCTCGGGACCCTCTCCGGCCACCACGAGCGGCAGCCGCGCCAGCCTGCAGGCGGCGATCGCGACGTCGACCCCCTTCTCGGGTGCCAGCCGCGAGACGACCA
Organism: Solirubrobacteraceae bacterium; assembly: GCA_035507415.1. GTDB lineage: Bacteria > Actinomycetota > Thermoleophilia > Solirubrobacterales > Solirubrobacteraceae > Palsa-744. Next base: position 59,393 of record DATJOF010000067.1, read on the forward strand.
GGGCATAGCCGGAGCCGGACGGCAGCGCCGCGGGCTCGGCAGCGGAGCTGGACGGCGGCGCCGCGGGCTCGGCGGCGGCGCCGGCTGCAGCTTCCGCGCCTCGGGCGCCGATGGCAGGCTCGCAAGGTGGGTCGGGCTGCGCGAGCGCAGGGACGGGCGGCGCGAGCACGTGGACACGGTCGGGCGGCAGCGGCGCTCCAAGCGCGCGCAGGCGCTCGCGAGCGAACAGGCTCGGAACGGCGATCGCATCGGCCTGACCCACCAGCCGCTGCTGCCACAGCGACAGCGCCAGCCCGTAGGCCGCCGCCTCGGGCAGGCTCGCGCGGCAGTTCAGGCGCACGCCGGGAAGCGTGTTGCGCCCGTGACAGCGCGTGCACTCGGCGCCGCGCGTGTAACACACCCCGATCGCGCACACCAGCCGATACTGGTGCAGGTGCAGGACCACGCGCGCTCCGGCGGCGCGCGCGGCGGCGAGTGCTCGCCAGCCCAACGTCGGGTGCAGGTTGTGCGCGTGCACGATGCGCGCCCCGGTCAGGCGAACGGCGCGGAAGACGTCATCCTCGTCGAGCCCGCCCCGCAGCAGGCCGACCGCCGCACGGGCGCGCGGGAGCTCTGAGGAGCTGCGGATCAGCAGCTCAGCGGGCTCGTCGAGCTGCTCGCGCACGACCCGCATCAGGTCCTCGACGGTGCGCTCCTCCCCACCGGTCGTCCTGTAGCGGCTGTGCAGGAACAGGATCATCGCGCCGCCAAACCTAGACTCTCTGCGACCTTGCCAGCTCCTACCGCTTCGATCGTGATCCCGACGCGCGCCCGTCCCGAGTATCTGGAGGTGGCGCTCGCCTCGATCGCCCCCCAGGCCGCGGCGGCCGGCGCCGAGGTGCTTGTGGTCGACGACGCCGGCCCGTCGAGCGGCGCGCGCATACAGGCAGAGCGCTTCGGTGCGCGCTACGAGCCGCACGAGGGTCCGCGGGGGCTGAACATCGCGCGCAACACCGGTGTCGAGCGCTCGCTCGCGGGGCTGGTGGTGTTCGTCGACGACGACATCCGGGCCACTCCGGATTGGCTGCAGGCGCTGCTGCGCGGGGTCGCCGAGAATCCCGGCGTCGCGGTGTTCACAGGTCCGATCAGGGCACGGCTGGAGGGCTCGCCGCCGCGCGGCTGCGGACGCGAGCGAGCGCCGATCACGACGCTCGAGCTCGGCGATCAGGACCGCGACGCCTGCTACGCGTGGGGCGCCAACATGGCGATCCGCCGCGCGGCGTTCGAGCGCGTCGGCCCGTTCGACGAGTCGCTCCGGCACGGCGGCGACGAGCAGGAGTGGCAGGATCGCCTGCGCGCGCTGCAGCCGGGTGCGAGAGTCCGCTATTTGGCCGGCGCCGCGGTCGATCACCGCCGCGCCGGCAGGGACGCGCGGCTGCGGGGGCTGGCCCGAACGGCGCACGTGCGCGGGCGAGCGGCCCGGCGATTCGACGAGCGACGCGGACGGGCGCCCTCGCGCGGCGGCGAGCTCGTGACGCTCGCCGGATGTGCGTGGCACGTGATCCGACGCCGCTGCCCGGCGGGGCTGACGATGGTGGCCCACAGCGCCGGGCGGGTGCGCGAGAGCATCCACACGCCGTTGCCCGCCGATCTCGTCGCACCCAACGACGCCGATGCGCCTACGCCCGAACGACCCGGCGACCTCGCGCCTGAAGGTCCATCCCGCCTCGCGCCTGAGCAAGCCGCCGACCTCGCGCCTGAACGACCCGGCGACGCTGCCCGCAACGACAGCGCCGACGACTTCCTGTCCGGCCACAGCGGAACGGTCGGCGGCGCGGATGCGCTGTTGCGCGGAGTGCGCGACGACGCGGTCGATGCCTGGGAGATCGCGAGCGGCAGGCGCCTTCGCCTCGCGTTCGCCGCCCGCCACCAACCGCAACTGCGGCGCGTGCTGGCGCTCGGAGTCGTTCGCCCTGAGCACGAGCGTCTGGCCGCCCGGGCCCGAGCCGAGCTGTTGCGCTCGCGGCACCAGGTCGAGCTGTTCACGTGTGCACCGGGCGGCCGTGGGAGGTTCGAGAACCTGAACCGGCTCCTGTCCGAGCACGCTGCGGCGGGGCACGACTGGCTGTTGATCGTCGACGACGACGTCCGCCTGCCACGCGGGTTTCTCGACCGCTTGCTGTTTCTGTGCGAGCGCTTTTCGCTGCAGCTGGCTCAGCCGGCGCACAGGCTGCGCTCGCATGCCGCCTGGCCGGTCACCAGGCGCCACCCCGGGGCCGTTGCTCGCGAGACGGCGTTCGTGGAGATCGGTCCGGTGACCGCCTTCGCCAGCGCGACATTCCCGACCTTGCTGCCCTTCCCGCCGCTGCGCATGGGCTGGGGGCTGGATTCGCACTGGGCGGCGCTGGCACGCGAGCACGGCTGGCGTTGCGGCGTGGTCGACGCGGTGGCGATCAGTCACATCGCCGCGGCGGCGGGCGAGACCTACTCGCGCGAGGCCGCGATCACGGAGGCCCGCGAGCTGCTGGCACGGCGTGCGCACCTGAGTGCGAACGAGACACAGCGAACCCTGTCTACACATCGGCGCTTCTGACGTGAACGCAGCAAATCCTGTCCACGCATCGGCGCTTCTGACGAAAACGCAGCGAGCCCTGTCCGCAGATCGGCGCTTCTGACGTGAAGGTCGCGGTCGTCGCGGAGTTCTATCCCTCGCGCCGCGATCCGGTGCTCGGCGTCTGGGCCCATCGCCAGGCGCTGGCTGCCCGCGAGGCGGGTGCCGAGGTGCAGGTGCTCGTGCTCAATCGCCTGGTGCCTCCGCGGGCGGCGGTGGCGCGCGGGCCGCGGGCGCTCACGCGCGAGCTGGCGGCGCGCGTGGGCGAGCCACGCCGCCAGACGCTGGACGGCCTGGCGGTGAGGTATTTGTCGTACTTCTCGCCGCCGCGCTCGCACTCCTATCCAGCCTGGGGAGCGTGGGCGGCGCCCGCCCTTGGGCACGCCCTGCACGGGCTCAGACGGACGTTCGAGTTCGAGCTGGTGCACGCGCACAACGCGGTCCCGGCCGGCGACGCCGCGCGCAGAGCGCTGACGGGCTCGGGTTTGGGCCTGCGAGCGGTGCGGGGAGGGACGGTCGAGGTGCCCGTGGTCGTGTCGGTCCACGGCGGCGATGTCCTGCACACGGCGGCCGCCGCGCCGCGCGGGAGCGTCGCGGGCCTCAAGTCGGTCGCGCGCAGCCTGGGCGCCGCACGGCTTACGCTCGCCAACAGCCACGGCATCGCCGAGCTGTGCCGCGAGCACGGGGCGGGCGAGGTGCGGGTGGTGCACCTCGGCACCGACCTGCCCGCAGGCGGTCGCGCGCGCCGGCGCGACGGGCCGCCGACGCTCGTGACCGTCGGCCATTTGGTGGCGCGCAAGCGTCATGCCGACGTGCTGCGCGCGCTCGCCGTGCTGGGGCGCCGGCACCCGACGCTGCGTTACGTGATCGTCGGCGAGGGGCCCGAGCGGGGAGCAATCGAAGGCCTCGCGACTCGACTGGGCGTGGCCGACCGGGTCGAGCTGCTGGGCCAGCTCCCGCACGAGCGGGCGGTCGAGCAGGCGCGTCGCTGCACGCTGTTCGCGATGCCATCGACGGAGGAGGCGTTCGGCGTTGCCTACATCGAGGCGATGGCCGGTGGGGTGCCCGCGATCGGCTGCCGCGGCGAGCCGGGACCCGAGGAGATCGCTGCCGCAGGGGACGGTTTCGTGCTGGTGCCCCCCGGAGACATCGAGCGGCTCACGCAGCGAATCGACGAGCTGCTGTCCGATCCCCATCGGCTGCGCGAGGCGGGCCAGCGAGCACGACAGAGCGTGGCGGCGCACTTCACCTGGGAGAACTGTGGCGAGCAGACCGTCGCGGCGTACGAGCACGTGCTGCGCGGGTCGCGATGAAGCCCGTCCTATCGGCCATGAAGGCTCCCGCTCGCACCATCGAGCCAGCGCGACCTGCGCGATGAAGCCCGTCCTGTTCGTCACCGGCCACGCACCGGCTGATCGGATCGGCGCGTTCACGCGGCTGCACGAACGCGAGGGCATCGAGCTGGCGCTGTTCGGCGGCCGCTCCAAGCACGGCCCCGCGACACTCGGGCCACGATCCGAGGCCTCGCTGCCCGTCCCGCACCGTCGTGTTCGCCAGCGCGACACCGGCCGGCTGGCGGCGAGCGGGCGCTACCGCGCGGTCGTGTGCTCGACCGCCGGACGCGTCGCCCCGCTGGCGACGTGGGCCGGCGCTCACCGCGCCCGGGCGCCGCTGATCCTGTGGGCGTCGCTGTGGGCGCACCCGCGCAGCCCTGTCCAGGTGCTCGGCTATCCGGCTCTGCGCGAGCTGTATCGCCGAGCCGACGCCGTGGTCACCTACGGACCACATGTGTCCGCCTATGTGGCCGCGCGCGGGGCGCGCAACCTGTACGTGGCGCCCCAGGCGGTCGACAACGACTTCTGGAGCGCCCCTGCCAGCCTGGGCACACCGGACCCTCCGTGGCCCGAGGGGATCGCGGCGAGGTTCCTGTTCGCGGGCCGACCGGCCCGCGAGAAGGGCGCGCGAACGCTGATCGACGCCTGGGAGCGCTCGCGGCTGTGTCCCCCGCAGGCGGCACTCGCGTTGGTGGGCGTGGGTGCGAGCGCGTCGTCGCAGCGCCACGCCTCGCCTGAGCGCCACGCCCTTCCCGGGCGCTATGCCCCGCCTGAGCGCTATGCCCCGCCTGAGCGCCATGCCTGTCGTGGGCGCGACGAGGCAGATGCGGTTTCCGGGGTGTCGTGCATGGACCCCGTGGCGCCGGAGCGGCTGCGCGAGATCTACGCAGGTGCCGATGTGCTGGTCGTGCCGTCGCTCGCGACCGCAACCTTTCGCGAGCCGTGGGGTCTCGTGATCAACGAGGCGATGAACCAGAGGGTGGCTGTGATTTGCAGTGACGCCGTCGGCGCCGCCGCGGGCGGGCTGGTGCGCCCCGAGCGCAATGGCGTGATCGTGCCGGCCGGCGACCGCGGCGCGCTGGCCGACGCGATGGCTCGCCTCGCCGGCGACGCCGGTCTGCGCGCGCGCCTGGGCGCTGCCGGCGCCGAGGACGTCAAGGCGTACACGTACGAGGCGTGGGCGAGAGGATTCTCGGAGGCGCTTGCGAGTGTCGGGCTCTCCCGGCAGCATTGCTAGGTTTGCGAGTCCAGCTATGGAGTTGCAGCTTCCGCAAGGGCGCCTGCGTGCAGTGGCGTTGGCCGCCACCCTGCTGGCGCTCGTGACGATCACGGCGCCGGCCCGGGCGGATGTCGGCGAAACGATCATCGACCGCTGCACCCACGGGGAATCGCTGAGCGGCTTCAGCCAGCACGCGTACGAACAGGCGCTCAACGACATCAGCGCCGGCACCGAAGAGTATTCGAACTGTGCGGCACAGATTCACGAAGCACAGCTCGCGGCGGCGGGGGGGCACGCCGGGGTCGGGCCAGGCACGCCAACGAGCACCGGCGCGGTCGCGCTGACGCCGACGCCTGCCGAGCGCCGAGCGATCGCGCGCGCGCGGCATCTTGCGGCGGCACCCGTGCGGGTGGGAGGACAGACGATTCATCCCGGCGTTGTGCACGCGGACGTCGCCTCAGCCTTCAGCGCCTTGCCGACGCCGCTGCTGGCGACCGTCCTGTTCCTGGTCGTGTGCCTGCTGGTGGTGGCGGGCAGCGCGCTGCGCGGACGCCTGCGGTCGCGGCGAAGCCAGTGACGGGCATGTCCGCGCCGACGCTTCAGCATCGATCCGGCTCGGAGCCCGCGGCTCGGGCAGGCGGACCTGAGCGAGCGCGCATGCCCGAGCCGCTGCGCAGGGTGCTGCGGGTGCAGGCACTGTGGTGGCCGACGCTGCTGACGGCGGGATTCATCTGCTTGGTCACGTTCGTGCCCAAAGGCGGGCTGAACCTCGAATCGATGACGACGACGGAGATCGTCGTCACGCTGCTGGCGGGTCTGCTCGCGGCGGGCGCGATCCTGGTGACGCCGGCGGCGCGGTCGCTGCTCGATGCCCGCCGCTATGGCCTCTGGCCGCTCGGCCTGCTGGTCGCGTTCACGGCCTTGAGCGCCGTCTCGATCGTCTGGTCGGTGCAGCCCGACGCGTCCTATCAGGACGCCTGCCGGCTGCTGGCTTATAGCGCCGTGTTCGGAGCGTCGGTGGCACTCGTGCGACTGGCGCCCGAGCGGTGGCCGGCGATCCTCGGCGGCGTGGCGCTCGGCACATTCGTGGTGTGTGCCTATGCGCTGGCGACCAAGGTGTTCCCCGGAGAGCTCGCGCCACTCGTGACCTACGCCCGGCTCGAGGAACCGTTCGGCTACTGGAACGCCATCGGACTGACCGCCGCGCTCGGCTCGATCAGCTGCATGTGGCTGGGAGCGCGGCGTTCCGGACATGGGCTGCTGAGCGCGCTCGCCTACCCGGCGTTGGGCGTGATGCTCGTGACGCTCATGCTGGCCTACTCGCGCGGCGCGCTGGTGGCGCTGTTGATCGGGCTGGCCCTGTGGTTCTGTATCGTGCCGCTGCGCCTGCGCGGAGCGGCGCTGCTGATCGTGGCCGGGCTCGGCGCGGGTGCGGTCGTGGCCTGGGACTTCTCCCGGCACGCGCTCACCACCGACGGCGTGGCGCTCGGCGAACGCGCCAGCGCCGGCCATCAGCTCGGGACGCTGCTCGTGGTGATGGTCGTCGTGCTGGCGCTCGTGGGGATCGCGATCGGCTTTACGACCGCCCGCCGTGCCCCAGCCGTGGTGTCGCGCCGGCGCGCCGGCGCGTTGCTCGTGGCGCTGATGGTGATCGCGGTGATCGGGGCGGCCGGCGCGCTTGCCCACAGCCACCGCGGGTTCACCGGCAGCATCTCCCACGCCGTCAGCACGCTGACGAATCCCAACGCCAAGCCTCCTCCCAACACGCCTGGGCGCCTGACCGCCGTGGCGAGCGTGCGCGCCCGCTACTGGAAGGAGGCGCTCGAAGTGTTCGCCGCGCATCCGGTCCTCGGGGCGGGAGCCGACGGGTATGAAACGGCGCGGCTGCGCTACCGCACCGCGACACTCGAAGTCAAACACGCTCACGGCTTCGTGGTGCAGACGTTGGCCGACCTCGGCGCGTTCGGCCTGCTGCTGGCGCTGGCGCTGCTGTTCACCTGGATGGCCGCCGCGGGCCGCGCCACGCACCCCTTCAACCGTCGTTGGACCAGTTGGGGAGCTTGGCGTGAACTGCGCTCCGGGCGCGGACCGGGCTGGCGGCGCCTGCGCGGAGACGAGCTGACTCGCTACACCTCAGAGCGGATCGGGCTGCTCACGATGGTCTGCCTGGTGGTCGTGTTCGGCGCGCACTCGTTCGTGGACTGGACCTGGTACGTGCCGGGAGACGCGCTCGTGGCACTGCTGTGCGCCGGCTGGCTTGCTGGCCACGGCCCGCTGAGCCTGGCCTCGTCCGACTGGTCGCTCACGCGCGTGTGGCCGGCCGTGCGTCCCTTGAGCGCGCACGCCGCGCGAGCTGCGACCAACGGGTTGGAGCATCCCGGTCGTTCGTCGCATGGCACGGGGGCACACGTGCGCGAGCAGCTCACTCCGATGCGGGTCGGCGTTGCCGTGGCCGTGATCATCGCGACGCTGCTGGCGGCCTGGTCGCAGTGGCAGCCGCAGCGCTCGGTGAACGCCTCGCAACGTGCGCTGGCGCTGCTGGCGAGCGCTCCGCAGCGGGCGCTCGCACAGGCCAACGCAGCCGTGTCTCGCGACCCGCTGTCGGCGCAGGCGCTGTTCACGCTCGCAACCGTGCAGCAGGCGCGCGGCGAAAGCGCTCGAGCGCGCGCGACGCTCGAGCGGGCCGTGCGCAGGCAGCCCTCCAACCCCCAGACCTGGCTTGAGCTCGGCCGCTACGACCTCGTGCACGCTCCGGCCGACGCGCTCGAGGACTTCCAGGCGGCCATCTATCTGAACCCCGAGTCGATCGCGCCAGAAGCGATCGCCGATGGCAATCGGGAAGCGATCGCGATTCAGAACAACTACATCGAAGCGCTGCGCGCGCTGCAAGGACGCTCGGCCGGCGTGCCCGGGAGCGCCGGACGCAGCGCACGCGCGGCTCAGGCCGGGCGCGTCGTTGGCAGGGCGCGGTCCGCGGCGACGGGCGCGACTGCCGGGTCGTTCAGCGCGGCGGCGGTCCGCAGGCGGGCCCGCGCTGCGCGTCGGCGAGCAGAACGCGCCGCGCGCCGGGCAGCCCGCCGGCACGCGCGACTGTCACAGGCTGAAACCCGCTCGCCTGCAGCAGTTCCTTGAGCGAGCCACGGGTGTAGAAGCGCAGATGGTCGGCCAGCGGGTGGAAGTGCCGCGCGAAGGCTCGCTGAGATAGGGCCATGAACAGCAGGCGCAGTCGTCCGTGATCGGGCGTGCTGAGCAGCAGCCGGCCCTGCGGCCGCAGCACGCGACGCGCCTCTGACAGCCAGCCGCCAGTGTCGGCGACGTGCTCGATCGTCTCGCCGGCCCAGAGGACGTCGAAGCTCTCATCTGCCAGCGGCCAGGGCGCGTCGGCCTCGACCAGGCCCAGCTCGAGCCCGGCGTGGCGGACCTCCGCACGGCGCAGCGGCTCACTGGCGACGTCGATCGCGACCACGCGTGCACCGGCCTGCGCGAGCGCGGCAGCGAAGGCACCGTCTCCGCAGCCGATGTCGAGCACGCGCTGGCCGGCGCGAACGCGCTCGAGCAGGAAGCGCCGGCGGAGCTCGAAGTCAGGCGGATCGAGCGCCTCGGGAACCTGCTTCCAGAGCGCCTCGTGATACGCGCGCGAGGGCATCGGCCGCAAAGGCTACGACCCGCGGCCCGGCCAACAGAGCGCCGCGCCAAATTTGATCGGAGGGCGTCGAGATCGGACGGCGTCGGAGCCGGACGGCATCCAGATCGGACAGCGTCGGGCATCGGACGGCGTCGAGGCGATGCTCGAAAATCCTGCATCGGGCCTCTCATCTCTGCACAGATCTGCGCAAACTGTTTATGTTGCGTGCGTGAACGCGAGGCAGAAGACGCGCACGGCACGGCGAGGCGTCCCCCCAGCGCGGCGCAGCGGGCAGTGCGAGCGTCGCCGCGCATGAAGGTCGCGTTCGACAGCCGCCCGTCCGCCGATCCGCGCGGCGTCGGCCGCTACGCGCGCTGCCTGTTGCGCGCGCTGCGCGACACCGGACGCGGTGAGATCGTCGAGACTCATCGCCCGCGTGAGGCGTATGACGTCTTTCACGCTCCCTGGATGCAGGGCGCGATGCTGCGCAGCCCTTGCCCGATGGTCGTCACCCTGCATGACCTGGCCCCGCTGAAGCGGCGTAGCGAGCAGCTGCGCGTCGGCATGCGCTCTCGCCTGCGGCACCTCGCGGTGCAGCGCGCGATGGGCGTGATCGTGCCGACCAAGGCCGTCGCCGATGACGCGGTCGCACGGCTCGATGTCGACCGCGAGCGCTTGGCGGTGATCCCCGAGGCACCCGACGCGGCGATGTACCGGCGCCGAGATCGCGAGATCGAGGGTGTGCGCGAGCGCTATCGCCTGCCGGAGCGCTATCTGCTGTGGGTCGGCTGCCTGCGCCACCCGGATCCGCGCAAGCACGTGGACAAGCTGGCGCTGGCGCCACGCAGGCTGCCGCTCGTGCTTGCAGGCCCGACCCGCCAGTGGGCGCACGAGCTGCCCAACGTGACGCTCACCGGCCAGGTGCCCGACGACGATCTTGCCGCCATCTACAGCGGCGCGCACGCGCTCGTGCTGCCCTCACGGGACGAGGGCTTCGGCTTGCCGGCGGTCGAGGCGCTGGCGTGTGGGACGCCGGTGGCTGCCTACGGGATCCCCCCCTTGCGCGAGGCGCTCGGCGAGCGCGCGACGTTCGTCGAGCCCGGCGATCTGCCCGGGCTGATCGAAACCGCCGAAGGGATCGCGCGCCCCGCGCCGGCGCCGCCGTCATGGAGCTGGGAGGACGCCGGCCGGGCGACGTGGAACGTGTACGAGCAGGCGATCGCGGCCTGTCAGTAAGGGGCCGCACAGGGACGCGGGACACATGACCGGGAGCAGACGGACGCCCCTCCCGACCACCCCCCAACCACACGGCCCAACGACAGACCGACGACGATCAGTAAGCGCCCCGCCGCGAGAGCACCGCGGGGATGGTCTTCAAGAGGATCGACAGATCGAGCGCCAGCGACCAGCGCTCCAGGTAGATGAAGTCGAGGTTGACGAGATCGTCGAAGTCGAGCTCGGAACGTCCGGAGACCTGCCACAGCCCGGTGATGCCGGGCAGCACCAGATAGCGCTTGCGGTGCCACTCCTCGAGCATCTCGTAGTCGCGCTCGGGGAGCGGCCTGGGCCCGACCAGCGACATCTCGCCGCGGATCACGTTCACGAGCTGCGGCAGCTCGTCGAGTGAGAAGCGCCGCAGGACGCGGCCGACCGGCGTCAGCCGCGGATCGTCGCGGATCTTGAAGAGCGCGCCCGAAGCCTCGTTCTGGCCTTCCAGGTCCGCCTGGCGCTCCTCCGCGTCGGTATGCATGGTCCTGAACTTCAGGCACGCAAATGGCCGCTGGCCGATGCCGCGTCGCGTCGAGCGGTAGACGATCGGTCCGCGCGAGGTGAGTCGCACCATGATCACGATCGCAAGCAGGAGCGGGCTGAGCAGCAGCAGCAGCAGCAAGGCGCCGACGAGGTCGAACGTGCGCTTGAGCGCGAAGTCCACGCCCTCGAACACCGGCGGGCCAAGCTCGAACAGGGGCACCGCCTGACCCGGGACGAATTCGGCGCGGTGAATCAGGATCTCCATTGTCGAGGGGGCGATACGTACCCGCACGCCGCGCCGGTGACAGCGATCGACCAGCTCGACCGCCTCGACCTGCGGGAAGTCGGGGTCGGCGATGATCACCTCGTCGATGCGCTCGGCGCTGAGCACGCTGTCGAGGCTGTGCAGGCGGCCCAGCTCGCGCAGCTCGCTCGTCGGCAGCGACCGCGGAGACAGATATCCAACGACCTCGAGCGGCGTGTGGTGCGGTTCGCCGCTGAGGGCTTGAGCGACGTCGGCGATGTGCTTGCCGGTGCCGACGATCGCTGCACGGCGTCGATATCCCGCGACTCGCAGCATCGCGCCCGTGGCACATTCGTAGCCGGCGCGGAGGGTCGAGACATACACCACCGCGAACGCGAGCGAGCCGTAGAAGATGTAGAAGCTCGAGAACTGTTCGCCGCTGATGACCGCGAAGAGCAGGGCGACGAACGCGACCTCGAACAGCGAGCCCACGATGCGCGACAGGCCTGGCCGCTGTGCGCGCGTGGCGTACAGGCCGGAGCGCGCGAACAGCAGTGCGGTCAGCAGGTAGGCGAACGGGACGAAGTGCCTGGTCTCTTCGTAGACGGCCTTCAGGTCCACGTCGTCCAGCACGGCTTCCTTGAGTGCGAGCGCGGTGAAGATCGCCAGCGCGACGCCCGCGAAATCGAGCGCCAGCAGCGAGATCACGGCCAGCGCGCGTCTGAGCGTGTCGGCGCGGAGCACGAACGAGATCAGCGGCGGGCGCTTGCTGCGCACGTCGCGCTCTGACCGGGGGCGCGGGACGGCTGAGTCCGCCGACCAAGACATCCGCGGAATCGGCGTGACCGACTGCGCGCTGCGCACCCGCGGCGAGGGCCCTGCGGGCGTCGATGAGCGCTGCGCGCGAGCAGAACGCGACGCGGTCCGCTCGGATCTGGGCGGGGTGGGCGGAGTGGACGTTCCCGCAGAACGTGGTCCCATCTCTCTGCTCACAACCCGGCAGACTCGCAGATAGAGCGGTCATCCGACTGGCGCACGCGCGCGCGCGTGTCGCCGCGGCCGCGGAAGCCCGTCAGTTCGACCCGGCGCCTGCCCCCCGAGCCAGCCAGTCTCACCCGCAGCCGGCCCCCCGAGCCGGCCGGTTCGACCCGGCGCCGCGCGCCGAAACCAGTCAGTGCGGCCCGCCGCCGGCCGCCGAGGCCAGTCAGTTGGGACCGCCGACGAGCACCTCGACACCCGATTGCTCGATCGTGCGCTGGAGCCCCTCGCGCAACGAGACCTCCGGCGACCATCCCAGCAGCTCGCGCGCGAGCGCGATGTTGGGCCGGCGCTGCTTGGGATCGTCGACCGGGAGCGCCTCGTAGACGATTTCCGAGCCGGATCCGGTCACGGCCTTGACGGTCTCGGCAAGCTCGAGCAGCGTGAACTCGTCTGGGTTGCCGATGTTCACGGGCGAATGACAGCCGGATTCGGCCAGTGCGATGATGCCCGCGATCAGGTCGCTGACGTAGCAGAACGATCGTGTCTGGCCGCCGTCGCCGAAAACGGTGATCGGTCGGTCGGCGAGCGCCTGGCGCAGGAATGTGGGGATGGCGCGGCCGTCGTGCGGGCGCATGCGGCTTCCGTAGGTGTTGAAGATCCGCACGATCGCCGTATCGACCCCCTGCTGGCGGTGGTAGGCCATCGTCAGCGCCTCCGCGTAGCGCTTGGCCTCGTCGTAGACGCCGCGCGGACCGATCGGGTTGACGTGGCCCCAGTAGCTCTCCGACTGCGGGTGCTCCTGCGGATCGCCGTAGACCTCGCTCGTCGATGCCAGCAGAAAACGAGCGCGCTTGGCCTTCGCGAGCCCGAGCGTGTGGTGCGTCCCGTAGGAGCCGACCTTCAGCGTGTGCAGCGGCAGCCTCAAGTAGTCGATCGGCGAGGCGGGTGAAGCGAGGTGATAGACGAAGTCGACGTCCTCGTCGATGAAGTACGGATCGATGATGTCGGTATTGATGTGCAGGAACTGCGGCGTGCGGATGTGCTCGATGTTCACGAGCGAGCCGGTCTCGAGGTTGTCGACGCAGATCACCCGGTGTCCGCGCCCGAGCAGCTCGTCGCACAGGTGCGAGCCGAGAAAGCCGGCACCGCCTGTCACCACGCATGTAGCCACGGCGCGAGCATAGCGACGCCGCTCGCGGACCGCCGCGAGTGCTCTCCCATCGGCCTTGCGACGGCGAGCCATATCATCTGATCATGGCCACCACCGAGGAGCGCCTGACGGTCGCGCCGATCGTCGGACCAGACGATCCGCGCCGGTTCACCGACTCGGGCATCGAGGTCGCCGAGCTGTACACGGAGTCCGATCTGCCGCAGGAGCTCGACCTCGGCGAGCCGGGTACGTTTCCGTATACGCGCGGTGTGCATCGAGAGATGTACCGCAAGCAGACCTGGACGATGCGCCAGTACGCCGGGTATGCGTCGGCCAAGGAGTCCAACGAGCGCTACCGCTACCTGCTCTCGAAGGGGACGACCGGCCTGTCGATGGCCTTCGACCTGCCGACTCAGCTGGGTCTGGACTCGGACAATCCCCGCTGTCTCGGCGAGGTCGGCCGCACGGGTGTGGCGATCGACACGATCGACGACATGCGCACGGCGTTCGACGGAATCCCGCTCGATCAGGTGTCGACCTCGATGACGATCAACGCTCCTGCGGCGTGCCTGCTGCTGCTGTACGAGCTGGTCGGCGAGGAGCAGGGCGTGCCGAGCGAGCAGTTGCGCGGGACGACTCAGAACGACGTTCTCAAGGAGTACATCGCGCGCGGCAACTACATCTACCCGCCGCGGCCGACGATGCGGCTGACCACCGACCTCTTCCAGTACTGCCACGAGCGGGTGCCGAAATGGAACACGATCTCGATCTCCGGCTATCACTTCCGCGAGAAGGGCTGCTCGGCGGTCCAGGAGGTCGCGTTCACGCTCTGCTCGGGGATCGCCTACGTGCAGGCGGCGCTCGACAAGGGCCTGAACGTCGACGAGTTCGCTCCGCGCCTGGCGTTCTTCTTCAACGGCCACAACAACGTCTTCCAGGAGGTCGCGAAGTTCCGCGCGGCGCGGCGCATGTGGGCACACATCATGCGCGAGCGCTTCGGCGCGACCAACCCGAAGGCGACGATGCTGCGCTTTCACACGCAGACGGGCGGCGTGACCCTGACGGCGCAGCAGCCCGAGAACAACATCGTGCGCGTTGCGCTGCAGGGCTTCGCGGCGGTGTGCGGCGGCACGCAGTCGCTGCACACGAACGGCTTCGACGAGGCGCTCGCGCTGCCCACCGAGCGCGCCGCGAAAATCGCGGTGCGCACGCAGCAGATCCTGGCGCACGAGTCAGGCGCGGCCGACACGGTCGATCCGTTCGCCGGCTCGTACTTCGTCGAGGCGCTCACCGACGAGATCGAAGGGCGCGCGCGCGAGCTGATCGAGAAGGTCGATTCGCTGGGAGGCTCGGTGAACGCGATCGAGTTCATCACCGGCGAGATCGACGAGTCGGCCTGGGGCTACCAGGAGCGATACCGGATCGGTCAGGACATCGTCGTGGGCGTGAACGCGTTCGAGGAGGACGACGTCGAGGTCCCGGAGCTGCTGCGGGTCGACCCGGAGTCAGAGCGCGAACAGCTGGAGCGCCTGGCGCGCTTCAAGGTGGAGCGCGACCAGCAGCTCGTGGAGCGCCGCCTGCAAGAGCTGCGGGGCGTCGCGGAAGGCTCTGAGAACCTGCTGCCCGCGATCAGGCAGGCGCTGAAGGACCGCTGCTCGCTCGGCGAGGTGTGCGGCGCGATGCAGGACGTGTTCGGGAAGTACGCGCCGACGTTCTGACGCCTGGGTCGGGACGTTTCTGGACCATCGCCCCGGCGCGTGCCTCACGCCCCGGCGCACGCTGTCCCCGCGACCAGCCCGCGCATCCCCGCAGCGACTGCCGTGCAGGGTCGTCGGCCAATAGGATCCCCTCACCGTGCTCCCGGCCGTGTCGTTCTACGAAATCGTGCTGGCGGTCCACATCATGGCCGCGGTCGTGGCATTCGGGGTGACGTTCGCCTTTCCGATCATGTTCGCGGTCGCGGCGCGCCACGATCCGCGCGGCCTGCCGCTCCTGCACCGCGTCGAATACACGATCGAGCGCATGCTGATCAACCCGGCGCTGCTGCTAGTGCTGCTCGCGGGGATCTACTTGGCGAGCAAGGGTCACTTCTGGAGCGACTTCTTCGTGCAGTGGGGGCTGGCGGTCGCGATCGTGATCGGGGCACTGGTGGGCGCGGTGATGATCCCGACGGCCAAACGCGCCGAGCAGGCCGCCGCGCGTGATCTGACCGCGACGGCCGGCGGTGAGGTGGCGCTCAGCGAGGAGTACCGGACACTCACGCGACGCCTGTCAACGGTCGGGTCGCTGTTGAGCCTGCTCGTGCTGGTGACGATCTACTTCATGGTCACGCACACCGGCACCTGATCGAAAGCGCGGCGCGGGGATCGCCCGCCGGGCGCGCTGGCCGCCTCTGGTCTGCGCCACCGGTCACGCGAGTCCGGGAGGAACCGCTCGGCCGCCGCGCGGGCGCGCTCAGGCCGGCCGCTCGACGCTCAAGCCGGCCGCTCGACGCCGAGTCCCGCCGCCCGACGCTGAGCCCCGCCGCCCGACGCTCAGGCCGGCCGCTCGATGCTCAACAGCCGTCCGCCCTCGTGCTCGGTCTGCAGCGTGGTGTGCTCGATCGCGAAGCGCTCGCGCAGCATCGCCGCCAGCCGCTCGCGCACCTCGTGGCAGTCGCTCTGCGCGCCGACGATCACGTGCGCCGAGAGCGAGGGAAAGCCCGAAGTGACCTCCCAGACGTGGAGGTCGTGGATCTCGACCACGCCCGGGAGCCGTGCCATCGCGTCCCCGATCTGCTCGGGATCGAGCGCGGCGGGAGCCGCCTCCAGGAACACGCGGCCCGACTCGCGGAGCAGCACGTATGCGGAGCGCAGCATCAGCACCGCGATCAGCAGCGAGGCGATCGCGTCGGCGCGCATGTAGCCCGTGGTCAGGATCAGGATCGCGGCGATGGCCGTGCCGATGAACGCATACAGGTCCGTCACGATGTGGCGGAACGAGCCCTCGATGTTCAAGCTCTCGCGACTCGCGCCCGCGAGCGTGCGCGCGGCGGCGACGTTCACGACGATGCCTGCGAGCGCCACTGCGAGCATCCATCCGGCAGCGACCTGCGGGGGTGTGATCAGCCGCCCGATCGCCTCGTACAGGATCAGCAGCGCGAGCACCAGCAGCGTGATCCCGTTGACCTGTGCGGCGAGGATCTCGACGCGCTTGAACCCGTAGGTCATCGCTCCCTGGGCGGGCGTGGCCGCGAGTCCGATCGCGAACAGCGAAAGCGCGAGCGCGGCTACGTCGGTCAGCATGTGGCCGGCGTCCGAGAGCAGCGCCAGCGAGTTGGCGAGAATTCCCACGGCCACCTCGGCGACGAGCAGTGACAGCAGCAGCGCCAGCGCGAACCCGAGCCTGCGCCGATCGGTCTCGGCGCCCGCGCGAGCCCAACCCGTCTCGTGCCGATGCCGATGCTCCACCGCTGCTCACACTACTCTCGATTTCCCGCGATACCCTGCCCCTGTGGGCCTGACGATCGATAGAGGTAATAAGCATCCGGCCATCGGTCAAAGGCGCGCGTGTCTCGCCACCAGACGCTCGTGTATCGCGATCGATAAAAGGCGCGCGTGTCTCGGCGCCAGACGCTCGTGGATCGCCGCCCGTGAACGGTGCAGGCATGGGCGATAGCTATCGCGTGGCGGTCGTGGGCGCGACCGGACAGGTCGGCACGCTCATGCTTGGGCTGCTGCGCGAACGTGGCTTTCCGGCGCGCGAGGTCGTGGCGTTCGCATCGGAGCGTTCCCGCGGGCGCGAGCTGCCGGATGGGCTCGTGGTGCAGGGTTTGAGCGATGAGTCGATCCAGGGGTTCGACCTTGCGCTGTTCTCGGCAGGCGGGTCGACGTCGGGCGAGTGGGCGCCAAGGTTCGCGGACGCCGGCGCGGTCGTGGTCGACAACTCCTCGCGCTGGCGCATGCACGACGACGTGCCGTTGGTGGTGAGCGAGGTCAATCCCGACGCATTGGCAGATCATCGCGGGATCATCGCCAACCCGAACTGCTCGACCATGCAGATGGTCGTGGCGCTCGCGCCGCTGCACCGGGAGGCTCACATCGAGCGCCTCGTGATTAGCACCTACCAGGCCGTGTCCGGGACGGGCAAGCGCGCTGTCGATGAGCTGCTGGACCAGTCGCACGCGCTGCTGCACGAGCGCGAGATCGATCCGCCGGCCGCCTACCCCCGTCAGATCGCCTTCAACGCGCTGCCCCACGCCGGCAGCTTCGCGCCCGGCGACGATCACACCGATGAGGAGCGCAAGCTGATCAACGAGACGCGCAAGATCCTCGGCGAGCCCACGATTCGCGTGTCCGCTACGTGCGTGCGCGTGCCGGTCGTCAACGGCCATTCCGAGGCGGTCAACGTCCAGACGAGGCGCGAGCTTTCGCCTGAGCGAGCGCGTGCCCTGCTCGACGCGGCGCCGGGTGTGACGGTGCTCGATGACCCGGCCGCGGCGCTGTATCCGCTCGCGATCGAGGCGTCGGGCCAGGACGACGTGTTCGTCGGACGCGTGCGCCGCGACCCCGGGCACGAGCGGGCGCTCGATCTGTGGATCGTCGCGGACAACCTGCGCAAGGGCGCCGCCCTGAACGCCGTCCAGATCGCCGAGCTCCTGCACGAGCGCAACCTGATCGCCCCCCGCGCCGAGCGCGTCGCCGCGTAGCGTCCGGTCCCACCGCGCTCGGCCTCGGGCTACGTCAGAGCCGTCCCAACCGGCTCGCGCCGGCAGGAGTCCGGCGGTCGCGGGCGAATCTCGGGGCGATGAGCCTCGCGGAGGCCAAAAGGACCCTCGTCAAGTCTCCGCCCGAGCTCTGGGCCGAGCTCAGTGACCCGGCCGCACTTGCCCGCCACCTCGGCGAGCTCGGCGAGATTCGGATCGTGCGCACCGAGCCCGAGCGAAGCGTAGAATGGGAGGCGGCGCAGATCTCGGGAACAGTGCTGATCGAGCCCTCGGGCTGGGGCACGAAGGTGACGCTGACCGCGAACCGAATCGATGCGGCCGGCTCGGAGGCCCGGATCGACGCTCCGCAGACCTTGCCCGAGCCGGCGCCCGTGCCGCATCCCCCGACCTTCGCGCGGGAGCCCGAGGCCACGCAGGCGGCCCAGCGAGAGTCGGGCGACATCGCGGAGTCTCAGCCGCCTGAGCCCACGCCAGAGCTCCGGCCGGACGGGGCCGAGGTCTCGGAGCCCGGAGGGCCGACGCCCGATGCCGAAGTTGACGCGATCGAGATCGTGGCCGAGTCGGAGCGAGCGCCCGAGCAAGCGGCTGAGCCATGGCATGAGCCCGACTCGGTCCCCGTCGCGGAGCCCGAAACCATCTCGACACAGGACCTCCAGCCCGACGCGATCGAGATCGCGCCCGATGCGATCGAGCTCCAGCCCGACTCGATCGAGATCGCGCCCGAGCCGCGCCTCGGGTTTTTCGCGCGCCTGTTCCGGCGTCGCAGAGTCCACCGCGAGCCCGAGCCCTCAGGCGAGCGCGAAGCCATCGGACCGGCGTTTGGGCCAGTCGATCGGTCCTGTCAAGAGCAACCGATGCTTGACGTGCCCGTGCCCGATCTGCCGGAAGCGATCGAGGGCATGGAGCTGGGGCTGTCCGAGCCGGCGGCACCCGCCGAGCCGGCGGGACTCGACGAGCGGGCGACACCCGACGAGCCGGCGATGCCCGGCGGACAAGCGACACCCGACGAGCCAGCGACGCCGGACGGCGAGTCCACACCCGACGCGGAGGCGACGCCCGACAGCCAGTCCACACCCGACCAGCCAGCGACGCCCGACGGCCAGTCCACACCCGACGGGCAGGCGATGTCCCACGCGCCGGCGACACCCGACCAGCCAGCGACTCCCGACAGCCAGTCCACACCCGACGGGCAGGCGATGTCCCACGCGCCGGCGATACCTGAGGAGCCGGCGACCTGCGAAGAGCCGGCGACGCCCGACGTCTCAGCGGAGCTGGCCGAGGCCGAGCGGCTGGCGATGTCCCAGCAGGCGCCCGGCGGCGACGTGACCGCCGTGCTGACCTCCGTGCTGGACCGCCTCGGGGCGGCGCACCACCGGCCATTCTCGCGGGCCTGAGCCGGCCGCGATCCCCGTCACCGCCCGCGGCGTCATAAGATGCCGCGGCCGATGGCAACCAGCTCGCACAACCGCCAGACCGACGCTGCGCTGCTCGCTTCGCGCGGCGGACACCGGCGCGAGCCCCGCCAGAAGGCGCCCGAGACCTACGAGGAGAAGCTGGCGCAGCTGCAGGAGCTGCGCGAGGCGGCGCTGCACTCGGCTCCAGAGGCCGAGGAGAAGCAGCACGCGCGCGGCAAGTACACGGCGCGCGAGCGGGTCGAGAAGCTGCTGGACCCGGGCTCGTTCCACGAGCTCGACACGTTCGTGCGCCACCGGACGTATGAGTTCGACATGCAGAAAAACCGGCCCTGGGGGGACGCCGTGGTGACCGGGCACGGCACGATCGAAGGCCGCACGGTGTGCGTGTTCAGCCAGGACTTCACGGTGTTCGGCGGCTCGCTCGGCGAGGTGATGGGCGAAAAGATGGTCAAGCTGATGGATCTCGCCGCCAAGATCGGGTGCCCGGTGATCGGCATCAACGACTCCGGGGGCGCGCGCATCCAGGAGGGCGTGGTGTCGCTGGGGGCCTACGGCGACGTGTTCGTGCGCAACGTCAAGTGCTCGGGAGTGATCCCGCAGATCAGCCTGATCATGGGGCCCTGCGCCGGCGGCGCCGTCTATTCGCCGGCGATCACCGACTTCGTGTTCATGGTCAAGGAGACCTCGCACATGTTCATCACCGGGCCCGACGTGATCAAGACGGTGACCGGCGAGGAGGTCGGGTTCGAGGAGCTGGGTGGCGCGATGTCGCACAACACCAAGTCCGGCGTGGCCCATTTCGCCTCCGAGGACGAGGACGCCTGCCTCGAGGACTGCCGCTACCTGCTCAGCTTCCTGCCCCAGAACAACCTGCAGCGCACACCGCGGCTGCAGAGCGGCGATGACCCGCAGCGGATGGACCCCGAGCTGGACCACGTGGTGCCCGACAATCCCAACAAGCCCTACGACATGCGCGATGCGATCCGGCTGATCGTCGATGACGGCGAGTTCTTCGAGGTCCATGAGCACTTCGCGCGCAACATCGTGTGTGGCTTTGCCCGGCTCGACGGCTACGCGATCGGCGTGGTCGGTAACCAGCCCAACCAGCTGGCGGGGGTGCTCGATATCGACGCCTCGGCGAAGGGGGCGCGCTTCGTGCGCACGTGCGACGCGTTCAACATCCCGCTGCTGACGCTCGTCGACGTGCCCGGCTTTTTGCCCGGCACGAGCCAGGAGTGGGGCGGCATCATTCGCCATGGCGCCAAGCTCCTGTATGCGTTCACCGAGGCGACGGTTCCGAAGCTGACGGTGATCACGCGCAAGGCTTACGGAGGCGCCTACGACGTGATGGCGTCGAAGCACATGCTGGCGGACTTCAACTTCGCCTGGCCGACGGCCGAGGTTGCGGTGATGGGCCCGGAGGGGGCCGTGAACATCATCTACCGGCGGGACATCGCGGCGAGCCCGACGCCGGAGGAGCGACGCAAGAAGCTGATGGAGGACTACAAGGCGCGCTTCGCCAACCCCTATACGGCCGCCGAGCGCGGGTATATCGACGACGTTCTGATCCCCCACGAAACGCGCCCGCGCCTGATCGCCGCGCTCGAGACGCTGCAGACCAAGCGCGAACCGGGGCCGCAGCGAAAGCACGGCAACATCCCGCTGTAGGCGCTTGAGCCCGGGCTGGCTTGTGGACGCGCACCCCAGGTCCGGACAGGCTGCCGGGGCCCGCTCCACGCGAACCTCCCCATGGACCGCGAAACCCGCTCAACGCTAGACATACCAGGATCGGCCTCCCCGGCTCAGGCCGCGGCGATCGCGGCCGCGATCGAGTCCTTCACGCACGACGCCATGCGCGCGCGCGCGCGCGCATGGTCCGCTCGCGAAGGCGGCGCAGGACCGGACGACGCCTGGACGCGCGCGGCGATGCTCGAAGGCGTGGCGCGCGCCGGCGCGGCGATCGAGGGCGGCGTTCCCGACCCTTGGATAAATACCTGAAAGCCGCTAGGCTTTAGCGCCAATAGTATTGTCGGCCCAGCAGCACCGAAAGCGGCCCGGGCGGAGCCCGGATCAGGAGGACCGTACATGGAGCCAGCTTCGATGACCGCGCAGCGAGGCACGCTCGAGGATCCCGAGATCCTCCAGAACGTACCCGGGCACATCATCCCGATCCTGCAGCGCGAGTACGACGACTTCAAGACGGAGGCCACGAAGTTCCTCGGCGGCGAGATGCCCGAGGACGAGTTCATCAAGTTCCGCCTCAAGCAGGGCGTCTACGGCCAGCGCCAGCCGGACGTTCAGATGATCCGCACGAAGCTGCCGTTCGGCGGGATCACACCCGAGCAGATGGACAAGTTCGCCGACGTGATCGAAAAGTATGCGCCGCTGAACAAGGGCCACATCACGACCCGCCAGAACATCCAGATGCACCACATGCCGCTGCTGGACGCCGAGAAGGCGATCCGCGAGCTCGGTGAGGCGGGGCTGTCCAGCCGCGAGGGCTGCGGGAACACGATGCGCAACGTGACCGGCGACCCCTGGGCCGGCGTGGCCAAGGACGAGCTGTTCGACCTCACGCCCTACGTGGGCGCGTATGTGCGCTACTTCGTGCGCCATCCGACCACACAGGCGATGCCGCGCAAGGTCAAGACGTCGTTTGACGCATCGCCGGCCGACCGCGCGATCTCCGAGATCCACGACGTCGCGTTCCGCGCGCGCGTGCGCGAGATCGACGGGCGCGGCGAGGTGCGCGGCGTGCAGATGCTGGTCGGCGGCGGAACCTCGATCATGCCCCGCAGAGCTCAGGTTCTGTACGAGTTCCTCGAGCTCGACAACGGCGAGTACCTGAAGATCACCGAGGCGGTGATGCGGATCTTCGACCGTCAGGAGTGGTTGCGGGTCAACCGCGCGCGCGCACGCATCAAGGTGTTCGTCGACAAGTACGGCATCGACGAGCTCCGCAACCAGGTCGAAGAGGAACTGCAGGGCGACTGGGTCGCCGAACGCGACTTCTCGATCGGCGAGCGGCTGTTCGTCGATGACGAGCGCGAGTCCGCGCCCGCGCCGCCTCAGAGCTATGGCAGTCCCAACGGCGACCTGTCCCAGTTCGAGCGCTTCCGCGCGGCCAACGTCGCCGAGCAGAAGCAGCAGGGGTTCGTCACGGTCGAGGTCAAGATCACGCGCGGCGATCTGACGCCCGAGCAGTTCCGGGCGCTCGCGCAGATCATGCGCAAGTACGCCGGCGGCTACGCGCGCACGACCGTCCAGCAGAACCTCGTGCTGCGCTGGGTGCGCGAGGAGAGCGTGTACGACGTGTGGCGGGAGCTGTCAGAGCTGGGCTTCGGCGATGCGGGCTCGCGCGAGATAGCCGACGTGGTGTCGTGCCCTGGAACGGACTCGTGCAAGCTCGGGATCACCAGCTCGATGGGCCTGAACCAGGCGGTGCAGGAGCGGATCGAAGCGATGGACGTCAGGGATCCGCTGACC
This sequence comes from Solirubrobacteraceae bacterium, assembly GCA_035507415.1. Classification (GTDB taxonomy): domain Bacteria; phylum Actinomycetota; class Thermoleophilia; order Solirubrobacterales; family Solirubrobacteraceae; genus Palsa-744. Next base: position 81,894 of record DATJOF010000067.1, read on the forward strand.
CGCCAGATCCACATCAAGATGAGCGGCTGCCCGAACGGCTGCGCCCAGCACCACATCGCCGACATCGGTTTCTACGGCGCTTCGATCAAAGTCGGCGAGCACACGATTCCGGCGTACATACCCCATGTCGGCGGCGTGTACGAAGGCGGCGAGGTCGCTTTCGGTCGGCGCTTGAAGCTGCGGCTGCCGGCCAAGCGCGTACCCGAGGCGGTCGAGCGCTGGATTCACCACTACGAGGCCAACCGCCAGGAGGGCGAGGCCTGGGGCGCGTTCTGCGAGCGCGTGGGCACGGGCGAGCTCGAGGCACTGGTCAAGGAGCTGTCGATGCCTGTCGATTTCGGTCTGGAGACTATGAACCAGTTCATCGACTGGAACCGCAACGTGCCCTTTGAAGTGATTCGCGGCGAGGGAGAGTGCGCGGTCTAGGCGATTGCCGCCGGTGAACCGCGCAAGACAAACGCGAGGAAAGCGACAGACATGAACCCGTTCCAGATCAACACCGCGTTACCAGAGAGCCGCTTGGACGCCGACGACCACCCGTCGCGATCCGCGGCGTTCGACCCCGCGCCGGGCCTCACCCACACGCTGCGCGAGGCGGCGCGTCACGGCGAAGGGACCGTGCTGCTGTGCTCGTTCCAGAAGGAGGAGACGGTGTTGATCGACGAGCTCGTTCGGCTGGATCAGGGGACCGCGGCGCCGGTGCGGATCGTGACGATCGACACGGGCGTGCTGTTCGAGGAGACCCTGCAGACGTGGCGCGCCTTCGAGCAGCATTTCGGGATCAAGGTGGAGGTCATCGATGCGAGCAACCCGACCAACCCCTGGACCGGGCCCGAGCACTGCTGCTCGGCCGCGAAGGTGGCGGCGCTCGAGCACGCGTTGAGCGGCTCGCAGGCGTGGATCACCGGGATTCGCCGCGAGCAGGGACCGACACGGGCCGAAGCACAGCTCGTGGAACGAGACCAGGCGCGGGGGATCCTGAAGTACAACCCGCTGGCCTACTGGACCGATAAGGACCTCTGGCGGCGCATCCACGAGCGCGAGCTGCCCTACCATCCGTTGCACGACCAGGGCTATGAGTCGATCGGCTGCGCACCTTGCACACGGCCGGGCTCTGGCCGCGAGGGGCGCTGGGCCGGCACCGACAAGACCGAGTGCGGGATCCACGAGCACGCCTAGCAGCACGAGCCAGCCAGCACCCCGCCAGCACCACGCCAGCACGAGCCAGCAAGCACCACGTCAGCACCCCGCCAGCACGAGCCAGCCAGCACCCCGCCAGCACGAGCCACCGAGCACGGACCGCGACGATGAGCAAGAGCACGAGCGCCAGCAACCACACGAGCCCGCGATGAGCGCCACGATGCGCCCCCAGCTGAGCCACGTGCGCGCGCTCGAGAGCGAGGCGATCTATGTGATGCGCGAGGTGGCGGCAGAATTCGAGCGTCCGGTGCTGCTGTTCAGCGGCGGTAAGGACTCGATCGTGCTGCTGCGTCTGGCCGAGAAGGCGTTCCGTCCGGCGCCGTTCCCGTTCCCGCTGATGCACGTCGATACGGGCCACAACTTCCCCGAGGTGATCGAGTTTCGCGACCGGCGCGTGGCCGACATGGGCGAGCGGCTGATCGTCGCGAGCGTTCAGGACTCGATCGACAAGGGTCGCGTCGTCGAGGAGACCGGGCCGCGCGCCTCGCGCAATCGTCTGCAGACCGTGACGCTGCTCGACGCGATCGCCGAGCACGAGTTCGATGCCGCGTTCGGTGGCGCCCGCCGCGACGAGGAGCGCGCGCGTGCGAAGGAGCGCGTGTTCTCGTTCCGCGACCGGTTCGGCCAGTGGGACCCGAAGAGCCAGCGGCCGGAGCTGTGGAACCTGTACAACGGGCGTATCCACAAGGGTGAGCATGTGCGCGTGTTTCCGCTCTCGAACTGGACCGAGCTGGACGTGTGGGAGTACATCGACCAGGAGCAGCTCGAGGTGCCCTCGATCTACTTCGCCCACGAGCGCCAGGTGTTCAAGCGCGATGGCATGCTCTATGCATGGCGTGAGGATGCCGAGCTGCTCGACGGCGAGACGGTGTTCTCCGAGACGGTTCGCTATCGCACGGTGGGCGACATGAGCTGCACCGGCGGAGTGCGCTCGCAGGCCACGACGCTCGCGGAAGTGGTGACCGAGATCGCCGCCACGAGCCTGACCGAGCGCGGCGAGACGCGCGCCGATGACCGCGTGACGGAGGCGGCGATGGAGGACCGCAAGAAGGCTGGTTACTTCTGATGCGGCATCCGGCCGCATCTTTTTGATTTGGTCGGCGACCTCCTGTCGCCTTAACCGGGACCTTCGGTCCCTTCCAGCTGGTCTCGGCGCTGAGCCGCCGCATCGCTAAGCTTGCGCGGCCCGTGTTCACAAAGGTCCTGGTTGCAAATCGTGGCGAGATCGCCGTACGCATCATGCGTGCACTGCACGAGCTGTCCGTCGAGGCGGTGGCGGTGTATTCGGAGCTCGATCGAAACGCCCCCCACGTGGAGCGCGCCGACGAGGCGTTCAACCTCGGCGACGGGCCGGCCAGCGACAACTACCTGAACGTCGAGAAGATCCTCGACGCCGCCGCCCGGGCGGGCGCGGAGGCGATCCATCCCGGGTATGGGTTTCTCGCGGAGAACGCGCCGTTCGCCGAGGCCTGCGAGCGGGCGGGCGTGGTGTTCATCGGGCCGCCCGCGAGCGCAATCGAAGCGATGGGGTCCAAGACCAGGGCGCGCGAGCTGATGCAGGCCGCCGGCGTCCCGATCGTGCCGGGAACAACCGAGCCCGTGGCCACCGTCGCCGACGCCCTCGAGCTGGCCCGCGAGCAGATCGGGTTTCCGGTGGCTGTGAAGGCGGCTGGAGGAGGCGGTGGCAAGGGCTTTCGGGTGGCGCTGGCCGAGGACGAGCTGGAGGGCGCGTTCGAGGGAGCGAGCCGCGAGGGCGAGAAGTTCTTTTCCGACGGAACGGTCTATCTCGAGCGCTATCTGCCCGATCCGCGGCACGTGGAGGTCCAGGTGCTGGCCGACCGGCACGGCAACGTGATCCACCTCGGCGAGCGCGATTGCTCGATCCAGCGGCGCCACCAGAAGCTGATCGAGGAGAGCCCTGCGCCCGCATGGATCGTCAGCCCGGAGCTGCGCGAGCGCATCGGACAGATCGGTGTCGAGGCCGCGCGCGCGGTCGACTACGTGGGAGCCGGCACGATCGAGGGTCTCCTGTCCGGTGATCGGAGCCCGGGCGGCGGCGCCGGTGACTACTACTTCCTCGAGATGAACACACGTGTGCAGGTCGAGCACTGCGTGACTGAGATGACCACGGGCGTGGACATCGTAAAGGAGGGCATCAAAGCCGCCGCGGGAGAGCCGCTCGGGTACGCGCAGGCCGACGTGCAACTGCGCGGGCACGCGATCGAGTGCCGCATCAACGCCGAGGACGCATCCAAGAACTTTGCGCCCGCGCCCGGCAAGGTGGACTCGTACACGGAGCCGTCGGGACCGGGGGTGCGCATGGATTCGGGCATTCGCGCGGGCATGGAAGTCTCGCCGATGTACGACCCGATGGTGGCGAAGCTGATCGTCTGGGACGCCGATCGCGCGCAGGCGACCGCGCGCATGCTGCGCGCGCTCGATGAACTGGAGCTGGGCGGACTGAAGACGCTGATTCCGTTCCACAAAGCTCTCTTGCAGACCGATCAATGGGCCCGCGGCGAGACCTGCAGAGATCTGATCGAGGATCGCAAGTGGCTGAAGACCCTGACATTCGCCGCGACGGAGCCCGGAGCGGCGGAGGCGGACGGCGCCGAGGCCGACACGGTCGCCGAGAAGGTCGAGCGCACCTATGAGGTCGAGGTGTCAGGGCAGCGCTTTGACGTGCGCGTGCTCGGCGAGGCGGTGGCGGGCATACCGGCGATGAACGGCGCCGCGGCGCCCACCGATCGAAGATCGGCCGGCAAGGTCCCACGGCGCTCGCAGCGCGAGAGCTCGGGCGGCGGCGGGCCGGACACGCTCAGCTCGCCCCTGCAGGGCAACATGTGGAAGGTGCTCGTCAAGCAGGGCGACTCGGTTCAGGAGGGCCAGCTGCTGTGCATCATCGAGGCGATGAAGATGGAGAACGAGATCGTCGCCCACAAGGACGGCACGATCGCCGCGCTGCCGATCACCGAGGGTGCGCCGATCGCCGCCGGAGACCCGATCGCCACGATCACCTCGGCGAACGGGTCGTGATCGCGTCGGCGACAGCTCCTGATCGTGTCGGCGCACGCGCCCTGATCACCTAACCGGCCCTGGTCACCTCGGCGAACCGGCCTTGATCAGCTCGGCGGCGCCGATCACCTCGGTGCACGGGCCCTGATCAACTCGTGGGCCGCGATCACCTCGGCGAACGGGCCCGAGCGACGTTCTGATCGTGGACGCGCCGCTGCAGCGCGCCGCGGCGCCCTGATGGTAGCTGTGCGCGCGCACCCAGCTGGCTGAGCGCCTGCAGGTATTCGACGTCCTCGGCCAGGATCGCGGCGGCGCTCGGGGCGTCGAGCAGCGGCCCATGGCCCGGAACCACGTGTTCGCAGGACGCGAGCAGTCCGTGCAGACGATCGAGCGTAGACAGGTACTCGTCCAGCGAGCCTGGGCCGCGAAGTTCGGGCAGCGCGACGGCCGACAGGTAGTCGCCCGCCACCAGCACGCCGGCCCAGGACGCGAGCACGGCCATACCGTCGTCCGTGTGACCGCGGGCGGGGTGCAGCTCGAGCTCGCGGTTGCCGAGCGCGCAGCGGCCGGGGACGGGCAGCGCCTGCAACGCGCCGAGTGCGAGCGGGCGCGGGCGCTCGATCAGCAGCTGTTCGTCAAACGCGCGCAGCTCGCGCTGGGCAGCGCCAGGTGCGGCCTGCAGGCGCGCGAGAGTGCTGGGCGCGCAGCCCAGCACGAGGTCCGGGAAGGCGAGACGTCCGAGCAGATGATCCCAATCCCCGTGGGTCGCGAGCAGCGCTGCCGGCGCCGGAAACCGCGCCTGCTCGACGAGGGCCGGCAGCGCGTCCAGCTCGTCGGGCAGGATCGGGGAGTCGATCACGAACGTCTCGCCGACCGCGCTGCCAGCAGCCACCCCCCCACTCGCGGCGCTCGCGCCCGGCCCACTGCCGACGGCGCTGGTCCTATCAGGCTCGCCCCCTGCGCCGCCCGCGCCGGCGGGCTCCGTCTGCGGGGAGTCGCCACGAACGAGTACGCAGTTGACGCCGAGCACAGCGCTGGTCGCGACCAGCACGTCGGCATGGAGCGCTACGGCGCGCACGCCCTCAGGGAGCGCCGAGCAGCTTGGCGGCCTCGCGCAGGTTGGGGACCTCGGCGGTGGGCTTGCGCTGCGAGGAGTCGAGCGTCTCTTTCGTGCGGTTCACCCAGATCACGGGGACGCGCAGTTTCACGCAGGGCACGACGTCGTGGTAGTGGCTCGCGGCCACGTGGACCCAGCCGCGCTTGCCGCCCATGCGCCGAGCGCACTCGGTGAAGTGCGCGGGATCCGGCTTGTAGGAGCGGACCTGTTGTGCGGTTACGACGAGGTCGAAGTCGATCGGTATGTGCCGGCGGGTCTGGCCGAGCAGCTTGTCGTCGATGTTCGAGAGCAGGCCCAGCTTGTATTTCTTGGCGAGCTTGGCCAGCTGGGTGTTGGTCTCGCGAAACGGTTTCCATTTCTGTACAGAGTCGGGCAGGAAGCCGGAGCGCGAGGGCTCGAGGCGCCAGTTCATGCGCTCGGCCACCGCGATCGCGGTGCGCCGCAGGACCTCCGCGTAGAGCTCGTAGGAGCCGCCCTCGATCTCGCGGCTGATCTCGCGAAAGGTCGCCAGCAGCTCGGCGCGATCCAACTCGACCCCGTCGCGCGCGGCCTCTTTGGCAAACGCTTCGTAGATGCCCGTATCCCGGTCGATCAGCGTTCCGTAGACATCGAATGTGACGAATGTGACGTTTTTTGGGATCGGCATCGACGGCGCATTATGCCCTGGGGCCCGCCGGAGCGCGCCCTGGCGCGGTGTGATGCCACGCCGCGAGACCGGTTTCGGCTAGAGTCCCGCGCCGCAATGGACCTGCTCGAGTATCAAGGCAAGCAGCTGTTTGCCAGGCATGGACTGGCGGTGTCGCCCGGGCGGGCAGTCAACACCGTCGAGGACGCGGTCGCGGCGGCCAACGAGCTCGGCTATCCGGTCGTGGTCAAGGCGCAGGTGCTGATCGGCGGGCGCGGCAAGGCGGGTGGGGTGAAGCTCGCCGATGACGAAGCCCAGGCACGGGAGCACGCGCAGAACATCCTCGGCATGGACATACGCGGCCATACGGTGCGAACGCTGTGGATCGAGCACGCGAGCGACATCGCCACCGAGTACTACGCGTCGGTGCTGCTCGATCGCTCGGCCAAGAAGCCGCTCGTGATCTTCAGCGTCGAGGGCGGGGTGGAGATCGAGCAGGTGGCCGAGGAGAGCCCGGAGAGGCTGATCCGCCGGCACCCGGACGCGTTGGGCGGGCTGACGCGCGCCGAAGCGATCGAGATGGCGACCGAGGGGGGCGCCGACGAGGACGTGATCGAAGGTGTGGCCGACGCCCTGACGGCGCTCTACGAGGTGTGGAGCGAGGAGGACGCGATGCTGGCGGAGATCAATCCGCTGATCGTCACGCCCGAGCGCGAGGTCAAGGCGCTCGATGCGAAGGTCACGCTCGATGCCAACGCGCTCTTCCGCCACCCCGAGAACCAGGGCTTGTCGGATACCGAGAACCAGGACCCGATCGAACGCAAGGCCAACGAAGAGGGCGTGCAGTACGTGGCGCTCGACGGCGACATCGGCATCCTCGGCAATGGCGCCGGCCTCGTGATGTCGACGCTCGACGTGGTGGCCCGGGCGGGCGGTCGTCCTGCCAACTTCCTCGACGCCGGCGGTGGCTCGGACGCCGCGAAGATCAAGCAGGCGGTCGAGCTGATCCTTTCCAACGACGCGGTTCGGGCGGTTCTGTTCAACATCTTCGGCGGGATCACACGCTGCGACGAGGTCGCCCGCGGGCTGATCGCTGCCTTCGAGCAGATCAAACCGTCGGTGCCGTTCGTGGTGCGTCTCGATGGGACCAACGACGTCGAGGGTCGCCGGCTGCTGAGCGAGGCGGCGCTGCCTAACGTCCACGCCGCCAAGACCATGAACGAGGCGGCCGAGATGGTCGTGGCCCTCGCGGCCGGACGCGCCCCCGAGCCCGCGCAGATGAGCAGCTGATGTCGCGGCGCGGCCGATCTGGACGTTCGCTTGCGGCGACACCACGCGGACGTTCCCTGGCGGCGGCGCACGCGCGGGCGCGCGCGCGTGGGGGGTCGTTCGCGAAGGTGCTCGCACAGTTCTCGAAGGTGGTCGCATGAGCATCCTCGTGGGCAGCGACACGCGACTGGCGGTGGCGGGGATCACAGGCAAAGAGGGCGCCTTCCACGCCCTCAACAACCGGCGTTACGGCACGGACGTCGTCGGCGGCGTGACTCCCGGCAAGGGAGGCCACGACGTCGAGGGGATCCCCGTGTTCGACAGCTGGTACGAGGTCGTACAGGAGACGCGGCCGAACACCGCGATGATCTTCGTCCCGCCGCGCTTCGCTGCGGCGTCGATCCTCGAGGCGGCACAGGAGGGCGTCGAGCTCGTCGTGGCGATCACCGAGGGCATTCCCGCGCACGACGAGCTGCGCGTCTACAACACGCTGCGCCGCGACCACCCCGGGACGCGCCTGATCGGCCCGAACTGCCCGGGGATCCTGTCCCCCGGCAAGGCCAACGTCGGCATCATCCCCGCCTCGTTCTTCAAGCAGGGAAACGTGGGCGTCGTCTCGCGCTCGGGGACGCTCACCTACCAGATCGGCAACGAGATCGCCCAGGCTGGGTTCGGCTGCAGCACGATCGTGGGGATCGGTGGCGATCCGGTGCCGGGCAGCTCGTTCGTCGACGTGCTCGAGTTGTTCCAGGGCGACGAGCAGACCGAGCTGATCGTGCTCTCGGGCGAGATCGGAGGCTCCGCGGAGGAGGAGGCGGCGCAGTACATCGCCACCAACATGAGCAAGCCGGTGATCGCCTATATCGCCGGGTTCACGGCGCCGGAAGGCAAGCAGATGGGCCATGCCGGCGCGATCGTGTCCGGCTCGTCAGGCACTGCGCGGGCCAAGGCGGAGGCGCTCGAAGCTCACGGCGTGCGCGTCGGGCGGACCCCCACCGAGGTGGCACAGCTGGCCGTCGAGGTGCTGCGCAGCGGGGCTTCGAGCCCAGCTGTGTGACGACATAGGCGAGCCCGGGTGCCGCACCGACGGGTGGCGTCTGCGCATGCCGGCCGCCGATCTGCGAACCGGGCCGCCAGCAGCGCCGCTGACCAGCTCGCTTCCATGCATAGGCGCCGCGCCTGGCCCGCTACGCTTGGCTGATCGTGGACAACGAGATGGCACGGGCACTCGGTGAGCTGGAGCGCAAGCTCGGCGAGCTCGAGCGCGAGCTGGCGGCCGTTGGCACCGGCCGACTCGTGGACGAGGCGGCCGAGGAGGGCGACCCGGTGACGGCTCAGCGCGAGAGCTCGGCGTATCTGAGCTTCGCGTACGAACCGTCTCCGCCGGAGACACAGTCCGCGGCATCGCTGCAAGGCACGACGCCAGCAGAGCAGAGCTCCGCGTCGGCGCCGCAGGGCGCCACGCCAACAGCGCAAAGCTTCCCACCACCGGCACAGACCTCCACGGCTGCCCCGTCGCAAGGCCCCCCACCGCCACCGCAGAGCCCACCGCCACCGCAGAGCCCACCGCCACCGCAAGGCTTCCCACCGCCACCGCACGGCGCCCCACCGCTGCCGCACGGGTTCCCGCGACCGGCGCGGACGCCCCCGCCGGCGCCGCAGAGCGCGCCAGTCTCACCGTCGCCGACGGCAAACTCGCGCCCGTGGCCACGGGTCGAGCAGCCGGCGGCTGCACTCGGCGGCGCGGGCACCGGAGCAGGGGCCGGCGTGGGTGCGCAGGAGCTGCTGCAGTTCCGCGAGCGCCTGGAGCAGAGCACGGCCGAACTGACGCGGGAATACGACCGATTGCTCGGACGCATAAGCTTCGCGCCCGCAATGAGCGCTTCCACGACTCAGCCGGTGCAGACGATCTCGTTCGCGCGCGGGGCGCCGTCCCTGGACATCGTCGACGTGAACGGGCTGAGAGAGGCGGCGGCACGAGCGCTGGAGAACGACCCCGCCGGCGCAACGGCCTACGGGACCGCGGTCGGCTACCCGAAGCTGAGAGCTTGGATCGCGGACAAGCATGGCGTCGAGCCCGAGAACGTGCTGGTCACGAACGGGTCGCTGCAGGCGGACGCGTTTCTGTTCGATCAGCTGCTGGGCCCCGGCGATGAGGTTGTGGTCGAGCGGCCGACATATGACCGCACGCTGCTGTCATTGCGCAAACGCGGAACGCTCGTGCATGCGGTCGAGCTGGAGCACGACGGTATCGACACCGGCGCGCTGGCGCGCCTGTTGGAGGGCGAATCCGGGGCGAGGCCGAAGCTGGCTCACGTGATCCCGAACTTCCAGAACCCCGCCGGGTACACGCTGTCGGCGAGCAAGCGTCGGGCGCTGCTGGGCCTGGCGGCCGAGTACGGGTTCGTGGTGTTCGAGGACGACCCTTACGTCGAGCTGCGCTTCACCGGCGAACCGCTGGCGACGATGGTCTCGCTCGATCCCGAGCGCGTTGTGTACGCCTCGTCGTTCTCGAAGACGGTCTGTCCGGGGATCAGGGTCGGATACCTGGTGGGTCCCAAGGATCTGATCGCGGGCGTGGCGGAGCTCGCGACCAACACCTACATCTCGCCGAACATGGTGTCGCAGGCGATCGTCTACGAGTTCTGTGCGTCGGGCGCGATCGAGCGATCGATCGAGACGGTCAAGCTGGCGCTGGCCCAGCGCGCGCAGACGCTCGCGGCGACCCTGCGCCGGGAGCTGCCCGAGGCCCAGTTCATCGCGCCCGAGGGGGGCTACTTCATGTGGGTGACCCTGCCACAGGGCAGCGACGTGAGCGCGCTGCACAGCGCCGCGAAAGACCTGGGCGTGGCATTCGTCAAGGGCAGCGACTTCGTGCTCGAGGGCGGTACCAACACATTGCGGCTGGCCTACTCCGGCGTCACGCCCGAACAGATCGAGCAGGGCGTCGAGCGTCTGGCCGCGGCATACCGATCGCTCCCTGCCTGATCTGACCCTGCGCCTGACGCGTTCGGTGGCTCAGCGGCCGTACTTCTGGCCCAAGACCAGCTGCTCCGGCAGGGCGGTGCGCGCCGGCGGCGAGGGATCGGCGATCACCGAGACGGTCTCGGCCACAGACGGGGTGACCGCACAGCGGCGTCCTTCCGCGGTCTCGAGCGCGACCTCGGCGTCGTCGCGCGAGGCGAGCGTGCCCTCCAGGCCCGGCTCGAGGCCCGAGGCCTTGAGGTACTGCAGCAGATCCTCGGCCTCGTTCTCGAAGCGCAGCACGCGCACCGACGCACCGACCGCGACGTCCGCCAGGGGCACTCCCGCGAGGCGCTCGCCCGCGACGATCGGATGGCCGTGCGGGCACGTCTTGGCGTCGCCGATCGCAGCCAGCATGCGCTGCTCGAGCACCGGTGACATCGCGTGCTCAAGCCGCTCGGCCTCCTCGTGGACCTCGTCCCAGGGGACTCCGAGGATGTCGGTCAGAAAGCGCTCGATCAGGCGGTGGCGGCGAACGATCTCTTCGGCATGAGCGGCGCCGTCGGGCGTGAACGAGATGATCCGATCCTGCGCGCGCGTGATGTAGCCGTCGCGCTCGAGACGCCCGACCATCTCGTGAACGGTCGGCGCGGACAGCTGCATCGCGCGGGCGACGTTCGCGCCGGTCATCGGCAGGCCGGCCTCCTGCAGCCAGAACAGGATCTGCAGGTACTCCTCCTCCGCGACGGTGGCGGTGTCGGAAGTCATCTGGCCTGCTGATCGGAGTCGGAAGTCATCTGGCCTGCTGATCGGAGTCGGAAGTCATCGGTCGAGCCGATCGACGTCGAAGTCATCGGTCCAGCTGATCATAGGTGCAGTCGCTCGGCGGCTTGTCATCGCGCCAGCGACGCAGCTTGGCGCCGTGGCGGATGCGCCCGGCGGAGACATGGTCGAAGTCGATCTCGACAACCAGCTCGGGCCGCAGGGCGACCCACTCGAGCTCGCGCCCCGAGGTCCAGCGACTAGGGTCGGCGGTGCCGCGCTCGCCCGTCTGGTAGGGAGCGAAGAAGCCGACGAGACGGCGCTTCTCGGCGGCGCTGAGACCCGAGCAGTGCCCCACGACGCGCAGGTCGGGGCCGTCGTAGAGCCCGAGGATCAGCGCGCCGACGGTGTCCGGCTCCTTGCCCGGGCGCCAGCCGACGACCACGGCGTCGATCGTGCGGACGCGCTTGACCTTGAACATGCCCGTGCGCTTGCCCGGAACGTAGGGGGCCGAGCGCAGCTTTGCGATCGCGCCCTCGGCCTCGGTGAGCCAGCGACGCGCGCTGTCCGGATCGCCGGCCGCGGGCATCAGCTCGATCGGGGCGGCGGCGAACGGGCCATCGGCGAGCAGACGCTCGAGCGCGGCGCGCCGCTCGCCGAAGGCGGCGTCGAGCAGCGAGCGGTCGTCCCACGCGAGCAGGTCGAAGGCGACATAGGTGGCCGGGATCTCACCCGAAAGCAGCTCGATGCGCGAAGCGGCTGGATGGATGCGCTGTTGCAGCAGGTCGAAGCTCTCGCGCCCGCGGGAGTCGCGAATCACGATCTCGCCGTCGAGCACATAGCGTCCGGGCGGGAAGACGAGCTCCGGGAAGTAGCGCGCGAGCGGCTTGGAGCCGCGCGACTGCAGATACACGTCGTCGCCGTCGACGAACGCCAGGCAGCGAAAGCCGTCGAGCTTGATCTCGTAGCAGAGGTCCTCGCCGACCGGCAGCTCGCGGCGAGAGAGCGCGAGGGCGGGCGCGATCGGCGGCGCAAGCGGGAGCGTCACAGCCAAGCCTCGCGGCGGGAGGGCACGGAGGTGATCGCCGGCATCATCGCCCGGCGAGCCGACGAAAGAGCGCGACTGACGAGCGGCAGCGCCCTCATCCGGCCCTGCGACGGGCGCGGCTGGGCTGGACGCGCGCGGGCTCGGAGGGCTGCTTGCGAAAGTGCGGCGGCCAGGGGGCGTCGCCGAGCCCCTCGCGCTCGTCGCGGGCGGCGAGCTCGAGCAGCGAGTCCAGGCGCGTGGGGTCCTCGTCGATCGTGGCGGCGGGGTCGCCGCGCTGGCGCAGGCGCTCGGGCACGGTGTCGAGGCGCAGCTCGGCGGGGTCGGCGTCGGCGACCTCGTCCCACTCGAGCGGACACGAGACGCGTGCGTCGGGGACGGCGCGCACGGAATAGGCCGACGCGATCGTGCGATCGCGGGCGTTCTGGTTGTAGTCGATGAAGACGCCCGTGCGTTCCTCCTTCCACCAGCGGCTGGTGGCGCGACCGGGCATGCGGCGCTCGACCTCGCGCGCCAGGGCAAGCGCCGCGCGGCGGACCTCGGAGAAGCCCCACTCGGCGACGATGCGCACATAGATGTGCATCCCGCGCGAGCCCGATGTCTTCGGATAGCCGCGCAGGGAGTGGTCGCTGAGCACCTCGCGAACGGTCAGCGCTACGGCGCGGACCTCGCTGAATGGGACGCCGGGTCCGGGGTCGAGGTCGACGCGCAGCTCGTCGGGGTGGTCGAGGTCCGCACGGCGGACGGGCCATGGGTTCCAGTCGATGACGCCGAGGTTGACGCCCCAGATCAGGTGGGCGCCGTCGGTCACGACGAGCTCGCGGGCATGGCGTCCGCTCGGGAAGCTGACGGTCGCCGTCTGCAACCACGCCGGGGCGCTCTGTGGGACGCGCTTCTGAAAGAACGGCTCGCCGGCGACCCCGTCGACCCAGCGCTTGAGCACGGTCGGGCGCTCGCGCAGGTGGCGCACGACGGCCTGTTCGCAGTCCAGGTAGTAGCGCACCAGGTCGAGCTTGGTCAGCCCGGGGTCCGGGAAGAAGAGCTTCGAGGGGTTGCTGACCGCGACCTCGCGCCCGCACACCTCGATCTCGACGCGATCCGCTCGAGCGGGGTTCATTCCTGAAAGCATGCCCGATCGAGATCGGAGGTCCTGTCTCGTGGCGATGCGGATACCGGACACGCTGCTGATAACGCCCCTTCCCTTTGGGCGCGGACTGCCCGCCGTGCGGGTGGGTCAGGCGCTGGCGCGCGGGGTGCGCGCGGCCGGCAGGCCCGAGCCGGACGTGTGTCCGCTGCAGGACACGCTGGCGGGCGCGGAGCTGGCGAGCTTGCTGCGGGCCGCGGACTTCGACGCACGCATGGGGCGCGCCCGCGCCGTGGTCGTGGCGGCGCGGAACATGAGACGCGAGACGCTGCGCACGAGCGTGGCGTTCGAGATCGCCACGCGCGCGCGTCAGGCTGGGGTCCCGGCCTATGCGATCGCGCGCGAGAACCGGCTGGACGAGTTCGACGCACGCATGCTCGACCTGCAGCTGATCCTGAGCGCCCACGACGAGCCGACGCTGAGCGCCGCCGGCCGCGAGCTGGCGCTACTGGCCTGACTCGGCCGCTCCTCGCCTGACTCGGCCGCTCCTCGCCCGACTCGGCCGCTTCTGGCCTGACTCGGCCGCTCCTCGCCTGACTCGGCCGCTACTGGCCTGACTCGGCCAGGGCACGCGCGACGTCGTAGACCAGGCGCGTGGTATCGGCGACCGTGGCGTAGTCGAGGTTGGCCGGGATGTCGCTGGGCAGGTGATAGTTGGCCGGAGCGCGCCAGTCGGTCATCGACACGAGCGTCGCGATCGGATAGCCGGCGCGGCTGGGGATCACGCTGTCGGTCGACGCCCGCGCGCGATAGCCGCGGTGCAGCGGGATCGAAAGCGCCGCGGCGCGCGCGGCGATGAGGTCCCGCAGCCAGGGGCCGCGGTACTCCTCCATCCGGATCGGGCCCTCGGCCTCGAGCATGACGAGGTGCGGCGAGCCGACGGCATCGAGGTTGATGAACCGCGTGGTCTGAGGATCGAGCTCGTGGCGGTGGCGGCCGACGAACGCGCGGATGCCGTCCTGCAGCGTCTCCTCGGCGCCGCAGGAGACGAGCAGCACACGCAGGCCGGGGATCGGGCGCTCGTGCAGCAGCTCGGCGAGAGCCACCAGGCAGGCGACGCCCGACAGGTTGTCGTTGGCGCCCTGAACCGTTTCGCTGCGCCACATGTCGGCGACCAGCGCGGTGCCGACCAGCCCGAGGACCAGACCGACGCGGGCACCGAGCGAGCGCTTGCCGGCATGTCCCGCGCCGATCAACGTCGCGAGCGGACCGGCGAGGCCGAACCACCATTGCGGCAGCGGTGTCTTCACGCCTTCGATCAGCTGCGGGGCGCGTTCGTAGGCCTTGCGCTGCAGCGTCTGGTCGAAGACGATGCCAGTCTGCGGCGCGTCGTGATGGGCGAGCACGACGACCGTCAGCGGCGCTCGAGCGTCGCCCGCGCGCGCGACCAGATTCACGGTCTTGCGGCGACGACGAGCCAGTCGGCGCACGAATCGCGGGCCGTTGTGGGCCTCGTCGACGATCCCGGCAAGGGTCGCGGCTGCCAGCAGCCGGCCGAGGGCGCGGTGGCGGCGCAGGCTGAGAACGGCCGCGAGCACCCCGGCCAGTCCGAGCCCGGTGGCGGTCGGCGGGAAGGTCCCCCACGACGGCTCGTCCTCGAGCTCGACCTCGACGCCCGGGACCCCGCGCAGGCGTGCGGCCAGCCACTCAGCCGCGGCGCGCTCTCCCGGCGAGCAGGGAGTGCGCTCGATCGGGGCGAGCGTCTCGACGACCTCGTGCAGGGTCTGCTCGATGCCGGCCGGATGGATTGACGTCGAGCTGAGGCTCACAGAAAGCATTGTCCCTCGCCGCGGTAGGTTGGGATCTCCTCCACGATGCGATCGCCCGCGAGCAGGTGGAGCGTGTTGAAGTGCTCACAGAGCTCGCCGGCCTTGGCGTGGCGAAACCATACGCGCTCGCCGACACGCAGGCGGGCGGAGCGGGCTCCGAGCAGCGGCGTCTGCACCTCGCCGGCTCCCTCTTGGCGGTCCAGGCGCAGGCCGGCGGGCAGGTCGGGCCGGGGCAGACGATCAGCTCCGGCGGGGCCCGATGCGATGTAGCCGCCGCCGAGCACCGTGGCTACGTCGGCGCTGGGCCGGCGGACCACCGGCAGCGCGAACAGGGCCGCCGGACGGGGGCGAAACGAGCGATAGGCATCGAACAGGGTCGGAGCGTAGAGCCCGGAGCCGGCGGTGACCTCGGTGACCGCCGGCTCGCGCGCGGTGAGCTGCAGGCTGCCGGTGCCGCCGCCATTGACGATCTCGAGCTGGGCGAGCGCGTCCACGGCCGCGACCGCCTCGGCGCGACGGGCGGACAGCTCGCGCGCTGAGAGCGATTGAATCGCGCGCAGCGCGAGCGCGCGGGCGGGCCGGCCGGGCGGGGCGTCGCCGAGGCCGGCTGTCTGGGCCTCGTAGGCCATGATTCCGACGAGCGCGAGCCCGTCACGCGCGAGGACCGCGCGCGCAAGCGCGACCGCCTGGGCGGGCGTGTGCACAGGCGAGCGCTTGACGCCGATGCGGATGCGCCCGCCGAGCAGGCGCAGGCCGGCGTCCAGGTCGATGCAGACGCGGACCGGCGCGTCGGCGCGCGCGCGCGCGCGTGCGGCCTCGATCTCATCGAGCTGGGCGGGACAGTCGACCATGACCGCGATGCGCGCGCCGGGACGCTCGGCGCTGAGCCGGGCCAGCGCGCACAGCGCCCGGCGATCGACGGTCGGGTACGCGACGAGCAGATCCTCGAAGCCACGCTCGGCAAGCCACAGCGCCTCGGGCAGCGTGTAGGCGAGCGTGCCGCTGAAGCCGGGGCGCTCGAGCACTCGCCCCTGCAGCTCGCGACAGCGCACCGACTTGCTGGCGAGCCGGATCGGCTTGGGCGAGGCGCGGCGTTCGAGATCGGCCGCGTTGGCCCAGAAGGCGTCGAGGTCGACGAGCGCAAACGGCGGCTCGAGCTGGGCGGTCGCCGCTTCCAGGCGCGCCAGCCGGTCAGGCATCGACCGGGCCGAGGACGCGGTCGGTGAACTCGTTGGCGAAACGTCCGTTGGGATCGAGACGCGTGCGCAGCGCTTGAAAGCGGTCCCACTCCGGGTAGCGCTCGCGCAGCGTGGCGGCCGTCTGAAAGTGGCGCTTGCCCCAGTGCGGACGGCCGCCGAGCTCCTGCATGATCGCCTCGACGGCGCGGAAGTAGGGCTCCCAGACCATGCCCTCGAACATGTGCACCGCCACGAAGCCGCTGTCGCGGGCGCAGGCGGTGCTCAGCATCGCATCGTCGGCCGCGACCGTGCGAACCTCGATCGGGAACGGCACGTCAAAGCCCCGTGCGGGAACGAGCGCCATCACGCGACGGACCGCCTCGGGCGTGGCGGCGCGTGGGAGCGCGTACTCCATCTCGGTGAAGCGGACCAGGCGCGGGCTGGCGAAGATGCGATCGGAGCGATCGACGCGCGTGCTCGAGCCCGCGAGACGCGTCACGACCCGGTTGATCCGCGGGATCGCGGCCGGGAACCGACGGCCGATCAGGCAGGCGAGCGCGAAAGCGTGGTTCGTGAGCAGGATGTCGTTGGCATAGGCCGAGACCCGGCCGCGCGGCTGGGGCGGAGCATCGACGCGGTTGTTGGTGCGGGTGAGCGCGACCTCGGCGTGGGGAAACACGAACAGCTCGAAGTGGTCGTTGCCGAGCGCCAGCTCCTCGAAGCGCGCGAGCGTCTCCAGCAGCGGTCGCGGCTGATCGACGCCGCGCAGCGTGAAGGCGGGCACGCAGCGCAGGGTCACCTCCGCGATCACGCCGAGCGCCCCGAGCGACACGCGGGCGGCGCGAAAGACCTCGGCGTCGAGCTGCTCGGAGCAGCGCAGCGTGCTGCCGTCGGCGAGCACGAGCGTCAGCTCGGCGACCTGGGCGGAGATGTTGCGCAGGCGCGCGCCCGTGCCGTGCGTGCCGGTCGAAATGGCGCCGGAGATCGTCTGGGAGTCGACGTCGCCGAGGTTCTCGAGCGCCAGTCCGTGGCGAGCGAGCAGGCCGTTCAGCTCGCGGATCGTGATCCCGGCCTGGACGCGCACGAGGCGCGCGGAGTGATCGACGTTGAGGACGCGCTTGAAGCGGGCGAGTCGCAGCTGAATGCCGTCTGTCAGTGCGATGTCACTGAACGAGTGCCCCGATCCGGCGACGCGCACGCGCTGTCCGCCCGCCGCAGCCCGCCTGATCGCACCGCAGATCTCGGCGACCGAGCCGGGCGTCTCGACGCGCGCGGGAACACACACCTGATCGCCCGTCCAGTTGCGCCAGGGCGTCGACGATCGGCCCGGCGTGCCCGGGGCGCCGCGTCCATGTGCGGCGCCCTGCGCCCGGGTCGTCTCGCGCGCCTCGGTCTGCACATCCGTATCGCTAGGCTCGCCCATCAGATGACCGAGCCGGAGCCTACTCCGAGCCCGATCGCCCGAACATCACGCGCTCCGCGCCTGCCGACCCCCGGCCCCAGGCGCGCGAGCGTGATCGGCGCGGGCTCGTTCGGGACGGCGCTCGCAGTGCTGCTGACGCGCGCCGGGCTGCGCACGACGCTGCTGGCCCGCACCGCAGAGCAGGCTGAGCGGCTGCAGGCCGAGCGCGAGAACCGAACGTATCTGCGCGGCGTGGAGCTCCCGGTGGAGCTGCGCATCGAGCCGTTGCAGGCCGGGCTGACGCGCGCTGACTTCGTGTTCCTCGCCGTGCCGTCGCACGGTCTGGGCGAGGTGATCGAAGGGCTCGACGCGGCCGGCCTCGGCCGCCGCGCGTCGGTCGTGTCGGTCGCGAAGGGGCTCGTGCCGCCGCACGGACTGCCGCCCACCTCGGTGCTGATCAGCCGCTTCGGGGTGGAGCACGTCGCCTGCCTTGGCGGGCCGGCGCACGCGCAGGAGATGGTCAGCGCCGGCGCCGCGCTGGTCGCCGCCTCGCACTCGGAGGAGCTCGCGAGCACGCTCGCGCAGATGTTCACGCGCGCAGGCGTGGTCTGCGAGCGCTCCAACGACCCGGTCGGCGTCGAGCTCGCCGGCGCCGCGAAGAACGCTGCGGCGCTTGCGGCGGGCGCGACCGAGGCCCAGGGCATGAACGCGGCGGGAGCGGCCGCGGGCCACATCTTCGCCGAGGTCTGGCGCCTGGCCGAGGGCCTCGGCGGCCGGCCGGAGTCGCTGATCGGTCTGGCGGGCGCGGGCGACCTGGTCGCGACCGCGCTGGCGCGTGAAAGCCGCAACCGGCGCGCCGGCGAACTGCTCGCCGCGGGTGTGGCTGCGCGGGAGATCCCGGGGCGAATCGGCCAGGCTGTCGAGGCGCTCGAGTCGGTGCCCCTGCTGGCGCGGGCGGTCGAGCAGGCCGGCGTGAACGCACCGGTGACAGGAGCGCTCGCGAGGCTAATATCGGGCGAGCTGCCACTGGCCGAGTGGGTGGCGCTGGTACGCGCCACCGTCCCTCCACCGGCCCGTTGGCGCAGGCGGCCCCAGCCGGGTTTCTGGCGACGGCTGTGGCAAAGACGCCTCAGGCGATGAGAAATACTATGGCTATCCCACGATGGAGGGACCACCATGCCCGCTCCCAGAACGCCTCGTCGACGCGCCCCGGAAGTCGATCCCAGCAAGGGCCTGCCGCGCGACCCCGATGAGTTCCTTGCCGCGCACGACAAGCGCGAGAAGATCCTGCGTATGCAGAACCTGATCCGGCCAGGCCGCACGACCCCGATCGCAGTTCGCTTCGACCAGTTCACGCTCACGCGCCTGAAGGCGCTCGCGGCCCAGCGCAACACCGGCTATCAGACGCTCCTCAAGGAGTTCGTGATCGAGCGCCTGTACGAGGAGGAGAAGCGCGCCGGCATCATCGACTGAGCACGCGCCGAGCCGCGACCGGCGAACGTCCGGGAGGCCAGGGCGGCCATCCTGGGGGCGGGCAGGGACGCCCGCGCCAGCCCGCCCGGCGAGCACGCATACCCGCGTGGACGCGGCCCAACCCATCAACCACCCATCAGGGTGCTCACGACCGCTTCGTACACCCCCGCGCCGTAGGACGCCTCGGTGGCGCGCGCGTTCGGCTGCGCCGACAACGGACCGGCGATCGAGGGATCGCGCGCGAGCGCGTTCGCGACCAGCCAGAACGAGCTCACGTGCTCGGCGCACGCCATATCCTCGCGAGAGTCGCCGATCGCGAACGTCTCCTCGCGCTCGTAGCCGCGCGCGCGGCTGAAAAACGCGACCGCCGCCGCCTTCGAGACGACGGCCGGCACCAGATGGTACCCGCGCACGTGGGGCAGATCCGCGAGCGCCGGCGAGCGCCGGCTGACGACCCCGTTGTCCATCAGGCGCAGGTGCTCGTGGCCGTGCTCGACCAGGACCGCGTCCACCTCCGCCACGTCCACGAGACCACGGAACAGGTGCGAGGCTTCTCGCGCCACGTGCCACGGCTCGTGGTACTCGAGCCGTCCCTGATAGCGCTCGAGCAGCAGCTGCGGCGCTCCGCAGCGCTCGATCTGCTCGGCGATCGTCAGCTCCCCAGGCATCAGCTCCCCCGTCAACCAGTGGTCCTCGCCTCCATACTGCGCGCCGCCGTCCAGCACGACGCACGCCCCCCCTTCGAAGATGAACGAGTCCTGGCCGAGCAACCGCGCGTCCTCGTGCACCGGCGCCCGCTTGCGTCCCGACATCAGCACGATCTCGACGTTTGCTCGCAGGCATGCCTGCATCGCGCGTACCCCGTCGATCGAGACGGCGCCCTCGCCATCGTGCAGCAGCGAAGCGCCCCGGCCCAGCAGGGTGCCATCCAGGTCGAGGTAAAGGCATCTGATGCTCATCGGGTCGATCTGCCGCCGACGGCCCTGACAGGCCGGCCCACGCGCGTGCAAGCACCCTCGATTCGGTCGCTCATCGCGCTCGCCGATCGTTCATCCCCACGCATCGTCTCCGGTCCATCAGCCCGTCATCGCAGCGCGGGCTCCTCGGCCAGCGCCGGGCGCTCGATGGGCGCATCGACCAGCTCGACCTCCGCCAAGCGCCCCTCCTGCACGAGCCTGCGCGAGATCGTCGCGAGCACCGTCAGCGCCATCGGGCTGAGCGCCCGCAGCGACTGATGGCGATTGCGATGCTCGTCCAGATCGACCTGCGCCATGCCGTCCAGCCCGACCGCGCGCCAGGCGTCGATCAGCATCCCGATCTCGACGCCGTAACCGGTCGCGAACGGCAGCCGTTCGAGCAGCTCGCGCCGTACCGCGACCTCGCCCGCGAGCGGCTGACGGACCCCTGCCAGCTCGGGATAGAACAGCTCGAGCGCCGGTCGCGCGAGCAGATGGTTCACACGCCCACCTCCCTCCGCCAGCCGGACGCCCGCCTGCTCGAAGGGACGGCGATAGAAGGCCTTCACGAACGCGATCTGCTGCGGCTCGCACAGCAGCGGCCCGAGCAGGCCCGTCGCGTAGTGGGTCTGGAAGTCGCTCGTATCCGCGTCCAGAAAGCAGATCAGATCCCCACCGAGCCGTGGCAGCGCGCGCCACATCGCGTCGCCCTTGCCCAACACGTCGCCGAGCGCCGGCATCAGCTCGGCCTCCTGATAGACGACGGCCCCGGCCAGCTCGGCCGCCGCAACGGTGCCGTCGGCCGACGCGCCATCCACCACCACGATCTCGTCGATCGCGCGCAGCTCACGCAGCTCGCCGAGCGCGCGCACGATCGTGCCGACGGTCCCGGCGCATTCGCGTGCCGGCAGGCACACGGACACCGCCAGGCCCTGCTCCGCGCGCGCCGCAGCGATCATCGCCGGCGCGTAACGCGAGTGATGGAAGCTGCGCATTCGCAGCCATTGCTCCGTCGCCGGCGTAAGGGCCATGGCTCTACTATCGCAAGCCATGGCCACGACACCGCAGGCGCGTGCGCGCGCGCGGTCCGTCGGCAAAGAGCGCCAGCTCGAGCCGTGGAGCGCCTTGCTCGACGAGGGCAGCGCCGATGGGCGGCTCGTGCGCGAAGCGCGCGAGGGGCCGCGCGGACCACGGCTCGCCGATCTGCCCGGCGAGCTGCATCCGGATGTGCTCGCCGCTCTGCACCGCGCGGGCATCGAGCGCCTGTATCGCCATCAGGAGCGTGCGCTGCAAGCGGCCTGGCGGGGACCGACGATCGTCACCACCGGCACCGCTTCGGGCAAGTCGCTGTGCTTTCAGCTGCCGACGCTCGAGGTGCTCTGCCGCGACGCTCGCGCCCGCGCGCTCTACCTCTATCCGACCAAGGCGCTCGCGCAGGATCAGGCGCGCGCGCTGGGCGCGTTCGGGCTGCCCAAGCGGGTGCGCCCGGCGATCTACGACGGCGACACCCCGCGCGCGGCGCGCGCCGACATCCGCCGCAACGCCAACGTCGTGCTCACCAACCCCGACATGCTGCACGTCGGCATCCTGCCCAACCATGCCGCCTGGGCTGAGCTGTTCGCCAACCTCGCGGTGGTGGCAATCGACGAGGCGCACGTCTATCGCGGCGTGTTCGGCTCGCACGTGGCCTGCGTGCTGCGCCGGCTGCGCCGCATTGCGGCCGCCTACGGGACCGAGCCGCGGCTGCTGTTGACGTCCGCGACGATCGCCAATCCGGGCGAGCTCGCCGAGCGCCTGACCGGACTGGAGGACTTCGCCTTGATCGACGACGAGGACTCCCCCGCGCCGGGGCGGCGGATCGCGATGTGGAACCCGCCGTTGACCGACGAGGCACTCGGGACGCGGCGCTCGGCGCTTGCCGAGGCCGCCGAGCTGCTGGCCCGCCTGCTGTGCGCCGGGGCGCGCGCGATCTGCTTCATGAAGTCGCGCAAGGGCGTCGAGCTGCTCAGCCGGTTGGTCACCCAGGAGCTGGCCGCCGGCGAGCACCCCGAGCTCAGCGAGCTGGTGGCGCCATACCGCGCCGGCTACACCCCGCAGCAGCGCCGTGAGCTCGAGCGCCGCCTCACCAGCGGCGAGCTGCGCGCCGTGATCGCGACCGACGCGCTCGAGCTCGGCATCGACATCGGCGAGCTCGACGCGGCCCTGGTCGTGACGTTCCCGGGGACCGTGGCCTCGCTGCGCCAGATGTGGGGTCGCGCCGGCCGGCGCGGGCGCGGACTGGCGCTTTACATCGCCGGCGAAGACGCCCTCGACCAGTTCTTCTGCCGGCATCCCGACGAGTTCCTCGACCGGCCCGTCGAGGCGGCGATCCTCGACCACGAGAACGCGCAGATCCACCTCGCTCACCTGTTCTGCGCCGCCCACGAAGGTCCCCTGAGCGCGCCCGACGCCGAGTGGCTCGGCGCCGGTTGGGAGGAGGGTGCGCGGCTCCTCGTCTCCACCGGCGCGCTGCGCGAGTGC
>DATJOF010000068.1:0-22194 GCA_035507415.1 Solirubrobacteraceae bacterium
CATCTGTTGCGCGCACGCGATCTCGCGGACCGCCACTATGCCGAGCCGATCGGCGTCTGCGAGATGGCGGCCGCCGCCGGGCTGACGCGGGCGCACTTCAGCCGCGAGTTCAGCCGCACGTTCGGCGAGTCACCGAAGGCCCACCTGATGACCCGTCGGCTCGAGCGTGCCGCCGCGCTGCTGCGCAACACCGACCGGTCGGTGAGCGAGATCTGCCTCGACGTCGGGCTGGTCGGCCTCGGGTCGTTCACCACCAGCTTCAAGCGCCACTTCGGCAAGACGCCGACGGAGTACCGCGCGAGCTTCCCGCCAGCCTCCGCCCAAGTGATCGTCCCTGCCTGTTACTTGCGCTTATACGGCCGCCCGCAACACTGCACAAAGGGAGAAGACGGGGCGGCGGCGGCGCATTAGCTTTCTTCTTCACACACCACTGAAAGGAGAAACGATGCAGGTGCAAAACGCACAACTCTGGGTCCACGACCAGGACGAGGCGCTCGACTTCTATGTCGGCAAGCTCGGCTGGGAGGTCCGCAGCGACGTCACGATGCCCGAGCTGGGTGCCTTCCGCTGGCTGACGGTCAGCCCGCCGAGCCAGCCCGACTTCGCGGTCGTGCTGATGGCGATCCCCGGCCCGCCGGTGATGGACTCAGTGACCGCCGAGCAGGTCCGCTCATTGATGGCGAAGGGGTTCGCGGGGACCGTGTTTCTCGTGACCGAAGATGTGGACGCCGACTACGAGCGCCTCAGCGAGGCCGGGGTGGAGTTCACGGCGGCGCCGACCGACATGCCTTACGGACGCGATTGCGGGCTCCGCGACCCATCCGGCAACCAGCTGCGGCTGGCTCAACTTGCGCCGCAGTTTGCCGCTGCCTAGCGCGCTTTACCCGGGGGCGCCCTGCCGGCGCGCCCCCGGTTCTGATGCGCGTGGCAGGCTCATTGCGAGCCTCGGCGAGCAGGCAACGCACTCGAGCGCCGTGCGCGCGTCCTCGAGAGACTCGGGATTGAGCCTGCTCTCCAGGGTCCACGTCACCGATTCTGTAAGGAGGTCGGAAGCTCGGATCCGTTTTGGCTCAGTGCTCGACCGTCACGGGCTCGCGTACGCTCACCACGCGGCCCCGTCGCCGTTGCAGAACGAGGCTGTAGTCACCTGGAGCCACGGGGCGTCGTTCTGACAGCAACAACCGCATCTGGTCGTGGGATTCGGAGGACAGGCTGCCGAGCGCATAGACGGTCGAGCCCTGCTCGAGCAACACGCTGACGACAGTGCTTTTGGCTGAGCGGCTCGCCGCGGGGGACAGGCGCGTGCTCGTGCATGCCCGGTGATCGCTCGCCTGAGAGCGCGAGCGCTTGGCGTTTGTCCGCTTGGTTTTGGTGCACGTCAGCAGCTCGACCGTCCCCGCGGGGCCCTGCGGCCCCGCTGGCCCGCGTGCCCCGGTGGGTCCCTGGAGACCGGTCGGGCCCGCGGCGCCCATGGCTCCCTGTGGGCCCGCGGCACCACTCGCTCCCTGCAGACCTGCGGCGCCGGGCGTGCCCGTGCCGGCGGGTCCTTCGCTGCCCGTGGGTCCTGTGGGTCCCGTGGAGCCCGTGGGTCCTTGCGGTCCCTGGGGTCCGGTCGGCCCGGTCGCGGCCTGCACGCCGGTGCCCGACAGGGGAACGTCAATCGCGGTGCCGGCGTTATCGGAGATGGCGAGGGTGGCCGTGAACGCTTCGACGCCGGAGGGTGTGAAGGCGACTGCGAGCGTGCAGCTTTGACCAAAGGAGAGCGTCAGCCCGGCGCTGCAGTGGTTTAGCCCGAGCGTAAACGCGGCCTCGCCGGATCCGGTAATGGCGGCGCCCGAGAGTATCTGGAGCGATTGGGCGCCCACGTTCGTGACAGCGATCGTCTGCTGGGCTGCGCTCTCGCCGACTGTCTGAGCGCCGAAGGCGCCTCCGTTCCAGCTCGGTTGGGGCGCCGAGCGAAAGACTTCGACGCTCGAGTTCGTGCCCCCGTTGTACAGACCGCCGGCGATCAGGATGTCGCCATCGGGCAAAGGCGCGGCCATCGCCCCCCATCGTTCGGCGCCCATCGTCACCGAGAGCGCTTCGAACTCGTCGGTCTGTGGGTTGAACAGTTCGGCGCCCCTGATCGCGCCGCCGTACCAGCCGCCCGTGATCAGCACGTCGCCGTCGGCCAGAGGCGCCGCAACTCCTTCGCCGTGATGCCCCTGCATCGTCGCAGACAGCGCTTCGAAGCGTTCACTCGCCGGGTTGAACACTTCGGCGCTCGCGGTATAGCCGCTTTCACCGTATCCGCCCGCGATCAGCACGTTCCCATCTGGCAGTGGCGAGGCGAGCGCTTCGTAGCGTCCCATCTGCATAGTCGCGGAGAGCGCTTCGAATTCTCCGCTCTGCACGTCGAAAACTTCCGCGCTCGAGAGCGTCCCGCCGGATCCGTTTTCGCCGCCTGCGATCAGTACGTTCCCGTCCGGCAACACGGCCGCTACGGCGCGATTGCGCGCCACCGTCATCGTCGCCGAGAGAGCTTCGAATTTAGCGGTCTGGACGTTGAAGATTTCCGCGCTGGCGAGCCGCCCGTTGTTGGAGCCGCCCGCGATCAGGATGTTCCCGTCCGGCAGGGGTGCGGAGATCGGCGTGACGCGGTGCGTCCGAACGGCTTCGGAGAGCGACCCGAACGTTTCGGTCAGCGGGTTGAACGTTTCCGCGCTCGACAGTTCGACGCCGTCTTCATAGCCGCCCGCGATCAGCAGTTCTCCATCGGGCAGCGACTGCATCACGGCTCCCCAGCGCGTCGCTTTCATTTTCGCGGAAAGCCCCACGAACTGCGGCGAGCTGGCGAGCGCGCACGGCGCCAGGATCCCCGCGAGCGCCGCCAGCGTCGCCGTCAGGACCATCGCGACCGCGAATCGGACACCTGCCATTGAGCGCATCGAAGACTCCAATCGTCCTTTCGCCCGTGCCCTTGTCGCGGCGCCCCGGGCGATCTGTCGGGCGCCTGTCCGATGCAGGTTCGGTCGCTTGGGCGCTCGAGTTGAGCGTCGCCAGACCGCATGCACGACCGAAGGCGTCGGCGCCGAGCTGCTCGTCGGCGAGCCGAACGGCGGTTTTCTCCACGGTTCGAGCCCGCACGCGCGCCGCCACGCGGCAAGGGTGCATATCGTCCTCCGACGCTCAGCGCTTGACGCCGATCTCGCTGCCCTCGGTTTAGCCTGAATCCACCGACGGGCTGTGTGAATGCCGGGATCTGGGGTCGATTGGGCCTCTGAGCGGGTTGCCCGGTTGACCCGCGGCGCGGGATGTGCGGGATTCGTGCCGGAGTCCCGATGAAGCGCCGTTTCCGTGCAGGAGCGACCACGCTGAACGGCTGTTGTTGTTGATCCTTCGGTGAGCGCCGTGTCAGGCGGCTACTTCGCGGCGACACTCGAGGCGTGCTTACTGTCGGCGGGCGAGCGCCATTGATCGTCGCCTGCATCGGCTGGATGGTCGGCGGCGTGCTCCTAGGCGCCGCGGGACCGGTTGTCGCCGCGCGTTGAACCTCGCGCTTGTCGGCAACGCCGCTGCGATCCTTCTGTTCTTGGTCGGGCTCGCGCTGCGGCTTGTCGGTCACCGGCACTATCCGCTGCGCCACCATGAACACAGGAGTCTGCTGGCACCACGCATCTTCTGCCAGGGCTTCCCAGGCGTCTCGACCCGACCCGCGGCTGGGAAGATTCCGATCGTGCCTGTCGAATCGCGGCAAGAATCGCACCCCGATGCGTAGCGGGTGGCGTCGCGCCGGCGAGCCCCAGCGATAGCTCTCGCTGGGCCGGACGATTCCACGATCTGGCCGCGGGTGGATCGCCTTAGGCCGAGCGCGCCAGGAGAGGGCGGGGGGATCGCTGTCCGGGACACGGAGCCGCTCATACGGCGCCGGCGACCTCTGGACGGCCCTGAATCGCTATGCCGGTTTGTGGCAGCACGGCTCGGAGGACCAAGGACCGTAGGGAGCCTGACACGACGCTTGACAGGAAGCCATAGATGTGTTTTCGTAGGTTTGCCCCAAGTAATTGTGTGTTTGCGGGTCCACGGGAGACGGGATGTGGGAGGACACAGCAGAGGGGCCAAGGATGGCGCGGGAGCGACGGCGCCGACCACAGGCCGGCATGGCTCTGCTGGGCCAGGGCTCTCGCGGAGCAGCCGCGCAAGCAAACGGGCTCACGTCACGAACGCGGGGCAAGGTCGCCTCGAGCCGTTGCGGCGGTCGCGGGATCAGTGACCCCGGGCTGCCAGGAACCAGGGTCGCACACAGCGGTCCCGAGGCCAGAGTCGCCGAGGCGAGTGGCGCGCGCCTGACGTGCGCCCCAGGTCGGTCGGCCGCGAGCGAGCCGACGACAGTCGTCTCTCGACGGGGTGCGGTGCGCGCCCCCGTCGAGTGCGAACGCGCATTCGTCCAGGGCCTGAGGCCCGCGCAGGGTGCGCTAGAGAAACGACCGGAGCCCAAGCGCGCCACGGGCGAGGGCTTGGACACCGGTCGATCATCACCGCGAGGAAAAGGAGTAGTGGACAAGTGAGATATGTACGGATGCTAGGAGTCTGTCTGGTCGCCCTATGTGCGATTACCGCATTGTCCTCAGCGAGCGCTTCAGCGGCACTGCCGGAATGGGGCAAATGCGTAAAAGTGCCTGTGGAAGTCAAAGGTAAGATCAAGACCAAAGGTAAGTACGCCGACGCCAATTGTACCGAAAAAACCGGCGGGGAATACGAATTCCTGAAAGGTACGGAAGGAACTGCGGCTACGGCATTCACGGCTCGCCAGACTTCGGAAAAGGCCGAACTTGAAACGTCGCAGGGAGTCTCGGTGGAATGTACCTCCACGGTGGCTGCAGGTAACATCTCGGGAACAAAAGAAGTATCGGGCGTCGAGGTTACCTTCGAAGGTTGCAGGCTACCGCTGCTGACCTTCACGTGCGAGAGCTATTTCGAAGAACACTACCCGAACAAGTATATATATAACGAAGGGGAGATCGTTACGCGAGGACTGAAGGGGTTCCTGGGATATATTTCAGGCAAGGGCACGGAAGGCCCGTCGGTCGGTTTGGCTCTTGTCCCAGAAGAAAAGCACGGACTCTTTGCGGAGTTTGTCTGCGGGACGGAAAACTCCGGCGTAGGCGTTCTCGTCATTCGCGTAGGGGCGAAAGAAAAGAAGGGCGGTGGAGACTCGATCATCTCGCCGATTGAACCAGTCAACGAGATGGGCACCGTTCTTACACAGACTTATTCTGAGAAAGAAATTGAAAATGGCAGTGGTGAACTCGAAAGGGAACGTGGTCACCAGAATCCGGAAAACTTCGAAGGCAAGAAGAAGGACGTCCTCGAATCTGAAGCCAGCGACGGCTTCGGCACCCTAGGTTGGGCTCAGGCTGGACAGATTGAGACGCTTGAAACCAGTTTGAACTCGGGAGAAGAACTAGAGATCAAAGCGTAGCTGCAGCATGAGCGTAGATGTCTGGCGTCCGACCGACTAGGCATCGAGTTCCGCCTGGTGGCCGAGCCAATACGAACAGGAATGTGTCGGCTCGGCTGTCAGACGAATAGCAAAACCAACTGGGGACCCGCTTCGCTTCGAGGCGGGTCCCGGAGGTCAGGCTACATGCTGATCACGCCGGATGGACCTATCAACTGGATAGAGGCCACAGCTGAAAGTGACCGGCGCGTAGACGGAAGAACAGGAGTACGATGGGTGAGCATCGGGGGGACGAGGGAGAACTGAGCGGATGAGACTAAGCACGATGAGACGAGAGCGTTACAACGGACAATCGACATACGAGAGTGTGAACATAATGAGAAGAGTTAGGGTTGCGGGGCCATGCTTGCTCGTGGTCTTTGCGCTGGGTGCCGTGGCTGCGACGTCGGCGTCCGCGACGGCCCCGGAATATGGGAGATGTATCAAAAAAGGCAAGGCGGAAGGCAAAGGCTACACGTCCAGTAAGTGCACGGCTGCTGGAGAAGGCAAGAAAGCCAAGTATGAATGGATTCCGGGAGCCGGCAAAACGAAGTTTGAAACCAAAGGCGGCGTTGGCGTCCTAACCTCCGTCGGCGGCGAGCAAGTCGAATGCAAGTCAGAGTCGAGCACCGGCGAATTCTTTGAAGGGAATAACAAAGAAGCCGGCAATATGAAGATCAAATTCAACGAATGCGAGTCGTTGGAGTTGACGTGCAGCACGCCAGGTGCCAAAGCGGGCGAACTTGTGACGAATAACGTCGAAGGTATCGTTGGTTGGGAAAACAAAGCGAAAAAAAAGACGGCGCTGGAGTTGTATCCGGCTCATAGCGTTTCGAGCGGTCTGTTCATCGAATTTGAATGTGCGGGTCTCGTTGTCAAAGTGAGGGGCAAGGTCCTAGTCCCCATCAAAAATGATGCGATGAAGACGTCGGAAACGCTGAAATACAAGGCCTCGAAAGGCAAGCAGAAACCCGAAAAATGGGAAGAAAGCTCGGAAAAGGTCATTCTCGAATCGTCATTCAAAGGTGGCCCGTACGAACAGTCCGGGCAGCAGATCACGTCGGTGCTCAAAGAGCTCGCCGGCGAAGAAGCGTTGGAGCTCAACGCGGTCGTCTAAACACCAGGGCAATGACGCCGTAACTCGCGGCGTCACCGAAGCGAGGCCAGCGTCGGTGTCGGGATCCGTGCGATCCCCGCACCGGCGCACCCTCCTCCCCTGGCTGGCTAAGCGTCGATGACGAATCAATCAGCGAAGCGAGGATCGATGCTCGAGACGAGCGCTGCACTTGGACGGTGCAGCGGCGGCGCTGTTCTGGCCCGCCGCCATCTCAGCGCTGCAGTCGGACGGTGTTGCGGCGGCGCTGCTCCGGCCCGGCGCCATCTCATAACGTGGACAAGGCGTGACGCACGGTCGCGCACGGGACGTGACCGCGACACGTGCTCTGTGACGAGGCGTCGGGCGCCCTGTCACGCGCGGTCGCGCGCGGTATTTCTCGCTCTCGCTCTCTTTGCGGCCGCCGTCGGCGCGCTGCTTGCGTGCAGTGCGCCAGCTTGGGCGCTCCCCAGCCAGGGGCATGTGTTTGCGGGGACGTTCGAAGGTTCCGGGGCGCAGAGCTTTGGGATGGCGAGTGGAGTGGCGGTGGATGAAGCGACGGGGGAGGTGCTGGTCGCCGATCAGGCTGACGATCGTGTGGAGCGGTTCAAGCCGAAGGCTGGGGGCTATGAATTTGTGGGGGAAATTGCGGTGCCCGATCCCGGGGCGGTCGCGGTCGACAATTCGAGCAGTGGGTCAGATCCGTCTAGAGGCGATGTTTACATCGCGAGTGCCAGCAGCGGCGAAGAAAGGGAAGACGACGAACGCGACTTCCTTTACAAGTTCAGCGCTTCGGGGGAAAAAATCTTCAAGAAGAAGGTCTTCAAAGTCAAGCAAAACGAAGAAGAATTCGAAGCGGAACTGGAACGGATATCGGGCCTGGCCGTCGATGGCGCCGGCGACTTGTGGGTGTACTGGTATGAAAGCGGAAACATCACGGGCTTGAGCAACGAAGAAACGAACAAGCTGATACCGTCGCGGAGCAAAGAAGAAGTGCTCGAACAGCCCTTGCTGGAAGAGGGGTGTTTGGCGCAGCCGGGCTTTGCTGTGGGTGCGGGCGATGAAGTGTTCTATGTCGCGCACGAACGCGAAAACGGGCTGGAGGACTGCCCGGAAGAAGAAGTGGAGGCCAAGCCGACGGTGGTCTCGCAACTGTCGGGTTCCGGCGTGGCGACGGAGCGCAGCCTCGACAACCAGGACACAACCGGGGTGGCGCTTGATCCGGCGGACGGCGAGGTGTATGTGGATAATGTGACGAGCGTTGCTGCGTTTAGCGGGGAAGGCTTGTTCATTCAGCGTTTTGGCTCGGGACAGCTGAGCGGCGCTGGCGCGGTCGCGGTCGACTCGGCGAATGGCATCGTGTATGCGGCTGAGCCCGGCAAGGTGGCGGTGTTTGTGCGTGAAGGGGCGGGTGCGCCGATGCTCGATGGTGTGAGCGCGCAGAGCCTGACGCCCGGTTCGGAGCGGGTGGATGCGAAGATCGATCCCGACGGCGCCAAGACGACGTACTACGTCGAGTACGGCACCGGCGGCTGCGTCGAACATGAAGTGGGGTGCGAGTATGGTCCTGTCGCGCCGCCCGGGGAAGAAATCGGACAAGGCTTCGGCGATGTGAGCGTGCACGTGAGCCTTGAAGGGCTCGAGCCGAACACGACCTACTATTACTGGGTCGTAGCAAAGAATGAACACGGGACGGTCGAAAGCCCGCGGAATGTGCAGACGTTCTTCACGACGTTGCCGAGCTCTGAAGGGGTGCTGCTCGATCATCGTCAGTGGCAGTTGGTTTCCCCAACGGACATGCATGGCGCGACACCGGAATTGATCAGCCCGCCATTTTTGGGGTCGCTGATCCAGGCCGCGAGTGATGGTGGCATGCTGACGTGGACCGCGAGCGCGCCGATCTCGAGCGAAGCGCAGGCTAATCGTCAGCCCGAACCGGTGCAGGTGATCTCCAGGCGTGGTAGCGAAGAATGGTCCTCAGAAGGCATCAGCACGGCCCATAACGCAGGCGAAGGCGTCTCGACCGAAGAACCGACCGAGTACCGGTTCTTCTCCGCGGATCTGTCGCTTGCGGTGCTGCAGCCGCAGTTGCTGCGGGAACCCTTTGAAGATCCGCCGCTCGCGCCGGGGGCGAGGGAAAAGACGATCTACACCCGTGAAAATGGAGAATTCGAACCGCTCGTCACGGCGGCGAACGATGAGACGGGCAGCCCGTTTGGCGGTAAGCTCGAATTCCAGGGCGCGACCGTGGAACCCCCCGCTGCGGGGGGCGAACAGCATGTGCACGTCGTGTTCGGGTCACAGGTGGCATTGGTGCCCGGTGCCGGCGAAAACGGCCTGTACGAGTGGGAAAAGGGCAAACCCTTGAAGCTCGTCAGCGTGCTTCCGGGCAGCGAAGGCGCGTCTGCGTCGAGTCCGAGGCTGGGTTTTGAACGGGCGGATGTGCGCGGTGCGATCTCTCAGAACGGTACGCGAGTCTTCTGGACTAACGAAGAAGAACTGGGTCCGCTGTACATGCGCGACACCGGCAAAGAAGAAACGGTGCAGGTCAACGCTGCGCAGGGGTTCCCGGAAGCGGGGGTGGAAGAACGGGAAGCCGGGCTGGATGAAGCTTATTTCCAGGGCGCATCTAGCGATGGTTCGAAGGTGCTCTTCACGGATACGTGGCCATTGACCAGCGAATCGACGTTGGAACCTTATGAAGAAGAAGGAGCGCCACGGCGAGCCGACCTTTACGAATACGACGTCGAAACCGGCAAGCTCATCGATCTCACGGTCGACCGTAACGCCGGCGAACAGGCCGAAGTGCTGGGCACGCTCCCCGGCGCGAGCGAAGACGGCTCGTATGTGTATTTCGTCGCTAACGGGGTGTTGGCGTCTGGAGCGCAACGGGGGGATTGTCCGCGTGCGAATCCCTACCGCAACCCTGGCGCGAGCGATGAAGGGGAATGCAACCTGTACGTCTCCGAACCAGATCCTGCACATCCCGGGGAGCGTCAGACCCGCCTGATCGCGCGTCTGTCCGAGCAAGACGCCGCCGACTGGGGCGAAGGTGACTCGCCCGTGATCGACGATCTCGGTGGCGTCAGCTCGCAGGTGTCCTCGAACGGGCGCTACCTGGCTTTCATGTCCGACCGGGAACTGACCGGATATGACAATGTCGATGCTGCCCCTGCGGCCAACGGCGCGCACGACGAGGAGGTGTTCTTGTATGACGCGAGTACGGGACGGCTGATCTGCGCGTCGTGTAACCCCGACGGGCAGCCGCCGCAGGGGGTGTTCGACACCAAAGGCGCTGGGGAAGGCGAAGGACTGATCGTCGATCGTCCAGAAGCGTGGAGCGAACATTGGCTCGCGGGCTCGATCCCGGGATGGACGCTATACGGATATGACCCGCCGATGACCGAGCACCAATCGCGCTACCTCTCAAACCAGGGACGCTTGTTCTTCAATAGTGCCGATCCGCTCGTCCCGCAAGACCAGCAGCCCACCAGGACAGAGACCATCAACGGGCAAACTGTCACGGTCGGTGTCGAGAACGTCTATGAGTACGAGCCCCCGGGACAGGGAACCTGTGAACAGGCCGCTGGTTGCGTGGCGCTGATCTCCTCCGGCACCTCCCAGCACGAATCGGCGTTCCTGGACGCCAGCGAAAACGGCGATGACGTGTTCTTCCTGACCGACTCCAAGCTCGTCGCGCAAGACACCGAACCCAGCGCCGAGGTCTATGACGCCGCGGTCTGCGACACCAGCGAAACGCAACCCTGCCTACCCGTCAAACAACCCCCCGCACCAGCATGTGCAGGCGAAGAATGCCGCGCCTCCGCTGCCCCCCCGTTGAGCTTCCAAGCGCCCCCGACCTCCACCAGCACGACCCCCAGCACCCCAGTCACACCGCCAGCCAACCCCGCCAAAACCACCACCACCACCAGTCCCAAGCCGAAACCGTTGAGCCGCGCGCAGAAGCTCGCCAGCGCGCTCAAGACCTGTCACAAGCACAAGCGCAAGAAGCCACGCCAGGCTTGCGAACGCAAAGCCCGCAAAGCCTACGGCGCAAAGACCAATCCGAAGAACCGGAGGGCCAAGCACTCAGGCCGCTCCAAGAGCAAGGGGCGCTGAGATGCGAAGAACGGCGAACCCGATTGGTACACGTGGCCGGGTGGGAGGAGCTACGCCCCCTGCCCGCGGCGTGCTCGCGAGGATCGGTCTGTGTGTGCTGGGGGGATTGGGGCTGTTGGGGGTGTGCGCGAGTCCGGCGTTGGGGGCGGGTGCGTGGTGGCGGCTTTCTTCGCGTGCGGCGCCGAGCGCGCTTCCGCCCGGGGGGAAAGCGACGATCGTCGTCTCGGCGACCAATCTGGGTGATGGCGGGATCGACGCTATGACAGCGCCCGTGATGGTCGAGGACGTGCTGCCCGCGGGGCTTGAAGCGATAAAAATAAGCGGTAAACCGGCCTTGCGTGAGTCGGTCGCTCACCTGATGACGTGTGACCTGGCGAGCGTTACGTGTGTTTCCCAGCCCGAAGCGTTTCCCGCGTTTGAACGGTTGGAAGTCGCGATCGAAGTGAACGTCAAGCCCGGCGCGAGCACGGGCGAACAGAACACCGTGCAAGTCAACGGGGGCGAACAGGAAAGCGATCCGGGCGCGAGCGTGACCGCAGCGACGCTCAGCCAGCCGTTGAGCGTCAGTGGGGAGCCGACACCGTTCGGGGTCGAAGAAGGCGGCTATACGCTCACGCCCGAAGAAGAAGGCGGCGGACTGGACACGCAGGCCGGGTCGCACCCGTTCCAGCTCACCACCGCGTTGAATCTCAACCAGTCCTCGGAAGTGATCACTGCCGAACAGGGCGCCACCGAAACCGGTCTGATCGGCACCGCTCCCGCTCTGCCGAAGCGTTTGAGTTTCAACCTCCCGCCGGGGCTGATCGGTGATCCGCACGCGGTGCCGGCGTGTCCGGGCTCGGACTTCACGACGATCGGTCGCGATGACATCAACTCGTGCGCGCCCGATACGGCGATAGGGGTCGCGGTCGTCACCGTCAATCTGCTGGACCCGGCGTTTCACAACATCACTCGCTCGGTTCCGTTGTGGAATCTGGTGCCGGCGCAGGGCGAGCCGGCTCGTTTCGGTTTTGAGGTGTTGCACGTCCCGGTCGTGCTGGACACCAGCCTGCGCAGCAGCGGCGACTACGGCGTCAGCGTGGACGTGACCCAGGCGCCCGAGTCAGCGCAGCTGCTCTCCAGCGAAGTCACGATTTGGGGAGCGCCCGCCCAGGCCAGCCACGACCAGTCGCGCGGTTGGGGATGCCTGGTCGAAGGCGCCGCTGTGGAACATGTCGTCCCGTGCGAACCCACCAGTGAACACTCAAACGGCGCATTCCTGACGATGCCGACCTCCTGCTCTAAAGAAGCGCTCAGGACGACCGTCGAAGGCGAATCCTGGCCCGTCAAGACGCTCGCCAGCGAACCCGGAGAAGCCTTCCCCCTGCAGGGAGACACCCAGGATGATCTGCCAGGCTTCCAAGGCTGCAACCTGTTGAGCTTCACGCCGTCGATCACGCTCGAAAGCGCAGAGCACGCCGCGAGCACCCCGACGGCGATGAACGTCAACGTCAGCGTCCCCCAAGAAGGCACCGTCGAAGCTGGGCAGCTCGCGCAGCCGGCCGTCAAGAGCACCACCGTGACGCTGCCCGACGGCGTGCAGCTGAACGCCGCCGCCGCCGGCGGCCTGGAAGCCTGCTCAGAGCAGCAGATCGGCTACGAAGGCCCCCCAAGTGTGGATCCGCTCTCGCCCGAAGCCCCGCAACCACTACGCTTCTCGAGCGCGCCAGCGGAATGTCCGAGCGCGTCGAAGGTCGGCAGCGTACACATCCGCACCCCGTTGCTCGAAGAAGAACTGACCGGCGCGCTGTACCTCGCGACACCGGCACCGCTCGGGGAAACGGGTCAGAATCCGTTCAACAGCCTGCTCGCGCTGTACATCGTCGCCGAAGACCCCCGGGCGGGGATTCTCGTCAAGCTCGCGGGAGAAACCCAGCTAGACCCGCAAACCGGACGGGTCACGAGCACCTTCACCGACACACCACAGGTCCCGTTCGAACGGCTCAGGCTCGAACTGTTCGGCGGCCCCCGCGCATCCCTCGCGACCCCGCCAACCTGCGGGAACCCGGCTATCCGAGCGTCGTTCCTGCCGTGGTCCACCGAGCCCGAACATGAAGCCGAAGAGATCAAAACAACACTAGGCACCCGGCCCGAAGAACAGCTTCAGATCAGCACGGGTGGCGAAGGCGGTTCGTGTGCGAACTCCCCACCGTTCGCGCCCTCGCTGCAGGGCGGCGCGAGCAGCACCGAAGCTGGCGGTTTCACGAACTTTGCGCTCGCGATCATGCGTCCCGGCGCCGATCAGCAGCTGACGGGGGCTACGGTGCATCTGCCGCCCGGCAACGCCGCGATCCTGGCGTCGGTCACGCCCTGCCCAGAACCTCAGGCGGCTCACGGCACCTGTGGTGCGGAAAGCGAAATCGGCAAAGCCAAGGCCAGCGCCGGGCTCGGCCCCGACCCTTACACCGTCACCGGCGGCCGCGTCTACGTAACCGGGCCCTATGAAGGCGCGCCCTTCGGGTTGTCGATCGTCACCCCCGCCGTTGCCGGCCCGTTCGACCTCGGCGACGTGGTCGTGCGCTCGAAGATCGAAGTCGACCCGCATACCGCGCAGGTCACGATCACCAGCGGCCTGCCCACCTACGTCCAGGGCGTCGGCCGTCCCGCCACTGGCATGCCCCTACAACTGCGCGAGATCGAAGTAAATGTCAACCGTCCCAACTTCGAGTTCAACCCCACCAACTGCGGCCCGCACACGATCGAAGCGACGCTCACCGGCGCGCAGGGCGCCAGTCAAAATGTGTCCTGGCCGTTCCAGGTCTCCAACTGCCAGAACCTGCCATTCACCCCCAAAGTCACAGCCTCCGCGCAGGGCCAGACCAGCAAACTGAACGGCGCCAGCCTGAAACTGGAGTTCACCTCCGGCAACAACCAGGCACACGTCGCGAAGACCGTACTGACGATCCCCGCGATCATGCCCGCCAGGCTCTCAACGATCCAGAAAGCCTGTGTCGCCAGCGTCTTCGAAGCGAACCCGGCCGCCTGTCCCGAAGGCTCGGTCATCGGCAGCGCCACCGTCCACACCCAAGTACTCAAAAACCCCCTCACCGGCCCGATCTACCTCGTCTCCCACGGCAACGCCGCGTGGCCCGACGCCGAGCTCGTCCTGCAAGGCGAAAACAACATCAAAGTCATCCTCGACGGCCAAACCGCCATCAAAAAAGGCGTTACCACCTCGAGCTTCCTGTCGGTCCCCGACGTCCCCTTCGAAACCGTCGAAGCAACCCTCCCCGAGGGACCCCACTCAGCGCTGACCACCAACCTCCCCGCCAACGACCACTACAGCCTCTGCGGACAGCACCTCACGATCCCGGCCACGCTGACCGGCCAGAACGGCGACACGGTCACAGACAACGCGAAGGTCGACGTCGAAGGCTGCCACGCCGTCAAAGGGCCCAAACACCGCAAGCTCACGCGCAAGCAGAGGCTCGTGCGTGAGCTGAAGGCCTGCCGCAAGAAGCACGAGCACTCCAGGGCCAGGCGCGCCGCCTGCGAAAGACGAGCGCGCAAGCATTATGCGGGGAAGAACGCCCGCCACCACAGCGCATAGCCTGTCGCCCGCAAAGCACAGTCATAGAACACCACTCAGGCCCGCGTAGAGGACAATCATCGGAGCGGATCGGCCCTTGGTCTGACCGTGAACACCAGGGCCAGAGTCGGCGCCGCGCGAGTCCCGGCTGCGAGTCGCGTGGCCGCCGCCCGCGAGCTCGAGCTCGTGGTAGGCGTTGAGCGCCTGCACCTGTTCGACTCGTACACCGGCGTCCCCTGTTCGGTGCGGGGCTCGCGCGCGATGGAGCCCATCAGCGGCGCCGGCGAGCGCCTCGGCCAGGTGATCGAGCGCCTCTCGGCGAGCCTGGGGCTGCCGGCCGGCCGACGATGTTGACAGGTGCGCGGCGACCTGTTCTACTCGGGCACAGCGGTTGCGCCGCGGGAGGGTGAGACGAGGGATGGGGCACCGGACAGCACAGCATGGGTGGCTGCCCGCACCGAGCGGGTCGGCTGTGTTCGATCTACGCACGAAGCACGGCGGGCCACGACGCCAAGGCCTCAGACCCACCGCGCTGACCTCGTGTCCTCGGCGGTGCCAGGCGCTCACGCCCAGCCGGGCGCAGACAACACAGGCCAGGCGCATCGGGAACAGCGCGCGAGAGGTGCTGGGGCTCTCGCCTCGACGGCTTCAAAGCTTGGGCCGAGAGCAGGTCTTTAACAGAAAGGAATTGGATCATGACGGAGATGGCGAGGAGATCGATAGGCGGTATGCCCGGTCGCGCAGGGCTCGCGAGGCTGCTCGGGCTGTGCCTTCTGGCACTGCTCGCGCTGGCCGCCCTGGGGTCAGCGTCAGCGAGCGCTGAAACATGCAAAAAAGGGCAAGTTCTCTACGGCGAAACGTGCGAAACGCCAAAGGAACACTCGACGTGGCAGGCCTTTAGGTTCTGTCCGCTCAGCACCGAACCGAACGCATGCGTGTGGGCGCAGTCTTCGCTGAAGGAAAAATGGCCGTCAAAGCAGATAAGAGAAGAATGGGAAGAATCGCACGAAGGTACGACGCCGAACCAGAAGGCGGAGTTCACAGCCGGCAACGTCACGATCTACCTCAAGTACCCAATCACGCTGCAGGGTGCCCTCACGGAACGGTACAACGAAGAAGGCGAATTCGAAAAGCTCGAATGGGTTGCCGCGGAAGGAGCTCCGTCGATCGTGCCGGTGGCGCAGCCCGGGCCGCCGCTCAAGAGGATCGTGGACATCTCCAAGCTGTCCTCGGAAGAACTCAACAGGTACACCTTCTACAGCAAGGTCGCCAAAGAAATGAAGACGAAAGCCACGGTCGAACTCGCGGGTCCGGCGTCTGCGATCGCTGTGAATCTGGGCAACCTTCTCTCGGAAACAGGAGAGGCGTTCGGGTTCCCGGTGAAAGTCAAGCTGAGCAATCCGTTTCTCGGTAACGACTGCTATGTCGGCTCGGAAGAACACCCGATCATGACCGAATTCACGACTGGTTCCTCGGGCTCACTCACAGGCAAACTCGGGACTCTCAGCTTCAACGAGGGCGGCAGCCAGCTGGAGGTGGCGAACGACACGATCGTGAGCTCCACCTTCGCGGTCCCGGGCGTCGAAGGCTGCGGCGTGGAAGGCGGAGCAGACGAAGCGCTCAACTCCGCCCTCGGGCTGCCCGCCGCGAGCGGGAACAGCTCGGTCATCAATGGGACGCTCAGGCAGGCAGGCGCTGAAACCGTGAAAGAAGTCAACGAAGGCAAGGCCTGAGAGACCGCAGAAGCAACAGCCGACACGGTTTCGGAAGCAAGACGCAACACTGGACGACGGGGCCCGTGACCGGCGGGCCCCGTCCAGGCGCTGGCGCACGAGCTGTTGGTCGAGAATGGGCTGGCGTCGCGGGCGGTCACGTCGACGAGACCGGCTGGTTCACTGCCATGAGGGCCCGCACGATGCGACCGCGACCACGCCCGGCGCGGCCATCTTTCGGATCGCGCAGGATCGTCATCGCGATCGCCTCGAGGAGCTGCGCGATGCGGACTTCAAGGGGATCGCTGGCTCGGATCGCTCGGTTGCAGGCACTTCGCGAGTGGGCGAAACTTCTCTGTGCGCAAACCACACGCTGATGGCGGCGCCGGTCGAGATCGACTGACACGCTCGCAATGGGGGAGCTCCAGCGCCGCAAGAGGCCCGGCCGTGGCGAGTGATCCCCGCTCTCAGCGGTTCATGCTGCGCGTGATCGTCGCGAACGCGCGGCCTGCGCCTTGAGCTTGGCGCCCGAGACGAAGTCGCCCACGCGACGCCCGTGCTCGTCCAGCTCGATCATTCCGAAGTCCTCGGCGACCTCGGGGTGCTCCTCGACTGTGGACAGCACGCTTGCGCGCGCGGTGTCGCGGTCGTCGTGGAAATCCAGGAGGTTGCCCTCATCTATGTACAGCGTCGCGAATCTCATCGCCCTCTAGGGTGCCACATGACACGTCTCCACACAAGCTGCCAGCACATCCGGGTCTCCCCAGACAGTACGGTGGCCGTATGATCCCGTCGCAGCCATGTGGATGCCCCGACCGGCGGTCAGGCGCAGCTCGGCGACCCACGCCGGTCGGCGCCGGGCGATCTGCAGCGCCCCATCGCGCGTGT
The DNA here is from genome assembly GCA_035507415.1 of Solirubrobacteraceae bacterium. Lineage (GTDB taxonomy): Bacteria > Actinomycetota > Thermoleophilia > Solirubrobacterales > Solirubrobacteraceae > Palsa-744. The sequence continues at coordinate 16,860 of DATJOF010000068.1, forward strand.
CGAACATCGACACGCCGACCAACAGCAGCCACGGCGTGCCCGCGGGGACCGGGCGCCTACGCGGCCGTTCGCGGTGGGAGCTGAAGTCCTCCACATGCGGCTGCTCGGCACGCACGACGCGGTAGAGCACCTCGTCCTGGGCGGGCTGAGCGACGATCTGAGCATCGGACACCATGAGCGCGAGGAGTGTAGGGATATGGCCGGCTCGACCAGCGACCCGGCCAGGTCAAGGGTCTGTCCGCAAACTATGTGCTGGTGGCGGCGCGGGCAGAGGGGGTCGGCTGAGTCGGGGGGTCGCTGCGGTCGGGCCGGTCAGACGGGCGCGGCCAGCAGGTTCGGACCCCTGGCGAGTTTTGCAGCGGCGTCATCGCGCCACAAGAATGACGCTAGAGCTTGTTGGCCTCGGCGCGGCTGTGCAGCAGCGCAAGCAGCTGAATTTCGGTCGCCGCCGGGAACCGGGTAGCGCCGAGCGCAAAAAAGGCGACGTCGGCAGGACCCACACGAAAGAACGCTGCATCGACGTTGATGTATCTCTTCTCCGGCTTCGCGCCTTCGATCGGAGGCAGCTCGGCAAGGACGTGGATCGCGAGGTGCACGCCGCTGACATGCTCGCCAATGGGGACCACGGCGACCTTCACGGTGTGCGACCACTCAGTTTTATGGTGCCGTTCGAAGCTCAGGGCGCGGCCGAGAGCGCGTGCGAGGCAGGTACGACCGCCCTGCGATTCAAGCCCGGCAATCTCGGCCTCGGCGAAGTAGTCGCTGGGTGCAACCACCACGATGGAGCCGACCTGCACGCGGCTGTTTGCCAGCCACAATTCCCCGCCCCCGACCGGAGCGATGCCCGGTCTGCCCAGCAGACCACACTTCAGCGCTTTGTATTGGACGGCTTCTGGGCCGAAGATGGCGCCCCGAAGGGCGGTTGCTCCCGGAAGATCGCTCGCTCGCAGGTTGACCGCCCGAGCGAACGCCTCCGCCTTCGCCTTCGTGATCGGTGTGCTCGACCTGCTGGAGCGGGCAAGCGCGATCGTCACGCCGCCAGCAGCGAACGCGACCAAGACAAGCAGGAAGACGGCACGCCTGAGCACCGGCCGAATCATGCCAGAAGGCACCTACGCGAGCTTGTGCGTCGTGCGTGGCTGAAGAGCAGCGAGATAACGGGGCGCGCAGTCGCGCAGGCACTGGGTGTCGGCGCGCCTCGCCCGATCGGCGAGCGGGTGCCGGGATCACTGGCGAGCAACACGCAGAGCACTCGCAAATGACACGCAAGTCGCTCGCAATCGGGGGCGCCGGGGTTAGAGCTTTGCCACGAACGGGTGGAATGGACCTCCGCTGCTGGGAGCTCGTGGACGGCTGTCCGCATCGGCGGATGTCACGTGCGGCTCCCGGTTTGGCCTGTCTGTGTGCAGGGTCTTCTCGTCCGGGTGAAAGAAGGCTATGGATGAACGTGTACGTCGTAATGATGGCGTGCGCCTCGCTGCACCCCGGGTGCAACGACTCTCTGGCGAGATGGAGCGCGAGGCGACCAGGCTGCTCGCAGCACTGCTGGCCGACGCCGTAGCCCGCCGCAAGGCCGGGCAGGGTGCCGTGCCGATCCGTTCTCCGGCCGGTCCTCCGGTCGGCCCTCCGATCGCTCCTCCGGTTAAGAACGGAGGCCCCGCGAGCGCACGAAACCCCAACAAGCAAGCCAGATTGGCGGCTTGAAGACCACCCCGACAATAGAGGAGGTAGTTAGAAGTTGAAAGAGATCATCCGTCCAAGACGGCTCGGGAATGAGGATGTGTTGCGGCTCGCGTCACACCTGACTGAGCGTGACCGCTGGATCGCCAAGGACTGCTTCGAGTTCCGTGTGCTGACGAGTAGCCAGATCACACGCCTGCACTTCACCGGAACACGAACCGCGTCCGCCCGCTTGAACGTGCTGTATCGCCTGCGTGTGCTCGACCGCTTCCGCCCATCCTTGCCGATGGGAGAGGGCACCGCTCCGTATCACTGGATTCTCGATGAGGCAGGCGCGCTCATCGTCGCCGACCACCTGAACATCGAGCGCTCCAAGCTCGGCTGGCAACACTCCGTCGCGGCAGGTGTCGCCGCCAGTCAGAAGCTCGCGCATCACGTCGAGGTCAACGAGTTCTTCACCCGCCTCGCCGTCGAGGCCAACCGCGCCGGCGGAGCACTGTCGGAGTGGTATGGCGAGCGCACCTGCCACCACCTGTTCGCGGGGATCGTCGTCGCCGACGGCTACGGCGTGCTCAACCTCCCCGGCCGCGCGCCCGTGTGCTTCCTCGTCGAGCTTGACCGCGCCAGCGAGCCGACCGGGCGGCTGCGCAAGAAGGCAGAAGACTACGAGCTGCACCTGTACCGCAGCGCCCTGAGACGGCGCGACCCGTTCGTGCTGGTGCTCGTCCCGAGTGTCGCACGCGCACGCACGATCAGCGCCGCCGTCGCCGATAGCACCGCGCCGATCACGGTGGCCGTGTGGAGCCAGGACAGCATAGGCTCGACGCTCGGGCTCGTGACCGACGCCAAGAACGGTCTCCAGCAGGCCCGGCCGACACCGGCGGGCGAGGGGTTGAGATCGGCGGCGGGTTCTGCTCTCCTCGACCACCCACGAGACCCCGACCATGAGCTGGAGCTGACGCCATGACCCGCACTTGCCTGTACACCCGCATCTCGACCGACGAGGAGAACCAGCCAACCTCCCTCGCCTCCCAGCACGAACGGCTGGAGGCGTTCTGCAAGGTGCAGGACGACTGGCGGATCATCGCCCACCACGAAGACCGCGCCACCGGCACCAAGCTGGAGCGGCCCGGCCTACAGGCCGCGCTCGACCTCGCCCGCCAAGGAAGGATCGACCAGCTACTCGTCTACCGCATCGACGGCCTCTCGCGCAAGGTGCGCCAGCTCGCCGGGATCGCCGAGGAACTCGACAACCTCGGCGTGATCCTGCGCTCCGCCACCGAGCCATTCGACACCGGCTCGGCGGCGGGACGGATGATGCTGCAAATGCTCGGAGTGTTCGCCGAGTTTGAGCACGCCACGATCGTTGACCGCGTGACCAGCGGTATCGAGCGAAGGGCGAGGGAAGGCCGCTGGCCGAACGGACGCATCCCCTTCGGATATGAACGCAACGAGCGCAAGGAGCTTGTCCCCGACGAGCGCACCGCCCCGGTCATCCGGCGCATCTTCAAGCGGTACGCCGCCGGAAGGCTCGGTGCTGCCGCCATCGCCCGGCGCCTCGACTCAGAACATGCGCCCGCGCCGCCGCGCGGCTGGCAGCCAGCCGTCGTGCTCTGGATTCTCGCCAACCAGGCGTATGTCGGGCGCGTTCACTGGCGCGAGCAGACATTCCCCGGAATCCACGAGCCGCTGACAGACCAGGACACCTTCGACCGCGCGCAGGAATTGTTGAAAGAGCGCGGGGAGGATTGGTCGCTGCGCGCCTCAAACCGCGCGGACTTCCTGCTCTCCGGGCTCGTGCGCTGTCCGCGAAGGGAAACGGCGGCACCTACCACTACTACGCTTGCTCCGGGCGGCAGAAGCTCGGCCGCAAGGGCTGCGACGGCGAGCGCCTACCGAAGGACAAGCTGGAGACCGCGATCCTCGACCAGCTCACCGGGCTCTACCGGCACGGAGGCCTCATCCGCGACGCGATCGAACAAGCCGCCGAAAGCAATGACAACAACCGCGCACAGCTCGCCGAACAACGCGCGTCGCTCGCCAAGGAGATCCCCCGCGCCGAACGCGCGATCGAGCGCTACCAAGACGCCTTCGAGAACGGCGCCCTGGACCCCGCCCGCTTCAAGGAGCGCCTATCCGCGCTCGACACGCGCCTGGACGTCCTCCAAGCCCAAGACCAAGCACTCGCACGCGAACTTGCCGCAGAGGCGCCCACAACGCTCGACACAAGGGCGCTCCACGCCGTCGCCGACCAGCTCGCCCACGTCATCGTCAACGGCGACACCGACCAGACCAAGGCCCTGCTACGCATCCTCATCGCCGACCTGCGCGTCAACAGCCGCAACGAAATCCTGCCCACCTACCGCGTCGGCGCGCCCGTGGTTTGCGCACAGACAAGTTCAGTGGAGCCAGCCGGGATCGAACCGGTGACCTCCTGCTTGCAAAGACGCCGCTCTGGAGCGGCGTCGCGCGCCTAAAGGCCCGTGTTTGCGGGGGATCTCGGCCGGGTTGGCGTCGGCAAGACTGATCGCGATATGCGCGGATTCGCGGCGATTCTCGTCGTTTCGGGCACTTTTCGCGATGAGTGCCTCAGCGCGCGAGTGGCCGCGCGGGGGTTTCCCGTCCCAGGTTTTCGTAGTACAATAGTGCCGTGGAGATCACCGAGTCGGCGCGCAAGCACGGCGTTGCCGATGAGGACATGCTCCATGCGATCAACCATGCGCTTGTTGTCGAAGATGCCGGTGATGACCCAGACCGCTGGCTGGTACTTGGTCCAGACACTGCCGGGAACCTGCTTCGAGGTGGTCGTGATGATCACGGTCGAGAGCACCCAGTTTGCGATTCACGCGATGCCGATGCGCGAGAAGTACCGAAGGCTCCTCGAACGATGACCAAGCCCCGCATTCACGGCCACACGAGCTCGGGCCGTCCGATCACCGACGGCGAGGTCGAGGATCTCGCGGCCGAGGCCGAGGCCGGCTACGACCTCGACACGCTGATCGCCCGGCGCAACAAGCGCGGGCGCCCAACACTGGGCGCCTCCCCGGCGTCCGTCGAGTCGGTGCGACTCGACCCTGAGCTACGCAGCCAGCTGCTCGAGCAGGCCGCGAACGAGGGCACCACACCCTCAGAACTGATCCGCAAGGCCCTCCGGCGCTATCTCAAAGCGGCCTAACGCCAGCGCGCGGCGATCCGCTGGGCAGCTCGAGCGAAACTCGAGTAAGCGCTCAAGTCGACCCGACAAAGCGGCTCAGATGGCTAGCGCAAAACATTGAGCGCCTGCAGGCGTTTCGCAGTGGAGGCAACCCGGATCGAACCGGTGACCTCCTGCTTGCAAAGCGGGGCGGATCCGCTGTAGGGCCTGATTCTCCGGAGGTATGCGGGATTTCGGCGCCTGGTTTGGTGCGCGGATATGGCGGGATCAGGAGCGACTGGGCTGGCTTTGGGCAGCGGAACCGCGCTGCTGCCCTGCCGAGGCTGACTGTCAAGGCCGGTCGAAAATGCACCCCTTAGCGAGGCTGTCGCGCAAGGTGTTGGGGTGCGGCCGATAGCGGCGGCCGGGATCGGTGTTTTGTGGCAGGTTGTTCACACGACAGTCTGCGCGGCTTGATCCCGCGACTGTCAGGCTATGGCCGAGCTGTGGCGCCAGAGCTTG
>DATJOF010000069.1:0-2089 GCA_035507415.1 Solirubrobacteraceae bacterium
CACGCGACGCCGGCGAACGCGCCGGAACACCGCGAACGCAGTGGCTCCGGCCAGTATCAGGATCGGCGCCATCTCCACTACCTCCTTGAAGCCATCGCCGCGCGGAAAACCTCGGTCAGCCGCCGGCGCTCGAACGTGAACTCAGTGACACGACCCGCGGCCATCGCAGCGCGGAGGACCGAGTCACTGTCAACTGCGTCGGCGAGCACCAGTCGCACCGCGTCGCGATCCATCTCCGACACGGTGACTCCGGGTAAGCCGCGTGCCCACGCCGCGCCGGCGGCACCTTCCACACGCACCCCGAGCCGCCGGAGACCGCGCGTCAGCAGTTCCTCGACATTACCTGTGACGACCACCGCACCCCGGTCGATGATCACGACCGAATCGCACAGATCCTCGACCAGGTCCAACTGGTGACTCGAGAACAGCACGCAGCATCCCGCCCGGGCCTGCTCGACCAGTACCTCTCCGATCGCGTCGATCCCGGGCGGGTCGAGGCCGGCCAGCGGCTCGTCGAGAATCAGCAGCTCGGGCTCGTGGAGGAGCGCGGCGGCGAGCTGTACGCGCTGCTGGTTTCCGTGTGACAGCGCCTCGACCTTGGTGCCGGCCTTGTCACAGACCTCGAGCCGCCCCAACCAGCGCGCGGTTGCCTTCACCGCGTCGGGCGCGCTCATTCCATGCAGCCGCCCGAGATACTCGAGTTGCTCGCCGACCAGCATGCTCGGGTATAGCCCGCGCTCCTCGGGCATGTAGCCGAAGCGCCGGCGCTCTGGCTGCGCCACCGGCTTGCCGTTCCAACGCACGGTTCCCGAGTCCAGATCGGTGAGGCCGAATACCGCGCGCATACTTGTCGTCTTTCCGGCGCCGTTCGCGCCGAGGAAACCGACGACCTGCCCGGCGGGAACCGAGAACGAGAGATCGTCGAGCGCGGTCACCGCGCCGTACCGCCGTGTGAGTCCGCTTAGCTCCAACATGCCAGCAGTGTCGGCTCGGACAGCCGCCAGCCTCTACGTGCAATCGTCTATCCCGGCATCGACGTAGGTGTGCCGAATCCATCGACTTTGGTCTAACGACGCGCCGCCAGGGCTCTTCTAACCTTGCTGTCGATGAGCAGGGCCCACAGCAATGCGCCGGTCGGGTCTCGCTGGCAGCAGTTCCTGCTCGCCCCCGCAGGGCCTTCGAAGCAGGGCATGGACCGCGGCTGGGTCGTGATCTCGCTGGCGATCGGCGCGACGACGCTCGTTTCGACCTGGTCCCTGTACAGCACCACGCTCGACGTCCTGAACGTGATCGCCGGCACAGTGGCCTGCCTGTCGCTGGCTGCGCGCCGGACGCGCCCCCTTGCCGTGGCGACCGTGACCATCTCCGCGCTCGCGGTCTCGACGATGGCGGCGCCGTCGGCGATCCTTGCGCTGGCCAACGTCGCGTTGTTCTGCCGGCCGCGAACGTATGTGGTGGTGGCGATCTGCACGCTCGCGGCGGTCGGCGTCAATGCCGCCGTGTACCCATCACATGGCAGCTTTCTCGCCGCGCTGCCGACCCGGCTCCTGCTCGCGGCGGTGGCGATCGGCATGGGCGTGCTCGCCCGCGCCCAGCGCCACAAGCTCGAGTCAGAGCAGCAACGGCGGATGGACCAGGCGCGCACCGCCGAGCGGACCCGCATCGCGCGCGAGATGCACGACGTGCTCGCCCACCGGATCTCGCTGCTGAGCGTCCACGCCGGCGCGCTCGAGTTCCACCCCGACGCGTCGCCCGACGAGGTCGCGCACGCCGCCGGCGTGATCAGGGAGAGCGCCCACGCCGCCCTCGGTGAGTTGCGCGAGGTGATCGGCCTGCTCCGTGAGCCCGCCGACACCGACCCCGGCGGCGCGCTCCCACAGGGCGCACCGGAACGACCCCAGCCGACGCTCGGCGACCTCCCGCGCCTCGTCGATGAGTCACGGCAGGCCGGTATGAGCGTCGCGCTCGACCTCCGGCTCGACCGCCCTGACACGGTTCCCGACAGCACCGCCCGCGCGGCGTACCGGGTCGTGCAGGAGGGGCTGACGAACGCGCGCAAGCACGCGCCGGCGAGCGCGGTCGAGGTCGC
>DATJOF010000070.1:0-143964 GCA_035507415.1 Solirubrobacteraceae bacterium
CGCGACAACGAACGACCGCGCCGGCAAGGAGCGAAGGTGAGTGTGAGCGAGGCGAAAGGCTGCAAGCGTTGTCAGGAGAATCCGAGAAGCCCGTGCGTGGCATGCACGCAACGCCGCCGCAGCGCAATGCGCCTATGCGAGCACGACGGACTTACGGTCGAGCAAATCGCGGCGAGGATGCGTCTCACGGTGCCCCGCGTCCAGCGACTGCTCGAAGAGGAGGCGCAATATCGTGACCTCCAGCAGTATGTGTGCAACTTCGTGCCGGCCGCATTGCTGCGAGACCTCATCCGCCGACGCCAACGCGCAGACCCCGCTCTCACCAAGACGGAGATCGCCAAGCGTGCCGGCTACTCCAGTCGTCTTGGGCTGCTGCGCGCTGTCGGTCTCGAACCGACCGCGCGCAGGGTTAGGGCCGGCAAGGAGTACCCACCGAAACTCGAAACGACCGTCGAGATCGCAGTCGCGAGCAAGATTGTGCGAGCACTCGGCTACGCGCCGCACGAAGTCCCCGGACTGTAGCGGCCGGCGCTCGAGTGGGCGGGTCGCGTGAGCGCCGGTGCGCAGCGGCGCGTTGCCGAGCGTTCTCGTGCCGCCCGACTCGCCCGTTACTACCGCGACGAGCAGGGCCTCGCGGTCCCGGAGATAGCTGCGCTGCTCGGTCGGGCGCCTGCGACGATCAGCGCCTACCTATATGACCCAGACGGCGGGAAGGCCAAGCGCGTCAAGCGCCGCTACCGTGGCACATGCCGGCAGTGCGGCATGTCAACGTGGGGGGCGGGTCCTGGCGGCGCCGCGACCCTCTGCGCGCGGTGCAATGGTGCCTCGACGCTCAGGTGGCCCCCCGGCCAGATCGAGGCCGCTCTGCGCGCGTGGTACGAGACGTTCGGCAAGTCGGCGTCGAGTACGGACCTGTCGCTGACCCACGCGCGCAGGGTCGCCGCGAAAGACGGCGGCGTGCGACTGCGCCGCCTGCGAGACGGATGGGCGGGCGGCGCATGGCCCGCAGCAAGCGTGGTCCAGTACCATTACGGAACAGTCGCCCACGCCAACCGCATCGCGCTCGGCGGGCGCGTTTGACGGGGCGCGCCCGCAGAAAAAGGCCGCACCGCCCCCAATCGACAATCGGATTAAGCGGCCCTCTGCCCCACCAATTTCAGCGTTGCCGCTACCGGACGTGCAGATCGTGTAGCCCAGACTCCGTCTCGTTTGGCGTGGTTACGCGAAGTCCGGGCTGCGTGTCTCGCTTCGCTGGGGTTTCGTCCCCGCCGCTGTAGGCCATGAGCAGCTCGAGGATCTCAGCCGTCGGCCCAAAGTCGGTGTCGATCACTTCGGTGTAGATCCTCAGTGTCACGCGCGGGTCCTTGTGGCCAGCCTGGCGTTGTGCGAACGGGACGTCGCGTCGATGAGCGATGAGCAGCGAGATGAAGGTGCGCCTGAGCGTGTGCGGCGTGATGTCTTCCCTGATCGGCGGCGCTCCGCGCTTCCGGCGCACACGGTTCGCCTCGCGCACAACGGCTGGCAAGACACGCTGGCGGAGGTTATCCTTCGTGCGCCTCCTACCGGTTGCGGTCGGATACAGTGGCCCCTCAGCGAGCTGCACGTCGAGCTTGTAACGCAGTAGCTCCTGTCGCAGCAAGTCGACGATCTTGACCTTGCGCGCAGCGGCGTCGGTCTTGGTGCCGGCAATCGTAAGCCGACGATTGGCGAGGTCAACGTCGGACACGTCGAGCGCACAACACTCAGAGGCCCGCGGTCCGGAGAGTCCGAGCGTAGCGATGATCGCGCGCCGTGGGCTGGGGTTGCGGTGCGCGAGATCGATCTCCGCGAGCCTCTGGGTCGTCGCGTACGCCCGCCCGATCGTCTGGGCGGCGTGCGCGAGCGTGCCGCCGCGCGCGAGAATCGCGTGGACCTCGCGGGCGCGCTCGATCGTCTGGGGCTTGTGGCGCTGATCGACGCGCTCGGCCGCCTCGAGCAGGTCCAGCAGCTCGTCTGGCATGAGCCAGGTGCGCTTTGGCGGGGCCTGCTTGAGTCTCTTCTTCCCGACTGGATTCGCGTCGATCAGCTCGTCCTCTTCGACGGCCTCATCGAAGATTGCGCTCGTCGTGCGCAGCAGCTTGTTGATCGATGCGTTCGACAGTGGTTTTAGGGGCTGGCGGCGGGCGTCCACGGGTCGCTCCCCGGCCGCGAGCCGCTCGGCGAGCCTTTCGCGTTGCGCGAGCTTGGACGTGCGGAACTCCTTTACGAGTTTCCTGTCAATCTCGCGCATGGGATAGCGACCGAAGAACGGAATCAGGTGTTTTGTGAGCTGACCACGGAGCTCGTCGCGCGTGCTCTCGGAGACTTCGCGGCTCTTGGCGGCAAACCAGTCGCTCGCGTAGACCTCGAATGTGACCTCCTTGCCGGTCGGCTTGCTCGCTCGCTTATCGGCCCACTGGCCGAGCGCGATCTTGGCCTCTTCCTGGCGGAGTCTGCGCAGCGCTGCTTCGCGGTCCAGTCCCTCGCGGCTGTAGCCGAGCGTGATGTGGCGGCGCTCGCCCGCGGCGACCGTGAGTTCCGCCGAGAACACAGTGCTCTCGTCGTTCAGCCGGTCTTCTTTGAGCTTTGCCCGGCGTGGTCGTGCCATCTCGTTCCCTTTCAGCTCGCCGCGGGCAAGAGGCTCTCAGCGCGCCTCGCCGCGGGGTTCGGACGGCAGGAGGGGCGCGCCGCTCGGCGTGTGCGTCTGCTTGTGGCCACGCGCGGCAGCGCGCGCACGCGTTCGGTGAGAGAGCACGAGCTCAGGCGCGAACGAGGACCGCGCAAGCAGGTCTCGGTGCGCGAAGCGCCACGGCCCGCGGTCACCCAGCAGGCGAAAGCCGCCGAGCTCTCGGGCGTGCGAGTAGACGAACTTGGGCGCCACGCGCAACACCCTCGCCGCCTCCGCGGTGGTGAGCAGGTCGCGCTCGTCGACGCCCGGCGTTGCGGCACCGTCGGCGGGCGCATCGAGTTTGCTATGAGCCTCCACGACTCGATATCGAGCCGGGCGAGCGTTCTCCCCCCCAAACATCGCGACGATCGATGCCGCGAACGGGTTTTGCGGGTAATAACGCGGGTGAGGTCCGTCGCGGTCCTTCTAGCGAGCCAGAGCCCGCGGCCAAAACCGTGCATTTGCAGGACTTCTTTCTATGGGCGCGGCGGGTTTCGAACCTGCGACCTCTCGCGTGTGAAGCGAGCGCTCTCCCACTGAGCTACGCGCCCTCCAGGGTTGAGTCTATTGGGGTTTCGGGGGAGCCGATGCCTGGGCAGGTGGGCCGATGAACGGGGTCCGGTCAATATTGCCCGAGCAGCGGCCAGGTGGTGGCCTGTGCGTCGCGGCACGGCCACCGTCCGGTGCCCGGGCGGGGCTCGGCCCGGCGCGGCTCGCCAGCTACCGCCGGCGGCGACGGGCCGCCGTGATCGCCAGACCGGTGAAGCCAACGCTCGTAGTGACAAACGAGGCTCCCACGGCCGCGCGGTACACCCTGCGCTCCTCGATGCCCGGGTCCAAGGCAAGCGGAAGAAACGACATCGCGTTGGTCCACGCCCCGATACCGAGCGGCCACTTCACCCAGCGAGGAAGATCCGGCACCGCCGTGCCCGCCATGGCTGTCAGGCCCCCGAGCGCGATCAGGTCGAGATGCCACTGACGCACACGTGCGCCTGACTTGATCCCAAGCGTGCGCGCCTTCTCACTGTCGGTCTTGACGAGCGTGTAGAGCCACCCGGTCAGCGCCCCGGTGGCGAGCTCGGCGAGTCCGCTGACCACGAGGGGATCGACTCCGTCTTGCGCCTGGTCGGCCCGTTGGCGCCTGCGTGTCATGCCAACGGTCTCGGGGATCTGCCGGGTCTCAGGAGCTGGCCGACGCGGGGCGGGGTCCGGAAGGCGCCTGCTCGCCGAGCTTGCGCGAGTCCCTGGCAAAAGCTCGCCGCAGCCCGGTTCGTGTGCTGTGAGACGCCGATCATTGCTCGCAACCTCACGCCTCGCGCCGCGCGGCCTGCGCAGCGAGCTCGGCGCGCGAGGCGACGTCGAGCTTGGCGAACACGTGTGAAAGGTGCGCCTGGACCGTGCGGCGCGAGATGAACAGACGCTCGCCGATCTGGGGGTTGGTCAGGCCCTCGGAGACGAGCTGCACGACCCTCACCTCGGCCGGGCTCAGGCTGTCCCAACCGCGCGACGGCCGCTTGCGCTCCCCGCGGCCGCGCTCGGCGTAGGCGACCGCGTCATCGAGCGACAGCGAGGCGCCGGCCGACCATGCCGTCTCAAAAGCCTCCTCGCCGAGCGCTTCGCGCAGCGCGCTCAGTTGCGCTTCGTGGTCCGGCTGGCGCACCGGGAAGCGCACGCAGCCGAGCGCGGCGCGCGCGGCGTCCGCCGCGCCCAGCAGCCGGACCGCCTGCTCGTCGCTCTGCAGCTCACGGACGAGCGCCGCGAGCGACTCGAGGACGTCTGCCGCGCCGGCTGGGTCGCCGCCGTCGTGGAACGCGCGCAGCGCCTCGTGCAGCAGCTCCTCGGCACGCGACACCTCACCGGCCTCGGCTGCAAGCTGCGCCTGCCCCTCGAGCGCGGCCCCGATCGCGAGCGGATTCTCGCTCTCGCGGGCGACCAGCACCGCTTCTTCGATCGCAGCCACGCCCGCCGCTGTCTCTGCTCGCGCGAGTTGGGCGGCCGCTGTGATCAGCAGCGCGCCGACGCTGAACGACGTGTAGTTATTCGCGCGCGCCGCCGGCAACGCCTGGGTCATCAGCGCCTCCGCTCGGTCGAGCTCGCCGGTGGCGTATTCCAGCAGCCCCAAGTACCACTGCATCAGCGGAGTGGCAGCGTGCGCCATCTGCGTACCCAACGCGATCGCCTCCTCGATCGACACTCGCGCGGCCGCCAACTCCCCGGCGCGGATCCTGCCAAAACCGAGGAACGCGAGGTCGAGCATCGCGAACAGCGGATCGCCCAGCGAACGTGATTGCGCGAGCGCCTCCCCCAGCATCGCGCCGGCCTCGGAGAACCGGCATTGCAGCGTGGCGTTGAGGCCGAGCCAGGTGAGCGACTCACGGATACCCAGCAGGTTGCCGGCCGCACGCGAAACCGCGAGCGCGTCTTCCAGCAGCGGCGGCGCTGCCCTGAGCTGCCCGCGGACGGTCGCGAGAAAACCGGCACCGAAAAGCGCATCGGCCAGAAACCACGCATCCCCCAGGGGGCGGCTGATCGCGATGCTCTGCTCGAGCACGGACATCGCAGCCCCCGGCTCGAGCGAGATCAGCGCCCAGCCCTTCAGATCGAGCGCCCGACCGACCGTGCGCTCGTCACCGACCTCGCGGCCGATCGCGAGCGCCTCCTCGGCAAAGCGCCGCGCCGCCACCCAGTCGGATCCGATCGTCGCTACGTGCCCGACGGCGACCAGCGCCTTTGCCCGAGCGAGCGCGCTCCCATCCTCGGCGGCGAGCGCCGACTCGAGGTGTTCGCGGCCCTCGCGCCAATGGCCGCGGGCCTCGAAGAACAGCCACAGCGCCGACGCGAGTCGCAGCGCCTCGTCGATGCGCCCTGCGTCGATCGCCCACCCGAGCGCGCCGCGGAAGTTGTCGATCTCTGTCGCGAGCGGCTCGAGCCACTGCTCGAGCCCCGCCCCGAACAGGGCCGGCTCGGCGGACTCGGCAAGCCGCATGTGGTAGTCGAGGTGCTGGTTGCGCACGAGCGCCGCCTCTGCGGCGTCGCTGAGCTTCTGGCGCGCGTACGCCCGAACCGTCTCGAGCATCCCATAACGAGTCCTGAAGCCCTGCTCGTCGGCCTGCACCAGCGACTTGTCGACCAGGCTCGCAAGCAGGTCGAGGATCTCGACGACCTCCAGGCCGTCGCCGGCGCACACCGACTCGACCGCGTCGAGCGTCCAGCCGCCGGCGAACACGGAGATGCGCCGGAACAGAGTCTGCTCGGCCGTGCTCAGCAGGTCGTGGCTCCAATCGACGGAGGCCTCGAGGGTGCGCTGCCGCGGCATCGCCGTGCGCGAGCCCCCCGTCAGCAGCGCGAACCGCTCGCGCATCGCGTCGGCGATCTCCTGCGGGGTGAGCACCCGCACGCGCGCGGCCGCCAGCTCGATCGCCAACGGGATCCCATCCAGGCGCCGGCAGATCGTCGCCACCGCGTGCGCGTTCGCCTCCACCAAACGGAAATTCGGCCGCGCCTGTCGCGCCCGATCGCAGAACAGCTGGACCGCTTCAACTTCGGCGAGCGCGGCTCCGGCCAGCTCGGCTGCGGGCACGGGGAGCGAGGGCACGCGCCAGCTCTGCTCTCCCTCGATCCCCACCGACTCGCGACTCGTCGCGAGAACCACAACACCGGGACAGGCCTCGAGCAGCGTCGCGGTCAACTCGGCGCACGCCTGGAGCAGGTGCTCGCAGTTATCGAGTCCGATCAACAGCCGGCGCTCGGCGAGCTGTGCCGTCAGCGTGTCGATCACCGGCTGCGACGGCAGCTCGCGGATCGAAAGCGTCGCCGCAACCTCGCTGGCCACCAGTGCCGAATCGCTGATCGGCGCCAGATCCACCCACCAGACACCGTCAGGGTGATCGTCGAGCACCTCGGCGGCCACCTGCAACGCCAGCCGCGTCTTGCCACATCCGCCCGCGCCGGTCAGGGTGAGTAGGCGCGACCGGTTCAGCAGCTCGCGAACCTCCGCGATCTCGGCCTCGCGGCCGACGAACGTCGAGATCTGCAGCGGCAGGTTGTTGAGAAAAGTCGAAAGCGAGCGCAGCGCGCCGAAGTCGTCGGGTAGATCGACATGAAGCAGTTGATAGACCTGCTCCGCTCGCGCCAGGTCGCGCAGCCGATGCAATCCGAGGTCGCGCACGCTCACCCCGTCGGGCAGACCGTCCGCCACCAGCTCGTACGTCGAGCGCGACAGCAGCGTCTGGCCGCCATGTCCGATCGCCCGCAGCCGGGCACAGCGATGGATCGACGCCCCGGTGTAGTTACGAGCATCGCGCAGCACCGCCTCACCCGTGTGCAACGCGATGCGCACGCGCACATCGACTCCCTCGGGCCACGGCTCGCCGCTCAGCGCCCGCTGCAAATCGACCGCGCACGCAACCGCATCCGACGCCCGCACGAACACACCGACGGCGCTGTCGCCCTCACCCTGCTCCTCCGGAAGCACGCCACCGCGTGCCTGCACCCCGTCGGCGATCAGATCGTGGCAGCGCGCCATCACCGGCCCCATCACCTCGCCCCGCTCCTCCCACAAATAGGTCGACCGCTCGACATCCGTCAGCAGGAACGTCACCGTCCCGGTCGGAACGACCGCCCCCGCGTCCTGGTCAACACCACCGACCGGCATCATGATCGCCTCGTCCATCATCCCAGAGCGTGCCGGGCCGCGGGCGAGAGTACATCGGCCAGATGGCCTATTCGTCCCGAGCAGCGGCTCGTGGGGCGAGGGAGCGGCGGCCGACAGGCTCGCTGAAGCGACGCCCCGCGCGCCTCAGGCGGCGGGCGGCCGGTAGACCGACACGACGGCCGCGCCGCCGAGACCGATGTTGTGCTGGAGGGCCGTCTGGGCCCCCTCGACCTGACGTGCGCCGGCCTGGCCCCGCAGCTGCCAGCAGAGCTCGCTGCACTGCGCCAAACCGGTCGCGCCGAGCGGATGTCCCTTTGAGATCAGGCCTCCGGACGGGTTGACGACCCAGCGGCCGCCGTAGGTTGTGTCGCCCGCGTCGACCAGCTCGTGCCCGTGGCCCTCCTCGGCGAGACCGAGCGCCTCGTGGGTGATCAGCTCGTTGGCGCTGAAGCAGTCGTGCAGCTCGATCACGTGCACGTCCGCGGGACCGGCCTGCGCCTCCTCGTATGCCTGCCGGGCGGCCTCGCGGCTCATGTCATAGCCGACGATCCTGATGCAGTCGGTGCTCTCGTCGAACGTGCTCCGAAGCTCCGCCACGTGACCTTCACCGCATGCAAGCTCGACCTCGCGAACCTCAGGCTGGCCGAGCTCGAGAACGTCGTCTTCGATGGCTGCTCGCTGCGCGAAGTCGGCCTCTACGGCGCAAAGCTCTGCGACGTCAACTTCGGCGGCAGCGATCTCGACGGCGCCGACTTCAGCCAGGCGACGCTCGAGCGTGTCGATCTCCGTCGCTCGAAGCTCGCCGGGGTCCGAGCCGTCGACTCGCTCGCCGGGGCCGTGATCGACGCCGGCCAGCTGATCGACCTGGCGCCCGCGCTCGCGCGCTGGCGCTCGGCATTTTCGTCGAGGGCGCCTTCTTAGGCCCTAGCGGAGCTCGGTCGAGGATCCCGTTGCGGCTGCTGTGGGATGCGTGTGGGAAGCGTCCCCAAAACCCTAGTCCTGATGCGGGATTACAGCAGGGCCCGCGACTACGGAAGACGGGGGTCGCCGCCCGCCGCGAGCTCCTCGACGAGTGCCGCGATCAGCTGCTCGCGCAGGGCCCGCGTGTCCGCGGCATCGCTGCGGCGACGGGGGCGTGAGCGCGTCTGGGTGTGGCTGGAAGACCGCTCAGCGGCGCGGTTGACCTGAATCCCGTTCCCCATGATGCTGCCTCGTTTCCCTCCGTTGTCCCTCTCGCGATCCCTCTTGCACCGCTTGCCTCGAGGCCTCTGCTTGCACTGGAGGCGGTGGGCGGCGTGTGGGAAAAAGGAGAACAGATGGGGACAACTTTGTCAAGGGGTCCTGAAAAATAGGGCGCTGACCGACGAGTGACCCCCGTCTTCCGTATACGGTGTCCACGCGCGCGGGAGTTTCCGAGCGTGTTTTTCACGACGTTTTCTCGTCAGTCGCGGAGTGTCACTTCGCGGCGTTCGAGGAGGGCCTGGCCAGGCTGATGCGTGCGGTCGAGCAGGCCGCTGGGCGGGACGAGGCGTGGCTCGAGCAGGTTCGCTCCGGGCTGGTCGCGCTGCTCGGGTTTCTCGATGACGAGCCGACGTGGGCTCGTCTGCTGTTGTTGGAGGCATCGGCCGCAGGGCCGCGTGCCTTGCAGTGTGAGCAGAGGCTGCTCGGTGTCGTCACGCAGCTGCTCGAAAACGGAGATCCGCGCACGCTGAGTGAGCCGGCTCCGCTGTCACATCTGACTGCGGAGCTGCTCGCCGGCGGCACGTTCGCTGTGATCCGGGCGCGGGCTCTGCGGGAGTCCGGCAAGACACTGGTTGAGCTGGCGCCTTCGCTGATGGCGTTCATCGTGAGGCCGTATCTCGGCGAGGCGGCGGCGAGGGCCGAGCTGGAGGGCAGGCCGGCAGCCGCGAGCGAGCTGTTGGAGAGCGGACCGTACGTCGAAAGCGACGCTCCGGTGACCGGGTTCGCGCGTACGCGGGCGCAGGCGGTGTCGCGGGCCGCCGAGCTGCCGGTCAGGGTCACGCGCCGCACGACGCTGGTGCTGCGCGCGATCGCGCGGGCGCCGTACTCGAACAACCGCGAGGTTGCGCAGGCCGCTGGGCTCACGGACGAGGGGCAGGCTTCGAAGCTGCTCGCGCGCCTGCAGGGCAAGGGCGTTATCGAGAATGTCGGCGTCGGCGCGGCGCGTGGCGAACCGAACGCGTGGCTCTTGACCGCGTCGGGGCGGCGTGCCGTGGAGCTGCTGGGCGAGGGCTTGGCCTCCGGAACCCGCGCGCGACGCGCGCGGGCTGGGGGTGCGCGGTGAGACATCGAGGCTTTTCGGCGCGAGGTCGCGCGTTTGGCGTGACGTGCGTCGCTGAGAGAGCGGGCGTGTGGGCGGGCGGGCATCCGCGGGATGCGGCGTCCGGTCGTGCGTTCGCGAGTTGGACGGCCGGTTGCGAGGGGTCGCCAGTAGAGGGGCTTGTGGCGTCGGTCGATTGTCATCCGAGAGGAAAAGGAGCAGTGGAAAAGTGAGACATGTGAGGATGCTCGGGCTGTGCCTCGTGGCAATGCTCGCGATCGGCGTCTATGCGGTGTCGAGCGCGTCGGCGCTGCCTGAATGGGGCAAGTGCGAGGCGAAGGCCGGCGGCAAATACAGTGATTCGAACTGCACGGTGAAAGCCAAAAAAGGCGCAGGTGCCTATGAATGGAAGAAGGGCAGCACGCTTCCCAATGTGCCGTTCACCTCGCACAACATCGGCGGCGGTGGCGTGCTGAGCACAATCGTCTACGACTGTAAAAAGCCGGCCCCAGAAGAAGAACTGATTTCTGGCCGCTTGACCAGGGCCGCGTGTAAACAGAAAGGCGGAACGATCAGATCAAACTCCACAAGCCACGTGTTCGTCGAATGCGAATCGAACTCGGCGACGGGCGAACAGCACGGGAGCAAGCAGGTCGAGAACGTCAACGTGGTATTCAGGGGCTGCAAGGCGTTCGGCTCCCTACCCTGCAAATCGGAAGGCGCTGCTGAAGAAGAAGTCAGGACGAACACCCTCAAGGGAGAACTTGGCTATCTGAACAAAGCCGAAAAACGGGTGGGGACGCTGCTGACGCCGGTGAAGAAGCACGGCACGTTTGCCGAATTCGCATGCGCCGGCGGCGCTCTGACGACCGTGGTTGGCGTTGGCAACGACAAGCAAGGGGCCTTCTATCTGACATCGGGGTGCTATGGCGAATGTGCTTCCGCGCAGCCCAACGAAGAAAAGGATGGAGGCTACGACGGGATCATCGCACCGATAACCCCCGTCAACACGATGACGTCCGCGTACACCCTGAAGTACAGCGTAAATCAGGAAACGTTCGAAAACATCCCGAGCAGTTTCGAAAAAAAGCACATCGACCTGCTCGAATCAGTGCTAGTCAATAACTTCGAACACGTCGAAGGCGCTTGGTCGCCGGCGAGCGAGGAAGTGACCGACGAAAACATCGGTTCGGAAGCCGGCGAGATCAAAGCCTAGGCGGAGACAGCCAGGCTGGTGAGATTGTTGTGCGTAGGGTCCGGTGCCCTACGCACAACGCTCACACCCGTCGGTGCGCTGGCGACTAGAAGAATCGGCCTCCACCAGACGAGCAATGCTCTGCACTCCGGATCAACCCTTGCGTTCGCGCAGGCGCCCGCTGCGGGGGATCGTCAGCCTGACGATCGCAGCCGCAATCGCGTTCTCCTGTCTGGCCGTGTGGCCCGGACGGGCACACGGGACGATCGGGCGCGGGCTGATTGCGCGCGTCACCGAAGCGCCCGTGGGATCGCCGATGCTGGGGCCCGGCCCCGTCGGTGTGGACAACGCAACGTCCTTGGTGTTCGTCGCCGACCTGGGTACCGGCGACATCGACGTGTTCACGACTGCGGGCGAATATGTCACGCAGTTTGGCGACGGCATGCTGTTCGCCTCGGGGATCGCAGTCGACGAATCATCGGGATTGATCTATGTCGCCGATTCCCTGACGGACTCGATGATTGTGTTCAGGTCGAGCGGCACAGGTTATGCGCAGGTGGGAGAGTGGACTGGCGCGTCGGTGCCCGGTGGAGAATTTTCACAGCTCGCCGGCGTCGCCGTGGACAATTCCGACGGCCCTTCGGCTGGCGTCATCTACGTGGTGGATGCGACCAACGGCACGGCGGGCGCGGTGTTCGCGCTCCGTCCGAAGCCGGCGGGGCCGGAAGAAGGCCTCGAAGGGGCTCTCGTCGGCACTTTGAAGAATGGAACGATGGAACGGCCAAACGGAGTGGCCGTGAACTCCGCGACTGGGACCGTATACGTCGCGGACGCTCGCTCCGGCGCGATCTACGAGTTCGACGCGGAAGGAGCGTTCGAACGCAAGCTGACGGGAGCCGGCTCGCCGCAAGGTCCGTTCTTGGGCAAGCTGAATGAAGAAGGCAACGTCGCGGCGGTGGCGGTGGACCCGACGAACGGGGATCTGCTCGTTGCCGAGGCGGAACGCGACGTCGTCGACGAGTTCGACGCGACCGGCGAATGGCGGGGTTGGATCCCGTCCGGCCCGAACCTCCAGCTCGATCAACCCCAGGGGGTGGACGCAGGGCAAAACGGGTATGCCTACGTGGGCAACACGGATGCTGGAGAGCTGGACATCCTCGGCGTCGCGGCGCCGGTCCCCGGAGCCACGACCGGGAAGGCACAGAAAGTGACCCGCACCAGCGCGACGGTCGCCGGAACGGTGGCCGGGGACGGAAAGCCGGATAGGTATTTCGTGCAGTGGGGAAGCTCGCCGGCGCTCGGGTCGAGGACCACCCCGGTCGCGCAGGCGGGCGGCGAAGAAAACGTCCAAGTGGCGTGTGGAGAACTGAAGGCGGGCACCGTGTACTTCTACCGGCTCGTCACCGAAGACGAAGACGGCGTCAGCTACGGGCTCACGCGCGAGCTGACGACCCTGCCGGCGGTCGAAGCTGAGAGCACCGGCCCGGCCCAGTCATTGCAGCCGACCGCGGCGACGCTGACCGGGACGCTGACACCCGACGGCGCCGATACGCACTACCTCTTCCAATGGGGCACGAACGACGGCTATGGGCACACCAGCCCGGAAGCGCCCGGCACCGATGCCGGCGCAGGGCTCGAAGCGGTCGCCGCGAGCACGTCGATCAGCGGGCTGGCGCCGAACTACAGCTACCACTATCGATTGGTCGCGACGAACAGCTTCGGTACGACCTACGGCAGCGACCAGCAGTTCACGACGCCAGGACCGCCACGTGTCGCACAGCAGCCGCCGAGCGCGATCGGCCGTGAAGAAGCCACGATCAACGCCGTGTTGAGGCCCGACGAGCTCGCCACCAGCTACCACGTCGAATACGGCGAAACCGCCGGCTACGGGCAGGAAACGGCACCCGAGGGCGCAGGCGCCGAAGAGACGTCCGTGCCGGTCGCCGTGCCCATCGCGGGCCTCGCGCCCGGCGACACCTACCACTACCGACTCGTGGCAACCAACGAAGCCGGGACGGCGCGCGGTCCGGACGAGACGGTCACGACCCTCTCCGCGGCGATCATCGCCCGCGAGGCGGCCACCGACATCAGTGCCGGCGAAGCGACGATCCGCGCGCAGGTTGCCCCGCTCGGGCGCGACACAACCGTACAGGCGCAATACGGCACCACCAGCTGCGAAACCGACGGCTGCGTCAGCACGGCGAGTGTCGACATCGGCGCCGGGCAGGGCGAAGTCCCCGTCAGCCAACAGCTGGGCGGCCTGGCCGCCAACACCGCCTACCACTACCGGGTCATCGCGACCAACTCGCTCGGCACCGCAACCGGGCCCGAACAGAGCTTCACGACCGGTGCCGCCGCGATTGCCGATGGCCGCGCGTGGGAGATGGTGACGCCGCCCGATAAGCATGGAGCGGAGGTGGAAGCGCTCACCCGCGAAGGCGGGATCATCCTCGCCTCCGAAAACGGAGAACAGCTCACGTACGTCGTCGACGGGGCGATCGGGACCGGCGAAGGCGACCGCAGCCCGGAACCGTCGCAGATTCTCGCCGCCCGCCAGGCCGGCGGCTGGACGACACAGAACATCACGACGCCCAACGAAGCGGCCCAGGGCATATCGCCCGGGTCACCGCCCGAGTACCAGTACTTCACGCCCGACCTCTCGACGGCGCTGGTGGAACCGGTCGGGAACCCGCCGGCGCCGCCGCTCGCCCCGGGCGTGACCCAGGCCACCCCGTTCCTGCGCGACAACGCCACAGGCAGGTTCCTGCCGCTGGTGACCGAAGCCAACGTGGCCGCGGGCACAGAGTTCGGTGTGCAGGTGGCGTTCGCAGGCGCGACTCCAGACCTCCAGCACGTGGTGCTCTCGTCAACGGTACCGCTCGAGGGGCACGGCTCGACGCCCGGGCTGTACGAGTGGTCGGCCGGAGAGCTGAAGCTGGTCAGCATCCTTCCGCACGGGCAGCTCGTGAAAACCGTCGGCGCCGTTCAGCTGGGCTACTCGCACACAGCTGCGAACGCGATCTCCGGCGACGGCTCGCGCGTGATCTGGACCACCTCTGAAACAGAATCCCATCTCGGTCACCTCTACCTGCGTGACACCGTTCGCGACGAAACCATCCAGCTCGACGCGGCGCAGAGGGTCCCGCAGCCCAGAGGCGCCGGCGAAGCCCGCTTCCAGACCGCCAGCAGCGACGGCTCGCGGATCTTCTTCACCGACTCCCAGGACCTGACGCCCAATGCCACCGCCGGGCCGGCGAACCCCGACCTCTACGAGTGTGAAGTGACCGTCGAAGCAGGCCGGTCCGTCTGCCGGCTGCGAGACCTCACGCCCGACGCGATACCCGAGGAACACGCAGACGTTCAGGGGTCGGTCCTGGGCATCGGCGAATCCGGGACCGACGTCTACCTGGTCGCGCACGGCATCCTCGCCGAAAACCAAAACGGCAACGGGGAAACTGCGGAAGCGGGCGCAGAGAACCTGTACGCGCTGCACTACGACGGCAGCGAGTGGAATACCCTGTTCATCGCGCGCCTCTCTCCCGAAGACGAACCCGAGTGGGAAGGCAACCGGCTGGCCGACACAGCGTTCTTAACCGCCAGGGTCTCGTCCAACGGCCGCTACCTGGCGTTCATGTCCGCCGCCGCGCCGACCGGCTATGACAACGTCGACCAGTATGCGGGCAGGCCTGATGAGGAGGTCTACCTGTACGACTCCGGCAGCGCCGATCTCCTGTGCGTGTCGTGCAACCCGTCCGGGGCGCGACCCGTCGGCGTGCTCGACCGCGTCGAATCCGGCGAAGGGCTCGGACTGCTGGTGGACCGCCGCAAGGTCTGGGCGGAAGCGGGTCGCGAACACTGGCTCGCAGGCAACATCCCAGGCTGGACCGCTCAGAGCCTGACCACCGCCACGCTGCAACCGCGCTACCTCTCCAATGAAGGACGCCTGTACTTCAACAGCCCCGACGACCTCGTGCCGGCGGCGACGAACCACGAGGAGGACGTCTACGAGTATGAGCCCTCCGGCGTCGGCAGCTGCCAGAGCTCCACCGGCGGTTGTGTCGCGTTGCTCTCAGGTGGCAGCTCCGATCGCGAATCGGCGTTCCTCGAAGCGACCCCGAGCGGCAGCAGCGTGTTCTTCCTGACCGAGGCGCAACTGCTGCCACAGGACACCGACACCGCTTTCGACATCTACGACGCGCGCGAATGCACCGCTGCATCGCCGTGTCTCACCCCGCCCGCACCGACCCCCTCCGGCTGTGTCGAAATCAGCACCTGCCGCCCGGCCGAACCCGCACAGCCGCTGCCCCAGGGCGGCGGCCAGGGCACGGCGAGCTACGCCGGACCCGGCAACCCCGCACTCCCCCCGGCGGCCAAACAGCAGGTCCGAGACGACAAAGCCGCGAAGCGGCTCACGCGCGCGCAACTGCTGACGCGCGCACTGAGAAGCTGCCGCAAGCTACACAACAGACGCAGGCGCGAGGACTGCGAAGCTCACGCGCGCCGCCTGTACGGTCCGCCGCACAAGCGTCAAGCTCCCAGCGCACGCAGAGCGAACGGGCACGCGCGTAAGGGTCGCCAATGAGCCGAGCGCTTGCCATCGGCGGCGCTCGCGCTCGACTGGCGCTGTGCCCAGCTGCGACGATCGCAGCGTGTGCCGTGCTTCTCGGCGTCGCCACGCCGGCGCGCGCGACCGAAGCGGGCGCTCCCGCGTGGCATCTCAACCTCGAAGTGTCACCCACGAACCTCCAACCGGGCGCAGAAGGGCAGCTGAGCGTGGTCGCCAGCAACGTCGGCGACGCGCCGGCCATCGGTTCCTCGAGCCCGGTGGTCATCGCCGACACGCTGCCCGCTGGGCTGCGCGCAATTGCGATCACGGGCGCGTCACGCGGCGTTCCGAAACCGGAATGCGTGCTGGCGACGTTGCGCTGCACCGACACTGGAACGCTCAACCCCTACGAACAGATCGAGATGACCATTAGGGTGAAGGTCGAAGACCCTCCGGGGACCACGACCACACTGGACGACGAAGCGAGCATCGAAGGGGCCGGCGCGGGCCGCTCGGTGAGCAAGAGGCTGGCGGTCGACGTCAGCGGCACGCCCACACCGTTCGGCGTGGCCGATTACGAACTGGAAGCCACCAACGCCGACGGCACAGCCGACAGGCAGGCGGCGTCGCACCCGTTCCAGCTGACGACGACGCTAGTGACCGACCAGACCGGGCTCGGAGCCGGTCGCGAGCCCGCGGCCCTGCCGGACGACGTGCGAGTCGACGTGCCCCCCGGTCTGATCGGGAATCCCACGGCGGCCGAACAGTGCTCGATGACGGACTTCTTCGCGCTGGTCGACGAAACCAACCTGTGCCCGCCCGGCTCGGTCGTGGGCGTGGCGACCGTGATCGTCAACGAACCGGCGCTGCTGCACGTGATCAGCCAATCTGTGCCGATCTTCAACCTCGTACCGACGCAGGGCGAGCCGGCGCGCTTCGGATTCGAGGTGGTCGGCAAGGTGCCCGTCGTGATGGACGCATCGGTTCGCACCGGAGGGAACTACGGCGTTGTCGTCAACGTAGCTGAAGCGACGCAGACCGCCGGCCTGCTCAGCGCACAGGTGAGCTTGTGGGGCGTACCGAGCGACGCGCGGCACGACAACGCGCGAGGCTGGGAATGCGTCGAGGGAGGCGCGTTCTCGGCTCAGGTCAAAAGGTCCTGTCCCACCACCAGCCAGCCGTCCGGCGCCGCGTTCCTGACGCTCCCCACGTCGTGCGCCGCCGAACCGTTGAGCTCCTCGGTCGAAACGGATTCGTGGTCGAATCCCGGAGCGTTCTCATCGGCGACGTTCCGCTGGCTCAGCGAAGCGGGGGAACCCGTTCTGTTGGAAGGCTGCAGTGCGCTGGGGTTCACGCCAAGCATCGGCGTCGCGTCCGATACACCCCGGGCGGCGTCGCCGACAGGGTTGACCGTAGAGATCAAGGTGCCGCCGGCTGGCTTGCTCGAACCCGAAGGCTTGGCCGAGGCCGATGTGCGTGATTCGACGGTGACCCTTCCGGGAGGTGTGGAGCTGTCACCGTCGGCGGCGAACGGGCTCGCGGCCTGTAGCGAGGCCCAGGCCGGTTATACGGGATATGACAGCTCGTCGGAAACGAACGAATTCACACCCGGGCCTGCGGCGTGCCCAAATGCGTCGAAGCTGGGTTCCGTGCGTATTCGTACTCCGCTACTGGCGCACGAGCTCGAAGGGGCGCTGTATCTGGCGTCGCCCGCTCCCAACGGGGAACCCGGCCAGAACCCGTTCAACTCGCTCGTGGCGCTGTACCTCGTCGCGGAAGATCCAGTGTCCGGGGTGCTGGTCAAGCTGGCAGGAGAAGGATACGTGGACGAAACCACGGGACGGGTGCTGACCACGTTTCGCGACACGCCGCAGCTGCCGTTCGAAGACCTCGAGCTCGAACTGCTCGGTGGGCCCAGAGCGGCGGTCACGACTCCGGCGACGTGCGGGAGCTACTCCACAGAAGCTGCGTTCACGCCGTGGTCGGGGGCCGCGCCGGTCGAAGTGACAAGCCCTGCTGGGGAACTCCAGGTGAGCGAAGGCGCCGCCGGCGGGGCGTGCCCGGAATCGATCCCGTTCAGCCCGGGCTTCGTGGCCCAGAGCACGAGCACCCAGGCCGGCGCCTTCACGGGCTTCGATCTGGAACTTTCGCGGCCCGACGGCAACCAGGCGCTCAGGGTGGTGTCGATGCACCTGCCGCAGGGCGTGGCCGCGCTGCTGTCCTCGGTCGAACTGTGCGGCGCCGCGCAGGCGGCCGCGAGCGCCTGTCCAGCGGGCAGCGAGATCGGCGAAGCGACCGCGGTCGCGGGCCTCGGGCCGGAACCGTACGTGGAGCACGGCGGCAAGGTCTACATCACCGGACCGTACGGGGGTGCGCCGTTCGGGCTCGAGATCGTCACGCCGGCGGTTGCAGGCCCGTTCAACCTCGGCACCGTGACGGTGCGCTCCAAGCTCTACGTCGAACCGGAGAACGCTTCCGTGGAGATCGTCAGCGACCCGCTGCCGACACGGCTGCGCGGGATCCCGCTGCAGCTGGGACGCGTCCTCGTCGACGTGAACCGGCCGCGCTTCGAGTTCAACCCGACAAGCTGCAGCCCAATGCGGATCGAAGGCACGCTCACCGGCTCCGAAGGCGCCAGCGCGGGGGTGTCATCGCCGTTTCAGGTCGGCGGCTGCCAGAGCCTGCCGTTCAGCCCGGGCTTCAGAGCCGGCGCGGTCGGGCAGGGCACCAAAGCCGATGGCACGACGTTCAAGGTGACCGTGACCTCCGGGGGCGTCAACGCGAATGGTGTGGCGCAGGCGGGGATCGCGAAGGTCGATCTGCAGCTGCCCAAGCAGCTGTCCTCGCGGCTGCCGACCTTGCAGAAAGCGTGTACGGAAGCGGCCTTTGCTGCGAATCCGGCGTCGTGTCCGGAAGGGTCTGTGATT
Organism: Solirubrobacteraceae bacterium; assembly: GCA_035507415.1. Taxonomy (GTDB): domain Bacteria; phylum Actinomycetota; class Thermoleophilia; order Solirubrobacterales; family Solirubrobacteraceae; genus Palsa-744. The sequence continues at coordinate 18,290 of DATJOF010000070.1, forward strand.
GGGGCGGCGACGATCCACACGCCGGTGTTGCGCAGCGCGCTCGCCGGGCCGGCGTACCTGGTCTCGCACGGCAACGCGGCCTTCCCCGATGTCGAGTTCGTGCTCCAGGGCGAAGGGATCAAGCTCGTGCTGGATGGCAAGACGCAGATCAAGGGCGGGATCACCTATTCGAAGTTCGAATCCACACCGGACGCGCCGTTCACGGTGTTCGAAACGGTGCTGCCCGCCGGTCCGCACGGCGTGCTCACGCCGAACGTCGCCGAAAGCAAGCATTTCGACCTGTGCGGGGAAACGCTGGAGATGCCCACCACGATCGTCGCGCAGAACGGCGCCGTGATCGAACGGGACACGAGGATCGCGATCGAAGGGTGCGCGGCGGTCAAGAGCGCTAGAGCCAAGAAGCTGACGAACGCGCAGAAGCTGGCCAAAGCCCTGGCCGTCTGTCGCAGGCGTTACCGCCATGCCGAGAGCAGGCGCGTGCGCTGCGAACGTCAGGCGCGCCAGCGCTATCCGCTGCACAAGGCCGCACACAAGGGCAAGCGCGCGCACGAGAACGCGCGCAGGGACAAGCACGCCGCACGGGCCAGCGGCGAGCGGTAGGCACGGCAGGGTGGCGTCGTTCACGCCAGTGGCCCGCTCGTGGGCGCGAGCCTCGCGCGCGATACAACCGGGCACGTTCCCGCGTGTGGCTCTCGTGCGCTGCTTGGCTGCGGCGCTGGCGGCACTGGCGCTCGTGTTCGTGTGCGGCTGCGGTTCAGCGAGTAACGGGGTGGCTTCGAAATCGCCTGCCGAGATCCTTGCTGCGGCGACCATGGCCGCGCAGCAGGCGAGCTCGGTGCAGGTACACGCGCGCTCGGCCAACGGGCCGCTTGTGCTGACGCTCGACATGAGCTACGCCCGCAACGGCGCCCACGGCACGGTTTCGCTTTTGGGGCTGGACTATCAGCTGATCCGTGTTGCCGACACGTTATACGTCAGCGGCAACAGCGACTTCTATCGCGAGCTGGCGCGGACGCTCGACGCCCGCGCATCTGCCGCGGTGGCAGAGCTGCCCGCGGGCACGTGGCTGAAGGCCGCGGTCGGCCATGGCCCGCTGTCGGGGCTGTCCGCGATCACCGAGATGAGCAGCGAGCTTGCGCTGATCCTCGGCCGCGGCACGCCCGTGGCCAAGGGCGCGGAAACCGCGATCAACCGTCAACGGGCGATCGAGCTGAAGCAGACCGCCAAGCTCTACACCGGCTCGCTGTTCATCGCCGCGACGGGCAAGCCCTACCCGATCGCCGAGCGCAAGCGTGGACGCGAAACCGGCCAGACCACTTTCACAGGCTGGGATCGGCCCGTCACCCTCACACCGCCCGCCGCCGCGACGGACATCAGCCAGCTCGAACATGGGGCGTAGATCCGCCCACGTGGCGAGCGGAGTTTCTCGACGAAGCTCGAGCGTCGCAATCCCAGTTCCGGCGCTCGGGGCCCTCGGTACACGGAATCCCTCTCCGAACGAGCCGAGGCACCCGCAAACAGGGCGTGGCCCCACCTGATGGGGGCCACGCCCTGACTCTCCCGTGCGTTCGTTCCCGGTGGCTAGGCGCTGACTCGGCTACGGGGCCGCGCCGACGAGTCGCAACGCGGCCACGGGGGCGTCAAACCCCTTCAAGGTCATCTCTGGAACGGGCTCGAACAGGTACCCGTCGCCGGCCGCCTCTCGAAGTGAGCTCGAAACCACGACTTCGGAGGGCTCGGCGGCCTCGACCAGCCGAGCGGCGAGATCGACCACCTCGCCGTAGTAGTCGCCGTGCAGAGCGACGGCCGGCCCCGTGGCGAGGCCCACGCGGATAGGGGAGAGGGCGGGGTCCGAGGCGAAGGTCTCGACCAGTGTCAACGCGAGCCTGCACGCACTCGACGCCTCCTCGACGATGAACATCGCCTCGTCGCCGATGAACTTGATCAGACGACCGCCACACTGTGCGACGAGATCGTTGACGAGCGTCTCGAAGCGTCCAATGCTGAAGGCCAGGTCTGAGGTCGACAGCGTTCGGCTGTGCGTCGTATACCCGACGAGATCGGCGAAGCCGATCGTCTGCTCGCGCGTCACCGCGGACCGTTCTTCATCGGGCAGCCACGCGCTGCGAGAAACTCGGAGCATGTGTGCGCGTGTCAAAGCATCCAGACCGTCCACGAGCGTCGGGAACGAGGCCGTCGCCAGCTCGGTGTAATGCTCGACGATCTCCGCATAGCTCGTGCCGCCCGCGAGCTGCGGCACCTCGACCTGGACTCTGAACGCGTCGACGAGCGCCTCCGCCACCACCGCCGTCGCCCAGCCCAGCACGCGTGCAAAGCCGAGCGTCCGCTCCTCGCCCACCACCTCGCGTCCCAGTCCCGTGAGCAGCTGAAACATCCTCGCTTCCGGCGCGGTCAGGCGCAGCGATCCGTCGCTCGGCACGGCAAGTCCCAGCGCCCTCCAGAGACTCGTCGCCTCCTCCAGTGAAAGACCTGCGCCGGCGGCGGCGTCGGCGAGCGACACCGTCTCACCGGGCGGCCGCAGTGCGAGATCCAGTGCCAGGACCCCAAGCGTGCCAGACCTCTCGGCCTCCTCGATCTCCTGCTCGGACGCTCCCGCGTGCCTCAGCTGACGCAGAATCGCGGTGCGATCAGACTCGCTGAACTGGAGCGCTGCGAGGGCTCCGCGAGCATTGACCGCTTGGTCATCGCGTGGGGCCGCGCGGTCGTCCTGGGGGATCCCGTGCCCGTTGTGGGGGACCCCGCGCTGGTCCCTCAGGACCGCATCGTCATCCCGTGGCTGCGACGGTGGGTTGCGCTCCGATGAGGTCATCTTCGAGTCCGGCATAGACGCTAGCCGACCGGGCTGCCTAGTGGTTGGCGGCCCCGACGTCGGTCCGGCTACGCCGCCGCCGCCGTCGGCGGCGCGGTCTGCTCGAACAGGCGATGGGCAAGCGGCATCGCTCGCTGCGCAGCTCTCAGCAGCAGCTCGAGCGCGGCCTCAATACGGGTAGATACCGCCGCGGAGGTTGCTGATACCGATCGGTTGCAGAATAATTCTGATACTATACGATCTCATCGTATATTTGCGCTCGTACGGTAGCGAGAGCCATGGAAGTCCGTTCGATCAGAGACCTCGCCGCGATACTCCGCGGCCGCCGCCGCGACCTTGGCCTGACTCAGGCCGAGCTTGCCGCTCGAGCCGGGGTCTCGCGCAAGTGGATCTACCAGTTCGAGGCAGGCAAGCCCGCCGCTGAGCTGCGACTCATCCTGCGCGCGCTGGACGCGCTCGGTCTCGCCCTGGAAGTGACCGACCAAGAGCAGGCGGCGCCCGGCGAGCCCGCGCATGACCTCGACGCGCTTCTCGACGAGCATCGTGCGCAATGACCGATACCTCACCGTGCTCCTGGACGACACGGTCGCGGGAGCGATCACGCGGCTCGGCCAAGGTCGGCTTCGCTTCGACTACGACGACCGCTATCGACAGAAATCCGCTGCTACGCCGCTGTCGACCTCGATGCCCGTCAGTGTCCGTGCTCATCCCGATCGCGATATCACCCCGTGGCTCTGGGGCCTGCTCCCCGACAACGACCGCGTCCTCGCGCGCTGGGCGCGCGACCTCCACGTTGCCGCCAAACCCTTCTCGCTGCTGTCCACGCCGATCGGTCACGACTGCGCCGGAGCCGTTCGCTTCGCGCCGCCCGAGGAAGCCACGCAGGTTCTGGAAAGGCCCGGCACCGTCACATGGCTGACCGAGCGAGAGGTCGCTCAGCGCCTGCGCGAGTTGCGCGAGGACACCACCGCGTGGCTGGGGCGCGACTTCAGTGGGCAGTTCAGCTTGGCTGGCGCTCAAGCGAAGACCGCTCTTCTTCTCGAAGACGGCCGCTGGGGCGTCCCCTCCGGGTCGGCCGCCACCAGCCACATCCTCAAGCCCGCTGTGCAGGGACTTCACGACCACGACCTGAACGAGCACCTGTGCCTCGACGCCGCCCGCCGCGCTGGGCTGATCGTCGCGCGCACCCGCGTGGCCAGATTCGCCGACGAGAGCGCCATCGTCGTGGACCGCTACGACCGCCGCGCGGTCGACGGCCAGCTCGCGCGCATCCACCAGGAGGACGCCTGCCAGGCGCTCGGCAGACCCCCCGACCAGAAGTACCAGAACCAGGGTGGCCCCTCCGCCCGCGACCTCGCCACGCTGTTTCGCACCGTCATGCCGCCACGCGCCGCGGACGACGCCGTCCGCCGCTTTCTCGATGCGCTCATCTGGAACTGGCTGATCGCCGGCACCGATGCGCACGCCAAGAACTACTCGCTGCTGCTGAGCGGCGCCGATGTGCGCCTCGCCCCTCTCTATGACATCGCATCCGCGCTTCCGTATGGAACCGACGAGCACAGGCTGCGCTTTGCGATGAAGATCGGAGGTGACTACCGCGTTCACCCGTATCGCAACACGTGGCCCAAAGCCGCGGCAGACCTGGGCCTCGATACAAACGCCGTGCTCGAGCGAGTCCTGCACCTGGCGCTCGCCGCGCCCGACGCATTCGCCGATGCCGTCCGCGCGCCGGACGTCGTTGCGCTCGACCGACAGCTGCCCGAGCGCCTCGCCGACCTGGTTGCCGACCGCGTCGAACGCTGCCTCGCGATCCTGCCCTGACCACAGTTGCGGGCGCAGCGCTGCGACTACGCCTGAGAACCACTGTTGCAGCGAACCGTTTGGTGCAAGTTCATGGCACCTTTTGGTGCCGTGACTACGCACCTGTGCATCTTGCTCGGTGCTCATGTGGACGGTTTCAGAGCGACTATAACGCCAGATCAAGGGCCACGCCTGCGCTTCGCGGCCTTCTCCCGCCTCGATCCGACAGCCACGGCCCCGCGAGCTCAGGCGTCGATCGCCCAGAGCAGGTGGTGGGCCGGGATCAGGGCATAGGTCTCGGCGAAGCGCAGCTCATCTCGGGTTGCGATCACGGCGGGCCGGCCGGGGTGGCCCCTGGCCAGCGCGGCTGCGCTGCGCGGGTCGATGTGGCGCTGGTACTTGATCTCCACCAGGTCGAGCCCGCGGCGCTGTCCGGCTGCGAAGTCGATCTCGCCTGAGCGGGCCGTGCGCCAGACGTGCAGCTGGTCGGGCGAGACGAACGACTCGATCAATCGCTCGGGCGGCTCGTAGCGGCGATAGAGCGCGAGCCCGACCGCGTTCTCGATCAGCGCGGGCATGTCGGCGGCGCGGCCGGGCGTTTGCTCGAGCGCGATCGTGTGCAGCAGCGGGTCGGCGAAGTAGACCTTCTTCTCGTTGGACAGGCTGTTCGTCTGCGAGCCGCTGCGCCAGAAGTAGAGGATGAACAGGAAATAGACGCCTGCCAGCAGCTCGATGTAGTCGCGCAGTGTGTGATGACTGGTGGCGCCGCGCCTGCTCGACAGCGGCACGTCCATCTCGCGCGCCATTCTGCTCCAGTCCGTTCGCGAGCCCAGGGACCGCAGCACTCGCTCCAGCAGAGCGTGGGTCGCCGGGATGCTTGCGCCTCGGCGTTGGACTTCCCTGACAAGCGAGTCGTACAGCACCCGCTTGACCGGCTCGGAAGGCTCAGTGGCGCCGCCGGCGGCCTCGGCGACGGACGCGGGCAGGCCGCCGAACTTCAAGTACAACGACAGCGCCTCGCTCAACGCCGGTGCGTGAAGGCGAGCCTCGTGCAGCTGCGCCTCGCCGTCCGGTGTGCACAGCTCGGCGATCCGCAGGCCCGGGGAGGCGGGGATGGAGGGATCGATCGCTCTCGCGAACGCCGCGAACGCGCGAGGCAGCGCAAGATGGTCGCGTCCGGCGCCGCGACGGCCGGGAAGTCGCTCTGCCGCCCCTGTCTGCAGGTCGATCGCCGAGGAGCCCGTGCACACCACGACGTCCTCGCCGATCGTGCCGTCATCCAAAACGGCCTTGATCGCGGTCTGCCAGCGCGGAATCCCGGTCACCTCATCGAGCAGGACGATGCCCGGCCCCGGATGGCGCGCGAGCGCCTTGGCACGGACGAGCGTCTCGGCCAGCTCGGCATGGGGTCGGCCCTCGAGCAGATCGAGCGTCAGGTAGATGATCGAGTGCGCGCCATGTTCCTCCGCCAGGGCACGGTTCACCAGTAGCTTGAGATCGGTGCTCTTACCGACCTGCCGCGGCCCGCGCAGGACGTGGATTCCCGCCTTATCCAAATCGACCTCGTGGACGACCTCCGCCGGCAGGCGCACCGGCGAGCGATCCAGCAGCGCGAGCTGGCGGTCCTCAGCCGCCCACCCCCGGTTTGTCCACCAGGGGTTCTGGGCGAGCACCTGGTCGTCTGTGAGGGGCATATGCTGGATATATTAGCATTCTTATTCCAAAGTTAGTAGCATACTTTGGCATAAGATTGCCGCTTCGTTCGGGCTGGCCTGGCGCTCGAGCCAAGATCGGCTCGGCGCGGCGACTGCGGCCTGCCAACCGAGGCTCGCGAGCGCCGCGGTGCGCGGGCGGACTCGTGGCGCAGGTCGGGCCCCGCGCGCGCCTCGGCGAGCACCTCTCCGGACCTGCCGTCGCGACGGCTTTGTCGGGCCGCGCCTGTCACGCGGCGACGGCTTTGTGGGACGCATGTGGGACGTGGGACAAAATCCCCAGTCCCCATGCGGGATTACGCCAGGGCCCGCGACTCTCCTAGACGGGGGTCGCCGCCCTCGGCGACGACCTCGACGATCGCCGCGATGAGCGTCTCGCGCAAAGCGCTGGCCTGCGCAGAAGTCCTGGAGCGACGGGGCCGGGCGTGGGCCTGGGTGTGACTGGAGAAGCGCTCAGCCGTGCGGTCGATTCTGATCCCGTTCCCCATGATGCTGCCCTCGTTTCCCTCCGTCGTCCCTCTCGCTGGTCCCTCTCGCGCCTCGCTCCCGAGCCTCGTTCTGCTGTCGAAGCTTGTGGGCGGCGCGTGGGAAAAGGAGAACACACGGGAATAATTTTGTCAAGGGGTCCTGAAAAATAAGGCCGCCGGCGTCGAGTGACCCCCGTCTAGGAGATACGGTGGCCACGCGCGCGGGGGTTTCGGAGAGGGTTTTCCGCGAGATTTTCGCGAGCGTCGAGGAGTGTTATCAGTCGGCGTTCGATGAGGGTCTGAAGCGGCTTTCGCAAACTGTCGACGAGGCCGAGGGGCGGCACGAGTCGTGGCTCGAGCGGGTTCGCTCTGGGCTGGTGGCGCTGCTCGGGTTTCTCGACGACGAGCCCTCATGGGCGCGTCTGCTGCTGCTAGACGCGGCGGTCGCAGGAACGTGCGCGCTTAGCTGTGAGCAGCGACTGCTGGGAGTCATCACCCAGCTGTTGGAAAACGGAGGCGTGCGGGCGCTTGGCGAGCAGGAGCCGCTGTCCCCTTTGACGGCCGAGCTGGTCGCCGGCGGCACGCTCGGCGTGATCCGGGCGCAAGCCGTCACAGCACCACGCGAGGCGCTGGTCGAGCTGGCTCCGTCTCTGATGGCCTTCATCGTCAGACCGTATCTCGGCGACGCGGCGGCCCGCGCTGAGCTGGAGGGCAGGCCGCCGGAGGGCGGCGAACGATCGGCGGCTGAGCACGCGCCCGGCCGAGCGCGGACGATCTCCCGCGCGGCCGAGCTGCCCGTAAGGGTCACGCACCGCACGACGCTCGTGCTGCGCGCGATCGCGCGCGCGCCGTACTCGAACAACCGCGAGATCGCGCAGGCGGCAGAACTGACGGACGAGGGACAAACGTCGAAGCTGCTGGCACGTCTGCAGCGCAGCGGCGTGATCGAAAACGTGGGGGTTGGCGCTGCGCGCGGCGAACCGAACGCCTGGTTGCTGACCGCAAGCGGACGACGCGCCGTCGAGCTGCTTTCCGAGCGGTTTGACGCCGGCGCTTCGCGGCCCAGGAGCACGCGGGCGAGGGGAACGGCGTGAGGCCCACCGCCGGCATTAGGAGCTTTTCGACATCCGCGCGCCACGCCTGGTGTGGCAGGACGTCGTTGAGAGCGCAAGCGGGTCGCCGCGAGGTATGTCGAGCAGGACATACGTTCGGTGATCGGCCTGCGATTGCAGATGGCCGGCGACGCGGATTCGCCCGCAAGGGACTCGTGGCGCCGCCGGTCGATTGTCACTCGAGAGGAAAAGGAGCAGTGGAACAGTGAGACATGTAAGGATGCCGGCACTCGTCGTGGTTGCGGCGCTTGCGATCATGGCGGTCGCGGTCACAGCGGCTTTGGCGGCCAAGCCCGAATGGGGTCAGTGCTATGCGAAGGCTAGCGGGAAATATGCGAACGCCAACTGCACGACGAAAGCGAAAAAAGGCGACGGCGCTTATGAATGGCGCAAGGGCACCGAAATAGCAAAGAAGGGTTTCACGGGTGCTGGTGGGCGTGGTCTGCTCTACACTTCGACCACGCCGTGCAAGAGCGCTTGTGTCAACGAAAAGGGTGAAGTGACGCAAGAAGGTAAAGAATTCAAAGAAAAAGAAACCTTCTTCCCCGCCTCGGTCGAATGCGCGAGCGAGACCGCGACCGGCGAAGCCTCTGGCAAGAATGACGTAAAGAACGTTCACGTCACCTTCAAGGGCTGCGTATTCTTCGAAACATTTCCATGCAGCAATACGGCTAACTCGGGAGAAATTGATACGAGCGTGCTCAAGGGCGAACTCGGCATCATTGAAAAAGCAAAAAATGAAGTGGGCGTCATGCTCACGCCTGAAACAAAGAAGGGTACGTTCGCGAAATTCTCCTGCACCGTCGGCCTGAGCACGGAAGTGGGCGTCGTAGCTAAGCGCGGCGGCCCTCCGGCGTATCCGCCGAAGGGCGGCAATGACGAGATCATCTCGCCGATCACGCCTATCGATGAAATGAGCTCATCGTTTACCCAGGAATACAAGGCAGCGAATTTGCGAGACGGACTTTACTGCTATCACTGCTACAACATTCCTGAGAACTTCGAAAAAAAGCCACAGGCTACTCTAGAAGCCTACATTTACAACACCGAAACTCCCCAGAACAAGTCTTTCTGGGAACCGGCCGCTGAGGAAATCACCAACGTGAACACTCCCGAAGAAGCGGTCGAGATCAGAGGCTAATCCAGTCGTAACTTTCGACGACGGATGCGGCGGCGCTGGTCGTCGCCGCATCCTCGTCATCGACACAAGCGACATGCTGGGTGTTCACGAAATGCCACCTTTGAACTTCATTCGGACCGGAAGCCAGAGAAACGCAAGGAGCTGGAAGCGCCTGGGTTGTCTCTCCGGCCGCTCGCTTGCCCTCGTGTCTGTGTCTTGTTTCGTATTCGCAGGTGCGTCGCTGTTGTCTATCCCGGGCGAGGCGTTTGCGGCCAGCGGCCATCGTTTCCTGTCTGCTGTCACGGAAGCGCCCGCGGGGACGGGGCTGAGCGCGCCGGCGTCTGTCGCGGTGGATCGGTCCACGGGCCAGCTGTTCGTGGCGGACAGAAGCTCGCGATATGTGGACGTATATAGCGGGTCGGGTGCGTTCGAGACGCGGTTCTTGACCGGCGAATCGGGGTCGTTGGAATCGATGGCAATCTCCGTGTCTGACGCGAGCGGGGATGTGTATGTGGCGGGGGAGACACCGGTTGGCGATGAAGCGGTACGCGTGTACGAGCCGATCGGGTCGGGCGGCTATCGCTTGCTGAGCGAATGGACCGGAGCTGATACGCCGGAAAAGGAACTGTACGAAGTCACCGGTCTCGCGGTTGACGACTCGAGTGGTCCGCTGTCCGGCGACGTGTTCGTGGTGGAGGCCGAAGGCGCCGGCACCGAACACGGCGTGGTGGAGATCTTCAAGCCCCGACCGAACCCTACCGATCCCCAAGGAGTCGAAGAAGGCGCTGGGGAAGAAGGGGAATTCGTCGGGACCTTGTCCGGGCCGAAGCTGGAAGCGCCCAACGGAATAGCGGTCAGCCCGGCCACGGGCCGGGTGCTGGTCGCCGATAGTGTCAGGGGGCAGGTCGATGCTTACAGCCCGTCTGGTGCGTATGAAACCAAGTTTTCCGGGAAGGGCTCGCCGTACGGGTCATTCAAGGGTAAGGAAGAAAGCGAAGACGATGTGGCGGGACTCGGCTTCGGTGGGGCGGCGGCTGAAGGGTTCTACGTGGCCGAAGCGGGACGCGGTGTCGTTTCGCAGTATGGCGAAGACGGCGAATGGCTGGGCTGGATCACGGGAACGCCAGAGGCGCCGCTGCGTGAACCGAGCGGCGTGGCGGCGACAACCGGTGGTGAAGTTGTCGTGGCAGATCCGGGTTCGGGGAGGATCGATCTGTATGGGCCGACGGTGGTCGTGCCCGATGTTCTCACGGGCAAGATCGCCAAGGGGACCGTGACGAGAGAAGCGGCCACGTTGACGGGCACCATCAACGGCGACGGGAACGTCGCGGGCTTTGCGTTTGAATATGGCGAAAGTCGGTCCCTGGGAACGAGAACGTCGAGCCAGAGCGCGGGGACAGGAGAACAGGAAGCTTCGCTGACGGTGACGGGGCTGCAGCCGGCGCGAACCTACTACTACCGGATCGTCGGCGAAAACGAAAACGGCGAAAGCCGCGGCATCGTAAGGCAGTTCGAAACATCGCCGGCCGTGGAAGACGTGTCCACCGGTGCCGCAAGCAACATCGAGCCCGGGAGCGCGACCCTGACGGGGCGTCTGACACCGGGCGGCCTGGACACGCACTACCACTTCGAATGGGGCACTACCGAAAGCTACGGCTCGCAGGGGCCGGAACCCTTCACCGACGCCGGCGCCGGCTCGAGCCCGGTCGAAGCGACCACGGGCATCTCGAGTCTCGCGCCGAACACGCTCTACCACTACCGCCTGGTTGCTGAAAACAGCTTCGGTGTGACGTACGGCGAAGATCGAACGTTCGCGACCTCGGGCGCACCGCGAATCGTAAGCGAAGCGCCGAGCGGGCTGGATCACGAAGGCGCGACCCTGCACGCGAAGCTCGATCCCGATCAGCTCGCCACCACCTACCGCTTCGAATACGGCGAAACGAACGCCTACGGCCAGGAAGCGCCGCTCGGCGGAGCCTCGATCGGCTCGGGCAGTGACCCAGTCGCCGTATCGGCCGTCCTCACAGGGTTGAGGCTCGGCGCGACATACCACTATCGCGTGGTGGCCCAGAACGAAGCGGGCACGACCTACGAGCGCGACCAGACCTTCGAAACCACGCCGGCGGCCTCGGTGGACGCGACGTACGTCACGAACGTCGATGCGACGGACGCACAGCTGCATGCCGTGATCGACCCCGACGGTCGTGAAACCACGTTCGAGTTTCAGTACGGGACGCAGAGCTGCGACGCCGAGCCGACCGCATGTGCGACCACGCCGAGCAGCGCCGAAGGGATCGGATCAGGTGAAACCGGCGTTCCCGAGACGGCCAACGTGACGGGTCTGCGACCCGATACGACGTATTACTACCGGATCATAGCGAGCAACTCGCTGGGCACGACCGAAGGCCGCGAACAGTCATTCACGACACAGGAAGCCGTGACGGTACAGAGCCTGCCCGACGGGCGAGCTTGGGAGATGGTCTCACCGCCTGAAAAGCACGGCGCCCCGATCGAACCGCTCACGACGCAGCTCGGTGGCTGGGTGTTGGCCAGCGAAGACGGCGACGCGATCACCTATCTCGCCGACGGCGCGCTGACTGGAGAACCGCGGGGCAACCGTGCGCCCGAACAGCAGCAGATCGTCTCGACCCGAGGCGAAGATGGCTGGACGACAAGCGACATCGTGACGCCCAATCAGACGCCCCAGGGCATTCAGACGGGTGCTCCGAGCGAGTACCAGTACTTCACCGCCGATCTCTCGCAGGCGATCGTGGAACCCGTGGCGTTGACGGCCGTCGCCGAACCGCCGCTGGCTTCCGGGGTCAAGGAAGCGACGATGTATGTCCGCGACAACGGCACCGGCAGCTATGTGCCGATCGTCAGCGAACGAGATACCGTCGCCGGCGCAAAATTCGGCGACCGTACCCGCTTCCTCGAGGCCAGCCCCGACCTCACCCACGTGGTCCTGAGCTCGAGCGTCCCGTTGACGGAAGGAGCGCCGCCGAGCGCGCTCTACGAGTGGTCGGCGGGAAGCCTGCGGCCCGTCAGTATCCTGCCGGGCAACGCGGGGTTCGCGGCCAGCCCTGAACTCGGCTACCACTCGCGGATCATCGCACACACGATCTCCAGCGATGGCTCTCGCGTCATCTGGAGCGACGCCGGACATCTGTATCTGCGTGACACGGCCAGTGAAGAAACGATTCAGCTGGACGCTCCCGCACCGCACGTGAAAGAACCGCCGGAAGGGTCGGCCGAGTTCCAGGCCGCGACCGGGGATGACTCGCGCATCTTCTTCACCGACAAGCAAAAGCTGACACTCAACGCGACGGCCGAATCGGCCGGCACGGGCAAGGCGGACCTGTACGAGTGCGAAATCGCTGAAGTCGCCGGCAAGCCCACGTGTCAGCTGAGTGACCTCACGCCGACCCTGAACTCGGGCGAACCGGCGGCGGTACAGGGGCTCGTGCTCGGCATCGATGAAGCGGGCACCGATCTCTATCTCATCGCGCAGGGAGTGTTGGCAAACAACGAAAACGCCGCCGGTCAAGTCGCCGGTGCGAACGGGGACAACCTTTACGCGCTGCGGTCGGCCGGCAACCAGTGGGCGATCAGCTTTGTCGCCACGCTCGCGAGCGCTGACAATCCCGAGTGGGAAGGCGGCAAGCAGGCCGATCAGGCGTTCGTCACCGCCCGCGTTTCGCCGAACGGACAATATTTCGCGTTCATGTCGAACGCCAGCCTGACGGGCTACGACAACGTCGACGCGAACCCGGCAGCGGACGGGGCACGTGACGAGGAGGTCTACATCTACGACGCCGACACCGAACGATTGACCTGCGTGTCGTGCGACCACTCGGGGGGCCGCCCAGAAGGAGTTCTGGACACCCTCGACGCCGGCGAAGGGTTCGGCCTCTTCACCGACCGTCGCGGCGTGTGGGAAAACCACTGGCTGAGCGGAAACATACCGGGCTGGACCGCGCAGAACATCGCCAGCGGCGTCTATCAAACCCGCTACCTGTCTGACGAAGGCAGGCTGTTCTTCGACAGTCCCGACGACCTCGTGCCGGCGGCGGAAAATCACAAGGAGGACGTCTACGAGTACGAGCCCGAAGACGTCGGGAGCTGCCAGACGGGCGTCGGCGGATGCGTCGCACTGATCTCCTCTGGCAGCTCGGGCAAGGAATCGGTCTTCATGGAAGCAACGCCGAGCGGCGATGACGTCTTCTTCCTGACCGCCGCACAACTGGTAGCGCAGGACACCGACTCCGAGTTCGACGTCTACGACGCACGCGTCTGCACGGCAGCACACCCGTGCCTGGGCGCTCCGAACGTCCCGTCGGCGCCGTGCGGCAGCACCGAAGAGTGCCGGCCCGTGCTCGCGCAGCAGCCTGTGAGCGTCTCGGCGAACGCACCTGCGGTTAGCGGCAACGTCGCGTCGCCGGCACCGGCTCCGTCGGCGAAAATCGGGGTGAAGGCGGCAAAAGCCGTGACACCGGCCTCGAGATCGCAGCAGCTCGCCAAGGCGCTGGGCGTCTGCCGCAGGCGCTACCGACGCTCCGACAGACGCCGGAGGTCGTGCGAACGAGCAGCACGTAAACACTACGGGCCGGCGAGCGTCCGCAAGAAGGCCAAGCCGCGCGAGCACAGCCAGACATTCGATGGGCGAGGTCGAAGGTCATGACCGTGGAGCGATCTCTGCGCACACGGATGTGTGGCGTGTTGGCGACCTCGATCGCGATGGTCTTGCTCGCGATTTTCGCGGGGACGGCCAGTTCGGCAGAGGCCGCCACGCCGTGGTGGACGGTGATCACGGAAACGGCGCCGACCCAGTTCTCCCCGGGTGCCGAAGGCCTGCTCGACGTGGCTGCCGAGAACCTCGGTGGTGGCGAGATCGACGGAACTTCGACGATCACCGATCGCCTTCCCGCCGGCGTGTCGGCGACCCGGTTCACGGGTTCGGTGACCCAGGGCGGAACCGGCCCTCGCCCCGAACCGAAATGCTCGGCGTCGGGAGAAGTCATCTCGTGCACGTACGACGGGCCGTTGGCGCCCTATGAACGCTTTCAAGTCGAAATCGACGTCGCGGTCAGCGCGGCGCTCACGCCCGGAGCCGTCACGAACAGCGTTTCCGTGGAAGGCGGTGGCGCGTCGAAGACGACGAGCACCGAAGCGCTGAGCATCAGCAGCGAACCCGTGCCGTTCGGCCTGCGTGACTACAGCCTCGCGCCGACCGTCGAAGCCGGAGCGCCGGCCACGGAAGCGGGCTCGCACCCGTTCCAGCTCACCACCAGCCTCGTGTTCAACCAGATTTCCACGACCTTCAAGCGGGAGCCCGCCGAACTCCCACGGGACATGCGCTTCACGCTGCCTCCTGGGCTGATCGGCGACCCAACAGCGGTTGAACAGTGCAGCGAGGCGAACTTCACGGCGCTGTATTTGGAAACGGACCTCTGTCAGCCCTCGTCGGTCGTGGGGGTGGCGCTCGTGACGGTGAATGAACCGCGAACGATACCGATCACCAAGCTCGTGCCGGTGTTTAACCTCGTGCCGTCGGTCGGGGAGCCCGCGCGCTTTGGCTTCACCGCGGCGAAGGTGCCGATCGTGCTCGACACGTCGGTCAACTCCGAAGGCGGCTACAACGTCGTCGCGAGCGTCAACAACCTCAGCCAAACAGCCGGCATCCTCAGCAGCGAGGTCACCCTCTGGGGCGTCCCTGGGGCTGCCGGTCACAACGGCTCGCGCGGATGGGAATGCATCGCCGAAGGCTTTTACGAGAGCCGCGTCGGGCGCCCCTGCCCCGCCACGAGCGTCGAGCCTGAACGGCCATTCCTGACGCTGCCGACATCGTGTGCCACCGATCCGGCGGCGGAACCCGTGCTCTCGACCGTGCAGGCCGACTCGTGGCTGCTACCGGAAAAGCTTCTCACCAGCGAATACGCGTGGATCAACGGCGAAGGGGAGCCGCTTGGATATACGGGCTGCGGCCAGCTCCGTTTCGCTCCGTCGATGGGCGTCGTCTCCGAACAGCACTCGGGGAGCACCCCGACCGGCCTGTCGGTCGACGTGAAGACGCCTCAGAAGGGATTGCTGGAAGCGGGCGGGGTGGCGGAAGCGAACCTGCGCGACACGACGGTCGCGCTGCCCGAAGGCGTGCAGCTCAGCCCGTCGGCCGCGAACGGGCTGGCGGCGTGCTCGGAGGGATCCGAAGACGGTTATGAAGGCATCGGCTTCGAGGGCTTCGCGAAAATCTACGGTCCCGACGCCGAACCGGCCGCGGAAACCGCCACGTTCAAATCGACCTTCAGGTTCGCCGAAGAAGAAACCGAAGGACAAAAATTGAAACCGTCGTGTCCGGAAGCATCGAAGCTGGGGACCGTGCACATCAGGACGCCGCTGCTCTCGCACCAGCTCGAAGGCTCGGTCTACCTGGCGTCCCCCGCCCCCAACGGCGAAGCGGGGCGGAATCCGTTCAACTCGCTGGTGGCGCTGTACCTCGTCGCCGAAGACAGAGAAGCCGGAATCCTCGTAAAGCTCGCAGGCAGGGGCGAAGTCAACGAAAGCACGGGTCAGATCACCACGACCTTCTCCGATTCGCCGCAGGTCCCGTTCGAAGAACTGAAACTGGAACTGTTCGGTGGTTCGCGCGCCTCGCTCGCGACCCCGGCCCGCTGTGGGAACTATGCGACGAGCGGCGTGTTCACGCCATG
The DNA here is from genome assembly GCA_035507415.1 of Solirubrobacteraceae bacterium. Lineage (GTDB taxonomy): Bacteria > Actinomycetota > Thermoleophilia > Solirubrobacterales > Solirubrobacteraceae > Palsa-744. The sequence continues at coordinate 34,038 of DATJOF010000070.1, forward strand.
GTCGGGCACCGGTCCCGTGACGGTGAGCAGCGGCGGGGAAGAATTCGCGGTGAACTCGGGTGTGGATGGCTCCGGCTGTCCGGGTGGCGCATTGCCGTTTGGGCCCGGGTTCGCAGCCAAGAACACCAACACCGCGGCCGGCGGCTTCACGAGCTTCGAACTGGAACTCTCGCGTCCCGATGGGGACCAGGCGCTCGATGGAGTGACGATGCACCTCCCCGAGGGTGTGGCGGCGCTGCTGTCCTCGGTCGAGCTCTGCTCAGCAGCACAGGCGGACGCGACCGCGTGTCCCGCCGCCAGCCAGATCGGGGAAGCCACGGCGGTCGCCGGGCTCGGCCCGGAACCGTATGTCCAGAGCGGCGGCCGGGTCTACATCACGGGCCCCTACGACGGGGCACCGTTCGGTCTAGACATCGTGACCCCGGCGGACGCCGGGCCGTTCGACCTCGGCTACATCTCGGTGCGCTCGAAGCTCGAGGTCAACCCCGAAAACGCCTCGGTGACGGTCGCGTCGGACCCGTTGCCGACCGAGATCAGGGGGATCCCGCTGCAGCTCAAACGGGTGTTGGTCGACGTCAATCGGGCCGGGTTCGAGTTCAACCCGACCAGCTGCGCCGCGCAGCGCGACGTACAGGGCACGCTCGCCGGGGCCGAAGGCGGCAGTTGGAGCGGCTCATCGCCATATCCGGTCACGGGCTGCGCGAACCTGCCGTTCAAACCGACCCTGACCGCCGCGGCGGTCGGGCACGGCAGCAAAGCGGACGGCACCACGTTCAAAGTGGTCGTGACCTCGGGCGGCGTGGGCGCGAACGGGGTCGTGCAGGCGGGGATCGCGAAGGTTGACGTGCAGCTGCCCAAGCAGCTGTCCTCGCGGCTGCCGACGTTGCAGAAAGCGTGCACGGAAGCCGCGTTCGCTGCGAATCCCGCGTCCTGTCCGGAAGGGTCTGTTATTGGGGCGGCGACGATTCGCACTCCTGTGTTGAAGAGCGCGCTCGCCGGGCCGGCGTACCTGGTCTCGCACGGCAATGCCGCCTTCCCGGACCTCGAGTTCGTGCTGCAGGGCGAAGACATCGAGCTGGTGCTCGACGGCAAGACCCAGATCAAAGACGGGGTCACCTACAGCAAGTTCGAATCGGCCCCGGACGCGCCCTTCACGACCTTCGAAACGGTCCTGCCCGCCGGCCCGCACGGCGTGCTGACGCCGAACGTGGCCGAATCCAAGCACTTCGACCTATGCGGCGAAACCCTCGAGATGCCCACCACGATCGTCGCCCAGAACGGCGCCACGATCGAACACGACACCAGGATCGCGATCCAGGGCTGCGCCGCCGTCAAGGCCGCAAGAACCAAGAAGCTCACCAACGCCGAGAAGCTCGCGAAAGCGCTCGCCGCGTGCCGCACCCGCAACAGGCATGCCAAGCGCCGCCGCCTTGCCTGCGAAAAGCAGGTTCGCAGGCGATACGTTGCCAAAGAAGCCGGCCACAAGCACAAGCCGCGCACAGCCAAGGACAGGCGGAAGGGCTGAACCATGCGCCCGATCGCTCTCGCCTGCATGCTCGCGGCCCTCGCGGCCGTGCCGCTCGCCGGCTGCGGCTCGTCCAACGACGTGGCATCCAAATCCGCCGCGCAGATAATCGCCGCCAGCATCGCCGCGGCGAAGGGCGCTCAATCGGTTCGCGTGAACAGCGAAACCTCGGAGCAAGCGGTCACGATCGGCTACGAACTGCAGTTCGCCCGCAACGGCGCACAGGGTCGTTTCAAATTGCCCGGGCTGAGCTACGACGTCGTGCGCGTCGGCGACAGGGTCTACGTCAAGGGCAACCGGGCGCTGTACGAGCATCTCGGCAAGGCCGCCGCGAAGCTCCCCGCCGGGACGTGGATCGTCGCACCCGCGTCCGGCGGCCAGCTCTCGCAGCTGGCACAGCTGGTCGACCAGACCGACGAGTTCGACCGCATCGAGGCCAACGCCGCGAGCCCGACGAAGGGACCCACCACAACGGTGGACGGCCAGCCCGCCATCGAACTGAAGCTCGCGCGCAAGCTCGGCACCACCTCGCTGTACGTCGCGACAACCGGCAAGCCCTATCCAATCGAGATCGCCAGGCAGGGCGGACAAGCCGGAGACACGACCTTCAGCGGCTGGAACCGGCAGGCATCCGTCGATCCACCCGCGGGCGCTGTACAGCTCGGCCAGCTCGAACGTGACTCCGGCTGATTGACACAGACCCTTCCAGGACGCGCGGGTCCGCAAACTCGATCGGCAAGCTCGAGCGCCGCCCTCCCAGTCCGGCGCTCGGCGGCCTCGGCAAGCGGAATCCTCCTCCGGACAATGCCGAGGCACCCGCAAAGCAGGCCGTGGCCCCTGATGGGGGCCACGCCCTGCCCCTGGCGAGCTCAAACGATGGCTCTCGCGCTCGATGTCGCGGCGGCCATCGCTCCCCGTGCGTTTGCTCCCGGCGGGCGGGCGCTGACTCGGCTACGAGGCCGCGCTGACGAGCCGGAACGCAGGCACGGGGGCGTCGAATCCCTTCAACGTCAGCTCGGGAACCGGCTCGTAGACGTACCCCTGTCCGCTGGCCTCTCGCAATGAGCTCGAAACCACCACCTCGGAGGTATGTTGGCATTGCTATTCCAAAATCAGCAGCATACTTTGGAATAGCATCGCCGTTTCCGGAGATGAGGGCGTGGCCCCACCTGATCGGGGCCACGCCCGTGTTCCTGTCCGCCGGCGTCAGCCGGCTACGTTCCCGCGCTCCGCTACGGAGCGGACGTCAGCCACGGTGTATACGTCACAGTCCCGAGCGCCGTGTTGCAGTGCCCGCCCATGTTCGGGCCCTGGGCACAGCCCCACCAGTCTTCCTGGGCGTTCACCACGGTCCCGGGTTCACCGTCCACGCCCGTGCCGTCGTGCTCGAACGAGTCGTCCGTCGATGCCGTCACGGTGGCCTGGTCGCCCGCGGGCTGGCCTGGCGTGGGGGAAGTCTGTGTGACGAGCATTCCCGTGTCGAAATGCTCGAACTTGTCGCCCCTGAACGTGGCGGTCAGTTCGCCGTATTCGTAGCCGAGCTGGTCAGTCGTGAGGTAAGCCCCGTAGGTCCCGCCTCCGCTGGTCGCCGCGCCGGTGCCATTGACGCTGTTGTCGGCGAACGTCGGCCCTTCTCCAGCCATGGCGCCCCCGAACGCCGCGAGCCCGACCGAGCAGGCGCTGATTTTGTTCGATTCCACGGTCGCGGACACGTAGGGGACGAATACGAAGATCCCGTAGCCGTTGACGCTGCATTCGCGCACCCTGTTGCCCTTGATCAGGTCCGCGTCGCCACCCCCACCGCCGTTGTTGTCGGTGTGCAGGCCGCTACCGGATTTGGCGATCGTGTTATCGATGAACCTCGTGCCGGTCGACCAGTTCGCCGAGATCGCGTCGTTGGCGTCGGTCACCCGGTTGTGGGCCATTTCGCCGGACCCGCCGAAGTTGAACATCGCGATCGACTCTTCTTCGCCCTGGACGTTTTCGACGACGTCGTGATTGAAGTTGAACGTGCCGCCCGACGAGGCGTATATGCCGCGCAGGTAGATGTTCGAGACCTTGACCTTGGAGACCGTGAGGTCGTTGTAGACCCCCTGTTCGAAGTTGACGATGATCCCGTTGCGGGCATCGATGTCCTGCCCACCACGGATCACGCCGCTGGTCAGGTGCGGGTTGTTCCCGTCCAGGTGTAGTTTCGTGATCGTCACGTCGTTTGCCTGCACCAAGATGATGTTGCTCGCCGTCCCTTCGCAGAGCGAACCGGGCGAGCATTCGGGCGTTGAGATCGACGGGTAGATCACCGTCGCGTTGCCGGAGCCCTTCAGGGTCACAGACTTGCCAACGACGATATTTTCGAAGTATTCGCCTGAACCGATCGTGATCGTCGTGCCCGGCGTCACCGCGTTGATCGCAGCCTGGATGCTGTTGAATGGGCACCCCGAACTGCACACGAGGTCGTTCGAGGACCACGCCGGGGCCGCTGCCGCGGCCATGCATGCAGCGACCGCCAGCCCGAGTAGAGAAGCTCGAATAGTACGCACCATTGACTCGTCCCCCTTAACCGCTGTTGCCCCCCGCCTGCGCCGAGGCTTGGCGGAAGGGTATCGCTCGACGTGGGCTCGCGCGGCGCGGTCGCCACTTCGAAACGGCGTCCGTGGGGTCAGATTTGGTGCCGCGAACCCAGAGCCCGAGATCGACCATGGCGAACGTTTGGGCAGCGCGGCGATCCGCTGCCCAAACCCCGCCTCGTCTCGCCGAGTCCGGCATGGACCGGGCGTGGCGGCCGATCCGCGCGCGGCCGTCCTATCCGCCACTCCGCAGCGTCGAGCTTTTCATGCCGGCCTGCTCCAGCGCGCGCCGGATCACCCCGGCTCCCGGGATCACCGCGAGATCGCAGCCGCGCCTGCGGCACAGCTTGCTGCGGAAGGCCACCACGGTGGCGCCGACCGAATCGATTCGCTCCAGCTCGCTCAGGTCCAGCGTCAGGGCGGTCACTCCTTCATCGCACAGCCGCTCGATCTCGGCCTCGAGCGTCGGCGCCGACCCGCCGTCGAGCTCGCCGGTGAGGATCAGCGTGTGCGCCTGCGTCCTGCTCGGCACAAAGCTGATTTCACTGGCAACACCTCGTGCGTGCGTGCTTTCGATGAAGAAAGCGCGCCTCTGGGTCGGAATCCGCGGCGCGGCGCCCTCGCCGCTCCGCCTCTGGACATTTTCCTGCGTCTCCGCCATCTGGTGGCGTTTCATTGCTGCAGCTCCTTCCAACGAACGTTCGAACTCAGTTCCCGGTGTCCCGATCGAGGACCCCGGCCGTCGGGGTAAAGGAACTGCGGACTAACCAGGTCGCTCTGGAATAAGCGCGTAGTATGTCGTCCGCCACGGCGGCGACGAGAGGCGCAGCGTATGCATCGCACGAGGCGCGCCGGGCAGCAGGATGCAGGTCTGGGTGAGAGCCGGCGAGGGCGCGCCGCCCGAGGCGCCTCCCGCAGCCGCACCTGCGCCGCCGCCGGGCACCGAGCCGGGCGCCGGCGCGACCGGGACGCTCTCCAGCGAGGAGTCGCCGTGGCCCGCGCGCGCAGACGAACCGCTCTGTGCAGCCATCATCGTCGAGATGGCGCTCACGACATCGGCCTGCGGCAGGCTCGCGAGCACAGCTCGATCGCCCGCCCAGCCGGCACCGCAGCCGTCGCCGCCCTCGCCGAACGCGGCAAGCTCACAGCTGAGCTCGCCCGTCACCCGCGCCGCCGTTTCCTCGGCGAACTGGCCGATCGCCGCGGCGCGCACGCTGACCGCGGGCGCACTCGCGAGCTGTGCGCTGCCCACGACATCAGAGGTCGTGTTGAGCTCAGCGGCCTGGGCTTCAACGCTCGCGTCCTGCTGAGCCGCAGATGCTTCGGTAGCTTCGACCGGCGCGCCGAGGCGAGCGTCTTCGCGCCCCCCTTCCGCGAAAGCTTCGACCGGTTCTTCGCCGGCCGACGTGCGCTGCGCCACTTCTTCCGAGCCCGAGGAACGGTGAGCGGCGCCCTCGTCGGCTTCCCCATCCGAGGTGCTCGTTTCTTCCTGTTCCGTTTCGCTCGTCAGCCCGGCCCCCTGCGTCTCCTGTTCGCCGCCCGCGGGCGCGGAGCCTTGATCTTCTTCGACCCCCGAGCCGCCCCCCTGTTCCTGCTGAGGCGTTTCTTCCAGCGGGGGCGCCGGTTCTTCCTGAGCCGTTTCTTCACCCGGAGCTTCTGCTTCTTCTTCGTGCGGACCTCCTTCGGTCGGAGGTTCTTCTGGAGCTTCTTGATGCGGCGGTGGTTCGTTTTCGTTTGATCCTTCTTCGGTCGGACCCGTTTCGTCTTCACTGCCCGCTTCTTCCTGCGGCGGAGCTTCCTTGGAACCTTCTCGGACCGGTGGGGATCCGCTCTCCCGAGAGCCGTCTTCGCCACCGGAACCCGCGCCTTCTTCGGAGCCTTCTTCGATCGAGCCCCGGCTGCCTGCTCGCCCGGTCCCTTCGCCGCCGCGTGACCCGCCCGCGCGAGCAGCCACGGCAGCCTTGACCGTCCCCTGCGCCCTGGCGTCGGCGGCAAACACGAGCACCGCGAACAGCGCCACAGCCGCAACGCCGAAGCCGAGCAGCCTCTTCCCTCTGATAGCCCCCGCCGTTGCGCCCCAGGACAGGTTTGGCATTTCCCCTCTCAGCGTTCCTCAGCCGGCCATGACTTGTCTCGGCTGCTCGGCAACGCCGCGGGTCCGGCAGCGACCCTGATCTGTAGGCGGGCGGCGCGGCAATCTCGGGGACCTACTTGATGCGGACCCGCGCGCCGTCTCGTTCGAGTGCCTCATCGCCATCCCCGAGCGGGTCGGCACACGCTTCGCGCCGACGATCAAATCGGCGCTGCTTGACCGCGCCGTCCGTGGTCGTCCGCTGCCGCTCAGACAGCTCGAGCGTCGCCACGTGCTCGGCGATCGCCGCCCCCCGTGCATCGTCGCTCCTCGCGGCCAGGCGAGCCATCATCAGCGCGAACAACACCACGCCAACCCAAATAGCCGGAATCAAGACCAAGAGCACCGACCAAGCGTAAGGGATCGGCGCCCCGCGTGCGTCGCGCGCGAAAAGGCATCGGCCGCGCCGTCGCCCGGGATCGGCCTCGTGCGCTCACGGCTCGGTTCCCGCCGTTCGCGGGTGGACCGCGGCTCGGTTCTCGCCGTTCGCGCGCCGACCGCGGCTCGGTCTCGCCAGCGGTTGCTGCCCCCACTCACGAGGCGGTAGACTCGTCTGCCGGGAGGACGAGGGGTCGGACGGGCTGGGCCTCGGAGGAGATCGGCCGCGATGGGAGCACGGTGCCAGGCAGGGGGAGCGAGGCGGTGAGGCGCACCGCAGCGTTCGGTGGCCTGATCGGCGCCGTGATGGCGACGCTCGCGCTCGCGCTGCCCGCCGCCGCGAGCGCGCCAGGCCCGGATAGGTGTGCCTCGCCGCCCGTCACGCCCGCTGGGCCCTGCGGCATGGACTTCGAAGACGCCTTCTCGCACTACACGACCGGCGACCCCAGTGAGCTGGTCGCGTACATCGAGGGCGGCATCAACTGGCACATCCCCCAGGCCAAGGAACTGGTCGGCAGCATCTACGTGAACTGGCACGAACTGCCCGTTCCGTGCAAAGGCTCGACGATGGTGCTCGGCGGGGTCACGAAACCGTGCGAAACGGCCTACTCGAGCTCGTTCGCCGACTACGACGTCAACCACGACGGCGTCGTCAACGCCGAAGACTGGGACGAAGACCCGCGCGTTCACGACTCCAACGGCAACGGCTACATCGACCCCGAGGATCTGATCGCGGCGTTCTCCGACGGCGTCGACCACGACCACGACGGCTACGTCAACGACATCTCCGGTTGGGACTTCTACGACAACCAGAACGACCCCGCGACCGAAGACTCCACCTACGAACACTCGGACGACCAGATGCTGGTCATTCACCGCGAGTGCCCGAAGTGCATGATCATGCCGGTCAAAGCCGGCAACGAGGCGCTCGACATGACCGACGACCTCGCGAAGGCGTGGCTGTTCGCGGGCGACGCGGGCGCAAACGTGATCGTCTCGGTCACGGCCGACCTCGGCTACTCGTCGTTCATGCGCGAGGCCGTCTCCCATCTGGAGTCGAAGGGCGTCGCGATGCTCGAGTCCTCGAACGACTTCGACTCGACCGACCACCAGGGCGGCATGTACTGGCCCTATGTGATCCCGGGCAACGGCGCCTTGCCCTCGTCCAAAGGTGACGAGAACCGCTGGACGCGCTCCGACTTCACCTCCTGGGGAGCCCACAACATCCTGACCGCCGCCACCGTCGGCGGCTCGACCTCGGAATCCACCCCCACGCTCGGCGGCGCCGTCGCTCTGCTGCAGTCCTACTCGCACAAAGCCGCCGCCGAACATCTGATCTCCTCGCCGCTCAACGGTCCCGAAACCGAGCAGGTCCTGATCGCCACCGCCAAACGAATCACCGAACCCGGCCTGCCGTGGCCCGGCGGCCCGGGTGAATGGAACCCGCAGTACGGCTACGGCATCCCCAACGTCTATGCCGGCATGCAGGCGGTCGCGCAAGGTGAAATTCCGCCGGTCGCACACATCGACTCACCCCCCTGGTACTCGCTGGAGGACCCCACCACCACCAGCAGCGTTCCTGTCACCGGCACGATCGAAGCGCCGCGCAGCCCGTCGTTTCACTGGACCCTCCAGGCCGGGCTCGGCGGCGATCCGCAGACGTGGTTCACGATCGGCGAAGGCAACGGCACGAGCACCTTCTCGGGCCAGCTCGGCACGCTCAACCTCTCGGAAATTCCGAACAGCTTCTGGTCGGCCCACTTCAAGCTGTCCCGCACAAAGGAGCTGAACACCGCCGAACAGTACGCCGTCACACTGCATCTGTCGGTGACCGACGCGAGCGGCCGCACGGGAGTCGATCGCAGGACGATCAACGTCACGCACGACCCGAGCTGGATGGCCGGCTTTCCCTTGAAGCTCAACGCCGGCGGCGAAAGCCAGCCAGCGCTCGTCGACCTGCAGGGCAGCGGCCGCCTGGACATCGTGTTCGGCGACGCCAACGGCTACGTACATGCGATCGACCCCGCGACCGGCAAAGAACTGCCCGGCTGGCCGGTCCACACCGACCCCGAGTCCGCCCTGGTCTCACACGTTGGGGTGGAACCGGGCTACGAACCGATCATCTCCGACGTAGCCGTAGGCGACCTCGAACACACCGGCAACCTGTCCGTGGTTGCCGCCACCGTCGACGGCAGGGTGTTCGCCTGGAACGCTCACGGAGAACTGGAGCCCGGCTGGCCGCAGCTGTGCGACACGGGTGTCACCCCGCTCCCGATTCCGCGACCGGCGCTTCCCTACACGCGCTTGCCCACGACCGGAGCCGCGGCCGGCGGCCCCGTCCTGTTCGACATGGCCAAGACCGGCCAGCTGGACATAATCGAGGCGGGCTGGGACGGCTACATCCACGTTTGGCGCCCGGACGGCTCGGACCTCCCGGGCTGGCCCGTGAAGGTGCAGATGCCGGAAGGCTTCAAACCCGCGCCGGGCTATGACCTGATCGACGATCAGAAGCTCGATTCCGGTCCGGCGGTCGCCTATCTGGAAGGACCCTCGAAGCCCCCCGACCTGGTCATCCGCCCGCAGTACACCGAGACCAAAGGCGCCGGCCTCCAGCTCTCGCCGATCGGATTCGCCTTCGCGTATCACAGCGACGGCACGCTCATGAGCGGCTGGCCGGTGCAGCTGCCCGGCCTGCTCGAGTACTACGGATCGGCCCAGGAGTTCGTAACCGAGGGCGCCTCCGATCCGGTCGCAGCCGACGTCAGCGGCAGCGGCGAGGACGACGTCGCCGTCGGCCCGGCGTTCACGCCGCCCTATCTGATCTCCGGAGAAGGACAGATCCTGGGGACCTTCGGCCCGATCCCGGCGTTCCCGTTCGTCAACGAAGAACCGACCCCCTTCGCCACCACCGGCGCCTTCGGCAAGCTCGACAACAGCCTGAGCTTCTCGATCGGCGAGCTGGGCTCGAGCTCGTTTGTGTCTGCGCTCGCGAACCCCAACGACGGGGCCGGGCTCAAGGACCTCGAGTCCTCGTTCCCGGCCACGGGCGGCGCGCCGCTGCCGGGCTTCCCCGCCAAGCGCCAGGGCGCCGACATGCTCGGCGAGCCGCTCATCGCGCCGGTCAGCTTCAAGGGCGGACCGGCAGTGATCGATGGCGGCGACGCCGAAGCGCTGCAGGCCTACAGCGCCGACGGCCGGCAGGTCAAAGAATTCCCCAAGTGGACCACCGGCTGGACGCTGTTCTCCCCAGCCGCCGGCGATCTGCTCTCCGACGGCAAAGTCGATCTCGTCAGCGCGACCCGAGAGGGCTATCTGTTCGTCTGGACCACGCAAGGCCCCGAGCACGCAAACACGCAGTGGTGGCATGCCCAGCACGACGAATGGAACACCGGCAACTACGAGGCCGTGACCCGCCCGCCCGGTGTCATCCGCGCTGCCAGCTGGTCTGTGGGCGCGCACTCCGCGAAGTTCACTGCGCCCGGATCGACCTGGTACGACGGCACCCCGGCCTCCTATCAGCTGCGGCTCGAACCCGAGGGCACCACCATCAGCGCGCCCGCCACGGCACCCGCCGGCCAAACGCAGAAACTCAGGATCCCGGCCGGCACCACGCACGTCGGCATCCAGGCCGTCGGCCCTACCGGGCTGCTCGGGCAAATGATCTGGCTCGGCGAACCCGGCTGAGCCGTCGAGGTCGAGCGACCCGGCTGACCCGATGGTCCCGGCAACGGTGAGGGGCCGGCGGCCGTAAGGGGCCTGGCGGCGATGCGCCGCCTGGGGCGACGGCCTTGGCTGGGGCGGGGCGACGTCTTGGCTGGGGCGGGGCGACGGCCTTGGCTGGGGCGGGGCGACGGTCTTGGCCGAGGCGAGCCCACGCGCGTGCGCGCGTGCGTCGCGGCTATGCGGGCGCGGCGGTCGTGTCGGAGGGCTCAGCCGCGAGCGCCGCGATCCGCTGGCGATCGGCGGGCGATGCCTCCGCCAAGATCGACAGCACGACGCCGTACAGCGCGGAGGGCAGCGTCTCGGGCTCGGTCAGCTTGAGCAGCGCCAAACCCATTCCGAGACCGATCGTGACGTTCGCCAGCTGCTCTGCCGCCGCCGCCGGCAGCTCGAATCCGTCCGCGTCGGCGCTCTCGGTGGCAAACGAGCCGAGCGTCGCGCGCAGCGCCGCGAATCCGCGCGCAAGGCCCTCGCGCAGGCGATCGTCGCGTTGAGCGAGGCTCCACAGCTCCATCAGCAGGCGAAAGCGGTCCGGCTCCTGTTCGATGCCCTCCATCCAGCGCTCGCTGCCCGCCAGCGGGCGCTCAGCCTGCGCGCGATCGAGATCGAACAGTCCCACCTGCTCGGCGATCTGAGCGGCGAGATGCTCTTCCATAAGGGCCAGCAGCAGGTTCTCCTTGCTGCCGAAGTGCGCGTAAACCGCGCCCTTGGACAGGCCGGCCTCCGAGGCGACCTCGTCCAGCGTGGCCCCGTTGAAGCCACGTCGCGCGTAAACCCCGGCAGCCGCCTCGAGCAGCCGCGACCGTGTCTGGGCCTTGCGCGTGCTGCGATCGAACTCACCGCGCGGCATGCCGCTCGCGTTCGCGATCGCTTGCTATATACTCACGAGTAGATATACTCATAAGTATACTGGATTGATCGATGGTGGAGATCGATCCGATGCCCTAGAGCGACACAGTGGTGGAAGGAGACGCGCGATGAGGAACACCAGCGAGTTGCCGCCCGGTCCGCGGATGCCTTCGGCCGCGCAGACGCTCGGCTTCTGGAGCCGGCCGACGGCCTTCCTGGAGCGGGCCCGCAAGCGCTACGGGCGCCGCTTCACGATCCGACTGCTCGGCTCGCCTCCGTTCGTGATCATCTCGGACCCGGACGAGATCAAGCAGCTCTTCCAGGCGCCTCCCGAGGTGCTGCACCCCGGCGAGGGCGCGCGCATCCTCGAACCGGTGCTCGGCCGCCACTCGGTGATCCTGCTCGATGAGGATCCGCATCTCGAGCAGCGCAAGCTGATGCTGCCGGCCTTTCACGGCGAGCGCATGGCGCAACTGTCCGGGCTGATGGATGAGCTCGCCCGCTCCGAGGTCGCGTCCTGGCCACGCGATCAGGAGCTCGCGCTGCACGCGCGTCTCCAGGGTCTGACGCTCGAGATAATCCTGCGCGCGGTCTTCGGACTCGAGCGCGGGGCACAGCTCGATCAGCTGCGCGAGCTGCTCACGAGGCTGCTCGCGTTCGCGGAGAGTCCGCTCTCGCTGCTCCCGCCCCTGCCGCCGGCGCTCGACCGTCGCTGGCCAATCTCGCGCGTGACGCCCACCGCCGGCCTGGCGCGTGTGGACCGGCTGATATTCGAGCTGATCGACGAGCGCCGACGCAGCGGCGGCGGCGGCGAGGACGTGCTCGCGATGCTGTTGCAGGCCGAGCACGCCGACGGCTCGCCGATGAGCAACCAGGAGCTCCGCGACGAGCTGCTGACGGCGCTCGTCGCCGGTCACGAGACCACGGCATCGCAGCTCGCCTGGGCGTTCGAGCGGCTCTCGCGCGAGCCCGCCGTGTTGGCGCGCCTGCAGGCGGAGCTCGATGACGGCGAAGACGAGGCCTACCTGACGGCCACGATCAACGAGATCATGCGCCATCGGCCGGTTCTCCCCAACCCCGAGCCGCGCCTGGTAAAGCAGCCGATCCAGATCGGCGATCTCGTCTACCCGCGCGGCATCGCGCTCGTCGCCAGCGCCTACCTGCTCCATCACGATCCCACGATCTACCCCGACCCCTACGCGTTCTCTCCCGATCGCTTCCTCGAGCGAGCCCCGGGCACGTACACGTGGATCCCGTTCGGGGGAGGCCGGCGGCGCTGTCTGGGCGCGAACTTCGCGCTGCTCGAGATGAAGCTCGTGTTGCGCGCCGTGCTCGAGAGCTGCGAGCTGCATTCCGTCGGCGGACCGCCCGAGGCCACGCGACGGCGCAGCATCACGATCAGCCCAGCTCGCGGCAGCCGGGTCGTGCTGAGGGATCGGCGGCCGGCAGCGGACGCGCGCCCCGATCGCGCGGCGGCGCTCGCGGCCTAGCCCTAGCTCTCCGAGCCCACCGCCTCGAGCAGCGGCAGCGCCGCGACCTGGAAATCGCGGCTCACCGCCGCCACCTCATCGGGAAAGGCCGTCAAGTTGGCGTTCGTCGAGAAGCCCATCGGCGCCTCGATCGGGCGAAAGAAGTCATCGAAATGGCTCGCCACCACGGTGCGCGGCTCGAGCACACGCAAGATCCGTGCCCAGTAGTCGCGCGTGAAGCTGCGTCCGGCGATGCCCGCCAGAAACACATCCACGCCGCCGGACGGCACCCGGTCGTCGATCAGGTTCGCGCTGCCCTGGTGATAGAAGGTCATGCCGGCCACCTCGATGTGAACGCCCCACACCTGCCCGCAGCGGTACGCCGCCGGCGACAGCGCGTCGAGATGCTCACACGTCAGCTCGCCATCGAACGGCACCGCGTAGCCCAGCAGCAGCTTCGAATGCAGGCTCGGCACGAACGTCACGGTGAACGGCCCGAGCTCATAGGGCCGCTCGGGCACGACCTCGACGGCTCGCTCGCCGAGGCCGTAGAGCCGCATCAACCGGCCCAGCGAGCTCGACCCGTAGGCCGAGCACTCGAAGCGGCGAGCCAGCTCGGGCACGTCGATCGCGTGATCGAAGTGCGTATGTCCCACGAGCACCCCCACGACCTGCCCCGACGGTCGCAGCAGGGCCTCGTGCAGCGCACGGTTCGCCAGCGCCGGCCTGCGGCGGACCACGCTCGACAACGGAACTCGGGAGAAGTAGGGGTCGATGTAGATCGTGTGACCCTGGTAGGTCAGCCGATACCCCGCCACGCCCAGCCATTCGAGCTCCACACCCCGCGCCAGCTCGAGCGGCCTGCCGGCGAGCTCGCGCATCGCATCGCCGTCGTCGCGCTCGCGCTGCTCGCGATGGGCCGAGAAGCGGGCAAAGCTCGCCAGGTGGCGCACAAGGTCCGGCACGTCAGCTGTCGGGGCCCAGTCGCAACTGCTCGCCCGCTAGCTCGACGCCGAGCGGGTCGATCAACACGCGCCGCGGCCCTGACTCCACACGTCCGCCGACGATCGCACTGAGGCCCTGCTCGCCTGCCAGCGCCACGATCTGCTCGCCGGCTCCCCGCGCGCAGTAGATCGCAAACCCGTTTCCCATGTTGAGGGTCGAGTAAGCCACCTTCGCCGTCATGCCGGCCGCGTCGACCAGGAACTCGAGAACCTCAGGGACCGGCAGCAGGCGCTCCACCCGGTAGGTCAGCTCACGGCTCGGACGCATCAGCTTCAGCAGGCCGTGCCCGGTTATGTGGCTCATGTACGTCACCGGCAGGCCCGCGTCGAGCGCTGCCTCTACCAGACGGGAATAGATGTGGGACGGCCGCAGCAGCGCCTCGCCGAACGCCTCGCCGCCGGCCAGTCGCGTCGCGTAGCCATCAGCGAGCTCGGAAGCGACCATCCGTGCCAGCGACGCGCCATTTGCATGCAGACCCGTGCTCGCCACCAGGACGATCTCATTCCCCGCCTCGAGCTCCCGGCCCAGGATCGGGGCGCGCGTCGCGGGGATCACGCCGATCGCGCTGCCCGCCAGCTCGATCTCGTCGGGGTTCACCAGTTCCGGCAGCGACGGCGACTCGCCGCCGCCCCACGCGCAGCCGGCGTCCACACAGGCCCTGAACCAGCCCTCGATCAGCTGCTCGTGCCAATCACCGTGCTCGAACCAATCCGGCTTGCCGGTCGAGAAGTAGGCATTCACCACCAACGGCCGCGCCCCGACACAGCAGAGGTCGTTGACGATCGCCGCCACCGTGTCGTAGGCGACATCCGCGAAGTGGTTGCGCCCCTCTTCGGCCACCGCCCGCGCGATGATCGACTTCGTGCCCAGGCCCTCCAGGACGAACGCGAGCGTCTGATCGCCCAGCTGGAAGACGAACGCGGGCTCCCCGCGCGAGGCATCGACCGCCCTGCCGCCTCGGCGCTCGAGCTGCGCCGAGGTTCCGAGGGCGGCGCTGACCGCGAGCCGCTTGCCGGCATCCAGTACCGCGTAATCGACTCCCGCCTCGCGATACGCCTGATCGCCCCGCTTGCCGGCGCTGCTCATGGCCGACGGCCGGCTGGCTCGTGGAGCGTCGCGGCGCGCGGTGACTGCATAGGTTCTGGCAGTCTATCCGGCGCCAAGTCTTCCGCTCGCGCCGCTCGCCCCCGAACCCGAAGGGACCGCTCAATGTGCCGCTGGCTCGCCTATACCGGTTCACCGTTGTTGCTGGGCGAGGCGCTCTATGCCCCGGCCCATTCGCTGATCGACCAGAGCCTGCACTCCGAGCTCGGCGCCGAGGCCACCAACGGCGACGGCTTTGGCATCGGCTGGTATGACGCGACCCCGGCCCCGGGGCTGTTCAAGAGCGTCGAGCCGGCCTGGAACGACCGCAACCTGCGCGAGCTCGCCAACCACATCACCTCGCCGCACTTCTTCGCACACATCCGCGCCGCGATCGGCTCGGAGGTGCAGCAGACCAACTGCCATCCGTTTCGCCACGGCCGCTGGCTGTGGATGCACAACGGCTTCATCTCGCAGTTCGGCTCGGTCAAGCGCGATCTCGTGTTCGCTGTCGATCCCAGCCTGTACGCGGAAATCGCCGGACAGTCAGACACCGAGGTGCTGTTCTTCGTGGCGCTCACCTTCGGCCTCGAACACGATCCGCCCGCCGCGGTCAAACTCGCAATCGGCCTGGTCGAGTCGCTCGGGCCTGCGCACGGCATCGAGCATCCGTTTCAGGGCACGATCGCGACCACCGATGGCGAGCGCATGTGGGTGTTTCGCTACTCGAGCGAAGGTAAATCGCGCTCGCTCTTCTACACGACCGATATCCCCACGCTCAAGCGGCTCTATCCCGAACGCCAGATCCTGAAAGAGGTCGGCGATGACGCCCGGCTGGTCGTGTCCGAGCCGATCGGCGACCTGCCCGGCGCATGGAACGAAATGCCGGAGAGCAGCTACGCCGTGATCGGAGGCGGACGGGAGCAGATCCGGCCGTTCGCGCCCGAGCCACCGCCGGGATGAGCCGCGAGCGCTGGATGGCGGTCTGCTTCGCGACCGGCTCCACCTGCTTTCTGATCGGGCCGTTCCCCGGCTATGCGAGCCTCGTCGGCGACACCGCCGATGCGGTCACCTTCTTCGTCGGCTCGATCCTGTTCACCGCGGGGGGCGCCTTGCAAACCGCCCTTGCCTACGGCGAGCGCCGCCACTCGGCCGCCGGGCGCGCGGCGTGGTGGACGGCGACCGTGCAGTCGGCGGGCACGCTGTTCTTCAACGTGACCACCTACCGGGCGATGCACACGGCTCTGTCCAGCCCCGAGTACAACAGGCTCGTGTGGCGCCCGGACGCGCTCGGCTCGATCTGCTTCCTCGTCTCGGGCGCGATCGCCTATCGCGCCAGCCCGCGGAGCGGATGGCGACCACGCCGCGCCGGCGCCGGGTGGTGGGAGCCCGCCGTCAACCTGCTCGGCTGCGTGTTCTTCGGCGTCTCAGCGGTGGCCGGCCACGTCGTGCCGGCGACCGGCTCAATCCTCGATCTCGCCGCGTCCAACTTCAACACGGCGCTCGGCGCCGCCTGCTTCCTGGCCTGCGCCCTGGCCACGCTGCGCTCCGGGCTGACGATCAAGTCGCCCCGGCAGCGGCTGACGCGTTTGGAGGGGAGGCTTCGGGGTAGTGCAGGCTACGACCCCAGCCTGACGCCCACGTGCGGGCGCAGGCGCGCGGAGGCTTCGGAGTAGGCCGCGGCCACCGCGTTCACTTCGGCGGGCGTCAACGATTTGCCGAAGGCGCTCGGCCCGCCGAGGTTCTGATACGCCTTGTGCAGCTTCTCGGAGATCTGTGCGAGCTCGAAATGCCCGTCGTACACGCTCTCGATGTACAGGTCGACGTTCGCCCGCGCGAACCTCGCGGCTGCGACCCGCGCCGCCGTTGACCCCGCGCCTGTGCCCGAGCTCGCTTCGTTCGGGCTGTTCGCCGCAGTCGACCGCGCGCCCGCGCCGGCGCTCGCTTCGCTTGCTCCGCGCCCGCTTCCAGCTGCGCGTGCCGCCGAGCTCTGCCCGTTCGCGGGGTTGCCGGCTTCGATCTGATCGATCGCCGCTCCGATCAGACCCCAGCCACGCGTCGAAAGCCCATCGAAGTCCATGAACAGACCCGCCAGCTCGGTCGCCGCGCCGGTCAGGAAGTGGGCTTCGAACAGCGGCGGTTTGGGGATCAGCGCAGCGCTCACGGCCGCTGCGCGCACGGGCGCGCGCACGCTCTGCACCGAGCCCGCGGGCAGCCCGTTGACGACCAGCGGCCACGCCCGCTTGGCGGCCGCCAGCTCGCGGTCCACCGATCCCTCGACGCTGCGCAGCGAGTGCACCGTCGCGACGAGGTCTTCGCGCTCGAGTCGCATCTGCGCCGGGCCTGCCTTGGCCCCGCCACAGCCGCTCAACGCGACCGTCAGCAAAGCCAGCGCCAGCAACGCGCTCGCGGCCCCGGCGGCGGCGCCCGCGTTGTGCCCGAACGGCTGTGTGTGCCGAGCGCGCCGCCCCCCCTGTGCCGCGGCGTGCTCGGCAGATCGACCCGGCTCGGCGCCTATGCGCTGAGCAGGTCGACCACGAATATCAGCGGCGCGTTCGGTGGGATCTTCGGGGGCGAGCCCTTCGCTCCGTACCCAAGCGACGCCGGGATGATCAGCTCGCGCCTGCCGCCGACCTTCATGCCAACCACGCCCTGTTCCCAACCGGGGATCACCTCGCCCTTGCCGAGCGTGAACTGGAACGGTTCGTTGCGTTTCCAGGACGCATCGAACACCTTGCCGTTTTCATACAGCGCTCCGACGTAGTTGACCGTCACGGCGTCGCCGGTTTTCGCTTCGGCGCCGGTGCCTTTGATGATTTCCTTGGTCACGAGCGTCTTCGGCGCCGGTCCGCTCGGGTGGGGCACGGTCGGTTCTTTGGACAGAGGCCCGCTCGTCGGCGTCTTGGCCGCCGTCGTGCTCGAGGCGCTCGTGCTCGTGCTCGTGGTCGAAGTTGCGGTGGCGAGCTTTTCGTCGGCGGAATTCTCGTTGCCGACGGTGATCGTGCTCGAGCCACCCGAGCCGCAGCCTGCGATCACGAGCGCTACGGCAAGCGCAGCGAGCCCGAGTCCGACGCGGTGGGGGAGGCCGAGGTTGGAGCCGCCGCGCGCATGCGAGCGACCAGAACGGATGTCATCCGGCGTGGAAAGAAGGTCTTTGAAGTTGGTCACGGCCGGGCAGCCTAACGTAACTGGACGTCGGTGTGGTCAGTGGACGTCGCTGTGCTCGGTCGCTCGGCGAGCCCTGCGCGTCTGCGGAGCAGGTAGGCGGGCTCGGCGAGCGCTAGCATCCGAGGCGGACCGTGCTAGGCGGGGAGTTAGCGGCGCCCTGAACCCGCAATCCGCTCTAGCGGGGCTGAACCCCCCTCCGAGGGGTTTCCGTCCCGGTCGCCCCGTCGCACGAGGCGTCGATGGCTCGGGTCCCGCGCGGTGTCGGCTCGCGAACCAGGTCAGGTCCGGAAGGAAGCAGCCTTAAGCGATTCCCGGCAGGCGCAGCGGGGGCTCCCGGACCGGAGTCTCTTGTGGCGAACGGCGCTCGGTGTGCGGAGCCTCGAAGAGGGGTGCACGGTCCATGCCTGCGCGCCCAAGGGCCGCGAAGGCGACGCCGACGCGCCCACGAGGAGCGCTTCACCCAGCGGCGAGCGTCCTCAGGCGCAGCGCTTGAATATCACCCACGAGCGGTTCGAGGTCGCCTTCGCAAATCCCGGCGGCACGCTCACCGGCAGGTGCGGGTCGTGGGGATCGAGCACGTAGTCTTCCTGCACTTCGGTGCTCGCCGGATCGACGTAGGTGCCGTCGCGGATCGGATGGACCTGCGCGCTGATGATCTCGGCCGGGCTCGTCTTCAGATACAGCGCCAGCAGCGGGATCGGTGCGTGATTGGGCACGCCGACGGGCCCGCACGCGAGCGCGATCGCGTGGCTGCGCACGAGCGCCACCAGGTCATCTTCGATCCGCTGCTGCGTGGCCAGCTTGTTCAGTTCGGTATGAGTCGCGTGATATTCGCTCGGGGCGAACGCGATCCCGGCCAACACCACCACGAGGCTGGCGGCCATCCACCAGCGCCGCCGCCGATCGCTTGGCGCGAGCTGCGTCCAGCCGAACACTCCGGCGCCGCAGAAGATGCACAGGATCGCGCTGGCCAGAAACGCGTAGCGCGTGTTGATCGGCAGCCCGACCGTCGCAAACGCGGCGAACACAACCACCGCCACCACGCCCGCGACCGCGCCCGTCAGCGCGCGCCTGCGAAGCCACAGCAGCGATAGCACCCCACCGATCGCGGCGCCGAGCAGGACCGGCGGGCGCAGGATCTCGCCGATCCGTCGCGGTATGTACTCGGGCACATTGGCGATCCCTGTCACGCGATCGAGGATCGCCGCGGTGTTGCGGGTGTTGGTCAGGGACCAGAGCGGATTTCCGGTCACGGCCAGGTCGCTGGCGAGCCACACGAGCGGGGCCGACGCGGCCAACAGCGTCAGGCCCGCCAGATGGGCAGGGTGCGAGCCGGTGAACAGCTCGCGAGGCCTTCGTCGTGGCGGCGCGAGCCGCCGGACCGGCCGACCGCCCGGTCGCTCGACGGTCTCGACACGAGGTAGCAGCTCGAGCAGATACAGCCAGTACAGCCCGGAGAACACCCACGCCTCGGGCCGCAGCAGTCCCGCGAAGGCGAGCAGGCCGAGCACGGGCGCTCCTGCCCGCGGCCTGCGCGACTCGACCAGCAGAGCAGCGAGCACGAGCAGCAGATACGGGATGTCAATGTAGGCGCGCACGCCATAAGAGAGCACGGGCAGGCGCGTGATGAACAGGAGCGCCGCCAGCGCGCCCGCGGCGCGCCCGAACCAGCGACCGCCCAGCGCGTAGATCACCCAGGCGCAGGCCGTCAACGCGAGGAAGGCAAGCGCCACCGTCACAGCCACGATCGCTTTCGGACCCAACGGCGCCAGCACCAGGCCGAGGATCTCGATCAGCGGATGGGGCGTCGGCGCGATCGGCACGGAGTACGCGGGCGTCGAGCCGCGCGAGAGCTGGCCGCCCCAGGCAAGCGCATAAAGCGTGTCGTAGTTGACGAAGCCCACGCCCGCGATCAGACGCAGCAGCAGCGCGCCCACGACGATCGCGGCTGGGGCGGCAAGGCGTTTGCTCCATGTCATCACAGGCGCGGACGCTATCCGCTCCAGGTGGCGCATTGGCCGGTCGAGCCTCGCTGCCGGCACCTGCGGTCGGGCCCAGACGGGACCTGCGGTCGGGCCCAGACGCGACCTGCGGTCGGGTCCAGACGGGACCTGCGGTCGGGCCCAGACGCGACCTGCGGTCGGGTCCAGACGGGACCCGCGGTCGGGTCCAGACGGGACCTGCGGTCGGGTCCAGACGGGACCCGCGGTCGGGCCCAGACCGGCGGTCTTTGGGGCCGGGCCGGCGCTCCCGTACGGCCCTGGCCGGGGCTCCACCGCGAGTAGACTCAGCGGGCGTGCCGAACCAGCCCCAGGTAGACCAGCAGACCTCGTCCCTGTATCGCAGGCACCGGCCGCGCACGTTCGAGGAAGTCGTCGGGCAGGAGCCGGTCGTGCGCACGCTCAGCAACGCCGTGGAGCGCGATCAGGTCCATCACGCCTACCTGTTCGTGGGTTCGCGCGGGACCGGCAAGACGTCGATGGCGAAGATCCTCGCCGCCTGCCTGAACTGCGAGCACGGACCCACCGTGCAGCCCTGCGGCGCCTGCGACTCGTGCATCGCGATCGCGCGAGCGAGCTCGCTGGATGTGATCGAGATGGACGCCGCGTCGAACAACTCGGTCGACGACATCCGCGATTTGCGCGACAGCGTTGCATTCGCACCGGTATCGGGGCGGCGCAAGGTCTACATCCTCGACGAGGCCCACATGCTCTCGACGGCCGCCTGGAACGCGTTCTTGAAGACGCTCGAGGAGCCCCCGCCGGACACCGTGTTCGTGCTCGCCACCACCGAGGCCCAGAAGGTGCCGGCGACGGTCATCGACCGCTGCCAGCGGTTCGACTTCCAGCGCCCGACGGTGGAGCAGATCGCCCAGGTGCTGCGCCGCACGGCGCAGTCCGAGGACATCGAGATCCCTGCTGAGGCGGTCGCGGCGCTCGCGCGCTCCGCGACCGGCAGCTTCCGAGACGCGCTCGGGACGCTCGAGCAGCTGCTCGCCTACAGCGGGCCCACGATCGCCCTCGAAGACGTGCTGGCGGTGCTCGGGGTGCCGGACGCGCAGCTGTTGGAGCAGACGCTCGATGCCGTTGCCACCGGCGACGCACGCGCCGCGCTGCTCGCGCTGGCCGAGTGCACCGAAGCCGGCCGTGACGCGGCCTCGTTCGCGGCCGCCTTGCAGGCCCGCGCACGCGAGCTGCTGATCGTCCAGACGCTGGGCGAGATGCCGGCCGAGCTGGCCCTCACGCCCGAGTCCGACGCGCACCTGCTCGAGCAGGCCGCGCGGGTCCCGCACGGCGCAGTCGTGCGGCTGCTCGAGCTGCTCGCCGAGGCGCTCGAGGGAGTGCGCGCCGGCACCGACCAGCGCACCAGCCTCGAGCTCGCGCTGGTCAAGGCCGCCCGTCCGGAAGTCGACTCCTCGACCAAAGCGCTGCTCGCCCGAATCGAGCGCCTCGAGACCGGTGTGGGGGACTCGCGGCAGGACGCCCGCAACGCCGCTCCGCCGATGCCCGAGCGCCTGGCGCGATCGGTGAGCGCGACCGGACCGACGGCTCGGTCCACGAGCTTGGAGACGACGGCCGATTCGAAACCCGCGCGCAAGCCAGAATCTGCCGCCACCCCAGCCACGGGTCAGGCCGTGCACGTCTCCGAGAATCCGCCAGAGGCGCAACCCGCGCCTGCCGGGCAACCAGCCCCGGAGGGCCCGCTGCGCGATCTGCAATCGCTGGCCGACCTATGGCCAGCCGTCGTCAAGCTCGTCGAGACCGACAACCGGATGGTCGGCGCCGTGATCGCCGACGCCGTGCCGGTTGCCGCCGAGGGGGCCGAGCTCGTCGTCGGATTCCCTGCCAGCGCGTCGTTCCTGAAGCGCAAGGCCGAGGATCCCGCCAATCGCACGCTCGTGGGCGAGGCACTGCGCGAGCTAACCGGGGCTCGCTGGCGTGTCTCCTACGAGCTGCGCGACGAGCTCGAGGCCGGTGACGGCGGCGAGCCGCGCAGCTACAGCGAGGAGGAGTGGATCGAGCGTTTCAAGACCGAGCTCGACGCCGAGGAGGTCCCGCTCGATCCCTCGCAGCCAGCAGATGGATCTCGCGAGGCCGCGCTCGACGGACAGCGGAAGGAGGCGTGACGGTGGCCAAGGGCTCGAAACCGCGCAAGGGCAAGGGCCCCGGAATGCCCAGGGCGACGCGCTCCAAGGCCCCGGGCATGCCGCAGACGGGCAAGGCGCCGAACATGCAGCAGATGCTCAAGCAGGTGCAGGACATGCAGCTGCAGATGCAACAGGCACAGGAGCAGCTCGGCCAGGAGACCGTGCAGGCTTCCGCGGGCGGCGGGATGGTCAGCGTGGTCGTCTCCGGCGACCTGCAGGTCAAGTCGGTCAGCATCCACCCGGACGCCGCCGATCCCGACGACGTCGAGATGCTTGCCGACATGGTCTTGGCGGCGGTCAACGAGGCCCTACGCGCGGCCCAGGAGCTTGCGGCCGGCAAGCTCGGAGGGGCCACCGGCGGCCTCGATCTCGGCGATCTCGGCCTGCCGGGCCTGCAGCTTTGAGTCACCTGCGAGCGGGTCGGCGGCCGTGAGCTACGCGCCTCCTGTGCAACGTCTGGTGGGCGAGCTGTCGAAGCTGCCGGGCATCGGCTCGCGCACGGCCCAGCGGCTTGCCTTTCACATCCTGCGCTCCTCCGAAGAGGACGCGCTGGCGCTGGCCGACTCGATCCGCGAAGTCAAGGAGCGCATCGGGCTATGTGAGGTCTGCTTCAACCTGACCGATCAGGCCCGCTGCCGCATCTGCTCAGACACTCGCCGCGACCACAGCCTGATCTGTGTCGTCGAGGAGCCGGGCGACGTGATCCCGATGGAGCGCACCCACGAGTACGAGGGCGTCTACCACGTGCTCGGAGGCGCGCTCTCGCCGATCGACGGCGTCGACCCCGAGGACCTGCGCATCGCCGAGCTCTACGCCCGCGTCGGCTCGACCGCGGAGCAGGTCAGAGAGGTCGTGCTGGCGACCAACCCGAACACCACCGGGGAAGCCACCGCGCTGCACATCGCGCACGAGCTGCGCGAGCGCGCGCCGAACGTGCAGGTCACACGTCTGGCCTCCGGTCTGCCGGTGGGCTCGGATCTCGAGTACGCCGACGAGGTCACGCTCGGCAAGGCGTTCGCGGGCCGGCGCTCGCTGTAGCGGCGGCGGCTGGTCGTAGGGAGGTATTGGCAAAGCGCGACCCACGCGCGCGTGCGCGCGTGGGCTGCTCTTGGCTGACCCCACGCGCGCGCGTGCGCTCGGCCAGACGCCCGCATCTATGCTGCCCGCTGTGTCAGGGATCGTGGTGATGAAGTTCGGCGGCACCTCGGTGGCCGACGCGCAGCGCATCAAGCGAGCCGCCCAGCGAATCGTCGACCAGCGCGCCGCCGGCGCCCGCGTCGTGGCGGTGCTGTCGGCGCGCGGCAAGACCACCGATGAGCTGATCGCGATGGCGCAGGAGGTGTCGGACTCGCCCGACCCGCGCGAGATGGACATGCTGCTGTCCACAGGCGAGCGCATCTCATGTGCGCTGTGCGCGATGGCGATCCATCACCTTGGCCAGCGCGCGATCTCCTTGACCGGCTCGCAGGCGGGCATCGTCACCGACTCGTCACACACGCAGGCGCGCATCATCGATGTTCGCGCCGAGCGCATCGTCTCCGCGCTCGACGAAAACCGGGTCGTGCTCGTCGCCGGCTTTCAGGGCGTATCGACCGACTCCAGCGACGTCACCACCCTCGGCCGCGGCGGCTCGGACACGACTGCCGTTGCACTCGCCGCCGCCGTCAACGCCGACGTGTGCGAAATCTACACCGACGTCCCGGGCGTCTTCAGCGCCGATCCGCGGATCGTCCCGAACGCACGCAAGCTTCCCACCGTGTCGTTCGAGGAGATGCTCGAGATGGCGGCCTCCGGCGCGGGCGTGCTGCAACTGCGTTCGCTCGAGTACGCCCGCAATCACGGCGTGCGCATCCACTGTCGTTCCTCTTTCGAGGACGGGCCCGGTACCGTGGTCGTCGCAGAAGGAGAAACCTTGGACCACGTCGAGAAGCCGCTCATCACAGCCGTGACCCATTCGACCTCGGAGGCGATGGTCACGTTGACGGGTGTCCGGCACAAGCCCGGCGTCGCCGCCGGCATCTTCGAGGCGCTCGCCGAGCGGGGCGTCGACGTCGACATGATCGATCAAAACGTCCCGCTGTTGGCCGGGGGCCTCGCCGAGATCTCCTTCACCGTCGCGCGCGAGCATCTCCGTGACGCGCGCAACGCCCTGGAGCCGCTCGCCAGCGACTCGTACGCCGAGCTCGTCGCGCACGAGGACATGGGCAAGGTCTCGATCGTCGGCGCCGGCATGCGCTCGCATCCGGGCGTGGCCGCGAAGGTCTTCCGCGTGCTCACCAACGAGGACGTCAACATCGAGATGATCTCCACCTCGCCGATCAAGATCTCCTGCGTGATCCCGCGTGACCGCGTCGAGCAGGTCGTGCGCGCCCTGGCCGACGCGTTCGGTCTCTCGGGCGCGGATACGATCGTGCCCGAGCAGCCATTCGACACACAGACCTAGCAACGAGGGCGCCTCGCGCGCGCAGACCGGTAGGCGGGGCGGCGTGGCTCGGAGGCGTGGGTACGGCAACCGGGCTCGCAAACCCGTGGGCTCGGAGGTCAGAGGCTCGGCGCTGATGGCGCTGGCGGGGCTTGCCTCGAGCGGCGTGCTGCGGGTGCGCGGGCGGGCGACGGTGGGCTTGGAGGCCGGCGAATGGGCGCGATAACGTCCTTTTTCCATTCCGATAACGCTATGTCCACATGGGCCGCCGCAGACAAGCGCACGATACGACGATGACCGGAAGCAGGAGCACGGGTGTGACAGGCAGCCGCGGCGCCTGTCTCGGGCGAGCTCGCAGGATCGTGGTCTGCGGGAGCCGAGCCGTTACTCACAGCGACGACCGGGTGGGGCGCAAGCGCCGCTTGCAAGGCACAAATGGCGCCTAGCAAACCCGCTCTAAGCACGCTACGATACGGCGGTCGGTCGGGATGACGCGGCGGCAAGCAAGGAGGCCAGAGGGGAGATGAGGGTCGAGACTGGGACTGGGTCGGAAGCGGACCTTCCGTGGGGTAGCCCTACGGTTCGCCCGCGTGGGTTCGTGGGCGCGAGAGTCCGGCGGGGCTCTGCGGGCGAGCACGCAGAGGTGCGTGGGCCATCGGCGGCGATGCACAGAGATGCGCTGTTTCGTCGGTGTCTTCTGTTGGCGGACGTAACCGCGATCGTCGGGGCGTTCGCGCTGACGCTGGTGGTCTACTCGAGAGCTATACACCTGACCTGGGGCGCGATTCTCGTTATCCCGGTGCTGGTGCTCGTGGCAAAGGTCACCGGGCTGTACGACCGTGACGAGATGCTCCTGCGCAAGACCACGCTCGACGAGGCGCCCAGGCTGTTTCAGCTCGCGACCTTGTGCGCTCTGGTGATGTTGTTGCGCGGCACGCTCGTCGTCAGGGGCGCGCTCGATCGCCACGAGGTGCTGTTCCTGTGGCTCACGCTCGCCGCGCTGCTGATCATCTGCCGGGCCGCGGCGCGCGGGGTGGCGCTGCGGATCGCACCGCCCGAACGTTGCCTGTTCATCGGCGACGAGAGCCTGGCGGGGACGATCTGCTCAAAGCTCCACGACCACGGAGGCGTCAAGGCAGACGTGGTGGCCCACCTCGACCTCGACCAGGCCACGCCCTGGTCGACCGACAAATTCTCTGCCCCGCGGCTCACGGAAATCCGCGACCTCGCAGAATCGATGGACGTGCACCGCGCGATCGTCGCCCCCGGCTGGAAGGGAGCGGAAGCCGACGAAATTCTCAACCTCGTGCGCACGCTCAAGGCGGTCGGTGTGAGGGTCACGGTCGTTCCGCGACTGCTCGAGGTGGTCGGGTCGTCGGTTGAATTCGATGACCTTCATGGGGTCACGTTGATGGGAGTCCGGCGCTTCGATCTGACGCGTTCTTCGATGGCGGTCAAGCGGGCCTTCGACCTGCTCGGCGCGTCGATCGGGCTGCTCGCGGTCTCGCCGTTGTTGATCGCGATCGCGATCGCGATCAAGCTCGACAGCCGTGGTCAGATCTTCTTCCGTCAGCTGCGCGTCGGGCGCTACGGCCAGCGCTTTTACATGCTCAAATTCCGCACGATGGTGCAGGACGCCGATGCGATGAAGGACTCACTGCGCCACCGCAACGAGGCGCAGGAGGGGCTTTTCAAGATCGCCGAGGATCCGCGCACCACGCGCGTCGGCCGGTTCCTGCGCAAGACCGCGCTGGACGAGCTGCCGCAGCTGCTGAACATCGTCAAAGGCGAGATGAGCCTGGTCGGGCCGCGGCCGCTCGTGATCGAGGAGGATCGGCGCATCCAAGGCTGGAACCGCCGCCGGCTTGAGCTGATGCCCGGGATGACGGGTCCCTGGCAGATTCTCGGTCCGGCCCGGGTGCCGCTCAGCGAGATGGTCGCGATGGACTACCTGTACGTCGCGAACTGGTCGCTGTGGACCGACATCAAGATCCTGCTGCGCACCGTTCCGCACGTGTTCGGAGGCCGCGGGCTTTAGCTCTTCGAGGTTCTGGGCGCGAAAGCGCTCGAGGGGTCAGGCCTCGCGCTGCTCGCGGTCGCGGCTCCGGGTCTCAGAGCTGGCGGTGCGAACGGGCCGGGGAGTCGCCGCCTCGAGCCGCTCGGGGTCGTGGCTCTAACGAGCCCCGACGCCGGCACGCGACCCGCGGTTCGTGCGAGCGCCTGCGTCCTCGCCCGCCGTGCGCCTGCGCGGTTCGACTTGGCGTCTGCCTCGCGCGGGCGCCTGCGCCGCAGGACCGGGGCGCCTGCGCCTATGGCCGCGCCCATAATCGGCCATCGCCTGCTGTGCTGAGTTGTCGGCCATGACCGCGGCAGTCTCAGCGCTCGCCGCGAGCATCTTCGTGTCGGCGCGCGACGCCATCGTGCAGGCCGCGAGCACGAGCACCACCACTGCCAGCCAAGCGATCGGAATAAGGATCAGCAGCATCTGAGCAAATTGCCTTTCACGAGACTCCGCGTCGCTCTCCCCTCGGCATAAGCTCAAAACACCTTGAGGTTGGGCTTGTTGCGTCAGTCACGTGTCCATGACGCGCTGCCGTCGGAGGCGGGCGCGGGCGCCTGCGATCGCCGATCGAGCCGGACGCGCCCGGTCGGATCTCCGACCGGCTCCCGGCCGAGTCCGCAGATCAGCCGTCGAGCGAGCTCTGCAGCTGCTCCAGGACCCTCACCACACGCAGCCCGCTGACACCGTCCGAGCGCGGCCTGTTGCCGGTGCGCACGCACTCGATGAAGTGCTCACACTCGACCCGCAACGGCTCGGCGTTGGCGACCCGTGGCGAGAAGATGTCGCCCGAGCGCATGATGTACTCGCCCCACGAGCGAGACTCCTGGTCAAAGCCCTTGTCGTACAGCGTCAGCTTGCCCTCGACCCGCATGTCGTCGAAGGTCGCCATGCGTCTCGAGCCCACCACGGTCAAACGGCGCTCCTTGTGCGGATCCAGCCACGACAGATGCATGTGCGCGACGGCCCCCGACGGGAATCGCAGGTAGCAGAACACCACGTCCTCGACGCCCTCGCGAACATAGCTGCGCCCGTGTGCCACGCACTCGATCGGTTCCTCGTCGATCAGCGCCAGCACCACCGACACATCGTGCGCTCCGAGGCTCCAGAGTGCGTTCTCGTCGGCGCGCAGCTTGCCGAGGTTCAAACGATTGGAATAGACGTAGTACGGCTCGCCGAGATCGCCCGCCGCGAGCATCTCCTGGAGCCTGACCACCGCCGGGTGGTACTCGAGCAGGTGCCCGACCATCAGCGTTCTGTGCGCCTCTTCGGCCGCCTGCACCGCGCGCTCGGCGTCGTCCGCGGTCGTCGCCAACGGCTTCTCGACGAAACAGTGCTTGCCGGCGTTCACCACGGCGATCGCGAGCTCGGCGTGCGTCGGCACGGGCGTCGCCAGAACGACCGCGTCCAGCTCGGGGTCCTGCAGCAGGTGCTCGAGCGCCCCCGTCCTGCGCACCCCCGGGAAGCTATGCGCGAGCCTCTCCCTGGACTGCTCCGAGGGATCGCACAGCCAAGCCAGCTCGCTGCCCGGGATCGCCGCGAAGTTGCGCGCGAGGTTGGGACCCCAGTAGCCGAGGCCCGCAACCCCGACCTTGACCGGCTGCGTCTCGTCCGACGGTGACGGCGAACGTGGCGGCTGCGCGGGCTCCGGGGTCACGGACGGTCCCTCGCTCGCGGCTCCGTCTCGTCAGGTCGCGCCGGGCAAGCGGTCGGCTGCGCGGGCCTTGGGCTCACGGTTGGTCCCTCAAGGCGCCCCCGCGATCTCGGCCGCAAACGCTCCGATCGCCTCGACGCATCGCTCGGCCGCGTGCCCGTCGCCGTACAGCGTCGGGCGCTCGGCCGGCGGCCGCAGCGCGAGCGCCGCCATCGCGGCGTCGGCGTCGAGATCCACGAGCGTGTTCCAGCCGGCCTCCACCGTCTCGACCCACTCCGTGTTCGCGCGCAACGTGATGCAGGGCACCCCGGCAAGGTACGCCTCCTTCTGGACGCCCCCGGAGTCGCTGACGACCGCTCGCGCGCGGCACAGCAGCGCGCTGAACTCGAGATATCCGAGCGGCTCGCCGAGCTCGATCCTCGGCGTCTGTTGCAGGCGCGCCAGGAGACCGCCGTCGCGCAGGCGCGCGCGCGTGCGCGGATGCAGCGGCAGCACCAGATGCTGGCCTGACTCGATGGCGAGCCGCTCGAGCAGCGTCACGAGCCTTCCCAGGCGCTCTGGATCATCCACGTTGGCCGCACGGTGCGCCGTGCACAAGAGGTACTCGTCCGGCTCTACACCGTGACGCGCCAACGCCGCGTCATCGCCGCGGGCATCTCGCAGGCGCGCCAGCGCCACGTCGACCATCACGTCGCCGACCAGCTCGACCCGGCCGGCCACGGCCTCCCTGCTCAAGTTGGCGGCCGCCGCCTGTGACGGGCAGAGCAGCAGATCGGCGAGATGGTCTGTCAGCACACGATTGAGCTCCTCCGGCATCGAACGGTCAAACGAGCGCATGCCCGCCTCCACGTGCACCACCGGCACGCCGACCTGCGCCGCCGCCAGACCGCCTGCGAGCGTCGAGTTCGTGTCGCCGTACACGAGCGCCGCGTCCGGCTCGAGCTCCCGCAAAAGCGGCTCGAGCGCCGCCAGCATGCGCGCCGTCTGCGACGCATTCGAGCCGCCGCCGATCCCGAGCTCGCGGTCGGGGTCGGGCAGGCCCAGCTCGTCGAAGAACACCGCTGACAGCCCGTGGTCGTAGTGCTGGCCGGTGTGCACCAGCAGCTCCTCGTGCTGCTCGCGCAGCAGCGTTGAGACGGCCGCCGCCTTGATCAGCTGTGGTCGGTTGCCGACGACCGTGACGATCTTCACGCGCCGCAGCCTACGTGCAAGCGCCCATGTGGGCCTGGCGGCACGCGGGCGAGAACCTCACGACGCACGAACCTCTCAGGCGGCCGCGCCCACGACCGACGTCGACCAGTCGATCACAGACGTCGGTCTAACCACGTGGCGGCTCAGACCGAGCTCCTTCGGCTCGAGGCCCAGCGCCAATCCGACCAGCTGGGGGAGGTGCAGAACCGGCATCTTCAGCTCCCGACCGACGGCCCCTTCCGCGAGCGGCTGCTGCAGGTCGAGGTTCAGGTGGCACAGCGGACAGGGGGTCACCAGACAGTCCGCCTCGGCGTCCACGGCGTCGCCAAGGTGGCGCCCGGCCTGCTTGAGCGACGCCTCCTTGTTCATCGTGATAATCGGAAACCCGCAGCACTTGCGCATCCCGGCGTACTCGATCACCGTTCCGCCGAGCGTCTCGATCAGCTGCTCCAGGTAGTGGTCGCGAGGATGCTCGGTGTCGATTCCCAGGCGCGAGCGCGGGCGCACGATGTAACAGCCGTAGAACGGACCCACTTTGAGGTTGCTCAGCGGCCGCTTGACTTTCGCGCGCAAGCTCTCGAGGCCGATCTCCTCGACCAACAGCCACAGGAAGTTCTTGTTGGTCAGCCCCTTCTCGTAGCCGAGCCCCTCGTCCGCCAGGTTCGAGTTGACGCGCTCGCGGTACTCCGCGTTCGCGTCCAGACGCTCCTGGCACTCGCTCTGCGCGCCCTGGCAGGTCGAGCAGATGTTCATCATCAGCTCGGCTCCCTGCACCTGCTGGGCCAGCGCGAACGTGCGCGCGTTGAGCGTGTCGGCCAGCTCCTGGTTGTGCTCGGCGATCACGCCGGCGCCCGTGCAGCACGCCCGGTCGAGCTCGACCAGCTCGATGTCCAGCAGCGGTGCCACCTTCGCCATCGAGCCGTGCAGCTCCGGGGTGAAACCGCGGCTCACGCACCCAGGCCAGTAGGCAACCCTCATGCCTGCTCTCCCTCGTTCGCAGCGCCTGCCCCCGCGGTCTCGGCCGCGGTCGCCGTCGCGCCTGCGGAAGCTTCCGCGCTTTGCTCGGCGACGCCGCCAGCGTCAGAGCCACCCTGCGCGGTGCTCGGCGCCGACGTCGATGGGGACGTCGACGTCGAAGACGCCGGCGCCTGGTCGTCTTCGTCGCTGCCGCTCACGTACAGGTTCAGCTCGTAGCGCTGCTCGCGGCCCTCGACCTTCTCGTAGATCGCCTTGACCGCCTTCAGGTCGCCGCTCGGGATCTTGTGCCCGAACAGCGCCAATTTCGGGCTCATTTTGCCGCGCAGCATCCCGAGCACGATGATCTGCAGCGAGGAAACCAGCTCTTTGGCGGCGCGCGGGTTGAATTTCCCGAACCACGAGTTGCCGCCGTACGAACGCGACAAGAGCTCGGCCTCGTGGTTGAGCCCGTAATCGCGCACCAACGTCGTGAAGGCGGCCTCGTGGCGCTCGCCGTTGTTGCGATCGACGATCTGCTGGTCGTCCACGGCGATCCGGCGCAGGCGCATGATCTGGCCCATCGGGTTGACGTCCTTGGGGCACGCCTCGACGCACTTGAAGCAGTGCGTGCAGTCGTAGATCCCCTGCGGGTCCTGCGCCAGATCGACCAGGCGCTCGCGCTGCTGCTGATCGCGCGGGTCGCCGACGAAGCGATAGGCCTTGGCCAGGGCCGCCGGACCGATGAACCCCGGGTCGACCTCCATTGCCAGGCAGTCCGACACGCACGCCCCACACTGGATGCAGGCCATCGTCTGAGTCACGTCGACCATGCTCTCGCGCGGCACGATGTACTCCCGTTCGGGCGCCGGTTCCGAGGGCAGCAGCCACGGCGTGACGCGCTGCACCTTGCGCCAGTGCACCTCGTCCATGTCGACGATCAGGTCCTTGAGCACCGGCATGTTGCCCATCGGCTCGATCACGATCGTGCCGCCGCCGGCACCGTCGCGCGCATGATCGAGATGGGTGTGGCACGCCAGCCCCGGTTCGCCGTTGATGCGCACGCCGCACGAGCCGCAGATCGCCTGGCGGCACGAGCAGCGGATCCCGATCGAGCCGTCGAAGCGATCGCGCGCCTGCAGGATCGCCTCCAGCACCGAACGATGCGGCTCGAGTTCGATCGTGTGCTCGTCCCAGTAGGGCGGCTCGCCCGACTCGGGGTCGTAGCGGCGCACCCTCAGCGTGAACTGCTCCGGCGGCCTGTGAACGTCATCCAGATCGGCCATCAATCCGTCCTTTCCTTGCGCCGCCCAGCATGTATTGCCGTCGCTGCGTCCGTTTGCCGGCGCCGCTCAGCCGTGCGCACGATCAATACTTCCTCTCCTCGGGCTGCCACTGCGTGATCGTGACCGGCGAATAGCTGATCTCAGGCTCGCCCGCTCCGTTTGCGCTGCGCGTGATATCGATGTGCTTGAGCCAGTTCTCGTCGTCGCGCTCGGGGTAGTCGGTCCTGTACTGCGCCCCACGCGACTCCTTGCGCTCGATCGCCCCCGCCACGACCGCTTCGGCGCAGTCGAGCATGTAGCCCAACTCGATCGCGCCCAACACATCCTGGTTGAACACGGTGCCGCGATCGTCTACCCAGGCGCCGTCCGCCTCCTCACGCAGACGCGCGATCACCGCGCGCGCCTCCTGCAGGCCCTGTTCGTCGCGGAACACCGCGACCTGCTTGTTCATCGTCTCGCCCAGCTCGTGCTTGATCTCAGACACCCGCCTGCCGCTTCGCGCGCGCGACAGAATCTGCTCGATCATCGCCACATCCTCCGCGCGGCGCTGCTCGCCGGCGCGGGGCATTGGGATCGTCTGCGCCCGCCTGGCGGCGTGTTCGCCCGCGCGCCTGCCGAAGATCAGCGTGTCCAGCAGTGAATTGGCCCCAAGCCGGTTGCCGCCATGGACCGACACGCACGCCACCTCACCGGCTGCGTAGAGCCCGTCGATCGGCGTGCGCCCTTCGACATCGGTCTTCACGCCACCCATGATGTAGTGCTGGCCCGGGCGGATCATGATCGGTTCGCGCGTTATGTCCACGCCGGCGAAATCGCGACCGAGGTTGACGATCTCGCGCAACGCCTCGAGCGTGCGCTTGCGCGGCACCACCGTCACGTCGAGATAGATGCCATCGCCGTGCGGGCCCACACCACGGCCTTCGTTGATCTCGATCTGCTCTGCCCGCGAGACCACGTCGCGTGAGGCCAGCTCCATCTTGTTCGGGGCCGATTTCTCCATGAACCGTTCGCCGTCGCGGTTGAGCAGGTGTGCACCCTCGCCGCGCGCCCCCTCGGTGATCAGGATCCCCGACTCGACCAGGCACGTCGGGTGGTACTGGACCATCTCCATGTCCATCAGGGGCGCCCCGAGCCGGTAAGCAAGCGCGATCCCGTCGCCCGTGACGATCAAGCCGTTGGTAGTCGGCTTGTAGGCCTGACCGGCGCCGCCGCAGGCGAGGATCACGTTCTTGGCGTTGAACACCTCGGTGTCACCCGAGCGCACCTCGCGAGCGATCGCGCCCGTACAGGCGCCCTGCTCGTCCTGCACCAGCGAGGTCACGAACCACTCCTCATAGCGGTCGACCGTCTCGTGGTGCTTCATCAGCTGCTCGTAGAGCACGTGCAGGATCGCCTGGCCGGTGATGTCCGCGACGTAGGCGGTGCGCTTCATCGAGGCCCCGCCGAACGCGCGCAGATCCAATTCGCCGCGCTCGTTGCGGTGAAAGGTCACGCCGATGTGCTCGAGGTGCATCACCTCGTGCGGCGCTTCCGAGCACATCACTTCGATCGCATCCTGATCGCCGAGGAAATCCGAGCCCTTGACCGTGTCATAGGCGTGCGAGCGCCAGTCGTCGGTCACATTGATCGCCGCGTTGATCCCGCCGGCGGCCGCGACCGAGTGCGAGCGCACGGGGTGCACCTTGCTCATCACCGCCACGCTCGCCCCCTGCTGAGCGGCCGCCAGCGCGGCTCGCTGGCCCGCGAGACCCGCGCCGATTATGAGTACATCGTGGTCTGGCACGAGGCGGGACTCTATATGCCGGCGCTACATGCCTGCGGCGGGAGGCAGCGCCTTTCGCACCTGCGCCACCGTCACGACGCCCTGCAGCACGCCCTGCTCGTCGACCGCGACCATCGCTCCCAGGCGCCCGAGGCCTTCGCTGCGCAGCAGCGATTCCAGAGACTGGTCCTCGCCGATACGCACATGCAGATCCTCCTCCAACACATCCCCGACAGGCAGCGCCGGACGCCCCGCCGCGATCTCGGCGTCCACCCGCTGCTCGCGCACCACCCCCAGGAATCGCCGGGCCGGGTCGACCACCGCGAACCACGGCCAGCGGTAGCGCAGGAAGAACTGTTCCTGTGCTTCGAGCAGGCTCAGCGTCGCCGGGATCGTGACCGGCTCGCGGTCCATCACGTCGGCCACCGTGACTCCCTCGATCCGCTGGCCGAACTGGCCCTGCGCGACCGCGGCGCTCGCCGCGCGATACAGGAAGTAGGCCAGCACCAGCACGAACAGGCCGAGGCTTTCGCCGTGGCCGACCTCGACAATGCCATACAGAGCCAGCGCCAGGGCGAACCCCTGGCCGGCGCGCCCGGTCCAACGCGTCGCACGGTTGCGATCCCCCGTTCGCCACCAGATCAGCGCCTGCGCGATCTGGCCGCCGTCGAGGGGAAAGGCCGGGATCAGGTTGAACACCAGCACGAACACGTTGACCGCCGCCAGCCAGCTCAGCCACACGAAAACAGGCGTCGCGCTACCGGTCCCGGCGGCGACTTCGGTGAAGCGCACCCCGGGTGACACGAGATAGCCGGCGATCGTCGCCACGATGATCACGCCGAGCGTCACCAGCGGGCCCGCGATCGCGACCTGCAGCTGTGCGCGCGCGGTCCGGGGCAGCTCGCGCATACGCGTCAGGCCGCCGAACGCCCACAGGTCGATCCCCGCAACCTCCAGCCCGTGGCGTCGGGCCATCAGCGCATGTCCCAGCTCGTGCAGGATCACCGACGCGAAAAACGACAGCACCACCGCGACAGCGACGAGATAGGCCGTCGTCTGCGCCCCGCCGAGCACTTTGTGAAACAGCGGCGTCGACCAGATCACGAACACGAACAGCACGAAGAACCAGCTCAAGCCGACGCCGATCCTGATGCCGAATACGCGAGCCAGCTGGAAGTTCGTACGCGGAACCATGCACCCTGAATGGTAGGACCCGTGCCCGGCCGATACCGCGATTGAGCCTGGTCGCGCAGCGCCCGCGATGCCGGGCCACCGCGCAGGCTAGCGCCCGCCGCGCCTCGCAGCGTCTCGTGTGGGCGCCCGGTCGGTGTCTCGTGTGGGTGCCGGGCTAGTGTCTCGTGTGGGTGCCGGGCTGGTGTCCTGTGTGGGTGCCGGGCTGGTGTCCTGTGTGGACGCCGGTCAGCGTCCGTGCGAAGGCCCGATCAGGCGACCGGGCGCGCCCGCTCGATGATCGTCTCGAAGTCGGTCCCGGCCGGCAGCGTTCCGTACTCGAGGCCGCCATCGTCGCCGAGCCGCGCGGCGCAGAAGGCATCGGCGACCGCCGGCGGCGCGTGGCGCACCAGCAGCGAGCCCTGCAGGCACAGAGCCATGCTTTCGACCACCCGGCGCGCCCGCTGCTCGAGCGTCGTAGGGTCGGCGAACTGGCCCTCCAGCTCGCGCATGCGCTCGTCGAGCCGGGCGTCAGCGCCCTGCGCGAGCTTCAGCTCGCTCATGAACACCTCCAGCGAGCGCGGCTTCTTGACGAGCGCGCGCAGCACGTCGAGGCTGATCACGTTGCCCGAGCCCTCCCAGATCGAAGCCAGCGGCGCCTCGCGGTACAGCCTCGGCATGCCCGACTCCTCGACGTACCCCGCGCCTCCGAAGCACTCGAGCGCCTCGAACGCGTGGTTCGGCGAGCGCTTGCAAACCCAGTACTTGCCGACGGCCGTCGCCAGGCGCTTGAACAGCTGTGCGTCGCTCTCCTCAGCGCCGCCCGACCCGGCCATCACGGCGGCCTGTTCGGCGTCCGCGCTGGCTTCGTCGTAGGCCCGCGCCAGGCGCATCGCCAGCACCGTCGCGGCCTCGGCCTCGAGGCACAGGTCGGCGAGCACATTGCGCATCAGCGGCTGGTCGATCAGCAGCTTGCCGAAGGCCGCGCGATGCGCGGTGTGATGAACCGCCGCCACAACGCCCGCGCGCATGCCCGCTGCGCCTCCGATCACGCAGTCCAGCCGTGTGTGCCCGACCATCTCGATGATCGTCGGCACGCCCCGACCGGGCTCGCCGAGCATGCGCGCCCAAGCGCCGTGCAGCTCGATCTCGCTCGACGCGTTCGAGTGGTTGCCGAGCTTGTCCTTCAGGCGCTGGATATGAAACGCGTTGCGCTCTCCGTCGGGCAGCACCCGCGGCAGCAGAAAGCACGACAGGCCCTCGGGCGCGCCGCTCGGCGATTGCGCCTGCGCCAACACCAGGAAGAAGTCCGACATCGGGGCCGAGCAGAACCACTTGTGGCCCGTGACCTCGTACTCGGCCGCCGCGCCGCCGCCGTTCAACGGGCGCGCCACGGTCGTGTTCGCCCGCACATCCGAGCCGCCCTGCTTCTCGGTCATCGCCATCCCCGCGATCGCCGAGCCCTTCTCGCTCGCCGGAATCAGGCGCGGGTCATACGTCGTCGCCGTCACGAGCGGTTCCCACTCGGTCGCCAGCTCGGGCTGCGCGCGCAGCGCCGGCACCACCGCGAAGGTCATCGTGATCGGGCAAGCGAACCCGGCCTCGGCCTGCATCGCCGTCATGTAAAGGGCCGCGCGCGCCACATGCGGAGAGGGCTCGCCGCTGGTCCACGGCAGCGAGTGCAGCTCGTGCTCGACGCCCATTCTCATCAGCTCGTGCCAGGCCGGGTGAAACTCCACCTCATCGATGCGATGCCCGTAGCGGTCGAACGTGCGCAGCACAGGCTTGTTCTCGTTCGCCAGCCTGCCCCACAGCTGCTGGGGATCGCCGCCGATCAGCCTGCCCAGCGCGCTCGCTCGCTCGAGCACCCACGATGCGCCCTCGCGTTCAGTCGCCTCGACCAGTGGGGTGTTGTCCGAGAACACATCCCTGCCCTCGAGCGGAGGGACCTGGTTGAAGACCTCGTGCGTCTGCCACGGAGCGCCGCGCTCCCCGGTCAATGCTCCCGAAACGGTCGCCATCACGTCCCTCCTGACACGCTCGCCATTACGTCGCTCCTGAACCTTCGCCGTCGTCTGACAGTGAAGCAGATGTCACAAGCTCGCCAGCGCCGCCGCCAGGGCGAGCTCTCTGCCGGCCCGTAGCCGCGGGCGCGCGACGCCGAAAACGGCGTTCGCCAGATAGCATCGCGCGCCCCGGAGATGTCGCTCGCGAGATAGCATCGCGCGCCGGCGGGTTTCGAGCGCTTCGTTCTCAGGCAGGCGCGCTCAGATCCGCTCGGCAGCTCCACAGTCCCCGCCCAAGCTCCCCAGCCCCCGCCCAAGGACCGCGACATGGCAAAGATCAAGGTGCAAAACCCCGTCGTCGAGCTCGACGGCGATGAGATGACCCGCATCATCTGGTCGTTCATCAAGGATCAGCTGATCCTGCCCTACCTCGACATCGAGCTCGATTACTACGACCTCAGCATCGAGCATCGCGACGCCACCGCCGACCAGGTCACGGTGGACGCAGCCCTCGCGATCAAACGCCACGGCGTCGGCGTCAAGTGCGCCACGATCACTCCCGACGAGGCTCGCGTGCAGGAGTTCGGGCTCAACGAGATGTACCGCTCGCCGAACGGAACGATCCGCAACATTCTCGGCGGCGTCATCTTCCGCGAGCCGATCGTCATCTCCAACATCCCCAGACTGGTACCGAGCTGGCGCAAGCCGATCGTGATCGGGCGCCATGCATTCGGCGATCAGTACCGGGCGACCGATCTGCTCGTCCCCGGCGCCGGCAGGCTGACGCTCACCTTCACGCCCAGCGACGGCGCCGAGCCGATCGAGCTCGACGTGTTCGACTTCCCCGACTCCGGGATCGCGATGGCGATGTACAACCTCGACAGCTCGATCCGCGATTTCGCGCGCGCCTCGATGCGCTACGGGCTGCAGCGCGGCTACCCGGTGTACCTGTCGACCAAGAACACGATCCTCAAGCGGTATGACGGCCGCTTCAAAGACATCTTCCAGGAGATCTACGAGCGCGAGTTCAAGAGCGACTTCGAAAGCGCCGGCCTCACCTACGAACACCGGCTCATCGACGACATGGTCGCCAGCGCCCTGAAGTGGGAAGGCGGCTACGTCTGGGCCTGCAAGAACTATGACGGCGACGTCCAGTCCGACGCGGTCGCTCAGGGCTTCGGGTCGCTCGGATTGATGACCAGCGTGCTGATGAGCGCCGACGGCAAGACCGTCGAGGCCGAGGCCGCGCACGGCACGGTCACCCGCCACTACCGCTTGCATCAGGAAGGCAAGCCCACCTCGACCAATCCGATCGCGTCGATCTTCGCTTGGACGCGCGGCCTGCACGCGCGCGGCAGGATGGACCACACGCCCGCCGTCAGCGACTTCGCCGACACGCTCGAGCGCGTCTGCATACAAACGGTGGAGAGCGGCAAGATGACGAAAGATCTCGCGCTGCTCGTCGGCGCCGACCAGGCCTGGCAGACCACCGAGGATTTCCTTGCATCGATCGATCAAAACCTCTCTCAGGAGATGACCAGATGACTCCAGTTCGTGTGACCGTCACCGGCGCCGCCGGCCAGATCGGCTACAGCCTCGTCTTTCGGATCGCCTCCGGCCAGCTGCTCGGCCCCGAGCAGCCGGTCGACCTACGCCTGCTGGAGATACCGCCGGCGATGTCCGCGCTGCAAGGCGTCGCGATGGAGATCGTCGACTGCGCTTTTCCGCTGCTCGCCGACCTCGACCTGCACGACAACCCCGACGATGCCTTCGACGGCACCAACATCGCGTTGCTCGTCGGCTCTCGCCCGCGCACCAAGGGCATGGAGCGCGCCGAGCTGCTCGGCGAGAACGGCAAGATCTTCACCGGCCAGGGGCGGGCGCTGAACGAGCACGCCGCCGAGGACCTGAAGGTGCTGGTCGTGGGCAACCCCGCCAACACGAACTGCCTGATCGCCATGTCCAGCGCACCCGACATCCCGCGCGAGCGCTTCACCTCGATGATGCGCCTGGACCACAACCGCGCGATCGCCCAGCTCGCGTCCAAGCTCGAGCTTCCCGTCAGCGACGTCTCGCAGATGGGCGTCTGGGGTAACCACTCGCCGACCATGTATCCCGACCTGTTTCACGCGCAGGTCAAAGGAGAGCAGGCCGCCGCCGTGGTCGACGATCAGGTCTGGATCGAGAACGAGTTCCTACCGAACGTCGGCAAGCGCGGAGCCGCCATCATCGAGGCACGTGGCGCCTCCTCCGCGGCCTCGGCCGCCAACGCGGCGATCGATCACATGCACGACTGGGTCTCCGGCACCAACGGACGCTGGGTCTCGATGGGAGTCCCCAGTGACGGCTCCTACGGCATCCCGGAGGGGCTGATCGTCGGCCTGCCGTGCACCTGCGATGGTGGCGAGTACGCAGTTGTCAAAGACCTCGAGTTGGATGCGTTCTCGCGGGGCAAGATCGACGCGTCGATCGCCGAGCTGATCAGCGAGCGCGACACTGTCAGGGATCAGGGCCTGATCTGAGCCAGCCAGGGAGCCTGCTCTGAAGCAGACGGGAACAAGGGGCCCGGGCCAGACGGACTATGCGCCGGGCCAGACGGGACTATCGGCCGCGCGTTTCAACATCAGCGCCTGGACCGGTGCTCCGAGGTGACCAGCTATCAGCTCCGAATCGGGCGAGCTAAGAACGGCACCGCCCCGCCACGAGTCCAAGCGCGAGCGATGGCCGGGAGCTCCGCTGCGCTCCCGGCCGGTGCTCACATCTAGCCTTTGGGGTGCCAGCCCCGGCCCTGCTTGGTGAGCTTGCCTTCCTGCTCGAGACCGGGCAGCACGCGGTAGAGATAGTTCTGCTTGATCCCCATCTTCGCCGCCAGCTCGGGGATCGTGATCCCCGGCTGTCCCTGAACGAGCGACAGCGCCTGCGCCGCGCGCGTCCCACTGCCTTTGCGGCGTCCTGCGCGGCGTTTGGTCGTGGTTGTTGCGGCCCTACCGGTGCCGCGGGGCCGGCCAACTTTTTTCGGACGCCCAACTTTTTTGGTTTTCGGGCGTCCGGGTTTTTTCCGGACCGTCGTCGTCGCGGACGCCGCTTTGCCCGAGCCACGCGGGCGCCCCGGTCCACGTTTGCGCGTGGCCCCGGCTTTCGCTCCGCCGATGCCATCGAGCGCCGACGCCGCGGCCTCCAAGCGACGAAACTCGTCGACCAGCGGCGTCAGCTCGTTCAGCCGGGCGGTGATCTCCCGGCGCTTCTCGTCAAGGAAGTCGGTCACGATTCAATCCTCTTCACTAGTTCAGGTGCATGATCTAAACAAGCCCTAAATCACGCCTGGTCCTTTTGCCAGCACCTTACAGCACTTGACATCGGAAGCTTTGCACGGTTACGTGCAAGTTGCGGACTGCACATCGCGCAGCAGCGTCGACGGCGCGTGATGAATGCGTCAGCTCTGCGAGTCAAAGTGAGCGCGCAGACGACTGAGCGTGCGCGTGGCCTCGCGCTCCGGCATGCCGCCGACGAGCGCCCGGCTGACGATCGCCCCCAACGGCCCGAGCGGTGGATGGAACTCGTTGCGATAGTCAAAGCGAGTGCCACCGTTCTCGGCGCTCAATACATATTCGGTGCGCGCCCGCGAACGGGCCGGCCCGCGACCCTTCCACACGGCGCGTTCGTTGGGCACACACTCGACCAGCTGCCAGTGAACCTCGAGATTGACCCCGCGCAGATGAAGTTGTTGATCCATCCGGTATCCGACGCCCACCGGACCGTCGTCTGCGCGCTCGAGCTTGCGATGGATCGTCACCCACTCGCCCAGGCGCCTTGCGTCCATCACCAACTCCCACACCTGCTCTGCAGGCGCGTCGATGCAGATCGATGCCGCCACCACGCTCATGCATCAGCCTCGGCACATGCGCCCGACGGGCGAACGCAGAGCGCCCCAGCACCGCACCGGGTGAGAGGTTCAGCACGGCTTCTCGGCGAGCAAGCGTCGCCCGTCAACCATGCATGCGCTGCCCTCGCTCGCCGCACGCTGTCTACTCCGGCCTTCGCTCGCCGCACGGTGTCCACTCCGATCACCGCCTGCCCAAGCCGATCACAGCCCGATCCCACTCGATCACCGCGCCGCCAGCGGCTCGGTTTCCTCCCACTCGCGCAGCGCATGTTCGACCGCCGAGTCGAACGAATGCAGCTCGACTTCCAACATCACCGCGGCCTGCTCGTGCGCCAGGCCGTCGACACCGCCTGGGAGCAGATCTCCCTGCAGGCTCTCCATCAGGGCGGTCGTCAGCTCGGGATCCTCCCGCGCGATCGCGGCGGCCACACGTGCCACCATCCCGGTGGCGCTCACCGACAGCCCGATCGCCGGGCGCGCCACCAGCATGTGATCGGCGATCCGTTCGACCATCTCGCCATAGCTGAGCGCATCCGGTCCGCCGACGTCAAACGCGCCGGCAGCGACCCGGCCCGCGTCGGCCGCGGCGACGAGCATCGCGACGATGTCGCGCTCATCGATCGGTCGTGTGCGGTAGCTCCGCCACGTCGGCAGCGCCAGCACCGGCATGCGCTCCACCAAGTGCACCAGGAGGCGAAACGAGCGCGAACCGGCGCCGATCACGATCGACGCGCGCAACACCACCGTAT
Source organism: Solirubrobacteraceae bacterium (assembly GCA_035507415.1). GTDB lineage: Bacteria > Actinomycetota > Thermoleophilia > Solirubrobacterales > Solirubrobacteraceae > Palsa-744. The sequence goes on from DATJOF010000070.1 coordinate 75,216, forward strand.
CGCTCACGCCGGCGCGGAGAACGTGCTCCACGGTCTCCCTGCTCGCCAGGTGACGCGAGCTCGCGGCTCGTGCCCCCGCCACGGTCCAGCTCGCCACGGGCCCACCGAGGTACACCACGCGCCTCACTCCCGCCGCGGCCGCGGCGGCGACGAAGTTCTCCGCGGCGATGCGATCGCGCTCGGGAAACGCCAGGCCATTGTGAGCGGACGCATTGGCCCGCCGAGCGCCGCGCGACTCCATCGAGTGCACCAGGTAATAAGCCACCTCGACCTGCTCGAGCGCCTCCGCGAGGCCGGCGCCGGTGAGCAGATCTCCGGCCCGCACATCGATGTTCGTCTGCTTCGCCGCGTCTCGCGCGCGTCTCACCTTTTCTGGATCACGCGCGAGCCCGACCACCTCGTGTCCGACGGCGAGCAGCTCCGGAGCCAGCAGAGAACCGATAAAGCCGCTCGCTCCGGTCACAAGGATGCGCATGCCCGTAGATGATGACGCGCCGCAAGCGCAAACTGCGGCCGCGCGCGCGAGCCGAGCGGGCCGGGAGGCCTCAAACCACCTCTTTGCGGGTAGAAATCGTTTTTCTCTGCGATTTGCGAGGTGGCTCGTGAGGGCCTGCGCCATCGGTGCTTTGATGGTCGCGATCCGTTCACCTTCAGTGCTGGGAGTCGAGTGCAGAGAAGACAGACCAAGCAGGCCGCGCGCAAGATCAGCTGTGACGATTGCTTCTTCCGCTGCAACCTGCTCTGCGCACTGGATCTGGACGAGCCATGCGCCACGTTTCGCCCCAACGAGGCACAGCTGAAGCCACCACAGCAGTTGCGCTTCGTGTTCCGGCAGGAGCGCCGGGCGCGTGCCGCGTGGTCCTTCCCCTCCGCCCAGGAGCAGGCAGCCTTGTACACGTAGGCCAGCTCCGCAGCGGCTGTCCCTGCGCGCGGCAGGCCGGCCGCGAGGCAGCCGTCGACATGGGCCGCTCGTCTGTCTGGGCCGGCAGCCCCTGCAAGGGCGTCGCCGCGCCTGGGTGTCTGCCTGCTCCTGGTACCGCTCTGTCCGCCGATTCGCGGCCCAGGGCGTATATTTGAGCGCAACCTACAAGCTGATCAAATAGGCGGTGGCTGAAATGGCGGCGAAACGTCGTGGTAGCGGACCTGGCAAAACCGAGGCTACGCTGGCCGATCTTCGGGCGGCGGCGATGCGCAATCGCTACATCGAACGTCTGATCGAAGACGAGGAACTGCGCTCCAGGCTGCTCGTCGCGTACGGCGCCGCGCGCAGCGCCTACGGACGCATGAACAACGGCAAGCCCGCGAGCAAGGCCCTCTTCGAGGACCGCCGGCTGCAGCGCGATCTGCGCCAGGCCGTCGAGGCGCTGCGTGACGCCGCCACCACCCTGCGTGCACCCGTGCCCAAGCGCCGCCGGCGCCGTGGGCCTCGCCGCACGCTCGTGCTTGCACTGATCGGCGGCACGCTCGCGCTCGTGCTCAGCGAAGGCCTGCGCAACAAGCTGCTCGACATGATGTTCGGCGCCGAGGACGAGTTCGAGTACAGCTCCACGACCACGCCGTCGGAGCCCGCGCCGGCCCCGACGCCCGCCTCCTGAAGCAGCGGCCCTCACGGTCAGCGAGATGACAGCCACCGTCGAGCGCGCGAGGGCGCAGAAGACAGCAGACGGAGAGAAGGCGCGACGCATCGTCGAGGCGATGCGCCGCAGCGTCGCCCAGCGCGGGACCGCCGGCTCGACGTTCGATCACGTCGCGCGCGAGGCCGGGGTCTCGCGCGGCCTGCTCCACTACTACTTCGGCACCAAGGAGCAGCTGCTCGTCGAGGCCGTCCGGCGCGACTGCGAGCTGCGCATGGAGCTGCTCGAGCAGCAGCTCGCCGGGGCTCGCACCGCCGAGGACTTCGTCGGCCTGATGGCCCAGCACCTGCAGCAAACGGTTCGTGAGGACCCCGACCTCGTGACGCTGATGGTCGAGCTGTTCACGCTCTCGCAGCGCCACCCCGAGATCGCCGCCGAGTACGCGGAGCTGCTGCGCGCCATGCGCGAACACGTCGCCCAGATGCTCGCCACCGCCCAGCTCGAGCGCGTCGTGCACCTGCGCGCCGAGCCGGACGCGATCGCCGAGATCCTGTTCTCGCTCGGCGATGGCCTCGCGATGCGCATGCTCGCCGAGCCCGGACGCGACTTCGAGGCCACCGTACAGGCCGGTATCGCGTGTGTGCGCGCTCTGATCGCCGACTGACCCCGCGCGGCCCGCCGGCTCCGTGCATTGGCACTCTTATAATCGGACTGCCAATGCCGATCTACGAGTACAGACGCCCGGATGGCACCACCTTCGAGCTGGTTCAGTCCTTCAGCGACCCTCCGCTCGAGCGCGATCCCGACACGGGCGCCCCTGTCGAGCGGGTCCTGCACGCGCCCGCCGTCCACTTCAAGGGCAGCGGCTTCTACAACACCGACTACGGCACGCGCAAGCGTCAGCGCGAGAACGCCGCCGCGGCCGACGGCGAGTCGAAGCCATCGAAGGACTCGGCGGCCGACGGCCCCCCCAAGGGATCTGATGGGCCCCAGGGCGGCGGCGACGGCAAGCCCAGCGGCGAAAGCAAAGGCGGTGGCGACGGGAAAGGCGGCGGTGCCGGCAAGAGCGCCGCTGAGCAGGCCTCGACCAACGGCGCCAAGCCGAAAGCGGCCAAGGCAGTCACCGGCAAGACCTGAGCCCGCGCTCAGCCGGCCAAGAACCTCGCGACGTCCGCGCGCCGCGCTTCTTCGGAGACCGTGAGGCCTTCTTCGCCACTCGGCAAGGTGATCTGACCCGTCGGCAGAAGCACGTGGGTTGGCGGCGTCCCGGTGATCGCCAGCGACGTGAACATCGCGAGCAGTTCGGCACCGCTCATGTCCGAGATGATCGCCGGCGGCGCGTTCCAGGCGATCCACGGCAGGCGCACGAAGCTCGTGGGTGACAGCAGCTGGCTCTTCATGTCCGTGAACAGCGCCTGTTGGTGTTCCTCGCGCTGGATATCCGTCTCGTTCGGCGCGCAGAGGTTCTCGCGAGTCCGTGCCAGCGCCAGCGCTTCCTCGCCGTCGAGGTGGTGTGTCCCCGCGCTCAGACGCAGCGTGAAGCCGCCGTCCGCCGAGCCGCCGTCGAGGTTCGAGACGATGCACCCACCCGTGTAGGTCACCCCGCCCATCGCGTCGATCAGCTGCGGGAAGTTTTCGAAGTTGACTTCGACCACGTGATTGATCGGCACGCCCAGCCATTTCTGGATGACCGCCACCGACTCGGCGGGACCGCCGAACTCGTGCGCCGCGTTGATCTTCTCCAGTCCATGTCCCGGGATTTCGACCACCGTGTCGCGCGGTATCGACAGGCGCGCCGCGTGCCCGCCGCCGGTCCGGATCAGCATGATCGTGTCCGAGCGCCCGAACCCGGTGGTTTCCGCCCCGGGTTCCTTGCTGTCCTTCTGACGGCGATCCGAGCCCAGCACGAGGATGTTGTTCGCCGAGGTCAATGGGTTGCCGGCGGGATGCAACACGGTCTGCACGTTCCCCGGCAGCGACGTCCGCTCGAAATGAGAGCTGATCAAGAACAGCACGAGCGAAAGCGCCACCCAAGCGACCGCCAGCGCCAGCACGCCGAGGATCACCCGTTTGGGCGTGATCCGCTCGCGCCACCCCGGCCGGGGCGTCGCCGCCGCGCCCCGCCGCCGACCCCCGCCATCGCCGGGGCCCTTGCCGTGGCCGGCGCCAGCGCCCGCGTCGAGCTGGTCGAGCACCCCGTCGCCTCCGGGCCCGCGTGGACGCAGGCGCGGGCCTGCTCGGTAGCGCGTGTACGGCTGCTCCGTCGGCTCGTTCGGCATCGAACCTATATTTGCGTGATCAGCGCCGAGAACCCTCCGCTTCCCCTGGCGCCGCACGGTCGCTTGCTCGTCTGCGCCACGCCGATCGGCAACCTCGACGACGTCACGCTGCGCGTGCTGCGCGCGCTGGCCGAGGCCGACCTGGTCGCCTGTGAGGACACCCGCCGCACCCAGATCCTGTTGCGCCGCCACGACATCCGCGCCAAGCGACTGCTCGCCTTCCACGAACACAACGAACGGCGCCGCTCCCCCGAGCTGCTCGAGCAGCTTCGCGCCGGTGCCCTGGTCGCGCTCGTCAGCGACGCCGGCATGCCGGTCATCTCCGATCCCGGCTTCCTGCTCGTGCGTGCCTGCCGGGCCGAGGACATCACCGTGGAGGTGCTGCCGGGGCCGAGCGCCGTCCCAACCGCGCTCGTGGCCTCGGGCCTGCCCGCCTCGCGCTGGTCCTTCGTCGGGTTCCTGCCGCGCAAGCGCGCCCCGCGCGAGCGGCTGCTCCGAGGCGTTGCCGACACGCTCGTCGCGTTCGAGTCACCGCACCGGCTGTCGGCCACGCTCGACCTGCTCGAGCAGATCGATCCCGACCGGCCCGCCGCCGTGTGCCGCGAGCTCACCAAGCTGCACGAGGAAGTCACCCACGGAACCGCGGCCGAGCTCGCCCGCCGCTTCCGTGCGAACCCGCCCAAGGGAGAGATCGTGCTCGTCGTCGCGCCCCCCACCTCCAAGTAGCCTTCGTCATCGCAGTGTCCTCCTTCTACGTCACCACTCCGATCTACTACGTAAACGCCGCGCCTCACCTTGGGCACGCGTACACGACCATCGCCGCCGACGTGCTCGCGCGCCACCATCGCCAGCGCGCCGAGGAGGTCTTCTTCCTGACCGGCACCGACGAGCACGGCGAGCCGGTCGCCGACGCGGCGCACGCGCTCGGCATCGAGCCTCAGCAGCTCGCCGACCGCAATGCCCAGCGCTTCAAGGCGCTCGCGCCGCTGCTCGGCGCATCGAACGACTTCTTCATCCGCACCACCGACCCGCCGCACATCGAGCGCGTACGCGAGGTGCTCACGCGCGTACGCGACAACGGCTTCGTCTACGAGGGCACCTACGAAGGCTGGTACTGCCCGCGCTGCGCCGACTTCAAGGCCGACAACGAGATCGACGAGGGCAACCGCTGCCCGATCCACCACATCGAGCTCACCCGCGAGCAGGAGGACAACTACTTCTTCAAGCTCTCCGCCTTCCAGGACTCGCTCGAACGCCTGTACGCCGAGCGTCAGACCTTCGTAACCCCGCGCACGCGCTTCAACGAGGCCCTCTCGTTCATCCGCTCCGGGCTGCGCGACGTCCCGCTCACGCGCCACAAGCTGACCTGGGGCGTACCCGTGCCGTGGGATGAAACGCACGTCTTCTATGTGTGGTTCGACGCGCTCCTGAATTACTACACCGCGCTCTCCTACGCGCGCCCCGGCCTCGACCTGACCGATACCTTCTGGCCGGCCAGCTGCCACGTGATCGCGAAGGACATCCTGCGCTTTCACGCCGTCTACTGGCCAGCGCTCCTGATGGCCGCCGACCTCGAGCTGCCCAAGCGCGTGTTCGTGCACGGCTACCTGCTGATGGAAGGCGAGAAGATGTCGAAGTCGCTCGGCAACGTGCTCGACCCGTTCGCCGTCATCGAGCGCTTCGGCGCCGACGCCCTGCGTTTCTACCTGCTGCGCGACGTCCCCTTCGGCCAGGACGGATCGGTCTCCACCGCCGCCTTCGAGCAGCGCTACGAGAGCGAGCTCGCCAACGAGCTCGGCAACCTCGCCAGCCGCACCCTCGCGATGATCGTCCGCTACCGCGGCGGCCTGGTGCCCGCTCGACCTCCTGATCCCGCCCTCGTCGAGGATTTCGCGGGCCTGCCCGAGCGCGTCGCCGAGCTGGTCGACCAGATCGAGCTGACCGCCGCGCTCGACGAGATCTGGCAGCGCGTCCGTCGGCTCAACCGCTATGTCGAGGAACGGGCCCCCTGGCAGCTGGCCAAGGAAGCGCGCCAGCAGTTGGCCGAGGGTGAGCGAGAGTCGGACCGAGGCGAGGCGGGAGCTTCGGCCGGAGGCGCCAGGCAGGGATCGGACGCGGGGGACGCGGGACGATCGTCCGAAAACGAGGCCCACGCGCGCGCGCGCGCGTGCGCCTGCGCTCTCGATCAAGTGCTCTACACGCTCGCTGAGGGCCTGCGCGTCGTCTCGGTGCTGCTGTTTCCCTATCTACCCGCCAGCACCAGCCGGCTGCTCGACGCGCTCGGAACCCCCGACGTCGCGCTCGCCGGAGCCCACTTCGGTGCCGGCACGCTGGAACGGGTCGGCAAGCTCGAGGTGCTCTACCCCAAGAGCGTCGAGCCCGAGCCCGCCTGAGGCCGGCCGACCCGAGAGCTCGCGTGATCGACAGTCACCCAACCGTGATCTTCCCCAGCGGTGATCGACAGCCACTCCCAACCTGATCGACGGCCTCCTACAACGGTGATCGACAGCCACACCCATCTCGACCTGTGCTCCCCGCCCGACGCCGAGCTCGTCGCGGCCGCGCTCGCGGCCGGCGTCGATCGCATGCTCACGGTCGGCACGGAACCCGCCTCATGCCGTGCCGCCCTCGCCGCGGCCGAGCGCTTTCCCGAGGTCTATGCCGCCGTCGGCCATCACCCCGGCAACGCCGACACCTTTGACGAGCAGGCGCTCGCCGAGCTGCGCGCGCTCGCGGAGCATCCGCGCTGCCGAGCGATCGGCGAGACCGGCCTCGACTTCTTCGTGCGCGACGGTCGCTCGAACCCACCCCTCGCCGAGCAGCAACGAGCCTTCGCGGCCCAGATCGAGCTCGCCAGAGAGCTGGGCAAGCCGCTCGTCATTCACTCCCGCGACGCCGCCCAGGACACCCTCGCCCAGCTCGCGCACGAAGCCGATGGCGTCAGTGTGATACTGCACTGCTTTTCGATGCCCGCAGACCTGCAGGAGTGCCTCGATCGCGGCTACTCCATCTCGTTCGCGGGCAACGTCACCTACAAAAGCGCCGGCGCCCTCGCCGACGCCGCGCGCCTCGTCCCCGACGAACGGCTCCTGGTGGAGACCGACGCTCCATACCTGACCCCGCAGGCGGTCCGCAAGCACCGCAACCAGCCGGCCTTCGTTCTTCACACCGCCGAGTTCCTCGCGCAGCTCCGCGGCGTCAGCCTCGCGGACCTCGACGCCACCGTCGAGCGCAACGCCGCGCGCCTGTTCGGCTGGTGATGGCAGTGCCGCGGCATCGCCGGGAGTTGGACCGGAGCTGATGGCAGCGCCGCGGCGTCGCCGGGAGCTGGACCGGAGCTGATGGCAGCGCGACGCCGCAGCCGTGAGCTCGGCCAGAACTTCCTGCGCGACCCGAACATCCTCGGCGTGATCGAGCGCGCGAGCGAACTGTCGCAACGGGACGTTGTCTTGGAGGTCGGCGGCGGCGAGGGAGTGCTGTCCGCATTCCTGGCCGCCCGCGTCGGCTGGATACACGTGGTCGAGCTGGACGAGCGTCTGCGCACCGCCCTGGAGGGACGCGTCGGGTCGCTCGACAACGTCACCCTGTGGTGGGGAGACGCATTGCGGCTCGACCTGACGGCGCTCGACCCGGCGCCCAGCAAGGTCGTGGCGAACCTGCCGTATGGGATCGCGGCAACGCTCATACTGCGCACGCTGGAGGAGCTCGACAGCGTCAACATGTGGGTGGTCATGGTCCAGCGCGAGGTCGGCGCGCGACTGGCCGCTGCGCCCGGCAGCGGCGCGTATGGAGCCAGCTCGGTGCTGGCGCAGCTGGCGGGAGACGTGAAGGTCTTGCGCGTCGTGCCGAGAACCGTGTTCGCGCCGGTCCCGCGCGTCGACTCGGTGCTCGTCAGGATCCTGCGCACGAACGGCGCGCCTGCGCCCCAGGTGCGCAGGCTCGTCGCCGGCTCCTTCGCCCATCGCCGCAAGGCGCTGGCGCGCTCGCTGGCGCTGGCAGGCGTGGACCGCAGTCGCGAGGAGATCCGCGCCGCGCTCGTGCGGCTCGGGCATCCAGCGGACCTACGCGCCGAGCGGCTCGCCCCGCGCGAGTTCGTGGCCCTCGCGCAGGAGCTCGAGCTGTGAACGTTGTGACCATTGGCCTCCTGCCGCTGCGCACGTGCGCGCGCGTATGGGGCTCGGGGGATCACTGTTTTCCAGCTGCCCACGTGTGCGCGCGCGCGTGGGGCTCGGGGAATGACTGGGGCTCGGGGGATGACTGTTTTGCTGCGGCGCACGTGCGCGCGCGTGCGTGGGGCTCGGGGGATGACTGGGGCTCGGGGGATGACTGTTTTGCTGCGGCGCACGTGTGCGCGCGTGCGTGGGGCTCGGGGGATGACTGGGGCTTGGGGGATGACTGTTTTGCTGCTGCCCACGTGCGCGCGCGCGCGTGGCTCGCCCGATGAGCCCTCTGCCGCTGCGCACCCTCGCGCCCGCGAAGATCAATCTCGGTCTGTTCGTCGGCCCGCGCCGCGCGCCCGACGGCAGACACGAGCTGGCCACCGTCGTGCAGGCGATCTCGCTGGCCGACGAGCTCACGCTCGAATATGCCGAGGTTGCGGCGGGCGCCGACGAGGTGGTCTGCAGCGGGCTGGCGCTCGACGGCCCCGAGACCCTCGCCGCAAGCGCGCTGCGCGCGTTTCGAGACGCCGCCGGCTGGGACGCCCCGGCGCTGCGCCTGCGCATCGTCAAGCGCATTCCCATCGCCGCCGGCCTCGGCGGCGGCTCGGCCGATGCCGCCGGCGCGCTGCGCCTGGCCCGAGCCGCCTCGGGCCTCGGCTCCGACGAGCTGCTGCAAGATCTCGCCGTGGGACTCGGGGCCGACGTTGCCGCGCTGCTCACACCCGGCCGTTGGCTCGCCACCGGCGCGGGCGAGCTCCTGCACGAGCTCCCGCCGCCCAGCCATCCCTTCGGCGTGCTCGTCCTCGCCGCCGGCGCCGGCCTGTCGACGGCCACCGTCTACGAGCAGGCCGACCGGCTGGCGGACGGCCGCACGCAGCCACAGCTGCGCCGCATCGCCGGCGATCTGCGCACCGCGCTCGAGCTCGGGGCCGCCATGCCGGCCGCGCACGAGCTGCTCCACAACGACCTGCAGAGCGCGGCGCTCGCGCTCAGCCCCGAGATCGAGCCCGCCCTGCAACAGGCGCTCGCGAGCGGCGCCGACGCGGCCTTCGTGAGCGGCTCCGGCCCGACCGTGGTGGGCCTGTTCGTGCGCGCCAACGGACCCGGTCGCGCTCAGCGCGCGGTCGCCGGACTGGGCGCCCGGCAGCCTGCGCCGCTGTGGGCCGAATCGGTGCAGGCGCCGTTTGCGCGCGTGCACGCGAGCGACATGTAGGTGCGTAACAATCCCGAACATGAGCAGGACCGACGTCGACTACCTGGTTGCCGCCTGTGCCGCGGTGTTCGGGCTCGCGCTGTTTGCAGGGCTGATCTTCCTGCCCGCCTTGACGAGCTATGCGCGCCTGTGGGAACGCGTTGCGGCGGGCGTGCTCTCGCTGTATGTGCTCGCCGTGCTCGTCGGCATCGGGATGGTGGCCGCCCTGGCCGTCGTCTACTTCTGGGGCTAGCCGCGCTTCGTGTCCGAGCTCGCGCCGCTTGAAGCCGTCACCGAGGCGGTCGAGTCGGGCGCAGGGCTGCCCGAGGTGGTGCGTGCTGCCGCCAAGGCCCTCGATGCCAGCCTGGCGGTCGCCGACGCCTGGGGCGCCACGCTGGCCGTAGCCGCCAGATCGCCCGCCGAGGAGCGCGCGCTGCTCTCGCAGGCCGACGGCGTCACGAGCATTCCCCTGCGCGTCGCCGACGCATCCGTCGGCACGCTGCACATGCGCGCCCGCAGCGAGCCCACCTCACAGATGACGCGGCTGCTGGTCACGATGATCGCCTCCGAGGTCGAGCGCGTGCGTGCCCCAGAGCGCGCATCCGAGACGGCCGCAGCCGACTTCCTGCGCGCCACGCTCGGTCGCGAGCTGGGCGGGCGCGAGGAGCTGCTCACCCGCGCGCGCGAGCTCTCGCTCGAGCTCGAGGACGGCGCCAGCATGATCGTCGCCCGCGCCAACCCGCAGGCACCCACCGACGAGGGCTGGCGCGCCCGTGTGCGGGCCGTGGCCGAGCGCGGAGCCCGGGCGGTCGTCGGCCGCTCGATCGCCGCGCTCTCCGAGCGCGAGGGCGCCGGCGCCGCCAGCGCCGAGGTGCTGCTGCTCGTCCCCGGCGGCGATGAGGCGCTCGCCGCGCGCGCCGCCGAGGCGGTGCTGCGCGAGATGGAAGCCGGCCTCGCCGGCTACACCTTCGCGATCGGGCGCAGTCGCATCGCCGAGGACCCGACCGAGCTGCCGCGCGCCGCCAGCGAGGCGCTGCTCGCCGCCAACGTCGCTCAGGGCGACGCCGACGGCGTCGCGCTGGCGTTCGAGCAGACCGGCGCCTACCGACTGCTGCTCAGCGCGATGAGCGAGAACCCCTCCGAGCTCCAGCGCTTCTACGAGGAGACCGTCGAGCCGCTCGTCGCCTACGACGAGCAGTACGAGACCGAGCTCGTACGCACGCTCGCCACCTTCCTCGAGGCCGACGGCAACGTCGCCGGCACCGCCGGACGGCTGTTCACGCACCGCCACACCATCTACTACCGGCTCGAGCGCGTCCGCGAGCTCTCGGGCCTCGACGTCAGCTCCAGCGACGGACGCGAGAAGCTCAGCCTCGGCCTCAAGGCCATGCGCGTCCTCGGCATCTCGGCCGCCGACGGACCGGCATCCGAGGCCGGCGCCGAAGGCGGCCGCGTCCCGGGCCGCTCGACGCGGCGTTCGTGATCGACCTCGACCTTCCGGCGACGCGTCGCACCGGCTGCGAGACGACCGCGTCCGAGCTCCGACGTGAGACCTGCGAGCTTCGGCGCGAGCGCTGTGAGCTTCGACTCGAGCGGGTTCGCGCTTCGATGTGACCGGGGTTACGAGCCTCTACTCCAGCGACGGCCCACGCGCGCGCGCGTGCCCGCGCCTGGGTCGGGCTCGTGCGAGGATGTAGCCGACCCGTTGGGGGGTCGTCCAATGGCAGGACACCAGGTTTTGGTCCTGGGAATCGGGGTTCGAATCCCTGCCCCCCAGCTCGATGCGGCTAGCATCCGCTGAGTGAGTCCGGCTCCGACGGTCTTGATCCTTGCCGCGGGGAAGGGCACGCGCATGCACTCGCGCAAGCCAAAGGTGCTGCACGAGCTGTGCGGGGTGCCGATGGTGCTGTGGCCGGTCCGGGCCGCCCTTGCCGCCGGCGCGGGCCAGGTCGTGGTCATCGACTCGCCCGAGCGCGCGCTCGAGGATGTGCTGCCGGCGCAGGTGCAGTTGGCCGTCCAGCCGCGGGCCAACGGAACCGGTGGCGCCGTCACCGCAGGGATCGCGCACCTGGATGCGCACCATGCTCAGGGCAACGCTCCCGGGGCCAGCCCGGGTGCAGCCGTCGATGCCGAGACAGACGCTCCAGTGGTGGTGCTCAGCGGCGATGTTCCGTTGGTCAGCGCCACGGCGATCGAACGGCTCGTGGCTGCGCACACGCGGGCCGACGCACAGGCGACCGTGGCGAGCACCGTGCTCGACGATCCAAGCGGATACGGGCGAGTCGTCCGCGACGGCGACGGCGACTTCGAGCGCGTCGTCGAGACCAAGGACGGCGGTGATGCCAGCCCGCGGGAGCTCGAGATACACGAGGTCAACACCGGCATCTACGTGTTCTCGGGGCGGGCCCTACGTGCCGCGCTTCCGCGGCTGACCGCCGAGAACGCGCAGGGCGAGCTCTACCTGCCGCAGGTGCTCGAGCTGATCCGCGCCGACGGCGCCAGCGTCCAGGCGCATCTGATCGCCGACCCGCAGCTGGTGCTCGGCGTCAACGATCGCGCGGGGCTGGCACGCGTACGTGAGCATGCCCAGGCGGCGATCCACGCCCGTCACATGGCCGCGGGCGTGACCATCGTCGACCCTGTCACCACGGTGATCGATGTCGACGTCCAGATCGGCCCGGACACCACGATCGAGCCGTTCACCACGATCAAGGGCGCCACGAGCATCGGCGAGGGGTGTGTCGTCAAGCACTCCTACCTCGTGGACTGCCTGCTCGAGGAGGGCGCCAGCGCCGGGCCTTTTGCTTATCTGCGGCCCGGATCGGTGCTCCGCGCCGGCGCCAAGGTGGGCACGTTCGTCGAGGTGAAGAACTCTGACATCGGCGCGGCCGCGAAAGTTCCGCACCTCTCCTATATCGGCGACGCCGACGTGGGCGAGGGAACGAACCTGGGGGCCAGCACGATCACCGCCAACTACGACGGCCGCGCGAAGCACCGCACGACCATCGGACGCGACGTGCACAGCAGCGTCCATGTCTCATTCGTGGCTCCTGTGAGCGTTGGCGACCGCGCCTACACGGCCGCCGGCTCGGTGATCACCGAGGACGTCCCCGCCGAGGCGCTCGGCATCGCGCGATCGCGCCAGGTCAACAAGCAGGGCTACGCGGAGCGACGCGAAGCTGCGTCCAAAAGCCCATTAGACTTCGAGAAGAGATGAGCAGCGCGATGGACACGCGCACGCGCCAGTCCGCGCAGACCAGCCTGCCGATGGACTACAACAAGCGGCTGATGCTGTTCAGCGGGCGCGCCAACCCGCAGCTGGCGATCGACATCGCCGACAAGCTGGGGGTCGAAATCGGCCCGGTGACGCTCAAGACCTTCTCCAACGGCGAGGTCTACTGCCGCTACGAGGAGTCGATCAGGGGCGCCGACGTGTTCATCGTGCAGTCCACCTGCGGCAACCCGCAGACCGGGGTCACCGCCAACGACTCGCTGATGGAGCTGCTGTTCATGATCGATGCCGCCGTCGGCGCCTCGGCGCACCGTGTGATCGCCGTGACACCGTGGTTCGGATACTCGCGCCAGGACAAGAAGTCCGCCCCGCGCGAGCCGATTTCGGCCCGTCTGGTGGCGCGCATGCTCGAGTCGGCCGGCGCCGACCGGGTGTTGACGATGGACCTGCACGCCGGCCAGATACAGGGTTTCTTCCAAAAGCCCGTCGACCACATGACCGCGCTGTTCATGCTCACCCAGTACTTCGCCGATCTTGGCCTGTCCGATCTGGTCGTCGTGGCACCCGACGCCGGCCGGGTGAAGCTGAACAAGAAGTTCGCCTCCAAGATCGGCGCCGAGCTCGCGATCCTCGACAAGGAGCGCCCGGCCCAGCAGGTGGCGGAGATCGGCTATGTGATCGGCGATGTCCGCGGCAAGACCGCGGTGATCGTCGACGACATGATCGACACCGCCGGCACGCTCGCCGCGGCCGCGCGCACGGTGCTCGACGAGGGGGCCGCCCGCGTCTACGCCGCCGCGACGCACGGGGTCTTCTCCGGCGACGCCTTCGAGAACCTGCGCAACGCAGGTTTCGAGGAGATCGTCGTCACCGACACGATCCCGGTCAGCCCCGACCGGCCGGCGAACGTGCGCGTGCTGCCGTGCGCCGAGCTGCTCACCGATTCGATCCGCCGCATCTTCGTCGACGACTCGGTCAGCGAGGTCTTCGGCGGCGAGAATCAGTTGTTCTAGCGAGCCGTTGCCAGCCCGCGGGTCGTCAACGCCTCGCCCGACCATTTCGCTCGAGCCCGCACCTCCAAGCCGGTCCCCGGCGCAGCGCATCTCAGACGAACGCGGCCCGCGCATGTGGTGGCGCAGCCTGCCACCGCGCCGGCGCAGGCTGCTGCGGGCGCTGCTGGCTGTCGCAATACTGCTTTGCATGGTCGGCGGTGCCCTGCTCGCCCGCTACCTGTCGGTCGAAAACGTAGAACGCCACGACATCCTCGTGCTGCTGCAGGCGCAGGCGCGAGGCGACGCGGCTCGCGAGCTCGAGCTGTTGCGCGAATGCTCGGCGAGCCCGACCTGCGCCGCGAGCGTGCGAGCGAGCGCGGTCCGACTGAAGCGTCCCGGCACGGTCAAGCTGCTGTCGGTGATCTCGCCGACGTCCGGCTCGCTCACCAGCAAGACCGGCACCACGCGCGTGGCCTGGAGCGTGAGTCGAGGACCGCCCGTGGTGCAGTGCGTGAGGGTACGCCACAGCGGGAATCTGCTGAGCGGCTACGAGATCACGCTCCTGTCGCTGAGCTCGCCGATCTCGAGCGAAGGCAACTGCACCAAGCCGTCGGCCACCGAACTGGAGGAACGAGAAGAAGCCGAAGAAGCGTCGCCGCAGTGAGGCGGGCACGCGCCGAGGAGACCGGCAACGCCTGTCGGGAGAGCCATAGCCGCTGGGTGGGCGATGCTCGGGTGAGCGATACACGGGCGCGCGATGGCCGCGAAACCCCCAACGGCCGTTGCTAGAGTCTGCACTCGCTCATGGCCAGCACCACCACCAAGCTCAACGTCCGCAGCCGCGAGGCCGGCGGCTCGCGCGCTGCGCGCCGGCTGCGCCGCACCGGGCGTGTTCCCGGCGTCGTGTACGGCGGTGGCGACGAATCGCTCAGCTTCGACGCCGACGCTCGCGAGCTGCGCCTCGCGCTGGCGGGAGTCGGCGCGGTCCTCGACCTGAGCGTCGACGGGGGCACGGCCACGCCCGTGGTCCTCAAGGAGGCTCAGCGAGATCCGGTACGGGGAGAGATGGTGCACATCGACCTGCTGCGCGTGCGCCTGGACCAGGCGATTCACGCGGTCGTCGCGCTCGAGCTCACCGGGGTCGACGACGCCCCCGGCGTCAAAGAAGGCGGCGTGCTCGAGCAGATCGTGCGCGAGGTGAACGTCGAGGCGCTGCCGACCGCCATCCCGGAGTCGATCGCGCACCCGATCGGTGAGATGCAGATCGGTGACACGTTCACGCTCGGGTCGGTGGCGATGCCCGAGGGCGTGACGCTGCTCGACGACCCCGAGGGCGTGATCGCCACGCTGTCTCCGCCGCGGCTGCAGACCGAAGCCGAGGAGGAGATCGAGGCCGAGACCGAGCTGGTCGGCGAGGGCCAGGCCGAGGAGCAGGGCGAGGCCGCCGAGGGCGCCGCCTCAGACGGTTCGTCGGGCGGGGAGTAGGTAGCTGCCGCTGCGCAGGCCGTTTCGGCGCGGCGGCACGGGCGCGGCCGCCGACTGGCTGATCGTCGGACTCGGCAATCCCGGCCGCGAGCATGCGGGAACGCGGCACAACGTCGGCTTCATGGTGGCCGACGCGCTTGCCGAGCGCTGGCGGCTGGGACGTCCGCGCGAGCGCTTCCGCGGTCAGATCGCCGAAGGCCGTGTGCCCGGGCCGGCACCCGGCACCCCGGGAGCCGCCGGGCCCAGGCCGCACGTGGCTGTGCTCTGGCCACAGACCTACATGAACGAGGCCGGTCGCTCCGTCGGGCCGGCGCGCGGAGCCTTCAAGCTGCCGCTCGAGCGGGTCGTCGTCGTCCATGACGAGATCGACATTCCCTTCGGTGAGATTCGCGCTCGGCTCGGCGGCGGCCTGGCCGGCCACAACGGGCTGAAGTCGATCAAGCGCGAGCTCGGCGGCGCAGACTTCGCGCGCGTTCGCGTGGGCGTCGGCCGGCCTGCTTCGAGCGACCCGGAGATCGTCTCCGCGCACGTCCTCGGGCGGTTTCGCGAGGACCGCGAGCAGGTGCGCGAGCTCGTCGAGCATGCCGCCGACTGCGTCGAGCGCATCGTGCTCGAGCAGGAGCCGCTGTAGATGGCCCTGCGCACGCTGCTCGGCATGATCGACGACGATCCGGCGGCGGCCGAGCTGGCCCGGGACGGCGGTCGCGCGTTCGTCTCGGCCTCGCTGCGTCCGTTTCTGGTCGCGGCGCTGAGCGATCGCGCGCCGAAGGCGCGCGCGCGCCCGACCCTGGTCGTGGTCGGCGACGATCGCGCTGCGCGTGAGCTGGCAGGCGATCTGGCCGCCTGGCTGGCGCCGCGCCGGGTGCGCTACTACCCCTCGCGAGGCGTCACCTACGAGTCCCACCTGACGCCGCCGGCCCATCTCGTCGGGCTGCGCGTGGCGGCGCTCGATGCGCTGCTGGCGGCGCCCGGTGAGGAGCCGCCGGTCGTCGTGGTGAGCGCCGTGGCCCTCTCGGAGAAGGTGCCCGACCCGAGCCTCCGTCCCCGCCCGTTCACGCTTCGAACCGGCGATCTGCTCGATCTGGACGAGTGCGCCCAGGAGCTCGTCGCCGCCGGATACGAGCGGGTCGAGCAGGTCGAAGATCGCGGCCAGTTCGCGCTGCGCGGAGGCCTGCTGGACGTGTTCCCGGCGACCGAGGATCGCGCCGTGCGGATCGACATGTTCGACCTCGAGATCGAGTCGCTGCGCTGGTTCTCGACCTTCACGCAGCGCTCGCTCGGCGATCTCGAGCAGGTCGAGATCGCGCCCGCGGCCGAGCTCGCCCTCGAGCACCGCGAGCTGGCGGAGCTCGCGGCGCTCGACACGGGCGCCGAGGACGAGCGCCCCGACGTCGCCGAGGTGCTGCCGGTCGAGCGCTTCGGAGCCTTGCTCGATCTGGTCAAAGACAACGCCGAGCTCGTGGTCGCGGCCGAGGAGGAGCTGGCGCCCGCGCTCAGCGACCACTGGACCGACGTCACCGCGGCGTTCGCGGCGGCCGATGCCGAGCAGCTGTACGTGAGCCCAGAGCACATCCAGGCCGCGCTCGAGCAGGGTGCGCGCGTGTGGCTATCGGCGCTCGCGAGCGGACAGTCGATCGAGCTGCGCGCCCAGGCGCCCGACGTAGCCGCGCGCACGCTGCCCGAAGCCGAGCCCGAGCTCGAAAAGCTCGTGCGTTCGGGCTACAGGACGGTGGTCGCGTTCGCGCGCCGGGGCGAGGGCGAGCGCGCCGCGTACAACCTCGCTCGCCTGCACGCCAGCTGGCTCGGCGAGGACACCGACGCGGGCGCCCGCCCGCTGGAGGCCTCGCTGCGCTTCGCCGCCGCCTCGCTGCGCGAGGGCTTCGTGGCGCCGTCGCTCAAGCTCGCCGTATTTCCCGAGCATCGCCTGCTGCGCCGGCGGCGCGCCACGCGCGCCGGCGGCGAGCCGACCTCCGCACGCGGGCGCCCGCGCCGCGGGGCGCTGCGCTCGTTCAGCGACCTGCGCACCGGCGACATCGTCGTACACGAGGACCACGGCATCGCGCGCTTCGCCGGGTTCGAGACGCGCACCGTCGCCGGGATCACGCGCGACTACCTGTATCTCGAATACGAGGGCGACGACCGGGTCTACGCCCCCACCGAGCAGCTCGCGAAGATCTCCCGCTACGTCGGCGCCGGCGCGGCGCACCCGCCGCTGTCCAAGCTCGGTGGGACGCGCTGGGCGGCGATGAAGACGCGCGCGCGGCGCGCAGCCCAGGAGCTGGCGGGCGAGCTGCTGGCGCTGTACGCAGCGCGCGGCTCGCGCGAGGGCCACGCCTTCGAGTCCGACTCCGACTGGCAGCGCCAGTTCGAGGGCAGCTTCCCCTACAACGAGACACCCGACCAGCTCGAGGCGATCGAACTGGTCAAGGCCGACATGGAGGCCGCGCGCCCGATGGATCGTCTGATCTGCGGAGACGTCGGCTACGGCAAGACCGAGGTCGCCCTGCGCGCGGCCTTCAAGGCCGCCAGTCAGGGCAAGCAGGTGCTGATGCTGGCGCCCACGACGATTCTCACCCAGCAGCACTACGGGACGTTCGCCGAGCGGCTCGCCGACTATCCGATCAACGTCGAGCAGGTCTCGCGCTTTCGCTCGAGCGCCGAGCAGCGTGCGGCGATCGCGGACTTCGCCCAGGGGCGGGTCGACATCCTGGTCGGGACCCATCGCGTGCTCTCGCGCGACGTGCGCGCCAAGGACCTCGGGCTGTTGATCGTCGACGAGGAGCAACGCTTCGGCGTCAAGCAAAAGGAACTGCTGCGCCAGCTGAAGCTGCGAGTCGACGTGATCTCGATGTCGGCCACGCCGATCCCGCGCACGCTGCAGATGTCGCTCGCCGGCCTGCGCGAGATCTCGGTGATCGAGACCCCGCCCGAAGGCCGGCGGCCGGTGCGGACCTATGTGGGCGAGTACGAGGAGGAGCTCGTCAAGCGCGCGATCCTGCGCGAGCACGAACGCGGAGGCCAGGCCTTCTTCCTGCACAACCGCGTCGAGTCGATCGAGCAGACCGCCGAGCGCCTGCGCGCGCTGTGCCCGGGCGTGCGCTTTGCGATCGCGCACGGTCAGATGGCCGAGGGAGAGCTCGAGGCGGTGATGATGGACTACCTGCGCGGCGCCATCGAGGTGCTCGTGTGCACGTCGATCATCGAGTCGGGCATCGACATCCCGCAGGCCAACACGCTGATCGTCGAGCACGCCGACGCCTTTGGGCTTGCCCAGCTCTACCAGATCCGCGGGCGCGTCGGACGCGGACGCGAGCGCGCCTACGCCTACCTGATGTACGACTCCGCCGCGGCTCTCAGCCCGGAGGCAGCCCAGCGCCTGGCGGCGCTGTCGGACTACACCGAGCTGGGCGCCGGCTTTCAGATCGCGATGCGCGACCTCGAGCTGCGCGGCGCCGGCAACCTGCTCGGCGACGAGCAGTCCGGACACGTGGCCGCGCTCGGCTTCGAGCTGTACATGCAGATGCTCGACGATGCCGTTCGCGCCGCATCGGCCAGGGGAGAGCAAGCCGGCGAGGACCACGCGGAGCTCGCCGAGCCGGTGCGCCTGGACATCAACGTCGACGCCTACGTCCCGGCCGACTACGTCCCCTACGAGCAGGCCAAGATCGAAATCCACAAGCGCATCGCCGGCGCCGTCGAAGTCGCCGAGGTCGGCCAGCTGCGCGAGGAGCTCGAGGACCGCTTCGGGCCCGTTCCCGAGCCGCTCGAAAACCTGCTCGCGCTCCAGCGCGCGCGCATCAAGTTCGGACAGGCCGGCGCCTCGGCGGTGAGCTTTCGCGGCGATCGTCTGGCGGTCACACCGATCGAGCTCGACTCCGCGCGGGCGCGCTCACTGCGCGAACAGCTGCCCGACGCGCTGTACGAGTCAGGGCGCGCCCAGGTCTCGATGCGCGTCCCCCACGACGGCCCGGCCCGGTTTCCGGCGGTTGTCAAGGCGGCCGACGTGCTGCTCGCGCTCACGCGCGAGGCGGCCTAGCGGGTGCCCGGCGGCCCGGGACCGGTGGCGACGGCGTCCGAGGCGGGCTGCCCGAAGCGGCCGGCCCGCGTCGGCCCAGGCCGGCTCCAAAACCGTCCGTTGCAGCTTCGCGCCCGACTTACGCACAGACACGGCAGTTTCCGCTATTGTGCCCGCGTCGTGCTTAAGCATGTCCGTCTGATCCCGGCGCTTGGCGCCGTTTTCTTTGCCGTCGCCGGTCTGTCGGCCTGCGGAGGCATACCCGGGAACGCGGTCGTGCAGGTGAACGGGACGCCGATCAGCAAGTCCACGTTCGAACACTGGATGTCGGTCGCGGCCGCGTCGAGCGCCACGACGCCAGGCGAAAAGCCGGTCGTGCCCGACCCACCCGACTACAAAGCGTGCATCGCGCACCTCGAAGCCACGACGCCCAAAACCAAGGGCTCCAAGACGCCGTCGAAGACGCTGCTCAAAAAAGAGTGCGAACAGCAGTACAAATCACTGCAGCAGGAGGTGCTGAGCTTCCTGATCTCGTCCTCCTGGGTGCTCGGCGAAGCCCAAGCGCTGGGCGTCAAAGTCAGCGACGCGGAAGTCAAGAAACAGTTCGAAAAGATCAAGAACGAGGAGTTCCCGAAGACCGAAGAATTCAAGAAATTCCTCGCGAGCTCGGGCCAGACGGTCTCGGACCTGCTGCTTCGCGTCAAGCTCAACATGCTGTCGACGAAAATCCAGCAGAAGATCTCCAAAGAGAAAAAGACCGTGTCCGCGGCGGAAGTCGAAAAGTACTACAAAGAACACAAGTCGCAGTACGGCACGCCCGAAAAGCGCGACCTGCGGGTGATCCTCACCAAGAACGAAGCCGAAGCCAAGCAGGCCAAGTCGGAAATCGAATCCGGCAAGAGCTTCGCGGAAGTGGCGAAGAGCAAATCGATCGACCCGACGAGCAAGAACAACGGCGGAGAACTGCCCGAAGTGAGCAAGGGTCAGGAGGCCAAGGCGCTCGACGAAGCCGCGTTCTCGGCCAAGAAGGGCGTGCTCACCGGCCCGGTCAAGACCCCGTTCGGCTACTACGTCGTCGAAGTCAAGAGCATCAAACCGGGCAGCGAAGAGGCGTTCTCGAAGGCCAAGTCGACGATCAAAGAGCAGCTCCAGGCTCAGGGCCAGCAGAAGAACCTGAGCACGTTCGTCAAAAAATTCCGCGAAACGTGGAAGTCCAAAACCGAATGTCGTGAAGGCTACGTCGTCGAGGATTGCCAGGAGTACAAAAAACCGAAGACCTCATCGACCTCGACGTTGAACAAAACGACCACGCCGTCGACCACGCCGACGACCGCGACCAAATAGCAGCCAGAATCCGATGAGCCAGATCGCGCGCGTCCATGCGCGCCAGATTCTCGACAGCAGGGGCAACCCGACGGTCGAGGTCGAGATCGGCCTTCGCTCCGGCGCCCACGGTCACGCGGCTGTCCCGTCGGGAGCGTCCACCGGCGAGTTCGAGGCGGTCGAGCTGCGCGACGGTGGCGAGCGTTGGATGGGCAGGGCGGTTGCTGGCGCCGTGGCCAACGTGAACGGCGAGATCGCCGACACGGTCATCGGCCTCGACGCGGCCGACCAGCGCGGGCTCGACCGCGCGCTCGTCGAGCTGGACGGCACCGAGACGAAGTCCCGCCTGGGAGCAAACGCGATCCTCGGAGTGTCGCTCGCGGCCGCCCACGCTCAGGCTGCAGAGGAGGGCCTGGCGCTGTGGCGCTATCTCGGCGGCGACGCGGCGCGCGTCCTGCCGGTGCCGATGATGAACGTCCTCAACGGCGGAGCCCACGCCGACAACAAAGTGGACTTTCAGGAGTTCATGATCGTCCCGAGCGGCGCGCCCAGCTTCTCAGAGTGCCTGCGCTTCGGCGTCGAAGTCTTTCACGCCCTCAAGCGCACGCTGCACGAGCGGGGCCTCGGCACGGCCGTCGGCGACGAGGGAGGCTTCGCGCCCGACCTCGGCTCCAATGAGGAGGCCCTCGCGATGCTCGTGGCGGGCATCGAAGCAGCCGGCTACGACCCGGGCGCCGATGTCACGATCGCGCTCGATCCGGCCTGCAGCGAGCTCTACGACGGCGCCGGCTACGTGCTCGAGCACGAGGGCCGCACGCTGAGCGGCGCCGAGCTCACCGACTACTGGGTCGACCTCGCCGGGCGCTACCCGATCGTCTCGATCGAGGACGGCATGGACGAGGACGACTGGGACGGTTGGAAGTCCCTCACAGAGCGCCTCGGCGACAGCATCCAGCTGGTCGGTGACGACCTGTTCGTGACCAGCGTCGCGCGCCTCAAACGAGGCATCGAGCTGGGTGCGGCCAACGCGATCCTGATCAAGGTCAATCAGATCGGAACGCTGTCCGAGACGCTCGACGCGATCGCGCTGGCGCGCGAGGCCGGCTACAACGCCGTCATCAGCCACCGCTCGGGCGAGACCGAGGACGTGACGATCGCCGACCTCGCCGTGGCGACCGGCTGCGGACAGATCAAGACCGGCGCGCCTTCCCGCTCGGACCGCGTCGCCAAGTACAACCAGCTGCTGCGCATCGAGGAGCAGCTCGGCGCCGACGCAGAGTTTCCGGGCCGCTCGGTCTTCCGCGTCTGAGGGCGTCCCGCGCGAACGAAACTCGCGCGGCGCATGAAGGGATCGGGGCGCCGGGCGCGAAATGCGAGCAACGATGGCTCGCGCACCAGCATCCAGCGCTCGCTCGGCCGCGACCCTCGGAGTCGGTCCGCTCGAGCGCGTGCGCTGGGATCGCGTTGGGCGGATCGCGATGCTGTGCGTGCTGGCGGCGCTCCTATATCTGTACATCAGCGCGGGCGTACGCCTGTTCTCGACCTGGCGCGAAGCGCGCGCCGACAGCGCTCAGCTGGCGGTGCTCGAGCACGAACACACGGCGCTCGTGCGCCAGCACGAAACCCTCGGCAGGCGCGGCAACGTCGAAGCGCAGGCTCGCAAGCTCGGCATGATGAAAGCCAACGAGCAGCCATACGTGATCACCGGCCTGCCGAACAACTGACGCTCCGGCAGACGTCGTTCGCGAGCCCGCTGCTAGCCTCGCCTGAGCGTGTCCTCGTTCGAGAACGCCATCTATCAGTGGCGCCGCGGCGAGCGGCGCCTGGAGCAGGCGCCACCCGAGCAGACCGTCCTGCTCGAGCGCATAGTCGCGGCGCTCGTGGCCGAACTGCGCAGGCGACTCGGTGGCAGATTCACCGCGCAGGAGCTCGTTGACCTTTACCAAAGCGGCACGTCCTGGTGCCTGCAGACCGCCATGGGGCTCGCACCCGAGGACCCGTGGGCGTGGGACTCGGGTGTCGTCGTGGACGCCGCCTTCGCGCGCTACCTGCGCGAGGCAGCGGACTATGCGGGTGGAAAGCGGGCTCTCAGCGAGGCCTGAGGGCCGCCGCGCCGGATCTGCGCGGCGCCGGCGCCGGCGTGCGTGCCAGCGTGGCTGCATTCGGCCGGGCTGATCAGGGGGAACTTCGATCAGGCCAGGCTGATCAGGCCAGGATCGGATCGCGTGTGAGGCTCCGAGCGCGTGGCGATCGCGCGACCGGCGTCAGTCGTCGTCGCCGACGCGTGTGATCACGATGCGGTCCTCCTCGACCGTCACCTCGATCGGGCGATGTCCGGCCCAGTGCTCGGCGTAGATCGGGTTGTCCTGGATCGCCGGATCCAGCCACAGCCCATATCCCTCCTCGCCGTGATCGAACGTTCCCTCCAATGGACCCGCGTTGCGCGCGGACGCGCGGCGCCGGCCGCCGCGGCGGCCGCGACGACGGGCTCGGGGTCGATCCTCGTCCTCGTCCTCGTCCTCATCCTCATCCTCGTCATCGGCTGCGGCCAGCTCCTTCTCGCGCTCGGCCTGCATTTCCGCAGCCTCGAGCTCGGCCGCGATCAACGCGTCGTCCTCGGCTCTGAGGTCGACTTCGTCCTGATAGTCGATCACGATCGCGCCCTCGGGTGCCTCGTCGTCGCTGACGAGCTCGTTCTGGCGCTTGAACTGCTCGATGTCGCGAACGCTCACGTCCAGCTGGTGTGCCACCCAGGCGTCGGTCCGACCCTGGCGCACCCAGCTGCGGATCTGGTTGAGGTGTGGGCGTAGCGACTTGCGTGCCATCGACGGTCCGTGAGACTAGCGCATAGTCCCTCGGCAGCGGCGAGGCGCAGTCGTCCGATCGATGCTTCAGCGCCAAAAATGAACACACGACGCTGCGTCCGACCGGACGTACGACTATGCTTGCTCAAGCTTGCGCGGCTGCGGCCATCCCGCGCGGTGCTTAGTTGGCGAAGAGGAAGGGTGCGCGGCAATGCTGGTGCTGACACGCAAGTCCAATCAAAGCATCATGATCGGCGATGACATCGAGGTGTCGGTACTTTCGGTGATGGGGGACAAGGTGCGAATCGGCATACGCGCCCCGCAAGACGTCCCCGTGTTCCGTACCGAGATCTATCTCGAGATCCAGCGCGACGGGACGTCTTCCGGGAGTGAAGCCGGAGCTGGCCACGAGGAGGACATCGGCGTCGACGTCAGCGACGGCGCGCCCGGCGAGCAGTAAGGGTCGAGTCGACGGGCCGGGCATCCTGTCCCGCCGGCGCGGGCTCAGGCGAGCAGCAGGTACAGCGTGCTGAACATGACCGCGGTCACGATCAGGGCCGTCAGTACGAGCGCCAGGACCAACAGCGCAAAGCGCACGGATCCGCGCTTGTGGCGGCGCTCCACCGCACGCTTGAAGGCGCGCTGCTGCGTCGTGCGTCGCAGCGACTCGCGCCGATGACGGTCGAGCGAGATCTCCTTGGCGAAGGCCCGCTCGAGCTCCGCCAAGCTCTGCCGCATCTTCATCGGCTCGTTTGACGGCTCACTACCCGACCGGCGCTCCGGCTTCTGCGCCCT
Organism: Solirubrobacteraceae bacterium; assembly: GCA_035507415.1. Lineage (GTDB taxonomy): Bacteria > Actinomycetota > Thermoleophilia > Solirubrobacterales > Solirubrobacteraceae > Palsa-744. Next base: position 99,067 of record DATJOF010000070.1, read on the forward strand.
CGTACACCTTCACGAAGCGCAGGTAGTTTTCCGCGACCTTGCGCGCCCCGGCGGAGCGTTCGATCTTTCCGTCGACATACGCTTTGAGCGGGTCCCACCAGATCGAGCGGCCGATCGCGAAGCCCACGAACCCCTCGACCGGCGCAGCCGTCCTCAGCCAGTGGTCCACCTTGGCGTCGTCGGCGCCGCGGCCGAGGACGACGCAGACCACCTGGTCGCGTCCGCCCGAACGCGCCTGGGCGACCAGCATCTCGCAGTCGGAGCGCTCTTCGACGCCCTCGATCTTCCACACGTCCACCTCGATTCCCGCACCTTGGATCTCGGCGATCGCGCGCCGCATCAGCTCCGGACGCAGCTCTGTCTCGTAGCGGCTCACGTCGCCGCCCACCGACGCCAGTTGCGCCTCTTCGGCGGGCACCAGCAACTCGAACAGGAACCTGCGGTCGTGCGCCCGCAGCCACTTCGACAAGCGCGCCAGCTTGGTCAGCTGCTCGCGATTGCCGGCGCTGTCGCCGTCGGCGTTGTAGCGCACCAGCACCTTCGTGAAATCGGGATCGAACTTTTCGATGTGAGCTCCAAAGTCGTCGCCGTACTGGAGGTCGAACAGCGGCTGGCCCGAGCGCTCGGCGGGCATCGCCAGCTTGAGCCCTTTTTCGCGCGTCTCCTCGGGAACGGTCGAGCCGAACTGCTCGTCGACGAGCACGCCCGTGACCGCCGGGTCGGCTCCCGCGGTGACGGCCTGCGCAAGACCCTCGAAGATCAGGTGCTTGGCGTCGGCGATCATCGCCGTCTGTTCAGCATCCGGTTCGCCCTCGATGCCGAAGAACTTGGTCTGGAACGAGCCCCGGTGGTCGAACGCGAGGATGTACAGCTTTTGGTCGTAGCCAGGTTTCATGGCCTTGAGTATCCCAAAGAGGCGGCTCAGCGGCAGCACGCACCGCCCAGCGAGGCTCGGCGGCCGCGATCCGGTGGGATGGCGCAGAGGGGCTCTTAGAATGGGACACCATGTCTCGCGGCTCGGACCTGTTTGTCGTGTGCAAGCACTGCGGCTCACAGGTCAGCCCGTACATCACCGAGTGCCCGTATTGCGGACACCGCCTGCGCAAGCGCGCCCCCAAGCTGCCCCGCGCGAAGAGCCGCAGCAACGCGCTCACCAGGCTCGTACGCAAGCCGAGGCTCAACGTCTCGCGGGCTCCGCTCGTACGCGGGCGCGCGGGCCGTGCGGCGCGCCACAGCGACTATGCCCGCGAGCGCCGGCCGTATGCAACGATCGCGCTGGTCCTCGCGGGTGCCGCCGGGTGGCTGGTGATCTGGGCGGGATACGTGGACTTCGGCAAGCTCGCGATCGAGGGCTCGCTGCAGGGCCACTGGTGGAAGCTGGTGTCGAGCCAGTTCGCTTACGTCAACGGCATCTACGCGTTCGTGGCGGTTCTCGCCACCGCCCTCTACGGCTGGCTGCTCGAGCGCCGGCGCGGGTCGGCGATCGTGCTCGCGACCTTCCTCGGAGGCGGCGTCACCGGGGCGCTCGTGGCGACCGCGGTGTACGCCGACCCGATCGTCAGCGGAGCGAACGGTGCGGCGCTCGCGCTGTTGGGGGCATGGGCGGTACCCGATCTCGCGGCCCGCCGCCGCGGCTACTACTACGACGGTGATCTGCTCGGCACCGGAGCGATCGCGCTGACGCTCCTGGCCCTGCCCTATGCCCGCCCCGAGGCGAGCTGGCTGGCAGGCGTAACGGGCGGGGCGGTCGGCCTCACGATCGGCTACGGCCTGTACCTGATCGATCCCCCCGAGCTGTGAGGCTCGGTCGCGCGGGCTACCGGATCACTGCCCGGCGCTGTGGTCGGTCGCACGGGCTACCGGATCGTTGCCGGGCCCTGTGAGGCTCGGTCGCACGGGCGTACCGGATCACTGCCCGGCGCTGTGAGGCTCGGTCAGGCGGGCACTCATATGATGGGGTGCCCCGCGCGCGCAAGGCCCGCGAGACACCGACCGAATAGGAGCCGCCAAGATGCAGATCCGCTTTTTGGGCCACGCCGCGTTCGAGCTGAGCGACGGCTCGACGTCGGTGTTGATCGACCCGTTCCTGACCGGCAACCCGAAGGCGGCCGTGAGCGCCGATGAGCTCGAGCCCAAGACGATCCTGCTGACGCACGGACACGCGGATCACTTCGGCGACACCGTGTCGATCGCCAAGCGCTGCTCCTGCGAGGTCGTGGCGATCGTCGAGATCGCCAACGAGCTGTCCGCGGAAGGGATCGCCGTTCACGATCCCAACCTCGGCGGCACCGTGTCGCTCGATTGGGGCTCGGTCCGGCTCGAGCCCGCGTGGCACACCTCGATGACCCCCAAGGGAACCGTCAACACCCCGGCCGGGCTGATGGTGCGGATCGGCGGAAAGGTCATCTACCACCTCGGCGACACCGCCGTGTTCTCGGATCTGGAGCTGATCTCGAGGCTCGCCGGCACGGTTGACGTCGCCCTCATGTGCATCGGCGGGCACTACACGATGGACCGGCACGACGCCGTCGAGGCCGCGCGCCTGATCGGAGCCAAGCAGGTGATCCCGTGCCACTTCGACACGTTCCCGCCGATCGAGACCGACGTGCAGGCGTTCAAGTCCGACGTCGAGTCGGCCGGCATCAGCGAGGTCGTCGTGCTCGCGCCCGGGGAGAGCCACTCGCCATGACGATGACCAACGCCGTCGTGCTGATCGAGGCGGAGCGAGACGCGCTCTCGACGCTGGGCGGCGAGCTCGCCGACATCGAGGGCGTGGCCGAGGCCTACTCGGTGACCGGGGAGTGGGATTTCGTCGCGATCATCAGGGTTCCCGACCACGAGCAGCTGGCGGACGTGGTGACGGGCGAGATCGGCCGCCTGTCCGGCGTCGCGCGCACTCAGACGATGGTGGCCTTCGCCGCCTACTCGCGCCACGATCTCGAGGCCCTGTTCTCGCTCGGCGAATAGGCCGCGATGCCCGCGGTGCCGCTCAAGCCCGAGTACGGGCCAACGCTCGGTCAGCTGCTCGCGCCGCGCTGGCAACGAGCATCGCGGCGCTCGCGCGTTTTCGTCGTGCTGGTCCTACTGGTCCTGGTCGCGCTGCTCCTCAGTGCAGCGTTCACGCTCGAGAACGCCCAGTACGCTCACGGCGGACCGGTTCCGTTCAGCTTCAGCTACCGCGATCTGTACCGCCGGATCCCGGCGGCGGACGAGTATGTACGGGTGCAAAGTCGCAGCCGCGCAGGTCTCAGCGACTCATTCGCGGTCGGCCCATTGATGCTGCCCGCGTACACGGTCCCGCTGAACGTCGAGCTGCCGCTGTACGCGGCCGCCTACATCCCGCGACTGAGTCGCCGCTATGAAGCCTTCCAGCTGCGCGGCGAGGGCGAAACGAAGGTCAACACGGTGCCCGCCTACGAGATCCTCTACGACGCTCGCGTAAGCGGGCGCGCGATGTACGGGCGCGACATCCTGCTGCTGCCCGAGCGACATCATCCACGGGCCGGCGTCTTCATCACGATGCTCTCCTCGCCTGCGATGAACCCCGGAGTCACCTCGCCGATGCTCGTCGGCACCACCGGCGTGCTCGAACTGCCGGTCGAAACGTTCACGATTGGCTAGCGTTCGCTGCGGCGGGCGTGGGGTGACGGCTCGCCCCTATTCGTGTTACCATCGGTAACCTGAAGTTGGAGGTCATCTGAAACCGGGCTTCAGGATGGGAGAGGGAGCAGGCGATGCCATCGAACGGCCGGATCTTCGTGCTTGTACCCGCGCGCGCGGCCCGGCGCCGACGCTATCGTGTCTCATTGGGTTCGTCGCCGGCGTGCCCCTGTGTGGGCGCCCGCTCGGGAGCGCGAGCACAAGCTTTGGCGGCGCGTGAGGGAGAAGAGGAAGGACATGTCGAGCATCCGCATTTTTGTCGCGCTGGTCGCAGCCGGTGCGCTCCTCGCGCCAGGCGCCTCAGCGCAGACGATCGGCTCGCCTCTGCCCGCGCAGACCACCGCCGCGGCCGCGCCGGCGCAGACCGTCTCGCCTCTGCCGGCGCAGACCATCCCCGCGCCCGCGCCGGCGCCGACCACGTCGCCTCTGCCGGCGCAGACCACGGCCCTGATCACACCCAACCTGTCGCCCGACAGGCTTGGGGCGAAGGCGTCGCTGACCGTGACGATCCGCTATGCCGGAGGCGAATTCGGCGTGCCCTCGCCCGTGCGCAAAGCGGTCCTCGAGCTTCCCGCGGGGCTCAACCTGGAAATCCCGAGCCTTCACAGCTGTGCCGCCGGACGCCTGCTCGCGCGCGGCCCACACGGGTGCCCGTCGCGATCGCAGCTCGGCGGGGGACGCGCGCTCGCCGAGGTTCACGTCGGGACCGTGAACATCAGCGAGAACGCATCTTTGTGGGCCTTCCTGGGGCCGCTGCAGAGCAATCTCGAGCCGACCTTCGAGATCCTCGCTCAGGGATACACGCCGGTGGACCAGCGCGCAGTGTTGAGTGGGACCGTGCTCCCCGCGCACGCGCCCTACGGCGAAGAGCTCGTGCTGACGATCCCGCCGATCCCCACGCTCAAGTTCGAGCCGGAAGCCTCGATCGTCTCGTTCTCGCTGACGATCGGCGCAAGCGGCCGACACGCTGCGCGCGGAGCAGACACGATCCTGGTCCCATCCAGCTGCCCGACGGGCGGCTTTCCGTTCGCCGCCGAATTCACCTACGCCGAAGGCTCGATCGGCAGCACCGCGGCGACGGTTCCGTGCCCGTGACGGCAGCCGTGCAGGGCCCGGCGCCGGTGCCTCGCGGCAGCCTGCGTCCAGGTAGTGTTATAGATCAATGGCACAGCATCAACGCAAGCGGATCCAAACGGACGTTGAGAGCATCCATAGGGGTGTGGAGAGCATCCGCGCGGGCGTCGAGGACGTCGAACGCACGAGCAGGGCAGGCGAGGAGACCGGGCGCAACCGATAGCGCCAACCGCGTCCGAGCCGTCACCACGCCGGGAGGGCGCACGATGGATGGCCACGAGGTCAAGACAACGAAAGGGAAGTAATGCCAACCACGCACCACATCAGCGCGCGCGCCCGCAGGCTCGGCGCAGCAGTCACGACGGCAGCGCTGGGCGCCGCCGTGCTGTTGGCGCTGGGCCCGCTCGTCGATGGCGGGCAGGCCGCCGCCGCACGACGCGCCACCCGCGGCCAGTCAGTGGGCGGCCAGTCCACGGCCGACCCCAGCGCGAAAGCCGCCAGGACGTTCTCCTTGAACGAGACCGGACGCCTGCACCTGACCAGCAAGCACGGCTTCACGCTCAACGAGCAGGGCTCGGCGTCGGGGACGGTCAAGGGCACGATCTACGTTCACCTCACGATCGTCTCCAGCAGCCATGTGACGGCCCAGGTCAACATCTATCCCTCCGGGGGCTCGATCACCGGCTACGGCAGCGCCGGCTATCACCGCGGCAGCGAAAGCGCCTCGTTCAACGGCTCGATGTCGATCAACGGCGGCAGCGGCAGCTACAACCACGCCCGCGGCTCGGGCCTGAGCTTCAGCGGCACGATCCAGCGGTCGAACGACGCCGTCACCGTGCACGTCAGCGGTAACGCCTCGGACTGATCCGATGCTCGAGCTGCGCGATCTCGTCAAGCACTATCCGGCCGTCGGCGGCGAACCCGTGCGCGCGGTGGACGGGGTCACGCTGGACGTGGCGGCGGGTGAGATGGTGGCGCTGTACGGGCCCAGCGGCTCGGGCAAGACGACACTGCTGTTGATGATCGCGACGCTGCTCGCCCCCACCGCCGGGACCGTGAGGATCGGGGGGCGCGACGTCTCCTCGCTTTCAGAGCGCGAGGCGTCTCACTTTCGGCTGTCCGAGCTCGGGTTCATCCGCCAGACCTTCGACCTGCTGCCAGGCGTGAGCGCGATCGACAACGCCTCGTTGAAGCTGCTCAGCACGATGCGCTGGCGCGACGCCCAGCGCGAGATCCGGCCGCTGCTCGAGCGTCTGGGCCTGGGCCAGCGCCTGGAGCATCGCTCGGAGACGCTCTCGATGGGCGAGCGTCAGCGCGTCATGATCGCGCGCGCGCTGTCGACCAAGCCGCGGCTGCTGCTCGCCGATGAGCCGACCGGCAGCCTCGACACGCAGCGCGGCCGCGAAGTGCTCGAGCTGCTGCGCGGTCTCTGCCGCGAGCGCGCGGTCGCGGTGGTGCTCGTGAGCCACGATCCGATGGCTGCCCAGTACGCCGATCGTGTGTTTGCGCTGCGCGATGGCCGGCTCTCGGACTACGAGAGCGAGCAGGTCCAGGTGCAGCTGGCCGTCGGATAGGGCGAACGGAGGCCGCGAGGTGAAGGCTGGGAACGTCCTGCACCTGTACCGCGTGCGGCTGCGCGCGCGGTTGCTGCAGGAGTGTCTGGCTGTGGTCGGGATCGCCGCGGGCGTGGCGTTGCTGTTCGCTTCGCAGGTATCCAGCGCAAGCCTGCAGAGCTCGGTCTCGCAGTTCGCGCGCGGGATCGTCGGCAATGCCACGCTGCAGCTGGTGGCGCGCGGACCACAGGGCTTCCCCGCGAGCGTGCTCGCTCGCGTTCGCCATGTCGACGGTGTGCACGTGGCGGCGCCGCTGCTCGAAGCCGGTGCGAACGCCGTCGGCCCTCGCGGCAGCGAGTCGGTCGAGCTGATCGGGGCCGACTCCAGCCTGTCCAAGCTGGACGGGACGCTCGTGCGCCACACGGCGCTCACACCGTTCGGTGGGATCGGCGCAGTCGTGATCCCGGCGCCGCTCTCGCGCAGGCTCGGTGTGACCAAGTTCGGTCAGGAAGTCACGCTCCAGACCGGCGGCCGCAGCACCGAAGCGCCCCTCTACGAACAGCTCTCGACCAAGCAGATCGGGGCGCTGATCGACAGCCCCGTGATCGTCGCGCCGCTGTTCTACGCCCAGGAAATCACCGGCTTGGGCGGGCGCCTCAGCCGCATCCTGGTGCAGCCGGTCGCGGGCGCCCAGGCCCGCGTGCGCGCCGCGCTCGAGGCGATCGGCGCCGGGCACCTGAACGTCGAGACGGTCGATCACGAAGAAAGGCTGTTCGCCAAGGCCGCGGCCGTCAGCAACCAGGCGACCTCGCTGTTCTCGGTGATCAGCGCGCTCGTCGGCTTCCTGTTCGCATTCAACGCGATGCTCCTGACCGTCCCGCAGCGCCGACGGCTGATCGTCGATCTGCGCCGCGACGGCTATGCGCCGAGAACCGTGATCGCGGTGCTCCTGTTCGATTCGGTCGTGCTCGGCGTGGTCGCATGCGCGCTCGGCCTGGCGCTCGGTGAGGAGCTCTCGATCCACCTGCTCGGGTCCAGCCCCGCGTTCCTTTCGCTTGCTTTCACGGTCGGATCCCAACGCGTCGTGAGCGCGGCGAGCATCGCGATCGCCGTCGGCGGGGGCATGCTGGCCGCGACCGTGGCGGTGCTCAGCCCGCTGCGCGACATCCTCTCGCGCGACCCGCTCGCCGCCGTGAGCACCCACGAAGGCGCCGGCGGACCGGGTGCGGGATGGTGGCCGGCGCTCGCGGGCCTGGTCTGCCTGCTGGGCGCGAGCGCGTTGCTGCTGGCCGCGCCCGATGCAGCGGTGCCCGGCATGGTGCTGCTGCTCGCGGCGCTGTTGCTGGTGCTGCCGCTCGCGCTCAGCGCCACGCTCGCCGTCACCAGGCGAATCGCCGCCGCGATGACGAGCGTCGTCCCGCACGTCGCGGTGATGGAGCTGCGCGCGGCGCGCGCTCGCGCCGTCGCGATCACGGCCACCGGCGCGATCGCGGTGTTCGGCAGCGTCGCGATCGCCGGCGCCCACGGGGATCTGCTGCACGGCCTGGAAAACACCTCGCGCGACCTCACTGCCGGCAGCGACGTGTGGGTCGCCCCGGCCGGCGCATACAACGTGCTCGCCACGGCTCCGTTCACGCCCGTTGACCGGGCCGGGCTCGAACGGCTCGGACAGGTGAGCTCATTGCGCTTGTACCGCAGCGTGCTGCTCGACTACGGACAGCGGCGCCTGCTCGTGATCGCGCCCTCGGCGCAGAACCTCGCGCCGCTGCTCTCCTCTCAGCTCGTCCAAGGCAACCCACGAACCGTCGCCGAACGGGTGCGCAGCGGAGGCTGGGTGGTGCTCTCGCAGGCGGTCGCCGCCGAACAGCATCTGCATGTGGGCCAAGCGTTCACGCTGCCGACGCCGAACCCGCTGACGGTGCGGCTCGCCGGGCTCTCGACAAACGTCGGCTGGGCGCCGGGCGCGATCGTCATGAACGCCCCGGACTACACCAGCGCCTGGGGCAGCCAAGACCCGAGCGCCTACAACATCGTGCTCGCGCCTGGCATATCGACGGCTGCGGGCGTGCGCGCGATCCAGCGTGACCTCCCGGCAAGCTCGGGCCTGGCCGTCAAGAGCGCCGCGCAGCAGATCGCGGGCCAGCGCGCGTTGAGCCACCAGGCGCTCTCGCGCCTGACCGAGATCGCCGTGCTGATCCTGATCGTGTCGGTGCTCGCGATGGCCGCGGCCGTCGGCGCGATGGTCTGGCAACGACGGCCGCGACTGGCCAAGCTCAAGCTCGAGGGCATCCCACGCGTGGAGCTGTGGCACACGATCCTGCTCGAGAGCCTGCTGCTGCTCGGCGTCGGCTGTCTCACCGGGGCGGTGTTCGGCCTCTACGGCCAGCGTCTGGCCGACCGGGCGCTGGCCAGCGCGATCAACTTCCCCGTGGTCTACTCGATCACCGCGCTCGCCGCGCTCGGAAGCCTCGTGCTGGTGATGGCCACGGCGCTCGCGATCCTCGCGATCCCCGGCTACATGGCGGCAGGCGTGCCCGCGGCCCTGGCACTCCAGGACTGAGCGCCGCTGTGCCGCCCGAGCGCTCTGCCAGCCAGGCGAATCGCCGCCCGTACAAGCAGATGGCTCGCGCACGCGCGCGAGAGCGCACGCGGGACGCGCTCGCCGAGGCGGCCGCCGAGGAGTTCTACGGGGGTCGCTGGCAGGAGACGTCGCTCGACGCGCTCTCGGCGCGCGCCGGCACCACCAAGCAGACGCTGCTGCGCCACTTCGGCTCGAAGGACGGCCTGCTGCTGCAGGCGCTCGCGCGCGCGGGCGCGCAGGTGCTCGACCAGCGCTGGAGCGCCCCGCGCGGAGACATCGAGGCGGCGGTCGAGAACCTCCTCGACCATTACGAGACCTGGGGAGAGCGCTCGCTGCGCGTCGGCGCCTGGGAGAGCGGCCCACCCGCCCTGGCCAAGCTCTCGCAGCTCGCCCGCCAGGTGCACTACGAGTGGGTCGAGCACGTCTTCGAGCCGTGGCTCGAAGACCTCGCCGAGCCAACGCGCACGCATCGGCGCGGCGCCCTGATCGCGCTCTGCGACGTACAAACGTGGTGGCTGCTCTCGCACGATCTCGGGTTCGAGCGGCCACAGCTCCACGCGACCCTGACCGAGGCGATCGCAGGCGTCCTCGGCCAACGGCCCTGAGGCGCCGCACCGGCCTGCGGCGGCCAACGGTCCCGAGACGGCCAACGTCCTGAGGCGCCCAACGGTCCTGCGCGCGCCAACGGTGCTGAGGCGCCCAACGGTGCTGAGGCGTCCAACGGCCCTGGGGCAGCTCGAGCGCCCTGAGGTGCCGCGCCGTCGCCTATTCGGTCGCGGTCTGTTCGACCGTCGAGGTCTGGTCCGGCGAGGACGTCGCCGAGCTTTCGCCTTCAGCTTCGGGAGTCGCGGGCGGCTGCGTCGTCGTTTCCGCAGGTGGGGCTTCAGGCGCGCCTTCTGCGGGCGGACTCGATGGCGTGGTCTGGGTCGCAGGTGGCGTTTCGGTCACCGCCACCGTGCCGCCGGTGGCGGCTTCAGTGGCACCCGCAGGTGCGACTTCAGGCGCCGATGTCGGCGGTGCGCCGTCGCTGGTAGCCGAATTCGGGAGCACGGTCGTCTGGCTGGTCACCTGGGTCACGACCGGCGGCGCAGCCGCTGTCTTGGGCGCCGCCGCGACCGGCTGCTTCACGGCGGTGGTCGGGCTGTCGGCAGGCGTCTTGGCGTCGGCGGTCAGCTTGACGGCGGTGCTCGCCACCGGGTTCTTCGAAGCCGAGGCCGGATGGGCCTTCAGGTGGCGCGCGAGCGACGCGGCGTGGGCGCGCGCGGGCGGCACGGTCGCCGGTTGGACGTGCTCGTGCACGACCACCGGTTCGAAGGCCGGCCTCGTGGGCGCGTACGTGGCGGCGACAGCATGGTGATGGGGCGCCGGCTTGCTCGCGTGTTCGGCCTCGACGGCTCCCGCCGTCACGATCGCGGCGGCCGCCAGACCGGCAACGGCCTTGCTCGCGACCGCGCCCGCGCCGGCCGTGAGGATGCCGCCGGCACTGCTGCCGGCGGTTGCCGCCGCGCCTGCGCCGGCTCCGGCGGTCGCTGTCGCCGTGGCGCTCGCGCCGGCGCCGGCGCCGACGTGGGCGCTGCTCGCCGAAGCGGTCGAGCCGAGCTTCGTGAGGATCAGCTTCTTGGCCATCAGCAGCGGCGCGACCGGGAAGATCGCCGCCAGCGCCTGGTTGTTGGTCTTGAGCTGGCGCTTAAAGAAGCGGCAGCGTTCACAGCCGCGAACGTGCCGGCGCGCGGGAGCACCGACCTTGCCCAAGCCCTCGGCAGCTTCGCCGAGCTGCAGGCGCACTTCCTCGCAGCTCAGCTGGCGGGCCTCGGCCGCCTCGGCCAGCGAGATGCGGGCGCGCACCAGCAGCGACTTCACCGACGGCACCGTCGTCTCCATCGCGTCTGCGATCTGCTCGTAGGAGAGCGCGTCGATCTCGCGCAGCAACAGCGCGGTGCGCTGCGTCTCGGGCAGTTCGTTGACGTCGCCGAGCAGCTGTCTGAAGCTCTCGCGGCGCATCACGCGCTCGCCGGTCGACAAGCCGTGGTCGGCGAAGTGCACGTCCATCGAGTCCACGCCGATCGCCGAGGCGCGGCGCAGGTGGTTGAGCGAGCGGTTGCGCGCTATCCGGTAGAGCCACGGACGCACGTTGATCTCGCGCTCGTCGGCCAGAATCGCGTTGAAGGCGGCCGTGAACACCTCTTGCAGGACGTCCTCGGCATCCTCGCGCGAGCTGAGCATGTGCCGGCAGAACGCCAGCAGGCGCGACTGGTAGCGCGAGAACAGGACCTCGAAGGCGGCGTGCTGGCCGCGCCGGGTCAGCGTGATCAGGCGCTCGTCAGACTGCAGTCGCAGCAGCGCAGACGGGCCGCTGAGGCCCGGCATGCCCTTATGTGTGAGTGCTGAGACCTCCACGGCACCTGGTCCTTCCCAGTAGTTCTCTACCCGTGGGACACCGTAGCAACCGAGTAGTTGCGCTTTTCTAAAGGCCAGGCATGCCTTTTCTAAAGATCCTCCGCAGCCCCGATAAAGGCTGCGGAGGGCTTCGCGATCCTGCGCAGAGCGTCAGGCAGGCCGGATCATGCGGACCGGATGCCTGCAGACAGGAGGCTGGCGGCACGGGAGCGCGGAAGGCCGGGCGGCAAGTAAGCGAGGGCGAATGGGCGGCAGGGAGCGCGACTCCATACGAGAGCCCACGCGCGCGCGCGTGCGCGCGCGTGGGTCGGTGCTTTGCGAGCCCTTGCCGTGCCACGGGGGCCGCGAGCTGTCGTATGGCCTGGCGCTCCGGACCGATACGATCGGGAGACCCGGGTGGACAAAATGGCAAAGTCAGCGGACTTAAAATCCGCCGCTCGTATGAGCCCTGCGGGTTCGATTCCCGTCCCGGGTACTGGTTTCGAGTCGATCGGCGCGAGCGCAGTCGCGGCGTTGACGGCGATCGAAGGGGCCAGCGGATAGAGTCGCATTCGATGGCGGTCGAGCAGAGCAGCGAGGAGAGCACGGAGACCTTCCATGGCGGACGCCTGATCGCCCGGCGCCTGCGGGCGCACGGAGTCAGCAAGCTGTTCACGCTGTCGGGCGGGCACCTGTTCTCGATCTATGACGGCTGTCGCGAGGAGGGCGTGGCGATCGTCGATGTGCGCCACGAGTCGACGGCCGCGTTCGCGGCCGAGGGGTGGGCGAAGGTGACGCGCGAGCCGGGTGTGTGCGCCTTGACGGCGGGACCGGGAGTGACCAACGGCGTGAGCGCGATCGCAAGCGCTCAGGCGAACCACTCGCCGCTGGTGGTGCTCGGCGGGCGCGCCCCGGCGGGGCGGTGGGGAATGGGATCGCTGCAGGAGATCGATCACGTGCCGTTCGTACGTCCACTGACGAAGCTCGCCACGACACCTGAGAGCACGGCCGAGATCCCCGGGTTGGTCGACGAGGCCTTCACCACCGCGCTTGCGCCGCACGGGGGACCGACTTTCGTTGACTTTCCGCTGGACTACGTGTTCATGGAGGCGGCCGAGCCGCCCGATGCGCTCCAGCCTCTTCCAGGCCGCGAGCGCAAAGGCGCCGAGGGCGCGGCGATCGAACGGGCCGGAGAGCTGCTGCGAGCGGCCGAGCGTCCGGTGATCATGGCGGGCACGGACCTTTACTGGGGTCACGGCGAGGGTGAGCTGCTGGCGCTGGCACAGACGCTGCGGGTTCCGGTTTTCCTCAACGGGCTGGCGCGCGGGTGCGTGCCTGCCGATCACGAGCTGTTCTTCTCGCGCGCTCGCTCGCACGGGCTCAAGCGAGCGGATGTGGCGCTCGTGATCGGCGTGCCGATGGACTTCCGGCTGGGCTTCGGCGGGGCCTTCGCCGATGACAGCGAGATCATCGTGGTCGATACGGCCGAGCCCGAACGTCGCCACCCAAGGGCGGTCGCGGCTGAGCTGTACGGAGCGCTCGACCAGACGCTCGCCGACCTGACCTCGGCCGCCGGCAGCCACGCGCTAGCCAGCGAAGCCTGGGTGGACGAGCTCAGAGAGATCGAGACCGAGCGGCGCGAGGGCGAGCGTGAGGAGCTCGAGGACGACCGTGCGCCGCTGCACCCGCTGCGCGTATACCGCGAGCTCGGCAAGGTGCTCGAGCGCGACGCGATCATCGTCTGCGATGGCGGTGACTTCGTCTCGTACGCCGGACGGGTGATCGACAGCTTCGAGCCGGGCTGCTGGCTCGATCCGGGGCCGTTCGGCTGTCTGGGCACGGGATCGGGCTATGCGCTTGCGGCCAAGCTCGCCCATCCCGAGCGCCAGGTGGTGCTGCTGCTCGGCGATGGCGCGTTCGGCTTCTCGGGGATGGACTTCGACACGCTCGCCAGGCACGGCGTCAACGTCGTCGGCGTGATGGGCAACAACGGCATCTGGGCGCTCGAGAAACATCCGATGGAGTTCCTGTACGGCTATTCCGTTGCCGCGGACTTGCGTGCGGGCACGCGCTACGATCAGGTGGTCGAGGCGCTTGGCTGCCATGGCGAGCTGGTCGAGCGTCCCGACGAGCTCGTACCCGCGCTCGGGCGGGCGCTGGCTGCGCAGGCGCCCGCGCTCGTCAACGTGCTCACCGACCCGACCGTGGTGTATCCGCGCAAGTCCAATCTCGCCTGACGGGCGAGCCGATCAGGCGAGGCCGGCCAGCATGAGGGCGCCGCCGTAGAGGATGTCGTGCTCGGAGACCTCGACGCGGTCGAGGTCGAACATGCGCATCGCCTGTGAGAGCAGGATCATGCCCGCGACGATCGTGGGCGCGCGGGAGGGGTCGAGGCCGACGACCGAGCGGCGCTGGTCTTCGGTCATGTCCGCCAGGCGCGCGAGCAGCAGCTCGACGGTGGCGAGCAGCAGCGTGTATCCATGGACGCGCACCGGGTCGTAGGGGTCGAGCGCCTGGTCGATGGCGGCGGCCGAGGTGGCCGTTCCCGCCACTGCGATTCCGCGTTGGACCGCCTCGCCCTCGTGTGCAGGCAGCCCCTGCAGGAAGATCGAGCGCGTGTCGGCGGCGAGGGCCTGGAGCTGCGCCGGGTCGGGCGGGTCGCTGTGGATGTGGCGCTCGCTCATTCGCACGACCCCCGCGTCGAGCGAGACGTGAAAGCCGGCCTGGCGGTCGACCCCGACGACGAACTCGGTCGATCCGCCCCCGATGTCGATCACGACGGTCGGCTGGCCTTGCGCCTGGGTTTCGGTGCTGGCCGACGATTGTTCGGACATTGCGCCCAGGAACGTCAGCCGGGCCTCTTCGTCGCCGGAGAGGACCCGTGCGTCCAGACCGAAGGACTTGCCGATGCGCTTGGCGAACTCGGCGCCGTTGGAGGCCTCGCGCACGGCCGAGGTGAGGACCGCGAGGTTGCGCTCGGGCTGCAGGCGCTCGAGCTCGGGGCGGAACTGCTCGAGCGCGTCGACCACGCGGGCCTGTGCCGCCTCCGCGAGGGCCCCGGTCGAGTCGACGCCCGCCCCGAGCCTCGTCACGATCGAGCGGCGGCTTAGTTCGGAGATCTGACCGGCGGGGGACACGTCGGCGATCAGCAGGCGGGTCGAGTTGGTGCCGATGTCGATGACTGCGGTGCGCATCGGGCGGGATCCTAAAGAGACCGGCTGCGCCGCTGCGAGCTCCCTCACGCGAGCCCTGGAGCGGGCAGATCTTTGCTAGAACATGAGGAGCGACGCGGGGTGGAGCAGTCTGGTAGCTCGTCGGGCTCATAACCCGAAGGTCGCGGGTTCGAATCCCGCCCCCGCTATGCCGTAATCCTGCGACCTTTCGTTGTCGCGGTCTTTTTGGTTTTCGTGGCCTAGCTTGGGCAGAAGCTCGGGCGTGAGCGTCGCGGCTAGCTTCAGCGTTTCGGTTTGGCGCTCGTAGGTTATGCCTACGTCGAAGGCGTTGAATAGCTCCGCGAGGTCGGCGTCCGTTGATTTCGCGATTGTCGGCCGCAGGTCGGGCACGGCGTCGAGGATCGCGGCTATCTCGTCGGGATCGGTCCCGACGGGGCGCTTGGCCTGGAGCCCTTCGATTGAGCCTTCTACGGCGTTCTTTCGGCTCGTGAGCTCGACTATGCGCTCTGTCGCGAGCGCGACGATTGGATGGTTCGGGTCCGCGTGCTCCTCCAAGCGAAGCGTCTGGTTGCGGACCGCACTAGCGATCTTGGTCAACTCGCTTTCGAGCCGCTTTAGCTCGTCGGCGTGATCCGCCCAAGTAGAAGCAGTCGCGGTGCCCAGTTCGTCCCGCAGAAGTTGTAGCCGGTCCGGCCCGAATACTCGGCGCACGAGAAAGTCAAGGACTGGGCCAAGAATCTTGTCCTCCTTGACGCCGTAGACCTTGGGATGGCCGGCTATATCTGCCGCTGCCGGCCCGCGGCGGTACACGTACTGGCAGCGATACCAGTTGGAGCCCTTTTGGTGGGAGCCTTCCATTCGAAATCCACACAGTCCGCACCGGACGCGTCCACGGAGCGGATAGACGCGCCGGGCTGTTGTGTGGTTGTCCTTGTTGCGAGTGCGGGGTAGCCCTTTGCCGTTCTTCAGCGCCCGCTCCTCAACCATGTCGAACAGCTCCCTCGGCACGATCGCGGGGTGTGTCGGCTCGGCACTCCAAATCCACTCCTCGCGCGGTCGGATCAATGGAGTGTTGCGGCGTCGGTCGTGGCGGTTCCAGACGTTGTATCCGGTGTACTTCGGGTTTCTGAGGATGGCTTGAACGACGCCTCGGCTCCATGTGTGCGCTAGGCCGTTCTCATCCTTGCGGTTCGGGATCGGCGGCGGGAAGCGCTCGGGATTGCCGTTGAGCTTGTCGCAGATGGCTCCTAGCCCGAGGAAACGGATGCAGTAGTCCTCGAAGATCACCAGGACAACTTCAGCTCGTATCGGGTCAAAAATGAGGCGATGCTTGTGCTTGCCTTCGCGAGCCTTGCTCGGATTTGGGTGGTCGTGCTGCTCAAGCACGTACCCGTAAGGCGCCCGACCTCCTGTGTGCCACCCTTGCCGAACGCTCTCCTCCATCCCGCGGCGGCTGCGTTCGAGGAGGTCTCTTATGTACCACTCAGAGACTCCCTGCTTGACTCGTCGGGTGAGGATCGCGGTTGCGTTCGTCACCATCGGTTCGTCGGCGGCGAACAGGACCGCCCCGGCGCGTTCAAGTTCCTGCTCAACGCGGGTCGCGTCGGCGGTCATCCGGGCAACGCGGTCGATGCTCTCGACTATCACGCCATCGAATCGACCGGAGGAGGCGTCGCGGATTAGCTCTTGGATTCCACCGTCACGGGGTATGGGAACGTTGAAGTTAGACCAGTCAGTGTTTTTCGTTCCGCGAAGCTCCAACGGCGTGCGGCTACTTTCGACTTCCCAATAGTGCGCGACTACCGCGTGGTGGTGTTGCGCGGCTTCTTCCTCGCACTTTCGTAGCTGTCGTGGCAGCGAGAGCGATGGATCTTGGGCATCTTCGTCGGAAGTGCGGCCGAGAAACGCGAGCCGCATTCCCGCCTGTGCTACAGGGGCCGGTCCTGTGGGGCTTTTAGGACGGGCGGAAGTAATGCTCATTGCTCATGCCTCCCCGTGCCCGATGCTTCGGCGGCTGCGCGCTGCAGCAGCTTGACGATTACTGCGAGCTGTCGAACGCGGAGGAGATTCGACTCTGGCTCGGGCATCGGCACGATGGTCACCTCGAGGCGGAGTGGTTTTTGCCGTGCGTGGCCGCCGCGTCGCGGCTTGAGCGTCGCCGCCTGCGAGCGTGCCGGTGGTAGGTTTGTGTTGCATGGGAGGCGTGATCTCCTGTGTCGGGCCGGGGGCGTTCCACCGCCGCCCGGCCGATTTTCTGGTGCATGGACGTTAGCTCGACCGTGCCCTGAAAGCGAGCCGGCGGCCGAGGTCACGGGCGGCCCCGATCGTTGCCGCGACGGCCCTACTTCGGACCGGCGCGCGGTCGTGGGTTTGATCCGGCGCCGCTGGCTTGGAGGCGGGCTCATGCTCTCGTTCCCCGGTTGTTGGCTCGCGCGTACGCGCCGCTGCAGCCTCTGCGGCGACGTGCGCCCTTGGCGCTGCGAGCCCAGTAGCTGATCCTCGCGCGTGCGATTGGTACGTACTCGGCTTCCCGCTCGATGCCGTGGAAGCGCACCGCCTCCAGCACGCATCCGGCTCCGGTGCTGCCTGATCCGGTGAAGGGATCGAGTACCAGCCCGTCCTTTGGCGTGAGCAGCCGCACGAGCCAGCACATCAGGTCGATCGGCTTGACCGTGGGGTGGGTATTGCCCACGGGATGTTCCGCGCATAGCTGCTCGTTGTAGGCGCCGATCTTGAAGGTCTGCACGACCTGCTTGGGCAGCAGCTCGCAGCCGGCGTCCCGCTCTTTGCGTGGCGCCTTCGCGCAGTAGAAGAAGCGGTGGCGCTCGCCGAGCAGCGCGATCGGGCAGTCCGCTTCGCAGCGCTCGTCGTTGCATTCGCGGCCGTGTGAGAGCACGAGGTTGCCCGGCCAGCGACCTCGCTGGTCGGCGGTGATTCGCCGGCCGTGACAGCGCCCTTCGGTCGGGCAGTCCTGCGCGGTGAGCTGTAGACGGCAGGCGTCTATGTTCATCGCGCCTGTGCCGTGCTCGGCGAGCGTCGCGTCGAGGGTGCCCTGCAGTGGCTTGCGGGCCAGCACGATCGGCTCCCAACACGGCTTCAGCCCTGTGCCGAGCCCGTCGGGAAGGACCCGCGTGGCGGGGTATCCCTGGCCTTGGAGCCACATCAGGACGTCGCGAACTTCAAACCCGGCTTCTTCGAGGCCGCAGGTGAGACGGTGGCACGTTCTCGGGGCCGCGAACGCAGCGACGTGCCCGCCGGGCTTCAGCACGCGAATACACGCCTTCGCCCACTCGCGGGAGAAGTCCTGGAAGGAGTCGATCGGGTTGGTGTGCGGCGCGCGCCTATTCTCCGGTGCCAGGTTGGGGTCGAGCTTTCCTGGCCGATCCCATGCCATGCCGTTCACACCGATCCCGTATGGCGGGTCGGTTATCACCGCATCGACGCTGTTGGCGGCGAGCTTGGCGATAGCGGTGAAGCAGTCGGCTTGTGTTACTCGCCAGGTTCGTGATCGGCTAGGCACGTTTCACCTTCTTCTGGAGCGGGTGGTCGGAGGCTCGGGTTTGTCTTGAATCAGCCGGTGGGCTTTCGGAACACCAGGACGCCCTCGGGTGGCAGACGAGGTGGGTTGGCTCACCTGGCGGGGCGGCTGGCGCTCGGCGCTCATGGCTCGCGACCGCCTTCGCTGGTCGCCGCGCGGCCGAGCCAGTCCATGATCTGTGGCCTGTCGGGTCGCTGCCAGATGGCTGCGAAGGGCCCCTCGTTGCGCAGGTCAGTGAGCAGAGCGAGCGATACCTCGACCTCGGGCGTGCTGGCGAGCAGGTGGTCCGCGCGACAGAGGGCGAGTACGACCTGGGCGCGACGTTCGAGGGCGGCCTGCGGCAAGCCGGCCAGGACGCAGATAACGCCGGGAAACACGGGATAGCGAGACTTCCAGTCGGGCGAGCTGTGGCCGGTCGAGGTGTAGTGGTAGACGCGGGCGTAGCGCGCGAGCTTGACCGCGAGCGTGTCGGTGGGCAGCGTGCCGCGGTCTAGCTCCAGGAGCCGGGTCTCGAAGATCAGCTTGCCATTGTCACCGAAGCGGAGATAGCTGAGCAGCGCGTCGGCGATCAGCACCTGTCCGCGGCGCGTGCCGATTGGGTGGGCGATCTCGTGCTGCCACGCCAGCGGTCCGAAGTCATCGCCACGCTCCCTCGCCGCCAGTAGAAACGCGAGGCCCGTCTCGTTGACGGCCAGGGTGTGGGCGCGCAGCGGACCCATTGCATGCTCTCGCGTGATGACCTTCCGACGTGCCTGCGCGGGCGTCCCAATCGACTCGACCGCCCTGGCGCCCTTGACCGTGAGGTAGTAGACGCTGCCGTCCCCGTCGGCGGCCCGCAGGCAAGCGATCAGCGCGTGGCGCTTGAGCCCGGTCAAGATCCGGCGGGTCCACCTGGCGCTAGCCGTGGGCGTGTGCATGCGGTGGAGCTGGCTGCTCGACAGGAGTCGGTGCTGATACAGGCTTTCGAGCACCACTCCTGCGGTGATCGGCAGCGAGCTATTGCTTGCGCGAGCGCTCATCGGGGCCGGCGCTCTTTCTGCGGACGGCCTTGGAGTACTCGTCGCCCGCCGCTATTCGGCGAGTGCGCCCTGCCTTCGTTATCTTGATCTCTGCGGGAGGGGCGATGCTGCTCCAGCCAGCGGAGGATTCTCTCATCGTGCCCTTCGACCACCTTCAGTGTCTGATCGATCGCGCCGCGCTGTGGCCCATCCGACTGGGCGGGCGCTTGGGCGGGCGGGGTGTAGTGCTCGCCGTGCAGCTCGCGCGCGGTCACGCCACGCACGAGAAACGGCTTGCTCGCGTGCTTGCCGAGCGTGACCTGTGAGAGATAGGTGAACCGCTCCAGCCGGGTCAGGATGTCGGGCTCGATCTGCCCCGACCACTCCCTGGCGATCATCTGTGCCGCCCTGGCGTTCACCGTTGTGGACGAGAGGTGCGAGCGGTTGGTGGTAACGGCGTTCCAAGTCGGGTCGCTCAATCGGTCGGGGTTTTGGTTAAACAGGAATCCTCGTCCCCCATACTTCGCTGACTGCTCCAAAAGCACGGGCAGGTTCGGTCCGTCATAGGTCTGAAGCTCATCGAGGAACAGCCAAAACGAACGACGCTGCTCGGGTGCTAGGTGCGCGCGCTGCTTGAAGGCGTGCAGCAGGTCGTACACCAGCAGGTTCGCCACCAGCCGGTCCCTTGTTGACCCCGAGCCCGGGCAGGCCAGCACGATCTTGCCTTCGCGCATCGCGCGCTCGGCGCTGTAGGTCGACACGGCGGTGCCCATCAACGCGGCCACGGGGCGCGCGGCGCGCAGCCTGTCGATGATGTTCGTGACCGCCGTGGCCGCGTCGGGAGCGAGCTTCGGGAAGCGATCTCGGAAGAAGCTCGCGGTCCCCGGCGACATATGCGGCAGCGCGGCCTCCCGCCACTCGGTGTTCGACAACAGGGTCGGGACCTGAAAGACCGTTGGGGCGAGCTTCGCCGGCAGCCGCTGCGCCAGCTCCATCAGTCCCTGCGCCGCCTGCGTCGCGATGTTCAACGCGCGCGTGTTCCTGTCGTCCCACCTGAGCGCGGCGGCCAGCGCGTCCACGAACGCCTCGACCCTCGCCGCGGCCTGCCCGGCGGTCCGACGCTCCAGCCAAAAGAGATTCCATGCCGGCTGCTGTCCCTGGCGGTCGGGGTCGGAGAGGTCGATCTCGATGACCCGATCTTTCATGTCCGCGAGATAGGTCTTGATCTCCCGGATCGCGTCGGCGTGCGGATCCAAGAACATGCCGCCGTAGCCGCTGCGGACGAGGTGGACGAACTGGCCGATCCCGGTCTCGGTCTTGCCGTACCTGGAGCGGCCAGCTTGGTAGGCGAAGAACGTCTCCGAGACGCGCACGCCGACCATCCGGTCGCCATTGCGGTCCTGCACACGGCCGAGCGGGATCAGGTCCCGCTGCCCGCTGAAGATCGGAAGCTGAACCGGCGGCGGCGGGATCACTCCACCGGAGCGCGCGACGTTCTCAGCGGCACAGTTGACCGTCGCGGGCTTCAGCAGCCCAGCGATCTCCCCCGCCCCAACGATCCGGCGGCGGCGAGGAGCAAACCGTCCACTGGAGAGGCGAGCGTCGAACCGGCCACGCCTCCACGGCAAGTCCGATCCGGTGGAGCCGACCCCACCGAGATTCAGCCCGGCGACCCGCAGATGATTCTCCCCGGCGAACGCATCGAAGCACGCCAGCAGCGAGAGCATGTGACTCTGCATCCGTGGCTTGTTTGCGGCGCGAACCTGCACCAGCAACTGCAACCCAAAGAGGGGCTCGCCCCCGCCGAGCTTGCGCTCGACCGCGCGCCCTTCAAACCGTCGACCAGCGGCCTCGGACACACCCATCCTGCCCCCGGCCTGCCTCTGACCCAGCGGCCCGCTCAGCCCTCCCGCTGGCATTGCCTGGAGGCGACCGGCCTCGCGCAACAGCCGACGACGAAGCCTACGCCGCTGGTGGGCAGCCGCCGGCATCACATCGAGCGCGACGACCGCGTGCTCGCCACGGCCGCCGCTCAGCCCCGCGAGAGCGGCCGCGAAGCTCTGCAACGGATCGGGTGCGAGGCCAACCTCGGCCAGCGGCAGCGCTGAGGAGCGGGCGAGCACCAACTCGGCCCGCCCCACCACACCACCATCCTCGGGCGGCCGGCAGGCAGCCTCCCTGACTTCGAGCTCGTCGTAAGCGCCGAGCGCCGAGTACAGAGCCGGCATCCCGCGACGAGGCACTTCGAGCACGTAGTGCAACAGCCCATCAGGGCCACTGGCGACCTCGACACGGACAGCGCTCGCAGGACGATCAAGCCAGCCGAGCACCGCACGACGCACACGCGCCAGCTGCGCAGCGAACCGCACCACAGCTTCCGGCGAAGGATCGAACGCCTCCGACGGCAACAGCTCGACACGGACCCTCGACCGAAGCGTCCTAAAGACAGCGATCTTCCGGGCAGCGAGCAGCCCACCACCGACGGCGAGCGTTCCCGACAGCACCGGCAGCAGATCACCGACCAGCCGACCAGGACTCGAAGCGGCCAAGCTGACAAGACTGGACACGGCAGGCGCCAGCGCCTTCACAGCCAGCACCAGCACGATCCCGGCGACAAGCGCGACCACCGCCGCGCGCTCCTGCGGCGAAGACTCCCTCACCGAGTTACTCCAGACATATAGATGTCGGCGGCGGCCAACTCCGCGAAACCCCAGACGGTGAGCGGGAAAGCGCCCCCACAGCCCCCGAGTCGTGAGGAACCGACCCAGGAGCAGACCGAGGAACCAAGCGAGGAAGCGCACAGGAACCAGCCGCGATCGCCCGCCAAGACGCTGCTCACGACGGTCATCCCCGCTCACCGCCCGCGGAGGCGAGAATCTCCCACCACAGCTTGCTCTGCGTCGGGAGGCTGTTCGATCCATTCGGCGTACTCGCGCACGAACGTCTCGACGCCGGGGACCGCGGTGCCGGTGTCGATCCAAGCCAGCCCGTCGTAGTGCTCGCGGCAGCGATGGGCGAGCACCGTCGAGTCGTTGCCGCCACTGAACAAGCAGCAGGTAGCGACCGGCTTGTGCTCGGCGCGTGCGAGGGCGATCAGCTCATCCGGGGTCTGCTTCACCTGCGGCTGGCTCATATCGCCGTCCTCCTCGCCGGCCGGGGTGTGCTGGTCTTGTGCCAGCGCCCGGGGCACTGGCGCCGGTCGATGCGGGCGGCCATCGCGCCGGGGCTCTGCCGAGCGATGCCGCGTGTTGGTGCTCCGGCGTGGTTGCGCGCGACGTTGGCCGAGTCAGCCGAAGCGAAGGGGTAGCTGCTGCCGGCGAGCCTGAGCCCGCGGAGCATGTGCAGCCACACCGGGGCTGGACCGTTGCCGCAGAGAGCGTTCATCGCTGCGGTCATCCGTCGATGCCAGGCGGGCCCGGCGACGCTCCGGTACTTCTGCGAGCTGCCGATGCAGACCCGTGGCCAACTGTCGGCGAGCCGAAGCAGCCGCCGGATCGGTTCGTGCATGTGCCAAACCGGGGCGCCCCTGGTGCCAAAGGGCCAGCCGGCGAGCAGCCGGTCGTTCTCGTGCTCGCTGCCGGCGATGACGTCCGGGATCACCGCCCACGTCGTGCGGTAGGCAAGCCACCGCTCGCACCACTCGTAATACGCCTCCCAGCTAACGGCCCGCCCGGTGCGCCAGAACGTGAACGCGCCGTTGTCGAGCATCACCGCCTGCCCGATTTCGTGGCAGGCGGTGATGTCGTGAGGCGCGGCGAAGCTCACGCAAAAGCACCGCCCGGCAAGCTCTAGAAGCTTCGGACGCGGCGTTATCGGCGTGCCGTGGTAGTGCATCACGCCCCCGCCTGCAACCGACGTGGCCGGACCCTGGCGATGACCGCCGACCACAGCAGCGCCCCTGCTGTCTTCGCGGTGAACTGGCCGACCGTCGTGCTCCACATGACCCCGCCGAACGCGAGCGTCGGGAAGACGAAGCTGTCGATCGCCGCGCCGAGCCACGCCGCAGCGTTTGCTCGCTGGACCCACTCGCGGCGCCGCAAAAAGTGGTACAGCAGTCCCTCGCCGGTCTCCGCGCAGGCGAACGAGATAGCCGACGCCTCAGCGATGGCCTGCACGTTCTGCGCGATCAGGAAGCTGATCGCCGAGCCGGCGCCGATCAGCAGCGCCATCCTTTGCCAGCGGCTTGTGCCCCAAAAGTCGGCGAGCCGGTCGCGGGTGATCAGGTCGAGTCCGATCAGCGCGAAGGCGTTGTAGACCGATGCGGTTGGCCCGTAGCGGGCGGTGACGAGGTTGGCGGTGACGATCGCCGCGAGGTACACGCCGACGAGCACGGCGACCTTCGCGCTCTCCCGGCCAGCAGCCGTCAGTGGCTGTCTCATGTTCTAGCCTCCTTGCGTTGTGTTTTGGGATGTCGGACTCGGCGAGGCGACGAGGCGAAGGTGGGCGCTGTGGCCTGCTCGAGCACGCGATGCGCGAGCGGTGGTGGGACGGCGTTGCCGAGCTGGGTGAACTGGCGGGTGCGTACTCCCTGCCACGGGTAGCCGGCCCGGAAACCTTGGAGGATCGAGGCTTGCTCGACGGTGACCCGGACGGCATTCGCGCCGCGCCGCTGCTGGTAGCGGCCTGGAGGATCAGCGGAGTTCTGCTTGTGGCCAGGAGGATGCACCCTGCGGTCGCAGGCGACGGTGGTCGCTGGGCGCTCGCGCGCCCAGCTCGGCGTCGAGCCACTTCGGCGTCTGCGACCTGGGTCGTAGGGAATCCACTCGACCTGGTTGAGCGCATGCCCGAAGTGGACGGTCGGCGCTGGCTCGCCGTCGCCGCGGACGGCGGCGTTCGCCTGCGTGCCGTTGCGCCACGCCCAGCCGCCTCGCTCGACGCTCTCCCCGGGCGGTAGCTGGCGTCCTACGAGCGCCCCGTCCTTGGATCGGCGAGTGGTTACCAGCGTCGGCGCTGGCCGCTGCCCGGTCCAATCGTCGCTCTCGCCGTCAGCGCCGTCGACGTCGTGTGCCTGCCAACGGTTCACTCGCGTGGTCACTGCCTGAGCGGGCGCCTTGGTTGGGTCGAAGCCCTCCTCGATCCGATCGCCGCTGCGCCTAATCTGCACGCACGGCTTTCGTGTCCACGAGCGCGTGCGCGCCGTGAGCGTCGAGGCGGGCTTGCATGCCGGGCGGCGATCGCGAGCGCGATGCGTTCCCGTGTCGCCCTTGGCGGGCTGGATGCTCGGTGTGTCGTTTCGACGCGGGAATCCGAGGCGATCGCCTGTCGGCCAGCCGAGCGCTTGGGCCATGCTCACCCACGGCTGCAGTGCCAACTCGTCGTCGGGAATCTCTTTGCGGCGCGGGTTGTATGAGCGGTGCGTCGGCGACGGCAGCTGGAGGGGCCCGTCGAGCGATGCGATCAAGAACGCGCGCTTGCGCGTCTGTGGCACCCCGTAGCGCTCAGCGCTCAGGACCCCCGTGGCCGTGTGGTAGCCGTGCCCGGCGAGTAGCCCGGCGAACACGCTCCATAGCTCCAGCACTGCCGGCACCTGCTCTAGCGCGACCCAGCGGGGCCTGAGCGCGAGTACATAGCGCAGCGGCTCGACCGTCAGCAGCGACCGAGAATCCCGACATTCCGCGAGGCGCTCGTGGCGGCTGTCGTGTCCGGCGGCGAGCTCGTGCGCGCACGCGATCACCAGCGGCTTGTCCTGGCGGCCGAGGCCCTTGCCCGCCGAGCTGTAAGCCTGGCAGGGAGGCGAGCCGATCACACCCCACACCGGCGAGAGCGAGAGCGGGTCGAGCGCGGCGACGTCGGCCTGCAGGCACTCGTGCCCTGCCGCGCGCGAGGTGGCGCACGCCCACTCATCCGTCTCGATGCCAAGGGCGCTCATGCCGAGC
Source organism: Solirubrobacteraceae bacterium (assembly GCA_035507415.1). Lineage (GTDB taxonomy): Bacteria > Actinomycetota > Thermoleophilia > Solirubrobacterales > Solirubrobacteraceae > Palsa-744. Next base: position 123,896 of record DATJOF010000070.1, read on the forward strand.
ATCCGAAGGCCCTCCGCCCAGCCGCCGGCACCGGCGAACAGGTCGATGATCTTCCCCGGCTGACGCCGCGACCCCTTGTTACCTGGAGGTTGCATCGGCGCTCCCTTGATGCCGCGCCCCTCTCGAGGGGGGTGTAGGTTGTTGGCTCGGCGTGGTCGCCGAGGGCTGGCGGGCGTGGGCACCCCGGCCTGCTTGCTGGCCGGTTGGCCGGCCTGCTGGTTTGTGTGAGTTCGGGCCACCGTGTTCACCTTTTCTTGGTGGTCGCGGGTGGCTGGGCGTAGCCGTAGATCGGGGCTCGCTCCCCGATCGGGTTCGACGGCAAAAATGGGCCGACGAGGCTGACGTGGCCGGCGTAGTTGCCCTCGATCGTTGTTATGCGTCCGTCCTTGAGCACCTGCTGTACGACGCCGACGTGCTTGCTTTCACCGGGTCCAGGCCCGGAGCCGTAGAACACGAGGTCACCGGGGGAGGGCGTGGCGGTCGCTGGCAGTATCGTGCCGCCGTGTTCCTTCGCCCAGGTGTAAAGGGAGCCGCTGTATCCGTACTCGGTAGTCGAGCCTTCAAGCGGGACGCCTGCGTTGATCCACACCCAGCTAGCGAAGAGCGCACACCATTCCTCACACGGCCCATAGATGGTGCATTCGCTGCCTGGTGGGTTTTCGCCCTGCCCGATCTGGCTTTCTGCGATTCTGACAATCCGTGAGCTACTGGCCGGGGTCGGCGCGGGCCCTGCGGTGCAGCCGCCGCTGACTGGTTCCGCGAGTGTTGGGCTGCTCGGGCGAGGGGCGCCAGAGCCGGTGAACCCGTACTGCACCGCTCTGGCCATGACCTCTTCGGCGTAGGCGACGGTCGCGTCACCGCAGGCGCCGTAGTAGTGACATGCCGCTTCGTGATATTCGCGGTAGGTGCCGCCGGTCGGTGGGGCGCCCATGTCTTCGCGGAGAATCCTGGCGGCCGTGTAGATCGCGTCCGCAGGGTTGTTCACCGATAGCGGGTGGCCTGGGTCGGCATTGACGGCGTAGCGTTCCCACAACGTCGGTCCAGGGCCCTGGCTGCATTCACTTTCTCGCACGTAGGCGATTTGCATAGGCCCCGCGCAGCCGGCTTCATTCGTTCCGGCGCAGTCGCCGCTGGAGCACTCCTGCTCAGCGATCGAGGCGAGGAACGACCAGTCGATGTCAAAACGCCTGCCGGCGCCCTCGTACAAACGCAGACGTTCGGGCGGGATCGTGTGAAGCGCATACGCCGAGGGAGTCGGGCCGTCGACTTCGGAGGTCGGTTCTGTGCTGCCTGACTGGCAGCCGCCGAAGCTCGCGCCGAGCACCGCGACGGCGACGCCGAACGCGGCGAGCATCACGGCGCAGGTGCTCGCCGATCCCGCGAGCAGCCACATCCACAACAGGCGACTGTGAGAGTGCTGCCCGTTCATGGTGTGCCCTCCAGCCCCGTGACCTGCCATCCGGGCGAGCCTTCGGCGAGCAGGAGCCGGATCGGGTAGTGGACGACTTCCGCGTCAGTGACGAGCGCCGTGGCGATCGCATGACCGGGCGGCAGTGGTGAGACGGCCAGGCTTACGACGCGAGGGTGAAGCGCCTTGATTCCTGGCGGCACCTCGCCCCGCGCGTGCTCGAGGGAGCCTACGAACGCGCCGCTGGCGTCCTTCACCTGGCTCGCCAGCGCGTGCCCGTACAGATAAGCGAGATAGCCGTGCAGGAACGTGGCGGCGGTCGCGTTCGCCTCGGCGGCAATCGCCGGCGTCCATCGGGGGCTCGGTTGGCCCCGCGCGGCCGGGGTGCTCGCCGTGGTGGGGTGTGCTGGGCGATGGCTTTCGAGGGCTGGGCGGCTGGGGCTCGTGAGGATCAGCCCGGCGGCGGCCAGCAGCAGGAGCAGCCCGCAGACGGTGGCGGTGCTGCGCTCGTGCCCCGCGATCGGCCGCTGTAGCTGGCGGCGTATCCAGCGGCGCGGGCTCACAGCTTCACCTCGCGGGTGATCGCCTGCAGCCGCTGGCGCGCGACCTTGGCCGTGACGCGGCCCAACTCGATGCCGAGGAAGTTGCGGCCGAGACGGTGAGCTACAGCCCCAGTCGTCGCCGAGCCGCAGAACGGATCGAGCACCAGGCAGCGGCCCGTGTCGTTTTGGTGAGCGCAGCTCGGGGCCCAGACGCCCTCCTCGCCGATCGGCGTCGTACGCTCGCGCTGCCAGGGCGCTCCGCAGATACCGCACGCCGTCGGAGCGGTGCCCGCGAGGATGCAGGGCTCGACCGCCTGCGCACCTGGATAGCCCCGGCTGGTTACCTTCCACCACGAGCGACGCTGACGGCCCTTGCCTCCGCGCCATTGTTCGTGCTGAGCGCGCTCGCCGCGACGATCGAGGTAGGTCAGCCGTCCCCGGCGTGCATAGCCGTTGCCCGAGCAGCGGTTGCCGTCAGGTTCACGAACTGCGTCGGCGTCATAGAAGTAACGCGCGCTCTTTGTCAGAAGAAAGAGGTACTCGTGCGCGCGAGTTGGCCTGTCCCGCACGTTCTCGGGCATCGGGTTCGGCTTCACCCAAATCACGTCCGAGCGAAGCCACCAGCCGCGCTCCTGCAGCGCGAACGCGACCCGCCAGGGGATACCGACGAGATCCTTCGGCTTCAGACCGGGCGGGGTAGCTGGCCGCTCACACATTCCCCGGCTGGGGAGCATCGGGTCGGCGGTTCGATTCGAACGGCCACCGGAGGTGTACGAGTCGCCGAGGTTCAACCACAGCGTTCCATCGCTTCGAAGGACGCGGTGAACCTCGTCCAGAACTGTGACCAGGTGCTCGACGTACAGTGCGGGAGTTGGCTCCAGCCCAAGGCATCCACGCCACGCGCCACAGCGTCGACAGAAACGTCCTCCCTGAACACCCGCGCGTCCCTGGCGCTCGTCGATCCCGAGCCTGCCCCGGGAGCGAGTCTCACAACCAGGGAGAAGGTCACCGCGCCGCCCGCGCTGCATGGCCCCCCACGAATGACGACATCTCGGCTTGCCTCCCCAAGTTGCCGGAGGGAGGCCGTAATCCCGCAGTCCCCAATACGGTGGGCTTGTCACACACGTCTGCGCCCACTCGCAAGGGAGTTCTCGCAGAAGTGAAAGAGCGTCTGAATTTTCTATGCGCCAGCTCATGCGAGTTCGTCCTCCGGGGTCGCGGGGTCAGCAGGTGGGCTGCTCTGCCGCGCGTTGAGGAGCCGCGCGACGGGCTCTTGGCCGGGGCTCGGCCCCTCGATCGCAGGTGCTGGCACGACCGCCGGGCCCGCATCGGGTTTCACCTCTGCGGTGTCTGTCGGCGGGCGTGCGGGAGCCATGTCTTCGCTCAGCGCGTCATCCCGCGAGGCGGCCTGTGACGCGCCGGGCGCTGCAGCAACCATCGGCGCTGGCCTGGCAGGTGGTGGCGGCGCGCTGGCCGGCGATGGAGGCTCAGCGGGCGCCCGCTTCGGCGAGGCTGCACTGCGCGCGAGCGTGCTGTTGAGAACCGTGCTTGTGACCTCGCCCGCTGAGGTGATGTTCGACGGCGAGGGCTCGGTTGACGTCGCCCGCGATCGCGTGCCCTCGGGATCTGCCGCTGGCCTGGCCGGTGACTGTGAGACACGGGCCTCCGAGGCGGGCTCCCCAAGGGGCAACTCGTCCTCGGTCGGTACGCCGCCCGGCTGCGCGGCGATCGGCTCGACCGCGGGAGGTGGCGGCGGTGCCTCGGGCGGTGCGGCCGGCGGCGGCTCGCCCTCTGCCGGAGCGTCACCGGGCGGCTCTTCGCCCTCGCTGCCGCCTGTCGAAGGTGTGGGCGATCCCGGGCCGTGCGTTGGTGTTTCGTGCGGGCTCGGCGGATTCGGCAGGTAGCCTTCGCCGCCCGGCTCGCCGCCTTCGCCGCCGCCTCCCGCTCCTGCAGTCGGTGGCGGGGGGTCGCCTGCCGGCGGTGCTGGGGCCGGGCTGCCTCCGCGTGGCGATTCGCCAGTGGGGGGTGTTTCACTGCCGGAGCCACCACCTGATTTCGACCAAGGCATTTTCGGCAGGCTCGGGAGGCTCGGCAGGCGCGGGATGCCCGGCGCCGGGACCATCCGGGCGAGCCGGCTCGCGAAATACAGGTCCGCGAGGCGGTGGCCGTCCTCCTGCGGCCTGCCCACCGTGCCCGACAAGAGGTCTTCGGTCAGCTTCTTGCGCTGCAGGAAAATCGTCCACAGAAACGCGGCCTGCAAGCCGAACGCGAGCAGCCAGCCGAGGTTGCTCGTGGCGCTGTCCAGGGCGGAGCAGACCGCCAGGACGACCGCCAAGATCAGGCTGTAAACAACCTTGCGTGCGAGGTAACCGACGAGCTTGCCAAGCCACTTGCGGAAAAACTCGTGGCCTCTGCCCGGGAAGATGCCGACCAGCAACGCCACCGGGGCGAACGCGAGCAGCGCCAACAGCAGGATCTGCGCGAGGATGACTCCGAGCGCCAGCGCACCAAGCAACAGGTAGGCGCCGACCTCACCTAGCAGGATCACGAATGCGAGCAACAGGCGTTGGTACTGTCCAGCCTTACCCATCGCTTCGGCCGCTGGCTCATCGGCGGGCGCGAGTGGATAGGCGCCGCTGTTCTTGCTGGAGTCTGCTTGCGGTAGGTCTTCCTCGTCGCCGTGTTCGAGCGCTGCGTGCTCGCTGTTGCGGTTCGGTGACTGAAACCGATACTGGAGAAAATGGGTCGCGTACTTGTTACGGTTGTTGATGCAGATCTTCCCGTCCTCACCTTTTACTTCGGTGCCGTTTTCAAGCTGCGACGCGAGGCGTGTTTCTTCGGCCGGGTTTGAGCTCAGCGGCCGCACAGCGACGGGGGTCGGTTTGCCGTGGCTGACGGTCGCGCAGTGCTCGATCCCGCCGAACTCCAGCACCGTCCACGGGTTCAAAACCAGCAATTCGAAGAGCTGATCGCCCGCTACGGTCTTGGCCTTTTCTTCGTCGCCGATGTTGCCTTCGTTTGTTAACGACAAGATCGCGGTTGACATCTCATTGCTGAGCTTGCTTGCCGGGACGATCGTCTTTTCAGGCTGGGTGACAATCCCGACCGCGAGGATGAAGTAGAGAAACGAGACAGCCAGCGCGCTTGCTGTCGCGGTGTACTGTCGCTGGATGAGCGCCTTCCATATCGCCCAGCAGCCGATGAGTGTCACCACAGCGATCAGCCATGGTGTCCCGAAGGTGCTCGTGTACATATTGTGAATCGCCTGCGATATCGGGGTGAGCGCCCCGGAGCCGCGTGCGCCGTTTCCTGTTAGAAGGTTGAGGTTAAACGCGAGCGCGAACAGCAAGGTCACGCCATTCGCGAGGAAACAGGTGATGAGCCACAGGATCTGCGCGCCGAAGTAGGCGATCATCGGTGCGACACCGGAGGCGTCAACCCCGCTGGTGAATCCCACCGAGATCGCCGAGAAGTACTGGTCGAGCTGGTAGTGTTCGACCGGGTAACGGCCAGCCCATCCGCCGGGTGGTAGCTGTGGAGCCGGGGCGATGTTTCCGTAGACGTCGTCCGCCAGCGCCCTGGGATGCGCGAGCAGCACCAGCAATAGTGTGAGTCCGAGAATCAGCGCGGCGCGGCGGCGGTGTGTGAGCAGGCACCTGATCGGCCGCAGAACGAGCGAGGGTTTCACTGCGCGCTCCTCTCTCGCTGGCTGGGAGTGGTCGTGAGCGTTTGCAAGAGGTGCGGGAAGACGAGGTCGATTTGCACCTCGCCCACGCGGCCTTGCAGGTCACGCATCAGGCACCGGCCGGCTCTGAATTCACGGACCCGTGCGATCAGGTCCGGGGTGGGTGGCAGGCCGATGAACTGCAGCGCCGACGCCGCGGCGGTGTCACTGTCCTGACCAAAGACGAACACCACGCCGATCAGCTCGGCGAGTCCTCCGAGGTCGGCTATGCGCTGGGTGCCGAGAAGGACGGTCGCGTTGTAGGCGCGACCGTAGATAACCAGGCGCTGGATGATCTGCCGTCCCTGCGGCGAGGCGAGCAGGAACCACGCCTCGTCCAAACCGATGACCTTGTGGCGCGAGCGATCCCCCGATATCAACTGCAGCGCATACGCCGCGACCAGCGAGAGCGTCGCCACGCTGACTCGCTCAGCGCGCGTGTAGGTATCTCTGCCGGCCGCGGGGTCGGGCAACGAGAGGCCCGGCATACGGATGGTGGTGACCGGCACCTGCGCCTGGCTGGCGTCGGTTTCACCGTTTCCGAAGCCCAAGCGCGCGAGGCCGAAGTCGCGGATGACCTGTAGCGCTTCACCCGCGTCCTTTCCGCCTGGCCGGTCACTACCGAGCAGCTGCTCGACAACGCGCAGCAGGCTCCGCGAGCCCTCGCGGACGGTCTCCTTGACCGCCAGCGAGATTGCGTTCTCCCACTGCGCGGGGTTGCCTGGAAGCAACTCCAACAAATAGGAGACGGCAAGCTCCTCTCTCAGATCGGGCAGTCCGATCGCGAGCGGGTCAAGGCGACCCTGTTGCGCCTCGGCGCCGGATAGCTCGAGCACCTGCACGCGGCCGGCCAGCTCGTCCAGCAGGTGCAGTGAATGGTCGGGCTTGGGGTCGCAGTCGACCACGAGCGATCCCATTCGCTCGGCCGCGAACTCGATCGTCTGTGTCGCGACCGTCTTGCCCGAACCCAACGTGCCGATCAGCAGGACGGCGGAGGCGCGATCTTCCCTGGGCGCCTGCGAAGAGTCGAAGCGAACGGGCAGCGGTGAGCCAGTCGGGGTGTAACCCAAATATGGGCCTCGGTGTGAACCGACGATCCTGCTCGCCGTCGGGACCATGCCGCCGAACTGCTCGACCGTGAGCTGTTGGGTGTAGGCGCGCATCACGCCACCCACCCGTCTGCGCCTGGCAGGTGCTCCAGCCAGAGCTGATACTGGCCCCCGACTGGCCGGTGCAGCGTGATCTCGCCGTACTGCTCGCGCAGCGCGGCGACCCGGCGCTCGAGCTCCTCCTCGCTGTCGGCGGCTACCGCGAGGCCAATGGAGCCGTAGAGCATCGGCGGGTGCCCGCCGGCCTGCAGCTCGGCCTCGTATTGCCGCGCGAGAACGCGGTCGACGCCGGCAAGCACGCTCGGGCCGTGCGCGGCGCCCTGGAGCTGCTCGCTGTAGGCGTGCTCGACGTCCTGTATCCGCTTGCGCACGGCGCTGAGGGCCTGCCTGTTGCCAAGCCAGCGGCAGTGCAGCGCGGCGTCGACCGGCCACGGCAGGCTCTCCAAGGGCGCATAGAGAACCTCGGAGGTCCAGCCGGGGAACTCGGGCGCTTCGGCGAGCGCGCCGAGCGCGAGCAGCGCCTGGTAGGAGCGGCCGTGCTCGCTTTCGATAACGAGGTGCTGCTCGTGCTCGGTGATCGCGGCCTGAGCAGGCCGGCGCAGGTCGTGCGTCAGCGGCTCGAACTCGATCTCGCCGCCTGGCGCTTGGACGATCAGCGCGTCCGGCGCCCAATGCCGGTCCAGGCTCGGCTCGCCGAGCCCGCGGCAGACCGCGCGGGCGAGCAGCCATTGAAGCTCGACCGTGCGGGTGCGGCGCGCGTAGATAACTCCGCCGACGCGCTCGAAGAAGCGCTGCTCACGGGTCGCGAGCTCTGAGAGCTCGCTACCGCTGATCGGGCGCCCGGCGCCAATGCCGGCGAGCTCCTCCACCTGACGGCGGAGCCTGTCGACTGTGCGCAACAGGCCGGAGCCGAGCCCGTCGGGTTTCTTGCCCGCGAGTGAAACGGCGAGGTACACCTCGGGGGCGTGCGAACCGAGTTCCCGCAGTCGCTGCTCGTGGCCCTGCAGAAACTGCTGCCACGCCTGGGGGTCTTGGTGGCGAGCGTCCAGCAGCCCGAACGTCTGCGCGAGGTAGTCCTCGGCCGCGAACGCCCGGTGGACTCTCCACAAGGAGAAGTCGCTGCCGATGGTGTGCGCCAGGCGCTGCAGGCGGCGCTGAAGTGCCCACTTCCCGCCGTTAGGCAGGTAGGGGTAGGCCGTCATCGCCAGCCGGTACAGCGCCGCGCGATCGTCCCGGCGACCGACGAGCATGTTGCCGTGCGCGTAACGCAACGACAGAGCGCTCATGGCCGGACCTCCACGACCTGCCCGTCGCCGAGCTCAACGACTTCGCACAACCGCTCGCCGGAGCGCATCCGGTGCCCCTCGGCAGGGCGGATGATCAGCCGGCCACGACCCGGGATCGCAACGACACGGTGCGCGAATACGAGCCTCGCGGGCCCTTTCACGCGGCCGTGGTGAAGGATCGGCGAGTGCTGATCGGGCGCGATCCACACCTGCGGCGCCCACAGCCGCTGCTGCTGCTCGGCGCCGATCGCGCCGTCCAACGTTCGCCGGGCCGCGCGGAGTCGCAACGCCGCGAGCGAGCTCAAATAACGATGCGTTGGGCGCCCGTCGGGCGAGGACTGCCCAGCGAGCGTGGCAATCATCCCCGGCACGACCAGCAGCCGCAGCGGCCAGTCCAGCCAGTCCAACACCACACCCGCGAACAGCGTCACGACGAGCCCTGCGAGCCCGCCGAGAACCGCACCTGTCCAGCCGTGCGAGCTGGCGGCAACCAGGCCCACGACGGCCGCGACGACGCCGGCGAACACGATCGAGCGCTGACCGAGGACCAGGACGCCGATCAACGAGCAGAACGCCCAGCACAGCCATTCCAGCGGCACGCCACCAGGAATCGGAAGGCGACGCCCGTCGATCTGATAAATACGCCGGTCGGGCTTGAAAATCCGCTGGTAGCTGCGGATCGGGTGGGTGGAGTCACTCACAGAAACCGCTCCACTCACCCAAAGATCTGCTTGCCGATGCCTTCGGCCGCCGACGCGATCTCAGACGGTGCGAACACCATCCACGCGACCGCGATCGCCGCGCAGAGAAAGACCAGCAGCTCCGTGTAGCGGCGGTTGATGAGGAACATCAGGCTTACGACGCCGACGATCCCGCCGTACAGCTCCGTGGCGTAACCCTTCAGCAAACTCGCCACGTTCTGCCCGACGTCGTTTCCCGACGCGAGCGCCGCGACCGGAAACGCCATCAGTGCATAAACCGCCAACAAAAGAGCCAAAAGCCCTAGCCGTCGCTTCTTTGAATCCACTGCAATCACCGCCTTTGCGCACTCGTCGATTCGGTGCCGGCGGGCTGCGGGCTAACCGTTGCGCCGCTTGTGGTGGTCGGTACGCGGAATTCCGTGTGCAGCGTCGAGAGCGCGCCGCGAACCAGCAGCAACAGCACGCACCCCCACAGCAGCACACGGGCCGCGATCCTCACCAGCCGTTTCACACCCTCGGTCTGCGACCGAGCGAAACCGCGCTGATATTCCCTCTTTGAGGCCCTACGAGAATCACTCATGCGGCCGACGGTAAGCGACGGGTCAGCGAATTACCACAACTGCTACTAGCCAGTAAACCGTCGAGCACTACAGGGTTTAAAGCGATCGCTTTAAACCTACGACCAGCAAACGGTGCTTAACGAAAAAAAGAGGGCCTTCCGCGCCACGCGACGCGGAAGGCCCTCTCCAGGCAGGACTTGAGGAAAAAAATAATATGAAGCTGTAGCTACACGGCGATTCCTACGAGATCGGCGAGCTCATCGATCTGCCCGCGGATGCTCGCGAGCGTCTGCTCCAGCAACCGACAAGCGGAGTAGTCGGCGAGGGCATACAGCACGGAATTACCGTCACGACGGCGACTAACGATCCCGGCGCGGTGAAGAATGCACAAGTGGCGCGACACGTTTTGCGGACTGCTCCTCATCTGGTCGCAAATCTCTTGCACCGGCGTCTCACCACGTTCTAGTAGCGTCAAAAGCTGCACTCGGGTCGGGTCCGCCAAGAGAGCGAGGCGGCTCGTAACGAGATCCACAACAGGCTCTGTCCAAGATCCGATCATACCCGCCCCACACTCAAGGCCCCCAGACACGAAAACCGAGTCCGGTGGGCGCGCATCTCCCGCCGGCAACGTCGATAGGCACCATCGAGCAATCGCAACCGTCGCGTAACCAGCCACGGTCGGGCTTCTACAGGCATCCCGGCTGTCCAAAGATCAAGGATCGTCGCGTACGCCACATGTTGTTATTAGACGCGACACACAAAAAACTACAGACGAAAATAGGAGCGCAGCCCCAAGCACAGACCCTCGGGTCGACGCGCACAAAAAATCGTTTGCGGTTTTCGGACGCTCACGGCTAATAACTACATGACCGAAAACCGAACTGTCCCAGACCCCCTCTCCGAGGACACCCCAACGCCGCTCATAACGGGCGGGGCGATCCCCAAGGATCCCTGGCTCGCAGACGAGAAGATCGCGCGTGTCGAGCCGACGGCGTCGCAGAGCACTCTCGTGCTCACCGACGCCGAGGCGCGACGCTCGTTACGCGACCGCGTACGCGGGTTTGGCCGTAAGTACGCCGATCCTCGCTCTCAGACACAGGCGCAAGGCTCCCCGCGGGCCCGCATCACCGCGCGCGCGATCGCGACCATCAGCCTCTGCCTGACCACCGCGCTCATCACGAGCGTGATCACCAACCGCTCACAGCGGGCCGCCAGCACCGGCCAGCCGCGTCAGCCAGCAAGCCATCGCTGCACCAGCACCCGCCAAGGCAAACCCCAACACCACGGCCCCCAACGTTCACAAGCAGCCCTCGCAACCACCCGCCTACGACCCCATGACATCCGGCCTCCTTCGGCCGAATCCCAGCCTCAGCCCGCTCCACCGATTACGTCCGAGCAGCCCGAAGTGACCGTGCCCCCGCCCTCCTCCTCCACCGCCGCCAGCGAAGCGAGAAGCACGCCCGCCGTCGCGCCGTCAGAACCTCAAGTGCCAGACCACGACGAAACGCACACACAGACCAGCGGCGGACCCTTCTCTCCATGACCCACAAGGTACGGACGACCGCTGCACGGACAGTTGCAAACAGCGCAGTCTTTAGAACTCCGTGGTTTATTAGAACATCCGTTGAGAAAAGGGTCACGCAGGTCCCGCTTACGAGGATCGCGAGAGACATGGATGTCTAACCACAAAGCACAACAATCCGACACAAACGTCCTCACGTCAAGACCGGCGAGCAACGGCCACCGCGGGCTTGAGCCCGGGCAGGTCGCTCGGTTTCTCGGTGAGTGGCGCCCGCGCGAGCTGAGGATCGCACGCGGCTTCAGGGAGTGTCGCAGTCTCAACTACCACGAGCTGGAGGACATATATCAGGAGACGACGCTCACGCTGCTACAGCGCCCCGACCGCTATCTGGATGAGGCGCATCTACGCAACACGTTACGCCTCGTCATCAAGCAGCGCGCGCTGCACCTCTACCGCGACGAGCGCCGCCGCCAGGAGATCCTCGCCGAGAACGCCCCCGGCATGCATGCCCTGGAATTAGCGCGCGCGATCAGCAGGCAGGACATCGAGCAGCTCGCGCTTGCCCGCCAGGACCGGCTCATCATCACCGAGTTCCTCGCCGAGCTCACACCTGATCAGCGGCAAGTGTTCTGGCTGATGACCGAGAGCATGGGCTACAACCGCATCGCCAAAACGCTCAGAATGCCTGTCAACCAGGCGCGCAAGCTGGTTCTCGAATGCGAACAAAAGCGCGAGCGCTACCAGACCCTCTACGACCACGGCAGGCTTTGCGGATATCGCTCAACCACGATCAAGGCACTCCTCGAAGGACAGGCCACCAGCGAACAGCTCGCCAAGCTCGCTCTGGCCCACATACAAGCATGCGCACACTGCCGCGCACAGCACCACACCAACGCCACACGCCTGCGCCACGCCTTTGAACAGCAGGCCGCCGCGCTCCTGCCACCCGTCATGCTCGACCGGCTCAGTCGTCTCGATCGCACCATCACGCACCTGCAGATGCTCGCACAACGCCTGCAAACCAGCTGGGGGTCATCCCCCGGCGCCGGCCCCAGTGGCGGCGGCGCGCGCGAACGCACCATTGCGCTGCTCGCGGGCGGCGGCACCAGCGCCAAACTCGCCGCCGGACTAGTAACCGTCGCGGTGATCACCGGCAGCACACTCTCCGCCACCCACGCGCTCGAGGAACACCCACACCACCACCCGCGAGCATCCGCCACCGCGCAAGCCGCAAACCTCGCCGGCACAACAGAACGCGCAGCCTTCGCGCAGACAGAGCCCGCACAGGCGGCGATAACCACCGTCTCCTCCCCGACGCCGCCGCCGCCGCGTGCGCACACGCCACAGCATCCCGACAGTCCGGCTCATGACGAGGCGGCGAACCGGAACCCAGTCGGGAGCACCGAAACCCGTCGCGAACCCGGTGGATTCGCCTACCTCGGCGTCCCCAACAACACGCCCACACCCACACCAGCCCAACCAACACCCACCCCCGCATCCACACCGACACCTGCACCAGCGCAGCAGCAGCAGCAACAGACCACCACGGGAGGCGGCCCGTTCAGCCCATAACAGCGCGGGTGGCCCCCGCGGAAGAAAAGTCGCATGCAGACTCCGCACACTCGCGGCTAATAACAAAGAGGGAGAACAAAGGAGCCTCCCAGCAGACAAGAAGATCAAGTAAGAGGAGAAATAGGCAAGGATGCCAAGCCAACAGCCAAACCCACCATCACCCTTCACACGCCAACCGAGGCGAGCCGGCCTGCTCGCCCTCATCGCGGCCACAGCCGTATTCGCGTGCTGCTCACCTGCGCTCGCGGGCACCTACCCCATGTATCAGTGCAGCTCCGGCGCGCCCGTGGTGTCCCCCGGCTGGTCCGCGTACGGCTCCCAGACCAAAGCAAGCACGGTCCTCTCCAACCAGTGCTCGAGCGGCGGCTCACTCGGGGTCTACGCCTACAGCAACGGCGACGCCGGCGCCGTCGAAGAGGACGGCAGCAACGGAAGCGAGATTGGGCTGCAGCTGGTCGTTCCCGGCAGCGTCCCGGACGTGAGCATCGACTCGATCACGGCCACCGTCCATGCCTCCCCCGTGACCGGAGACGACGCGTGGCTCGGCTTCGCCTCAGAAGGCCAGGAACTGCCCGGCGGGATAGAGCTCGCCTACGGCGGCAACGAGTACACCAACAACGACAGCTGGACCCTGCCCCAAGGCGCCCGCCAGTGGCAAGCCGACGTCTTCTGCAGCACCGACCACAGCTCGCCGACCTGCGACTTCGCCGACACCAACGCCATTCCCGCCCTAAGCGATATCACCCTCACACTCCAAGACAACACCCCGCCATCGATTGTCAGCGCAACCGGAGGACTCGCATCCGCAGCCGCCAGCAACGCAACCGTCACCGGGTCACAGACACTGAACTTCGCCGGCACCGACGCCGACAGCGGCGTACGCTCGGCCACGCTGACACTGACCCCCCAAAACGGCACCACCCCCTATACCCACACCTGGGACTTCTCCGCCGAATGCGCCTACGACTCCTGGAATGCCTGCCCCACCACCCAGACCGTCAACACCTTCGCACTAGAAACAGCAGCCCTAAAAGACGACGCCTACACCGTCAACCTCACGGTCACCGACGCCGCCAACAACACCACCACCGACGATCTCGGCACCATCACCACCCACAACGCGCCCACCAGCACAACCCCGCCCACGATCCTCACACCCGGCCAGCTCGCCGTCGGCAGCACACTCTCAAGCCAGCCTGGAGGATGGTCAGCACCAGCAGGAGCCGGCACCATCACCTACACCTACCAATGGCAAGACTGCGACACCCAAGGCAACAACTGCCAATCCATCACCGGCGCGCAGAACCCAACCTACACCACCACCACAAGCGACGCCGGACACACCCTCCGCCTGCTCGTAAACGCCACCAACAACGACGGCACCACCACCACCAGCAGCCCACCCACAACCACCATACCGGCCCAGGAACCGTCCAGCACACCCCCCGCGCCGACCACAACAAACCCCGTTAGCACAAACACCAACACTCCGACCACCACGAACACCGCGAACACAAGCACCAGCGTTGCCACCAACACCCCGTCCAGCACCACCGGGCAGGCAGGCACGACCAGCCCGAACTCAACGACACCGCCAGCTGGCATTCCCAATGGAACATCTGCAAGTAATCCCGCGATCCTGCAGGTCAACACACCAACAACCCTCACGACGTATCACACACAAAAAGCATTCAGACTCACCGGCCAGCTCGACACCACCCTGTCAACCCCGATCGCGTACGCAACCCTCGATGTGCTCCAGGAGACAATAGGGAGCAGCACGTTCAGCCTCATCGCTCACGCGACCACAAACGCCTTCGGAGCGTTCGCGCTGACCATACCGGCAGGCCCATCCCGCACAATCAAGATCACATACCGCGCCCTATCCAACGAACCAGACTATGCTGCGACCGCCCTCATACACGAGAACGTCAACGCGAGAATCCACCTCACGATCATAAATCCGACCACCGGCAGGACCCTTCACCACACCACTCCAACCGGCAAGATCACCCTCACCGGCCACGTAGAAGGACCAATCCCACCCCAAGGCACACTCGTCGTGCTGATCGTCGAATACCAAGGATCCTGGCAACCCTTCCGCTACACATACACCAACGCCAACGGCACCTTCCGCAAGACATACCAATTCAAAGGCGCCATCGGCAGCTTCCCATTCAGGGCCCGAACCCCCACAGGACAAGCCGACTACCCCTACAGCCTCGGAGAAAGCAACATCGTGAACGTCTCCACCCGATAAGTCGCGGTATGGCAAACTCGCCTCCCAGCTACCTAAGCGTGTCGACTGGTGCGATCGAGTCGAGGTTGAGGCGCTCTGACAAACGCGGGCGGGTCTTCGCCATCCCACTGGCTGAGGGACACGTTCGGAGAACCAATCGCTCTTGAACATCTGGCGCCAGCGGGCTATCGAGCCAGCAGTCTGCACGAGCGTGCGCCCCTGACCGCCCGGTGCGACACACTCAGGACACGCTCGCCTGGGCTGGCGAGTGCGCTCGAAGCACTGCGACACCGTGTCGGCAGTCTTCGATCGCCCAGGCGACGTGTTGGCTCTGTGGAGAGGAGAAGCGGCCGAGAGGTCGGACCAGACGTACTCACGGCCGCGGCTGGAGAGGCTACCGCGCGGCCCGGCAGATCAAATCAGAAACGGGGGTTGTGGGCGACGACATATAGCCGATAGGCTGGGGCCTCCTCCCGCAGTTCGCCTGACGGCGGTCAGGGCGTTTCGATGCATCGACGCGCCCTGACCGCTAAGATCCCGCCGATGCCGACCACTCGAATCCCACTGGCAGACGTGGCCGAGGGATTGGCAGCCGCGATGGAAGCGGCGCTAGACAACGGCGGCACCGATCGCGAGACGGTCCAGAAGTGGGCTGAGGAAGTCCGCGAGCTGGGACGACTCATCGCGAGTCAACGTGTGGATCTCCTTCGCCATCGCGTCCCAGCAGGGACGCGCCTAGAGCCAAGGCCGTCCCGTTTGCATTCCTGGATGAGATCCTAGAGCGAGATCTCAAGCGCTCGGGCAACGTCGAAAATGGTGCTGATGGTCGGCCCGGCCTTGAGTCGTCCTCGCTCCTGCGGTTTGCGACAGAGACGCGGGATAGTCTGTGGCGATGGTTGATTTGCCGCGCGAGGTCGCCAAGCCCTGGGGCAGCGAGCTTTGGTACGCGCACACCGATCGATACGCGGGCAAGATTCTGCGTGTGAACGCCGGCCATCGATTGTCGGTGCAATATCACTCCGAGAAGGACGAGACCAGCTATCTGCTGTCGGGGCGCCTACTGGTTGAGCAGGGGGAGACAGCCGAGTCGATGCGTCGCCGTGAGCTTGGCCCCGGTGCCGTCTGGCACAACCCGCCTGGCATCGTGCACACGATGGAGGCTCTGGAAGACTCCGTGATCCTTGAGGTCTCGACACCGGAGCTACACGACGTCGTCCGCATCAACGATCGCTACGGACGCGTGCAGGACAGTACTCGAACGGTCTAAGAGCTGCCCGTCAAACCACAATGGCCGCGGCTGGAGAAGCGTACCCGCGCGGCACGCCAGATCAAACCAACACGCCCTATCGCGACGCCATCATCGTCGCCGTCCTCCTCCTTGAAGGTCACTACTATCGCGCTCGCCGTCGTGCTTCCGGCGGGATGTTCGGCACGCCCCAGCGGCGTGTGGGATCGAGTCGGCCGGACAGGGCTCTCAGGAAGACACGTCTGGCGAGTGGCGAGCGGTAGTAGTGATGGCGCGTCGCGTAGATCCAATGGCCGGCGAGCCAGAGCGCCGCGCCCACTAGGGCGGCGATCGCCGTTGACGGCGATCCCGAGGTCGCGGTCAGTAGCAGCCCGCCGACGGCCAGCGCGGCGCCGGCAGCCCGGAACAAGAGACCGGCGGCAATCCAGGCACCGAGCGCGACCAGTAGACCGGTCGCGGCGAGGCTGAGCAGCCCGGTCATCGCGCCTCCTCACACGTTTTCGGGAATCGGCATGGCGAACACGTCTAGCTCGCCCTGGCAAGGAAATCAAGTCCACGCGAGCGGGCCTGACGCAGGATGTGCGGGCGGGGTGCGCGTTGCTGCAGAAGGTAGCGTCAGCGGCTTCCCGACGAAGTTATCGGCCGGACTTGACTCCTTGGCCGAGTCGAGCTAACACGTCCACCCGCCCAAGGCCCGGAAAGGGCTCTAGCAAAGGAGAAATGCGATGGCGAACGACGTCAAGAACAACGCGAAACTGCCGCCCGACCAGGCGGTAATGAGGGCAGTCGAGGAACGGCCAGGTGCGACCGCCGAGAGCGTCGCGCAGCACGCAGGCGTGGCACGGTCAACGGCCAGCAAGGTGCTCGCGCGACTCGCCGACGCGAGCGAGGTCAATCGCTACGTCGGCGGTCGCGGCGGCGGCAAGAGGCTGCCCGACCGTTTTACCCTGACGGACGTCGAGCTGCCTGCCGCCTACGCTGCGCAGGTCGCTGGCGGCGCGGCCAGGACTGACGCAGCAGCGAAACCAGCGAAGGGCAAGGGCGCCAAGACACCATCCGCCCCCAAGCGTGGAAAAGGCACCGCGTCGCAGCCGCCACCGGCGAGCGGCAAGCCGGAGCGCCTGAAAGCGGGCGAGCTGGAGCCGCTCGTGCTGGGCTTCCTCAAGAGGAACAAAGCGGACGCTCCGCATGGCCCAAGCCAGGTCGCGAACGCACTCGGCCGCTCGTCCGGCGCGGTCAGCAACTGCCTGGTCCGGCTGACGAAAGCGAAAAAGACCAAGGAAATTACAAAGAAACCGCGCCGCTATGACCTGACGCCCTGAACTCCGCCCCGCGACCCGGGCACCCACGAGTTCCCGGATCGGACCACAATAACCCGCGCCGGAACGGCAACTCGCCGATGTGGATGAATCGGCTGATCTCAGCCCGAAGACGCTGCTCGGTGATAGCTCGTGGCGAGGCGGCGGCGGCGGGCCCCGCGTCGAGAGGTGTCTAACGTAGATGCCCCCACGGCGGAGTGACGGACGCGACTCGGTGGCTCCAGAGCGTACGTCGGCGTACGCGGGCGGCGTGGGTGGGGTGGCGTGGTTGCTCGTGCGTCGCTGAGGCCAAGCAGGCTCGGTAGCCCTCGGTCGCTGTCCCGTCTAGCATCACCAGACCATCGGGACCACCCACACCCAATCACCCGAATCCACAGACGACCTTCTGTCGACCACGGCAGCGGGTCCGGCGGCCGCGCGCGGTGGTGGCTTTCGCGTGGCGGGGTATATCGCTGGTTCGCTCGTCGGCGTTGTGGCGGTGTCGCTGCTGTTCCGGCATCTCGGGGTCGTTGCAATTGGGCAGTACATAACTGCGCTGTCGCTCGTAGCGATCCTGACGGCAGTGTCTGATCTAGGCATGACCGCCGTCGGAGTCCGCGAACTCTCCAGACGTCCGCCTGACCAGCGTTGGCCACTGGCGCGTCAGCTTCTCGGCCTTCGGATCACGCTGACCAGCATAGGCACCGTTGTGATCGTGGTCGTGGCTTGGCTCGTGTATTCGCCAACGCTGGCCGCGGGCGTGGCCTTGGCGTCCGTAGGACTCCTGCTGCAGGTGACTCAAGAGAACCTTGCGCTTCCGCTGCTCGTTGGTCTTCGGCTCGGCTGGATCGCGGCACTCGAAACCTCGCGCCTACTGCTCACGACGTCGTTGACCATCATCCTGGTGGTTGCCGGGGCGACGCTGGTCCCGTTTCTCGGCATATCGATACCCGTGGGCGTTGCGATCCTAGTTGCAACCGTCTTGCTCGTGCGCGGGACGGGCTCGCTGAAGCCGGCCTTCAGCCTCAGTCATTGGCGTGCGTTCCTCAGACCGATGCTGCCGTACTCTGCAGCGGCCGCCACGGCGATGCTCTACTTCAGGGTCTCGATTCTGCTCGTATCGGTGCTTGGCAGCGCGCTCGAGCTCGGATATTTCAGCGCATCGTTTCGCATCATCGAAGTGCTCGTCGCCGTCCCGGGACTACTGGTCGGTTCGGCGCTGCCCATTTTCGCTCACAGCGCCGGCAAAGATGACGAGCGCCTCGGCTACGCGCTCGCGCGCGTTTTCGAGGTCTCTCTGATAGTCGGCAGCTGGGTCGCAGTCTCGACCGCCGTAGGCGCGCCTCTGGCAATCGCAATCGTGGGAGGACCCAAGTTCGCACCTGCAGCACCAGTGCTGGCCGTGCAGGGAATCGCCCTCGGTGCGTTGTTCGTGAGCCTGGTATGGGCGAACGGGCTGCTGGGCCTCGGCGCCTACCGCACGATTCTCGCGATCAACATCGGCGGCCTGATATTCACCGCAGCCCTCGTCGCGCCTTTGGTTCTGCTCGACGGCGCCCAAGGCGCCGCGATCGGAACGGCCATCGGCGAGATCGTGCTGGCGCTGGCTGACTGCCTAGCAGTGATACACCGACGGCCGCAACTGCGGCCCTCGCTTCGCATCATCCCCGGTGTAGCGCTCGCGACAGCAATCGGGCTGGCGCCGCTTGCCCTTACGGGCATCCCAGTGATCGGGCGCCTGCTCATCTCGACCACCGTGTTCGGTGCCGTGGTGCTCGCAACGCACGCCTACCCGCCGGAGCTAGTCGAGCTGGTCCCAGGCCTCCGCACGCGTTCATCGCGAGCGTGAGACACGTCCTTCGCACAGACGAGCGCCGGACGACCTCACGGACGGCCTCCAGCCGTACGAGCGCCCTGTTGCCACTCAAGCGACTAGCATCGCCCGCGCTTCACGTACAGAGTCCGCATAGCGCCCTAGCGCGACGGACACGACCGCGAGGGCCGGCACCGGCGATCGGCTCGCTTGTGCTCGGGTGTGAAGCTATGGTCGTCCACGTTCCGTAGCCCCGGCGACGCGCCAACGCCTCGGGGCCCGCCACCGAGGGCTAGAGCCTCGGTGCGCCGTTGAGTCTCCCGCAGCACCGCCGTCTTCGTGCCGCCGACTGCTGGGGTGCGTCCGATCGCGCCCCCTGTCTCTCGTGTCGCCCGAGCGAAGGGAGCGATGTCATGCCGGAGAAACGCGAGAGGCAGGATCAGGAGACTGGGGATGAGCTGCAGCTATACGGCCCGGTCACAGACGACATGGTCTTGGTGGCGGTCGAGCGCGCCGATGGGCGCGACGGTCTGATCTGGGATTGGATCGTCGAGCACCTCGGGTTCGTGCGCTCCATACCGGAGGCCGGCGAGCCCTACCACAGCCCCTCACCCGACTGTTCCGGCACGCGATAGGATCAGCAAAGGCTTTAGCCTTGGATGGGCTTGCTGCTATGCGAGTCGCCTCGCTCGTCGTTGCGACGATAGCCGAGTCGTGCGGAGATGCGGTCGGCGGTCGAGATCAGGTGTGGGCCGAGCGCGTCGACGAGCTCGTCGAGGGAGATCATCGAGCTGTGCGCTGCCAGGTTCACGGCGGCCACGACCTGAGACTCGTCGCGCACCGGCGCCGAGATCGCATAGAGCTCTGGCGCGAGCTCTTCGTCGTTGACCGCGAACCCGGCCTCGCGGACCTCCTCGAGCTCCTCGCGCAGCGCCCGCTTGCTGGTGATCGTGTTGGGTCCGCGCTTGGTCAGCTTCATCTCGCCGAACACCTCGCGCTGCTCGGGCTCGGGCAGATAGGCGACCAGCAGCTTGCCCATCGCGGTGCAG
>DATJOF010000071.1:0-18173 GCA_035507415.1 Solirubrobacteraceae bacterium
CTACGGCGAGCGCGAGGTGTGGGTGCGCGCCTATCCGCTGCCGATCGACCACAAGGCCACGCGCAGGGTCGCGCAGGGCCAGCGCGTCGCGCAGTTCGAGGCCGAGCTGATGCGCCGCCGGCGGGACTTCCTGATCCTGCGCGTCGACCGCGCCGACCTCTCGAAGAACGTGCTGCGCGGCTTCTCGGCGTTCGACCTGTTCCTCGAGCAGCACCCCGAGTTCACCGAGCGCGTCACGTTCATCGCCCAGCTGATGCCATCGCGAACCGACGTGCCCCAGTACGCGGAGTACCTCGAGCGCATCGAGGCGCTCGTGGCGGTCGTCAACCACCGCCATGGCACGCCCGACTGGATGCCGATCCAGCTCAAGCTGCGCGACGACCTCGACGAGGCGATGGCCGCCTACAAGCACTACGACGTGCTGCTCGTGAACGCCATGTTCGACGGCATGAACCTGGTGGCCAAGGAGGGGCCGATCGTCAACGAGCGCGAGGGCGTCTCGATCCTGTCCGAGAACACCGGGGCCCACGAGGAGCTCGCCGAGTTCGCGCTCTCGGTGAACCCGTTCGACATCCAGGAGCTGGCCGACTCGATCTACGCGGCGCTCACGATGGACCCGCAGGAGCGCCACCGCCGGGCCAACGGGCTGGCCGAGATCGTCACCTCGCGCGACCCCGGCGACTGGATCGACGAGCAGCTCGCCGACATCCGCGCCAAGGGCGCCTCGCGCCAGCCCCAGGTCTGAGCCGGCGCCGCCAGAGCGCGGGCCGCCGCCGCCTGGAGCTCGGCACGCCTGCCCGGGCGAGCCACCGGGCGACGCCCGGGCATGCAGCCGAGACGTCGAGCTCTCAGGCATCGATCGTCAACAGCGGCCGCGGCCCCAGGCGACCGGCGCAAGCTCGCGACCCCCCCACGCGACCGGCGCGAGCTCGCGACCCGCTACCCTGTGCGACCGAGCACATGGCAGAGACTGCCCCGACATACGATCTCGTTCTGCTGCTGGACCCGCGGGCCCAGGAGAGCGCGCGCGCGAAGATCCTCGCCGACGCCCGCCAGGCGATCGCCGCCGACGGCGAGATCGTGCGCGACGACGACTGGGGCGACCGTGCGCTGTCCTATCCGATCCAGCACAAGGCCGACGCCGAATATCACCTGCTCCAGTTCAAGACCGGCGCCCCGGAGCTGCTCAGCGAGATGAGCCGCACGCTGCACATCACCGACGGCATCCTGCGCTTTCGGATCATCAAGCTCAAGCCCGGCACGCCCGACGCGCCCGACATGCGCTCGGGTGCCCACAGCGCCCGCCCGACCGACACCGGCACGCCGGCCGCGGGCAGCGCCAGCTCGCAGGCCCCGGCTTCGGCCGCCGAGACCGCACCAGCCGAGACGGCGCCAGCTGAGACAGCCGCAGCCGAGCCCGCACCAGCCGAGCCCACACCAGCCGAGACAGCGCCTGCCGAGCCCGCACCGGCCGAAGCGGCGGGCGCGGGCGAGGCCCAGGCCGCCGTCGACGCACCGGGACCCGCGGGCGATGCCGGCGAGGGGTCGGAGCAAGAGCAGGCGGCCGGTGATGTTGCACCCGGCGAGCAGCAGAGCTCCTGACCGCGAGCAGAGCCCCTGACGCATGCAGAGCTCGCCAGAGCTGCACACGACCATTCAGCGTCGCGGTCGCTGAATCGAGGCTAAGATCGAGCGATGGCGTGGGACCGGGACGCGGCTGACTCACAATCGCTGAGCCGGACCGACGTGCTGCGAGCGTCTCCGCCGATGTTCGAGTCGCGTCTGCTCGACGCGCTTTCGCGGGTCCATCCGGCGGTACCGGCGCTCGTGTTCGGCCCCGCGGTCGTGGTGCTGTTCGCCTGGAGCCTGTCCAATGTCAGCCTGCTGGCCACGATCGGCCTGGTCGCGGGCGGGTATGCGATGTGGACGCTGTTCGAGTACTGGCTGCACCGCGTCGTGTTCCACTTCGAGCCCGAGCAGGGTGTCGGCGCGCGCCTGCATTGGATCATCCACGGCGTCCACCACGAGCACCCGAACGATCCGCTGCGCCTGGTGATGCCGCCGGCCGTGAGTTTGCCGTTGGGGGCGATCGTGTTCGGGCTGCTGTATCTCGCCTTCGGAGAAAGGTACGCGCCCGGTCTCGGCGCCGGCTTCTTCGCGGGCTATCTGGTGTACGACATGCTCCACTACTACCTGCACCACTTCACGCCGCGCAACCGTCTGACGAGGATGCTCCGCGAGCGCCACATGCGCCACCACTTCCAAGACGACACCAAGGGCTTCGGGATCAGCGCGCCCTACTGGGACGAGGTGTTCCGCACGTCATCGCGTATGCGCGGCCCTTGGCACTGACCGTTCGCCGGCCATCAGCGAGCACTGTGCGCAGCGGCTCGACGCGCCCCGCGGAAGGGAAGCTCCGCTCGCTGCGACTTCGGCAAGGCGCAGGCGACGACGTGGATCGGAGACGCCCGACGCCGGGGCTACACTCGCCGGTGGCCTCGGACGCATGCATCAGCAGACGGCCGAGATACAGATTGAACTGAGCAATACAGAGAGCGAAAGGAAGCCGTCGTGGCCGCCACCAACATCAACCGGGTCGTGATCACCGGAAACCTCACCGCCGACCCCGAGCTGCGCTCGCTGCCGAGCGGCACATCCGTGTGCAGCCTGCGCCTGGCCTGCAATACAAGGCGCAAGAACGGCAGCACGGGCGAATGGGAGGACAAGCCCAACTACTTCAACATCACCGTCTGGGGCGCCCAGGGCGAGAACGCCGCCCGCTTTCTGCACAAGGGGCGGCCGGTCGCGATCGACGGACGGCTCGAGTGGCGCGAGTGGGAGGCCCAGGATGGCACCAAACGCCAGGCAATCGATATCATTGCCGACTCGGTGCAGTTCCTGGGCTCGCGCGATGACTCCGGCGGCGGCGGCGGACCGCAAGAACGGTCGTCCGGCCACGGGGCCTCAGAGGGCGGGGACGTCCCTATCGACGAAGGGGACTTCCAGCCCGCGCCGGCCGGCGCGGCCGGGGACGACGACATTCCCTTCTAGCAAGACAACAGCGAGGCATCTTCAGTGGCAAAACGCGGTCGCGGTAAGCCGGTACGCCGGCGAGACAAGAAAGGCGGTCCCGGCAGCGGGCGGCGCAAGCCCTGCCAGCACTGCCGCGACAAGGTCGAGCAGGTCGACTACAAGGACGTGGCCAACCTGCGCAAGTTCGTGTCCGAGAAGGGCAAGATCCGCTCGCGGCGGATCACAGGCGCCTGCCGGCGCCACCAGGCCCAGATCGCGCGGGCTGTCAAGCGCGCGCGCGAGCTCGCGCTGCTGCCCTACGTCAACGAGGGTGGCCGCGACGACAGCCCGCGGCGCGAACGCGGCGACCGCGACCGCGACCGCTAGGCCGGGACCCGATCGTGCCCGAGGCGATTCTGCTGCAGGATGTCGAGACGCTCGGCGAGCAGGGCGCAGTCGTCGACGTCTCCAAGGGCTACCTGCGCAACTACCTGATACCGCGCAAGCTCGCCCAACCGGCGACCAAGGGCTCGATCGAAGCTGTCAAACAGCGCCAGGAAGCGGCCGAGCGCGCCGAGCGCCACGCGGTCGAGCAGGCCCAGGAGAACGTCAACCTGCTCAACCGCACCGTCCTCACGATCCCCCAGCAGGCGGGCGAGGACGGCCGCCTGTTCGGATCGGTCACCGCCCAGGACATCGCCAGCGCGATCCGCGAAGCCCGCGGCATGACGATCGACCGCCACAAAGTGCACATGCCCGAGCCGATCAAGAACGTCGGCACCTACATGGTCGTGGTCGAGGTCGTCGACGGTGCCACAGCGACGATCAAGACCATGGTGGTCGCCAAGAAGTAGCCGGCCCGACCCAGCCCTCTGCGCCGTGCGCCCGCCGGCTGTGGTACGTGGCCGGTAGCGCGAGGCGATCGCCTTCGCCAACCGAACAGCGAAGCCGACACCGGCCCAAAGGCCGGAGGCCGGTCAGATCCCGGCTCACGGCGGTCGGCCCGACGACCGGCCCGGCTGCGAACATTTGTCCGTGAGGAGCGATTCTCTCGGACATAGCGGCGAGCCCTGCGGGGCGGGGCAGGACACGGATCTACACTCGCCCGAGTTCCGACCATGAGCGTCGCCGTCAATCCGTCCAACGGCGCCGGCAGCGGGCAGTCACGCCTCAGCGGCGCGGGCGCCGCGATCGCGCCGCCGCACAACCTCGATGCCGAGCAGTCGGTGCTCGGCGCCATCCTGCTGTCCGACCGCTCGCTGTACGCGCTGGTGATCGAGGAGGGCCTGCGCGCCGAGGACTTCTACCGCGAGCATCACGGCACGATCTACGCGGCGATGCTCTCGCTGTACAACGACAGCGAGCCGGTCGACGTGCTGACCGTCAGCGATCGCCTGCGTCAGCTCGGCCAGCTCGAAGGCGTCGGCGGGGTCGCCGCCGTGGACGAGCTGACCGGGGTGGTGCCGGCCGCGGGCCACGCCCGCCGCTATGCGCAGATCGTGCGCGAGCACGCCCTGCTGCGACGCCTGCTCAGGAGCACCTACGAGATCCAGGAGAGCGTGCTCGGCCATGTGGCGCCGCCGCGCGAGCTGGTCGAGCAGGCCGAGAAGGCGATGCTCGAGGTCGCGCGCGACGACCGCCAGCAGGACTTCCGGGCGATCGAGGAGGTGTTGCACGAGGAGCTCGACAAGCTGCACCGGCTCTCGCTCGAGGGCACCTCGCTGACGGGCACCCCGTCGGGGTTCAAGGACCTCGACGAGATCACGGGCGGCTTTCAGCCGGGCAACCTGATCATCATCGCGGCGCGCCCGGCGATGGGAAAGAGCGCACTCGTCTGCAACATCGCCGAGAACGCCGCCGTCGAGCACAACAGGCCGGTGGCGCTGTTCTCGCTGGAGATGGCAGAGGCCGAGCTGGCCCAGCGGTTCGTGGCGTCGCAGGCGCGCATCAAGGGCGAGGAGCTGCGCAAGGGCCGTGTGGCCGAGCAGCGCTGGCCGAAGATCCTGAAGGCCTCACAGCGGCTGGCAGACGCGCCGCTGTGGGTCGATGACTCCAGCGACGTCGGCATGCTCGAGATCCGCGCCAAGGCGCGTCGCCTGCACAGCCAGTGCGACGGAGGGCTCGGGCTGATCATCATCGACTACCTGCAGCTGATGCGCACCGACAGCCGTTACGACAGCCGCGTCACCGCGGTCGGCGAGCTCAGCCGCGGGTTGAAGATCCTGGCACGCGAGCTGGGAGTGCCGGTGATCGCCCTGTCCCAGCTGAGTCGCGCCGTCGAGCAGCGGCCCGACAAGAAACCGCAGCTGTCCGACCTGCGCGAGAGCGGCAACCTCGAGCAGGACTCAGACCTGGTGATGTTCATCTATCGCGACGAGTACTACGACGAGGACTCAGAGCGTCCGGGCGAGGCCGATCTGATCATCTCCAAGCACCGCAACGGCGCGGTCGGGAAAGTCACGCTGACCTTCCAGAAGGAGTACCCCAAGTTCCTCAGCTACGCGCCGGACCGGTACGCGCAGTGAGCGCTCCGAGCTGCCCGTTCGGCGCCTGCGACGGCAGCGGCTTCGTGATCGACGAGGCCACCAACACGGCGTCTGACTGCCGCTGCCGCGCCGGACAGATCGCCAAGCTGCGCAGCCGCAGCCTGCAGGCGCGCATTCCGCGCCGCTACCGCGACATCTCCTTCGAGCAGCTGGGCGGCACCGACTTGGTCGCGTTCCCCGAGCAGATTCGGGTCGTGCGCCGCTTCTGCGAGCGCATCGACGAGAACATCGACCGCGGGCGCGGCGTCTGGATCATGGGCGACGTCGGCACGGGCAAGACGATGCTCGCGATGCTGATCTCCAAAGCCGCACTCGACGCCGGCCGGTCGAGCGCGATCTACTCGTTGCCGCGCCTGCTGCACCTGCTGCGCGAGGCAATCGAGGAGCAGGACGGGGTGATCGGCTTCCTCGACCGGCTGACCACGGTCGATCTGCTGCACATCGACGACGTCGGAGCCGAGAACCGCACCGATTGGGCGCTCGAGCAGCTCTACTCGATCATCAACTCCCGCTACGAGGACGAGCGATCGATCGTGATCACCACGAATCTGCAGCCCGACGAGCTGGCCGAGCAGATCGGCGCCCGCACGGTCTCGCGTCTGGTGGAGATGTGCGGCGACCCGCTGCCGATGTTCGGCGACGACCGGCGACGCGAGCTGCCCGCCCCGGTGCGCAGCGGCTGACTCGGGCCTGCGCAGCGGCTGACTCGAGCGTGCAGCGGCTGACTCGCGCGTGCGCAGCGGCCCCCGAGCGTGCGCAGCGGCACCCCGAGCGTGCGCAGCGGCTGACTCGCACGCGCGCAGCGGCGTCCCAGCGACGTGCCTTTCGCCGGCCTTTGGGCCCCCTGAGCCTGTGAACGCCCACGTACACTGATTGGCGATGCCCGCGAATGCCGAACAGCCCACAGGCAGCACGTGCCCGGAATCGTGATCGTCGGCGCCCAATGGGGCGACGAGGGCAAGGGCAAGGTCACGGACCTGCTCGCCGAGCAGGCCGACGCGGTCGTACGCTTTCAGGGCGGCAACAACGCGGGGCACACGATCGTGCGCGACGGCGTGCAGTGGAAGCTGCACCTGATCCCGTCCGGGATCCTGTACCCGGGCAAGCGCTGCGTGATCGGCAACGGCGTGGTGATCGATCCGCGGGTCCTGATCGACGAGCTCGACGCGCTGCGCGCGCGGCGTGTGGATGTCAGCGGCCTGCGCATATCGGCCAACGCGCACCTGATCATGCCCTACCACCTGCTGCTCGACTCGGCCGGCGAGAACCGCCTCGGAAGCCAGCAGATCGGCACCACCAGGCGGGGCATCGGCCCCTGCTACGCCGACAAGGCCGCGCGGCTGGGCATCCGCGTGCAGGACCTGCTGGACGAGAAGATCCTCAAGAAGAAGATCGTCGCCGCGATGGAGCCCAAGCGCCTGTCGCTGCGGCCGTTCGAAAAGGACCCGTCGCTCGACCTGCACGCGATGACCGAGGAATACCTGACCTTCGGCCATCGACTCGAGCAGCACATCGCCGACACCGCGAAGCTGATGTGGGATCTGCTCGACGAGGGCCAGCGCGTGATCTTCGAGGGCGCCCAGGGCGCGATGCTCGACATCGACCATGGCACGTATCCGTTCGTGACCTCGTCCAACCCGCTGTCGGGCGCGGCCTGCGTGGGCACGGGCGTCGGGCCCAAGAACATCGACGAGGTCTGGGGCATCTCCAAGGCCTACACGACCCGGGTCGGCGCCGGGCCGTTCCCGAGCGAGCTGCACGACGAGACCGGCGAGCTGATCCGTCAGCGCGGCGGCGAGTTCGGCACCACGACCGGTCGCGCCCGCCGCGCCGGCTGGCTGGATCTGGTGGCGCTGCGCTACGCCGCGCGCCTGAACACCGTGACCGCGCTTGCCATCACCAAGCTCGACGTGCTCTCCGGCTTTGACCGGATCGCCGTCTGCACCAGCTATCGCGGCGCCGAGGGAGCCGAGTTCGACGATTTCCCCTACCACCAGACCGTCCTGCATCACACGACCGCCGAGCTGACCGAGCTGCCCGGCTGGCGCGAGGAGCTTGGCGAGTGCCGCACGATCTCCGACCTGCCCGAGGCGGCGCAGGAATACCTGCAGTTCATCGCCGTGCAAGCCCGCGCCCCCGTCGCGCTGGTCGGCGTGGGCCCCGGGCGCGAGCAGACGATCTGGACCGATGCAGGCCGCCAGACGCTGGCTTCGCGCAACGGCTACGTCCCAGACGCCGCCTGATCTGGCCGCTCTCCAAACGCTCCCGGCCTACCCGCTCCCGGCTCCCGGCTCCCGGCCTACCGGTTAGCCGGCAATGGCGCTCTCCGCTCCACCGGCTGTCACGGAGTCGCACGCTCGGGGTAGATGCGCCCCCGGCCGGTGAGAGGGGAGTCGGTCCGGGGGCGCTCCGCTCACTCCGTTGGCGGCAAAACGATGCTAGACCCGTTCGCGGACGTTTCTGCACGACGTCTTGCGTCCGGCCATCGCTATGCGCGACCTTTTTCTTCACAAAGCTGCCCACGCCCGGGCGTCCACGTCGATACCTTTGCTATACGCGATGGCGATGTGTGCGCTGACAAACCCAGCGCGCCTAGGTGACGTGCCCACACAGGTTGTGAACGGCTGAGGAGGCATCCGGGCCTCTTCCCAGGCTGTGGGTGCTGGCGCGAGTTCGGAGATCAGATCCCCCCGGGAGAATCAGCGGCGGAATATGCTGCAAAACGCGACTAAAGCCCTTTCTAAGGTGAGGCGACCGATTGGGCCGTTAAGTACGCCTTGGAAAGACTGCTTTCCATCCTACGCGAGAAAAGAAAGCAGAAGCCAGTTTCGTTTCCAAATCGTCTAAACTTGGCCAGGTTTCTTTCTAAGCCCTAAGTACATGGACTCCTCCAGCTTCGTCGCCAATGCCCCCGGTCGCCTCGTTAGCCACGACGGCAACGTGGCCTTCGTGCCCGCGCCCCTGCCGCCCTCGCTGGACTTTCCTCCCGAGCTGGTCACAGATCTAAGCAAGGCCGCTGGTTGCATCGGCCTGCTCGCGGGCACGGGGCGCAACCTCCAGAATCCGGCCCTGCTCATCGGGCCGTATCTCCGCCGCGAGGCCGTCCTAAGCTCGCGGATTGAGGGGACGATGAGCACGCTTGCGGATCTATACGAGGACGAGGCAACGGGCAGCGCCAGAGGCGATGTCCGCGAGGTCCGCAACTACCTCACGGCACACGAATACGGACTAAAGGCCCTTAAGAAGCTGCCGCTCTGCCTTCGCCTGCTGCGAGAAGTCCATGAGCGCCTTATGCAGGGGGTCCGAGGTCATGAGCGCCATCCCGGGAGTTTCCGCTCTTACCAGAACTGGATTGGCCGCGACCCGGGCGCACCGATTGAGGAGGCACGGTATGTGCCGCCGCCGGTGGCTGACATGCAGACCGCACTCAGTGACTTTGAGAACTTCTTGCACGACGAAACGCTGCCGGCGCTTATCGTCGCCGCGCTCGCCCACTACCAGTTCGAGGCCATCCACCCCTTCGGCGACGGAAATGGGCGCGTCGGAAGGCTACTGATATCGCTGCTGCTACACGAGCGGGGGCTCCTCCCGCAACCACTGCTCTACATATCGGCCTACTTCGAGCGAAGCGGAGCCGAATACTACGATCGTCTGCTCCGTGTCAGCACCCACGGCGACTGGCATGGGTGGCTCACCTACTTCTTGAGGGGCGTAGCGATCCAGGCCCAGGCTGCGGTGGACGATGCGGAGCGCCTTCTCGATTTGCAGGCCCGCTATCACGAGCTTCTTTCCAAGGCGCGGGCTCGGCAAGCGGCCCATCAGCTCGTAGATCGGCTCTTTATGAACCCCTACATCGCGGCCCCTCGCGCTGCCAAGGTCTTGAAAGTGTCGGCTCCAACCGCGCGTGCCGCCATTCGAGACCTCGAAGCGCAAGGAATACTGCGCGAGCTAACCGGCCGCAAATGGGGCCAGCTCTTTCTCGCTGAGGCGATCCTTCAAGCAGCCCGTGGCAGCACAGAAGACGAGTCGGACTGACTGCGACTGGGAGCGGAGACCGCGCAAAGCACCCGGCTGACTGGCCCGTCAGCCAGCCTCATCTTGGTTTGTCAGCGCACACATCGCCTACGCGATCTCTCGGACGGGACCGTTCGCGGGCTCGAGCGCCTCGCCCGCGGGCAGGCGGCTCGCCCCCGTAAATGCCGGTGATAAGTTCAGGCGATGCTGCGTAAGCCGGCCGCGCTGATCACGCTGCTCGTGGCCGTGTGCGGACTCCTGGCGAGCAGCGCCTCGGGCGCGGACGCCGCCGGATCGGCGACCACCGTCGTCGAGCTCGCCCACGGCGTCCCGAGCGGCCCGAGCATTCCGGTGACGATGCAGCCGGTGGGCCTGTCACTCGAGTACCCGCTGATGGCCCAGGATCTCGGCACCGGCGCATGTCCGCCGCCGGCGCTCGCCACCGAACTGCAGAAGCTCGGCTCGCCCCCGATCTCACTGGCAGGCGACAGCCAGGATCTGACTGCCCCGAGCGGAGCGCTCAGCGCCCCGTACTCCTCGTGGGAAACGGCGGTCCTGTACTCGTTGCCCGCGAACTTCTGGAGTCAGCTGCACTGCCTGTTGAGCGCCTCGAAAGATCCGCTCACGGTCGGCATCAACCTGAAGACCGGCCAGCTCGCGTGGGCCACGCAGATCGCCGCCGGCGCGCAGAGCGCCGCGACCAACGGCCTGGCGTTTTCGCTCGGCAACGAGCCCGACCTGTATGACCTGCCGAACTACTCGGCGCTCGGCAAGCCACAGAGCCCGGCCGCGGCAGCGAGCCTGTATGAGCAGCTCGCCACATATCTGCGGCCGGCGATCGGCAGCGCTCCGCTGGTCGGTCCGGAACTGGCCTCGGCCGCTCACTGGCGTGCCGAGCTGCCACAGATCATCGCCGCGCTGCACATCCAGACGATCGGCGTACACGCCTACCCGCTGAGCGTGTGCGGGAGCCCCCGCGCGGCCACCGTCTCGGGCCTGCTCTCGCCACGAGTCGCCGACACGCCGAGCGCGCTCGCGTGGGTCGTGGCCGATGCCAACTCCGCCGGGGTGCCGGCGATCCTGTCAGAGGCCAACTCGGTCTCGTGCGGCGGCAAGACCGGTGTCTCGGACAGCCCGGCCTCGGCCGTGTGGGCGATCCGGTTTGTCCTGGATGCGCTGAAGACGGGTCTCGGCGAGGTCCGTTTCCACTTCTCTGGCGGGGCCTACGACCCGTTCGTCGTGCGCGGCCAGGAAGTCATCGACCGCCCACTCGACACCGCCATGGTCGCCCTCAACGAATGGCTGCCGGTTGGGTCCTCACTGCGATCACTGACCACCACGAAGGGCCTCGTCGCGACGCTCGTAAGCGGACCGACCGCGCCGGTCCAGCTGATCCTCGACAACGAGCGCGCCCGAGCCCAGCAGGTGGTGCTTCGCAGCCCCGGCAGCGTCAGCATCGCCGTCTTCAGCCCCGCGTACGCGGGGCTGAAGACTCAGACACTCCAGCCCAGCAAGGGACGGATCAAGCTCACCCTCGCCGGCAACAGCATCGTGGCCGTGCTCTCGAGCTGACCACGAGCTGACCGCACCCACTGCCGGAGCGCCGTGGCCGGCGAGCGGATCGTGGCCAGCCGACGGCGCCTGGCCGGAAGCACGGCCTATGCGCGACGACGGCTACCAGGCGCGACGTCTGCGCAGGGCCTCGAGCACGTAGCCGGACAGCGAGATCGGCGACATCACGAACTGGTAGCAGAAGAAGTAGAACAGCAGCCCGCGGCGATTCTGGCGCACGCGCAGGTGCACGGATTTGAAGACGCGCCGCTGGTGGAAGTACATGACGCTTCCGAGCGCGCCGTTGAGCGGCAGCACCAGCAGCGTCATTGGCCCGACGATCGCGAAATTGCCGCCGATCGCGAGGATCACGCCCGGGATGAACGCCAGCGTGAACGCCGCATCCAGCAGCGGGAACGTGAAATTGGTGGCCACCGAGTGCGAGAACAAGCTCATCTGCTTGAGCAGCCCGACGCCGTGGTCGCGCAGGCCCTCGACCATCCCGCGCGCCCAACGTCGGCGCTGGCGGGCAAAGGCGTGCCAGCTCGTCGGGACCTCCGTGAACGCGGCCGCCGTCGGCTCGAACACGCTGCGTCCACCCTGCAGCAGCATGCCCCAAGTCAGCACGATGTCCTCGCCGATCCGGTTCGGCCAACCGCCCACGAGCTTGAGCGCGGTCGTGTCGTACACGCTGAACGCCCCCTGAGCGACCAGCGTCCCCTGCAGCAGCGCCTGCCCGCGCTTGACGGTCGCGATCCCGAGGAAGTAGTCCCACTCCTGAGCGCGCGTCAGCAGGTTCTCGCGCGAGTTGCGCACGAGCACCGCCCCGGCGACGGCCACCGTGTCCGGTGGCGAGGCCATCAGGCGCGCGACCGCGCGCTTGAGCGAGTACGGCATCAGCAGCGTGTCGGCGTCGAACGTGGCGGTCAGCGGCGCCTTCACGAGCTCGAGCGCGGCGTTCAGCGTGTTGGCCTTGCCGCCGTGCTCCAGCGCGATCAGCCGCACGCGTGGATCGCGCGCTTCGTACTCGGCGACGACCTCGCGCGTGCCGTCGGTCGAGCCGTCATCGGCGACCACGATCTCAAAGCGGCCGGGATAGTCGGTGCGCAGCGCGTAGTCGAGCGTCTCCGCGATCGACCCCTGCTCGTTGTAGGCCGCCACCAGCAGCGCGACGTCGGGGAACGTCACGTCGAAGCTCAGCGGCGGCGGACGGTCGAGCAGGATCGAGGTGAGCAGCTGGATGTTCAGATAGCCGGGGATCAGCGCGATCCCGGCGATCACGAGGAACGCCAGCACAGGGGTGATGTCCTGGCCCAACGTCCTGATCCAGTTGCGCGACAGCCACAGCGAGAAGCCCATCCACAGCAGCCCGGCGACGAACGTGAGCACCACGCGCAGGCGCAGCGGCAGATACAGGCCGCGCTTGCGCGGCGCGTGGGCTTCCCACAGCTCGCGCGCGTGTTCCGCGGCCGGCGCGAGCTCGAGCGGATCCTGCTCGAACGGCTCCGGGCTCGCGGTCCGGCTGGGCTTGTCCGTACTGAGTCGCATCGTGCCGGGCGCGCTCGCGCCCAGCACGGTTATCGACAGCGCTCCGCGCCGCCTGGAGCCAGACCGCGCGGATGCCGGTGTGCGCTCTGCCGGAAGAGAGCCGCACCCCGACCCGTCCGCGGTACACGCCCGCGGCGCTCGTCACGACCGCCGCGCCGCTTACCCGGCGCAACAGGCTCCGCGGCGCTAGCCCTGGGCCGCGGCGAGCGCCGCGACCCAGCGCTTGGTCCGCTTGGTCTCCTCGAGCGTGTCGGGCTCGTGTCGCGTGCCCGCAACAAGCTGCTGACGGGCGATGGGCCGTGCAGGAATCGAACCTGCAACCTTGGGCTTAAGAGGCCCCTGCTCTGCCAATTGAGCTAACGGCCCGCACGGCGCTGCAGGCGCTGTGCGCGCCAGCGTCTGCCGTCGGCTGAGGCGGCGATTCTAGCCGAGCCGTACGGGCACTCGTGCTCGGAGCGCCCGACGGTCAGCGCACCCGCGGCCTGGAAGCTCGGCGTCTCTTCGAGCCGGCCGAGTGGAGCGCCGGTCAGGCCCCTATTTCGATTCGGACGACAGCCCGCCGGGCGCCGGCGTCGACGGCGCCGTGGTCGTGCCGACGTACGTGCCATTGGCGCCTTTTTTGACTTTGACCGTTTTGCCGCCTGTGGTGGCCGTGTATTCGGGGCCGTTCGGCTGCTTCTTGACTTCGGCCAGCTCGTTTTCCAGGCGCTTGCGGTCTTCGGACGGCGCCAGCGCGACCGCCCGCGCCGAGGCCAGGTCGCCGGTATTGGCGTCTTTGGCTTTGTACGCGTACTCGGCGAGCTCCGCGTAGAGGGTCGAGAGATAGCTCGCCGAGCGTCCGTGATCGAGCGGGATCACGACCTGCAGCACCTTGACCGCTTCGGCGGGCTGTTCGAGTCCTTCTTCGCCATAGACCCTCACCATCTCCTGGGCGATTTCGGGGTTGGGCTTGCTCGGGTCGAGCGCCAGGTAGCGATTCCAGGATTCGGATATCTGCCTGAACAGTTCCTTGCCCTGGCTCGTCAGGCCGGAGTTGGTGACGTACTTTTCGCCACTCGCTTCGTGCAGTCGCGCGAGCGTCAGCTGTTCCCAAGCGTGTGCGTCGTTCGGGTTCTTGTGCGTGAGCTTTTCGTACTTGGAGATCGTGCTCGCGAAGCTCGCCTGGCTGGAGCCTTCGCTGCCGGTCAACGAGCTCAGCAGACCGCCGCCGCCGGCGCCCGCGCCCACGCCGAAGAACACCAGGCCCGCCCCGATCAGCAGCGCCAAGCCGAGGTAGATCACCTGGACCGTGCGACGACGGCCACGTCCGCGCAGGTCGAACAGCATCAGCTCGACAGCCTGGGATCCGTGTGATCGATCATCTCTTGCACCGTTGGCTGCGCCGTGTCCGTGGGAGGCGATCCGCCGCCCGGCGGCCCTCCGGCGGATGCACTGGCGACCGGCCTGCGGCGCTCTATGAGAGTCGCGAGCAGGATGCTCACCTCGTAGAGAATGTACAGCGGGATCGTCTCCAATACCATCGTGATCACTTCTCCGGGCAGGAACGCCGCGATCGCGGCACACACGAGCAGCGCGTAGCGGCGATTCTTGCGCAGCTGTGCGGGCGTCACGATTCCCGCGTGCGTCGCGGCCAGGATCACCACCGGCACCTGGAAAACGAGGCCCATCGCGAGCAGGATCGTGGCCGCGAACTTGTAGTACGGGCCGGCCTGCACGAGCACGTTGAACTCGGAGCTGTTGAAGTTCTGGAAGAAGTGCAGCGCCGCGGGCAGCGCCACGAAATAGCCGAACACGACCCCGAGCGCAAACAGAAACGGGATCGCCAGCAGCAGCGGCAGCGCGATCCGCCGCTCGCTGGGGCTGAATGCCGGCAGCAAGAAGCCGTAGAGCTCGAACAGCACGATCGGCAGCGACAGCACGACGGCGAACATCAGCGTCACGCCAAGCGTGGTCGTGAAGGGTTCGCCGATGCCGAGCGTCACCGGCTTGTTTCCTTCCGGGACCCGCGGGATCCGCGCGACATCGGCCTGCAGCTGCGGAATCTGCGCCGCCAGCGCCGCGCGCGTGGCGGCCGGAAGCTTGCTCGCCGGGTTGGCCAGCTCGGCCGCGATCTTCTGCACGTCGCCCGCCACCGCCAGCACGCCCTGCTGCGCGAGCGCCGTCTGACCGAGCGGCCCCTCCCCTCTGGCCACCTGTTTCTGGGTCTGGTTCGCGAGCGGGCGATTGATGATCGTCAGCAGCGCGTGGTTCTGCCACATGCACAGGCCGAACACCACGGCGACAGCCACGATGCTGACGATCAGACGCGTGCGCAGCTCTTCGAGGTGGTCGACGAGACTGAGGCGGTCTTCGTGTCCGATCGTGCGAATCGCGGTCGCCATGGCCCTTATGAAACTACCACCGGACCCGAGCCAGCTCTGCCCGTACGGGAGGGTTGAGCAACGGGCCGTGGGTCTAAAGGCGCGGGCGCCTGGCGTCGATGACATGAGGGAATGGACGCCATGTCAGACACAAGCCCCCACATCCGTCATCGCGTACAGCTGCCCGACGGCAAGCATGTCGAAATCGTCTACCGCGACCATCGCCGTGCCGACGGGGCGAGCCGCGCGAACCCGAGTTGCGCATCACAGCCGGTGCCCGCGATCGACGAGGCCTCCGCCGCCGTGCCTCCGCCCAGCACGGCCGCCGCGCAGGGCGCCGCCGAAGCGTCCTCGGCCCTCTCGCCTTCGGCAACCGCGCCCGGCCCGACCCCGCTTTCGCCCCCGGCAGCCATTCCGTTGCCGGCTCCCGGTCCGTCGCCCGCCACGACCCCCCCATCCGGTCCCGTCCCTCCCGCGCCGGTGCTCCCGCCCGCGGCGACGACGGCCGCCCAGTCCGAGCCGGCCACGCCCGGATCGGCGTCCGGGGCCGCCGCCGACGAATCGCGTGACGGCGCCGGCACCCTCGAGCCCGGCGCCCAGGCCGAGCCGCTGCATGTCTGCTTCAACTGCGGCGGCGAGCTCGTGTATCCGCTCGACTGGATCGAAGAGGGCGAGCGTCACTGGCGGATCATCCTGCGCTGCCCGGAATGCGAGGCCTACCGCGAAGGCGTCTTCGAGCAGGCGATCGTCGAGTGCCTCGACGACGAGCTCGACCGGGCCACCGGTGAGCTGCTGAGCGATCTGCGCCAGATCACGCACGCGAACATGACCGACGAGATCGAGTTCTTCGTGCGCGCGCTCGAGGCCGATGTGATCGGCCCGGCGGACTTCCACCTGTAGGACTGGCCTCAGCGATAGCGCTCCACGACCGCGTCGGCGACGAGGTCCAGCAGGGTCGCCCGCTCGCCCGGGAGGACCGCGGGGAGCGCTGCCTTGGCCTCGGCCACCAGGGCCAGGGCTCGCTCGCGGGCCTCGTTGAGCGCTCCGGTCGCGGCGATCCGGTCGCACAGCTGTTCAGCCTGCTCGGGGCTCTGCAGGAGCGAGAGGTCGAAGTCGGCGGGCTGCGGGTCGCGTTCCCGCGCGAGGATCAGCGGCAGGGTGACGGTCCCGTCGAGCAGATCGGTGCCGCGGGCCTTCCCCGTGCGCTCGACCGGACCGGAGACGTCCAGCACGTCGTCGAGCAGCTGAAAGGCGAGCCCGATCCGTCGCGCGAACGCTCCGAGCGCGTCCGCGAGCGCGCGCGAGCCCCCGACCGCGACCAGGGCCCCCAATCGGCAGGCGGCTTCGAACAGCGCGGCCGTCTTGAGCTCGCAGCGGCGCAGGTAGCGCTCGACCGCCACGCGCGGAGCGTATGCGTCCTCGCGCTGCAGCAGCTCGCCCTCGGCGAGCGCCGAGCTTGCCTCCGACAGGGCTTTCAGCTGGGCCTCATCGCCGTTGCGAGCGAGCTCGGCGAAGGCCCGTGAGAACAGCAGGTCGCCCGTCGCGATCGCCAGCTTGCGTCCGGCGGCGGCCGCCACGGAGGGCCGTCCCCGCCGCAGCTGTGCACCGTCGATCACGTCATCGTGCACGAGCGTCGCCGAGTGCACCAGCTCGACCGCCACGGCGGCGCGCACCAGCCCGTCGGCGCCGCCATCGGCCGCCGGGGGGCCGCCCGCGGACTCCGCGGCGAGGACCACCAGCAGCGGGCGCAGACGCTTTCCTCCCGCCACGATCATGCCGCTCGCGTGCGCAGCAAGCGGCGCACCCGCCGCGGCGGTGACGCGCTCGAGCTGGCGCTCGATCTCGAGCATCCGCTCGCGCAACGCACCCCCGCCCTGGCGCATGATCGCCTCCATCGCATCGAGGCTGCTCGCCGCGCCGTTCGCCGCGACGCCGGCTGCGGCGTCGTCGTTGGCGCCTGCCCCGACGCCGTTGGTGATCGTGCTGCCCTCGGCGCTGATCATGCGTTCGCCTCGGCGCACACGGTACCGGCATGGATCGCGATGATGCCGCCCGCGGTCAGCATGTACCTGATGTCGCCGAGTCCCGCGCGCGCCATCTCGGCCGCGAGCTCGTGCGGCGAGGGAAACCGCTTGACCGAGCTCGGCAGGTAGGCGTAGGCAGCCGAGATGCCTTCGCGCTCGCGCGCTCGTGCGCGCCATGGCCCGCCGGCCAGCGCCTCGACGAGGCGCCCGAGGCGCGGCACGACGCGGTCGAACCAGACGGCGAGGAACACGGCGGGCAGCGAGCGGCCTGTGGGCGAGGTGATCTCGAGCACCACCACCCTGCCGCCGGGCCGCACCACGCGCGCCATCTCGTCCAGTCCACGCTGCAGGTCGGAGAAGTTGCGTGCCCCGAAACCGACGGTCGCTGCGTCGAAGGCGTCGTCCTCATATGGCAATTGCATCGCGTCGGCCCACTCGAAGCGAGGTGTCACAAGCGCTCCGGAGGCCGCAGCCGCCTTGGCGTTGGCGCGGGCCAGCATCGCGGGCGAGAAGTCGCTGGCGACGACCTCGCCCCCGGGCCACACGCGCCGCGCCAGCACGAGCGCAAGATCGCCCGTACCGGTCGCCACGTCGAGCACCTTCCCGCCCGGGCCGACATGCACGAAGTCGGCCGCGCGCTCGCGCCAGCGACGATGCAGGCCGGCCGTCATCGTCGTGTTCAGCACGTCGTACACGGCGGCCACGCGATCGAACATCTGGCGGACCTGCTCGGCCTCGAGGCGCCCGCTCTGGGCCAGCCGGCGCTCGTCTTCGCGCGCGCGCTCGCTCGGCGGCGCCGCCGAGCCCGCGTCGGTCCCCAACTGTTTGCTCTGAGCCGCCAGGGGCCGCTCGCGGGCGGGCATAGACGAGCGCTACTTGAGCTCTGACAGGAAGAAGATCGCCGCGTCGAACTTCTTCGGCGGCAGGTTCTTGAACGAAGGCATCGGCGCCGTCGGATTGACGAGCGTCCGCGCGATCCCGAGCCGCGGCAGGCGTGAGCCGATGTGCGTCAGTTCGGGGCCCGGCCCGCTGTTGCCGTTCTCACCCAGTTTGTGGCACGCCAGACAGCCCGACTGGGCTACGACCAGCTTGCCGGCTTCGAATTCGGCGAGCGTGCT
>DATJOF010000072.1:0-15716 GCA_035507415.1 Solirubrobacteraceae bacterium
GAATCCGGCCGGTCTGCTCGGTGAACTCGCTGACCTCCCGGGCGACCTGCTCGCGCACGCGCGCGGCGATCGCCCGGCCGTCGATGATCGTCGCGCTCACGGCCCGATCGTACGCGTTTGGCCGGTCGGGGCACGGCTGGGCCGACCCCTGCGCGGCTCCACGCGCGGCGATGTCAGCGGAGCGAGACCTGGCTTCTCGACCAGCGGGCGGCCCCGCGGGGGTCAGCGGCGCGAGACCGGGGCGTACTCCGCCATCAGCTTGCGCTCCGAGCCGTCGCCGGCGAAGCGCACGACGATCACGCCGCCCGGCTCGAGGCCCGTGACGACGCCCTCGCCAAAGGCGGCATGGACGACATCCTCGCCCATCCGAAAGGCCGGAGTGGAACCGGCCGGCGCGTCGCCCGAGCTCCCCCAGGCGCCCGCTCGCGCACGCCCGTTGCGCCCCCCGCCGCCGCTCATTCCGGCGACGGATCCGCGCCCGGCCCCGGTTCCGCCGTCGATCCCATCCAGGGCGATGCTGCGACTGAGGATCAGCTCCTCCTCGCAGTCGGTCAGCTCGGCCGGGATCTCGTCGATGAAACGGCTGCGCAGGCCGTAGGTCGGTGATCCGAACACGGTGCGCCGACGGGCATATGTCAGGTACAGCTCGCGCTTGGCGCGCGTGACGCCGACATAGAACAGCCTGCGCTCCTCCTCCAGCGAGCCGTCCTGCAGCGCGCGCGAGTGCGGAAACACGCCGTCCTCACAGCCGGCGATGAACACGACCGGATACTCGAGGCCCTTGGCGTTGTGCAGCGTCATCAGCGTGACGAGACCATCATCCTCGCGTCGCGAGTCGGCATCGGCGACGAGCGCGAGCTGCTGCAGGAAGACATCGAGCGATGCCTCCTCGCCGCCGGCGGCGGCGTCGAACTCACGCGCGACCTCGACGAGCTGGTCGAGATTTTCGATGCGGCCCTGCGCCTCGATCGCCTTCGCGGCTCCGCCCAGCGCCTCGGCCTCGAGCGCGTCGAGGTAACCGGTGCGCGCGAGCACGGCCTCGAGCAGGTCGGCGACGGGGACGGCGCGCTCGAGCATCTCGTCCAGCTCGGCCATCGTCGTGGCGAAGCGCGCGAGCGCCCGCAGCGCCTTGGTGCTGAGTCCGGGGATCTGCTCGGGCGCCGCCATCGCCTCGCGCACGGACACCCCGATCGAGTCGGCGTGGCTGAAGATGCGCGCCAGCGAGGTCTGCCCCAGACCGCGGCGCGGCGAGTTGGCCACGCGGGTGAAGCTGACGACGTCGAACGGGTTCGCGAGCCAGGACAAGTAGGCGACCGCGTCCTTGATCTCGGCCCGCTCGTAGAACTTGGTTCCGCCGATCACCTGATAGGCGATCTCGCGGCGCACGAGCGCGTCCTCGATCACGCGTGACATCGCATTGGTGCGGTAGAGCACAGCGATCTCGGCGCGCGATCCGCCCTCGTCGACCAGCCGCTCGATCTCGGCGACCAGGAAGCGTGCCTCGGCGTGCTCGTCGTCGAGCTCGCGCACGTGCACCTGCGAGCCCTCGCCGAGGTCGCTCCACAGGCGCTTGGCGATGCCGCCGCGATTGTTCGCGATCACGGCGTTGGCGGCCGAGAGGATCCGCTGCGTGGATCGGTAGTTCTGCTCCAGCTTGATGACGCGCGCGTCGGGGAAGTCGTCCTGGAAGTCGAGGATGTTGCGGATGTCGGCGCAGCGGAAGCTGTAGATCGACTGCGAGTCGTCCCCGACCACGGCGAGGTTGCGATGGCCGACCAGCCGGGCCTGGGCGCCGCCAGAACGGCCGGGCGGTCGACCGTTTGCGGCGGCTCTGATCGGCTCGCCGGCGCCGGCGGACTCCGCAGAACCCTCGGCGTCGTCACCCCGCTCGCGCCCGGCGGACTCCGCAGGACGCCGGTCGTCCTCAGCCCGCTCGCGCCCGCCGCCGACGAGCAGCTGCAGCAGTCGGTACTGGGCATGGTTGGTGTCCTGGTACTCGTCCACGAGCACGTGACGAAACGCGGTCGCGTAGCGCGTGCGCACCTCGTCGTAGAGCTCGAACACATTGATCGTGCAGAACAGGAGGTCATCGAAGTCCATCGCGTTCATGCGCAGCAGCTCGCGCTCGTAGAGCTCGTACACGTCGGCGACGAGCTCCTCGAACGGGGAGCCGGTCTTGCGCCGGAGCTGCTCGGCCGCGAGCAGGCGGTTCTTGGCGGCGGAGATCTGACTGTGAATCGCGGCCGGCGTGAAACGCTTGGGGTCGATCCCCAGCTCATCGGCACAGCGGCGGACCAGCCGGCGGGTGTCGGCCTGGTCGTAGATCGTGAACTGGCGCGTGTAGCCCAGGCGCGGCGCCTCGGCGCGCAGGATGCGGGCGCAGGCAGCGTGAAAGGTCATCAGCCACATGCCGCGCGTCCCGCGGCGGGCACCCGGTCCCGGGTCCTGGGTCAGCCGCTGCACGCGGTCGCGCATCTCCTGGGCGGCCTTGTTCGTGAACGTGATCGCGAGGATCTCCTCGGCGCGCGCCTGCCCGGTGTAGATCAAGAAGGCGATTCGGTGTGTGAGCACGCGTGTCTTGCCGCTGCCGGCGCCCGCCAGGATCAGCAGCGGGCCCTCGCCGTGCGTAACGGCCTCGCGCTGAGGCTCGTTCAGACCGTCGAGCAGGCGCTCGACACGGTCTTCATCATCGGGCGCCAGCTGGCCGGGCGGGCGCGGCGTGTCGAGCTCGTCGAGCATGAGCTCAGCATAGGGTTCGCGGCGGAGGCGACGGGCGTGGAGCCGTCAGCCTCCGGCGGGGTTGGGTCCGCGCAGCTTGCGCAGCGGCGTGACCTCGGCGACGGCGTGCTCGGGGTCGTCGCCGGACAGCTCGGCGACCGTGCGTTCCAGCTCGCCGATGCGGCTGGCGAGCGCCTGGATCGCCTCGGCGATCGGGTCGGGCAGGTGGATCCAGTCCGCATCGGGGCCCTCGACGCGGCGGCCGTCGACGCGCACGGGATGGCCGGGGTTGCCGACCACGGTCGAATTGGCGGGTACGTCGGTGATGACCACGCTGTTGGCGCCGATCTTGGCGCCGTGGCCGATCGTGATCGGCCCGAGCAGCTTGGCGCCGGAGCCGATCGTGACGTTGTCCTGCACGGTCGGGTGGCGCTTGCCGGTGGCGAAGCCGGTGCCGCCGAGGGTGACGCCCTGGTAGAGCGTGACGTCGTCGCCGATGAACGCCGTCTCGCCGATCACGACGCCGGCGCCGTGGTCGATGAACAGGCCCTGGCCGATGTGAGCGGCCGGATGGATCTCGATCCCGGTGAGCGCTCGCGCGAGCATCGAGATCGCGCGCGGCAGCAGCGGCATTCCGGCGTCGTGCAGCGCGTGCGCGACACGATGCGCGAGCAGCGCGTGGATGCCGGGCCAGGTGGCGAGGATCTCGACCGGGCTGACGTCGCGCGCGGCGGGATCGCGGTCGCGAGCCGCTGCGACGTCACGCCGCAGCTCGCACGTGACCCGCGCGAAGGCGCCGAAGCCAGACATGCCAAGAGCGTAGCGAGCGACGCGCCTGACTCCTCGCGTTGATGACACACGCGCCACGTTGATGACACATGCGCCACGCGCCACGTTGATGACACACGCGCCAGCACGGCGCACGCGCGCGCGCGGGTGCGCGCGTGGGCCACCGGCGCGAACACGTCGGCACGGCGAAGCGTTCACGCATGACACCGGCCCGTCCGGCGGGTAGAACGCACGAGCCGGACCATGGGGCGACCGGGACTACGGCGCGAAGAACGCCTGCGAGATGTAGCGCTCGCCGGAGTCGGGCATGATCACGAGGATGCGCTTGCCGCGCGAGACCGGACGGGCGGCCACCTGCAGCGCCGCCCACAGCGCGGCGCCGCACGAGATGCCGGCGAGCACGCCGGCCCGACGCGCACACGCCCAGGCGGTGTGGATCGCGTCCTCGTCGGATACGGCGATCACCTCGTCCAGCAGCTCGCGGTCGAGCACGGGCGGCACGAATCCGGCCCCGATTCCCTGGATGCGGTGCGGTCCGGGCGCTCCCCCGGAGAGCACGGCCGATCCGCGCGGCTCGACGGCGACGACCTGCAGCGCCGGGTTGCGCTCGCGCAGGTAGCCGCCCGCGCCGGTGATCGTCCCGCCGGTGCCGACGCCGGCGACGAGCACGTCGAGCTGCCCGTCGAGCGCGCGCTCGATCTCGGGTCCGGTGGTGGCGCGGTGAATCGCAGGATTGGCCGGGTTCGAGAACTGGTCGGGAAGGAACACGTCGGGCTCGCGTGCCATCGCGCGCGCGGCCTCGACCGCCTCGCTCATGCCGCCGAGCGACTCGGTGATCTGCACGCGCGCCCCGTACAGGCGCAACAGGCTCTCGCGCTCGCGGCTCATGCCCTGTGGCAGCGTCAACACGAGCTCATAGCCCTTGGCGGCGCATACGAACGCGAGCGCGATGCCGGTGTTGCCGGAGGTGGCCTCGACGATCGTGCTGCGTCCCGGCTCGATCCGCCCTTCGCGCTCGGCCGCCTCGATCATCGCCACACCGATGCGATCCTTGACCGAGCCGCCGGGGTTGCGAGACTCGAGCTTGGCGAACAGCTGCACGCCGTTGTCGACGGCGGGCCCGTCGAGCAGCTCCGGCAGCGAGACGAGCGGCGTGTCTCCAACCAGCTCGGCAATGTTGATCGGGATTGGGGGCATAGGCGCCCCGACAATAGTCCCCTGCCGCGCCGCTGCGGTCCCAGGCGCGTGCGCGAGCGCCCCCTTGCGGCCCGACGCGCGAGCACGAGCGTTCCCCGCCGCGCCGCAGCTTCGACGCGACAGCGCGAGCGCCCGGCTACTTCTTCGGCGCCTTTTTCGAGGCCGGCTTCTGCAGAAGCAGCTGGACGGTCGCCGTGCGTGTCTGCGCCGGCGCGGGCGCGAGCTTGGCCAGGCGGGCTGCGGCGGTCAGGCGGCCGTGGCGCGCGCGGAGCAGCGAGCGGCCGGTCTTGTTCAGCGACAGCGTGGCTACCACGGTCTTGTTCGGCGCGGTCGTGAACGTGACGGCCGCGATCGTCACCGCCTTGGTGATCGTCCTCGTCTTGGCAGCCGCGCCTTTGCCGGCGACCTTCTGCTTGACGCGTTTGGTCACCGTCAGCGTGAGCTTGCCGCTGGCGTTGTGGTTGCCGGTGCAGACCAGCCTCGCCGACGCCCGGTCCTTGCGACTTACCTCGATCACCGAGCCGACGAGCCGGCAGCTGGCGGTCGCGGGAGTCGCGGGTTTCTGCGCTTTGTAGGGCTGTATTTCGACTTTGGCCGTCTGACTCGTGCCGGTCTGCGGGGTCTGTTCGGGTCCCGGCGAGTTGTTTTCCGTTTTGGTTTTCGATTTTCTGCCGGTTCCGGTGCCGGTGCCCGATTCTTCTTCTGCTCCTTCTTCGGGCGGCGGTTTGCTGAACACGGGCCGGCCCTCGAAGACCCAGGCCGCCCCCAGCCGTTCGTCGGCCCCAGGGCCGCCGACGAGCGCCGTCTGACCGTCGCCCGAGAGCGCCACGCCGCGGCCGAATTGGGATTCCGCAACGTCTTCGGATTCGGCCTCCTGAGTGAGGTAGACGCCGACCCGGCTCCATTCCGAGCCGGCGAGCGTGACCAACCAGGCGCCGCCCCATCGGCGGCTGGCTGAGGCGTCTCCGATCAGCCCGGTATCGCCGTTGGAGGACAGCGCGACGCTCGAGCCGAAGTGGCGTTCGATGCTTTCGCCCGGCAGCTTCGCTCCCTGCTGCTCGAACCTCGCGCCCGAGCGAGCGAACACCCACGCGGCGCCCAGGCCTTCGCTGTCGGTCGGTCCTCCGATCAAGGCGGTCCCGCCGTCCTGCGAGAGCGC
The DNA here is from genome assembly GCA_035507415.1 of Solirubrobacteraceae bacterium. Lineage (GTDB taxonomy): Bacteria > Actinomycetota > Thermoleophilia > Solirubrobacterales > Solirubrobacteraceae > Palsa-744. The sequence continues at coordinate 5,864 of DATJOF010000072.1, forward strand.
GACCGCGCCGCCGAACTGCCCTTCTCCCGCCTCTTCGGCGCCCGTCAGCTTCGACCCCTCCTGTGTCCAGTCGGACCCCGAACGCGCGAACACCCACGCCGCCCCGGTCTTGTCGTTGTCGGTGAGCCCGCCGACGAGGGCGGTTTCACCATCGCCCGACAGCGCGACCGCGCCGCCGAACTGCCCTTCTCCCGCCTCTTCGGCGCCCGTCAGCTTCGACCCCTCCTGTGTCCAGTCGGACCCCGAACGCACGAACACCCACGCCGCCCCCGCGTTTTCGTTCGCGAGCGGTGCGCCGATGATCGCGGTGTTTCCATCGGCGGAGATCGCCAGCGAGCGTCCGAAGCGAGCGCCGCCGAGTGCTTCTTCACCGGTGAGCACGGCCTGCTGGCTCCAATTGGAGCCGGAACGTGTGAACACCCAGACCGCGCCCCTGCCGGAACGATTCATCGGGGCGCTGACCAGCGCCGTGTCCCCATCGGCCGACAACGCCAGCGCGCGGCCAAAGTGGCCCGGACCGACCTCGCCGCTGCCCACCTGCCCCTCAGCGGTAAGCCTCGCCTGTTGAACCCAACCCGAGCCTGACCGCCTGAACACCCATGCAGCGCCTGCGCTGTCGTCGTCGTAGGTGCCGGACACGAGCGCGGTTTCGCCGTCCGCCGACAGCGCTACTTCGCGCCCGAACCTGCCGGCCCCGATCTCTTCGCCGGCTGGCAGCCTTTCGCCCTCTTCGATTTCGGTTTCGGCTTCGCCGGCGACGCGGGCAGCAGCGGCGCTGGCGCCCGAGGCGCTCAGCAGCACTGGCGCCATCAGCGCAAGCGCGACGATCAGCGAGCGTAGGGCGAGCGCCGCCGCCCTCGCCGCCGCGCCGCGCGCGGCGGCGAGAGTCCAAGCGGCGACACGCCGCGCAGCCGGAGCTGACGCGGCGATACCCCCGGCCGCCGGGCGGCCAACCGCGGATGCACACCGAGGCATCGAGATCGCGTGCACTTCGCTGTGGCCGCGCGCTCCCCGCTCCGCGTCGCAGCCAAGCTCCCCCATCGATGCATGAGCCCCGTCGATCCTCAATGTCGCAACCATCCGTAGTTGCCTCTCCATCTCTCTCCTAACCTCTCCACCTCTACACGCATAGTGCGGTGCGCACCTTCCCGGCGCGACACCCCGCGTTTCGAGTCGCACGTCACGCTAGCTGCAGTTCGCGGCAAAGTCAATCAGTGACGGGCGCATCACGCTCGGCGACGAGGCCCTGTCGGGCGCCGGGCGCGGCTCCCCGTTCGCGATCCCGGGCCGCCAGCCGCGCCTCGGCCTCTTGCGGTGAGGCGATCCGCTCCTGGCGGGACGGCCGGCATCACGAGTTCGTCGTCGGGTTGACCGTGACCTCGCCGCGCCCCCCGCGACGCCTTCGAGGCGCCTTCAGTGGCCGGCTCGCGCGCGGGCCCCGTAGCGCCGCCGGGCCTTGCGTTCGCAGGCGGCGCGTTTGGCGCGGGAGTGTCTGTGCCGGCGACGGCAGGCCTCGAGCGCGGGGGCGGTGTAGCGTGCGCGGACGGTGCGTTCGCAGGCGGCGCGCTTGCTGCGCGAATGCCTGTGGCGCGTTCGGCAGCGCGCGAGCGCTTGGGCGAACGTGAGCTTCTTGGCTTTGCTGGACCTGACGGCGCCACAACCTTGCACCGAGACCTTGACGGTCTCGTTTACCGCGGTGCCGTTCTGGCCGGTGAGCGCGGTGGGGATCGTGAGGTGTCGACCACAGAGGCTGTAGTGGTCCTCGAGCGGAAGGTTCGTCGTCAGGGCCGAGTGGGGTCCCTCGGGGAGGGTGGCTTCGACGCTTTCAAACGGCGCGTCGGGAACCGAGAGGAAGCTAGACGTGGTGACGCCTTTTTTGATCGCGGTCTGGCCGTCGAGGATGATCTCGATGTTTTCGCCTTGGAGCACAAGCTCCGCGTCGGGCCAGGCGGCGTTGCCGTGTGAGACGAGATAGATCGGACCGACGAGCTGGCTTTTGAGGACGGGGGTGTGCACGATCGCGCTGCCGATGTCAGAGCCTTCGGGGCAGGCGGCGGGGTTGGCTTCGAACACGCTCGCGACGCACGCTTTCTGAATGGTTGTGAGCCGGGCGGGGAGCGTCGCCGGGATCGTGAGAATCGTCTTGGCGACGTGCGCTTCACCGGTTTTTGACCTGAACGTGAGGCCGAGGCTGGCGCCGTTGGCTTTGCTGGTGTGGCCCGCGGTGGTTGCGCTGACGCCGGGGTTGAACGGCAGCGAGCTGCAGCCGGTGATGGTGAACGGGGAGGAGGCGCTGGCGTTGGCGCCCGCCGCGCCGGTGAGCTGGACGCCGATCTCGAGCGGCGCGCAGCTGGTCGGGTTGAACTCGAAGTCGGGGCGGTCGACGATGACCTTCAGCTGTTTGATCTGTGCGGGCACCCCTTGGACGAGCGTCGGGATCGGGTCGCTTGTGATCGTGACCTGCGCGGTGTGCGGGTCGACTTCGATACGGGAGCGCACGATCACGTTCCCGAGGTTGAACGGGCCGGCCACGGCGGGGGTGAGGACCTCGATCCCGAACGGCGCGCCCTCGTAGGGGCCGGTGAGGTAGACCTGGCCTTCCAGGTTGAACGGTTCCGGTCCGAGCCCAGCGCTCGCGATCGAATGACCGATTTGGCTACCGCTAGGGCACGTGCCCTGCGCCGCCTCGGGTTCGCCGCACGGTTCGACGTTCGAGAGCATCGCTGCGACACCCTGAGGCAGTTGCACGGTCAGCCTGGAGAGCGCCTGGTCGCCGTCGGGGTTGCCGAGGGTCAGTTCGAAGCCGGTGAACGCGCCCGCCTGTGGGCTGCTGGAGCCCGTCACCAGGCTCGGATCGAACGGCTGCGGGTTGGGAAGGCACGGCCCGCCGCCGGGACCGCTGCTGATCGCGAACCCCGGCTGGGACTGTGGGGTGGTGTGCGCGCCGGACCACGATTCGAAGCTGCTGGTCGCGGTGTAGGTGCCGCACAGGGCGGGGGTGGCGAGCGACCCGCGTGGTCCGCCGAACAGTTCGAGCTGCAGTTCTTCGAACGGCACCTGGGGCGTGTCGGTGAACGTGGCCGAGACCTGGCCGGTGCTTTCTTCGAGATGGCCTTCGCCCGCGAGCTTTACGTGCAGTCCCAGCTTTTCGCTTTCGGCGACCAGGTACAGCGCGATCAGCGACCCGAACGGATTGCTGTCCTGTTCTGCCAGATACACAGACCCGGTGAGTTCTTCGCTGAGCAGCGGCGTCTTGATCCGCACACGGCCCACCTTCGCGGCTTCAGGGCACTGAGCCGGCGCCGCCGAGAAGTGCAACGGTTCCGCTGCGCCGGGAGAGAACGGATCGACCCCACCCGGCCCCCGGTAGCCGATCTGCTGCTCAGAGCACGCCTGCAGCCCGTTGGCGGCAGCGGGGTTCAGCCCCATCCCCGCGGGCAAGGTCACGCTCGTCGAGCGCACGTCCCCGTCGCCGAGCAGGCCGCTGGTCAATGTGCCCGCCTGGGGGAGCGTGACGTTCGCGTCCAGGCCGGTGGGTGTGCTGGCGCTTGTGCTCTGCTGGTGCTCTTCCTGTTGGGGTTGGATGTTCAGCGCGGGTTCGAACGGGACCTGGCCGCAGCGTTCGAGGCTCGCCAATGGTTCGCCGAGCTGATTCTGGAAGGCGTAGCGAGCTTCGATCGGGTTCTCGGTCCACGATTCCCCGGCCATCAGGCTGGAGAGCAGGCCCGTGCAACTGGTCGGCAGGGTCAGGAACGGCGTGTCCGACCGTTCCGACGGGGCCTGGCAGGTTTCGCCCTGGGAGGCCTGGTGACCGTCGCGCAGACAGCTCCAGCCGCGCGAGTCGTCATGGCTGGGATCGCTGGGATCACCCCAGAAGGTGACCTGCGCACCGAGCACCTGGGCGGCGGCGGTGGCGTCGTTGACGCTCGCGCTCACGCCATAGTCGGTGCTGGTATCCACGGTCGTGTCGATCACGACGGGAACCGATTCGGCCTCGAACCCGAACCGTGCCGGCTCTCCGGGAGCGGGTTCGAGATTGAACAGCGGCACCACGAGGGTCTTGTAGGTGATCGGGCTGGGCGCGAGCAGCGTCACGGTCGCGACGCCGATCGCGGAGTCGTCCGCACACAGGTTGCGGGTCCCGCCCTTGGTGCTCGCCAGCGCATTGAAGTCCGCGTCCGCGCACTGCGCGGCAGCGCTGACGTTGCCGAGCAGGCCCGGCGGCAGGCTGAACGTCAGGTTCTTCGTCAACGCCGGTGCACCCGGCACGACCCGCCTGGGCTGTCCGGGGAGCTGCACTTCGGCGAGGATCTCGTTGAAATCGACGGTGCTCTGCAGCTCATACGGATGCGACCCCGCCTGCGTATCGAGTGACCCGTTTTCATTTTCGGCGGCGAACGTAAAACCGCCTTCTTCCACGCCGTAGCTGACGGGTTCTTCGCTGATCTTCAGCGCGCGCGTGAGCGACGCTTCGCCGATCGGCCCGCTGCCGTCAAGCGCTTCGCCGCCTTTGACGCTGACCTCGTTAGGTAGTGATGCGCTCGTTCCACGCGGCTCCTGCACGGTGATCGGGATGTCCATTTCCAGACGCTCATACGGCGGGATCGACAGCGAGGTGCTGCAAGACACGAGCCGTGCTGCTTCTGTGACTGAGCACTGCCAGGTGGCTTCCTCTTCTTCTGACTCAGTCCGCGCGAGATGCCCGCTGACCTTTGCCGGTTCGCTCACCACAACCCCCGCGGGCAGCAAATCGGTCACCGTCAACCGGCTATTGGCGCCGGATATCCCGACGGTCCCGATGTCGTCGGCAGCGATGGTGATGAACCCTTCGCCGCCCGGCGGCAGGTTGGTCGGCGCCGCACGCGAGGACAGCTCCCAGCGAGCCCCCGCACCCGCCGCGCTCGCGCTCGCCGTCGCGTCCGCGCAAAGCAGCGCCAAGGTGAGCAGGCTGATCGCGATCGCAATGCTCACGCGCCCGAAACATCACCCGCGCCCGAAACATCACCGTCTGGCCTTCTTTTTCTTTGCGGCCCTGCGCTTGTGCGGGCCATATTTGCTTCGGGCCTTGCGTTCACAGCGGTGTCGCCTGTTCGCGGAATGCTTGAAGCGCACGTGACAGCCGTGGAGGGCTTTTGTCAGCTGTTGCGCGCGCGTGGGCTTGCGCACGATTGGTTTGCTCGCCTTTTTCGTGGCGCCGACGGTCTCTTTCGCAGCCGGCAGCGGCGGCGTCGCTGCCGTGCTCGTCGCGGTCGGGGGTGTGCCGGTGCCTGGCGCTTGGACGCTGCCGGGACGGCATTCGCTCGCGGCTTCACAGGTGCTGGTCGACCCGTTCGGGTATTGCAGGCAGGGGCTTTGCGTGGTGCAGACGTGGGCGTCGTAGATGTCGAAGGACTGGTCTTTGTCGGCCGCGACGAGCGGGCTGGTGGTCGTGAAGAACACGTCGTCGCCGTTTTCGCTGGCGTCCAGGAACGCGGATTCGCGATCGGAGGTGCCCGATGAGATCAGCCCCACACAGCCACCTGAATCCTGACAGGTGCCGACGCCGGCGGGCTCGAACTCGTAGACGTCCTCCTTGCCGTTGGTGTCCTGCGACACGAGCGCCTCGGAGGTGTCGAAGAACAGGCGTCCCGAATCAGACAGATACCGCGGCTGATACAGCGCCAGCGGCGCGGCGTTGCCGTTGATGTTGAACGTCCACCCCGGGATCGACCCCGCCAGCCAGCGATCGTTCCAGATCTGCGGCCGGTCGACCAGCAGCCCGACGCCTTCACCGGAATGTTCGGTGTCGAACACACCGTGCGGTCGCGTCCAGGCCCCGTCTTCGCCTTCCGCGCCGTCACAGGACACGCACGTCAGCCGGCCCGTCGCCGCGTCGTACAGGTAGACCTCCTCGTCCGCTTCGCCGCTGGCCGCGTCCTGGTTGTCATACCCGGTCAACGGTTCGTCTGACATGAACGTCAGATACCGTCCGTTCGGGGACACCCGCGAGGTGACGCTGCTCAGGTTGCGCTCGGACGGGTGCAGTTCCGCGGTCGCGCCTGCACCCCAATCCGCGCCGTCCTGAGCCGAGAGCGTCGCGATGAACCGGATCTGACGTTCGCTCGGATGACCCGGCGTTTCTTCAGAGACATACAGGTTGCAGGTGGCGCCCGGCGGCGAGGCTTCGCTTTCTTCCAGATCACGCGCACACCGGCCCGGTTTCGCGCCCGGCGCGAGCACGCCGTTGGCCACGAAATACGCCTCCGAGCCCGACTGCGAGCTGCCGGGAATCACGTTGAGCACATCGGCGCTCGCACCCGGCGCGCCCGCGCTCACGTCGAGCAGCCGCCCCCGCAGCGGACTTTCGCTCATCACTTCGAACTCGTACAGGTCCGCCGGCGATTCAGAGCCATCGGGTTCCTGGTTCGATTCTTCGCTCAGGCGCGCGGTGTCGGTGAAGAAAATCCTACTCCCGTCGCTGCTCGCGGCCTGGAAGCGCACTTCGCGTTCGGGCTGTTCCGCGGGCGGTTCGGGCACGGTCTGGCCACCCGGTCCCGGTTCGGTCGCTTCATGACCCTGCGCCGCGTTGACGCGGATCGTCTGTTCGCTCGCCATATCACGCAGATACAGCGCGGTGCCCGTGCCGTCGGTCCAGAACACCAGGTTGCCGTCCTGGCTGATCGCGTTGCGCGCGCTCAGGCCTTCGAACGCGCCCAGCGTCGGTTCGACCAGTTCCCCATCCGGCGCAGGTTCACCATCCGGCAGGACACTCACCAGTCTCAACGGCTCACCAGCCTGCCACATATACAGACCAGCCGTGTTCGGATGTTCGCTCGTCAGCCCGACGCCCGAATGGAACACCACGTGCGAGAGATCTTCGCTCGCGCCCGCCAAGTCCAACGCACCACCGAACTGTGTGCCCGCCGTATCGTTACGACTCGTCACCAACGGCTGGAAGTCCGGTTCGCCGGCGGGCGGGTCCTGGCGCAGGTACATCGTCTTTTCGTTCGCTTCGGGCGACAGCGCCGGATGTTCCACGACGCCTTCGCTCTTACCCTCGTCATATTCCGTCGGCGCCAAAAGACTCATCGACAGGTCTGGACTGAACAGGTAATACTCCCCGGGCGAGGGGACCAGCAGCCCCCACCCGTTCGTGTGCGGCGTTTCAAGGCTGTAAGTGTCCCACCCCTCCCCGGTGCGCACCGACATCAGCTCCGAGAGTTCAAACGCACGATTGCCTTCCGGTTCGCTCACCACCGGACCCGCCGCAAGCCACGCCAGCCGGCTGCCGTCAACCGATGCCTCGACCGCGCCCGCCCGCTGCCCCGTCATCGTGCTGACCGTCGAGCCGTGCTTGTCCGGCGGCGACACCATCTCCCAACCCCGACCATCCGGCAGCACGCTCGGCGAGGGCAACGTCGAGAAGGTGCTCAGCGACGGCGTCCCTTCGCTTTCACCGTCTTCATTGCTCGCGACCACGCGCACGTAATAGGCGCTCGCCGGTGTAAGACCAGCGACCGGCACGTTCACGCTAACATCACCCCACCCCGCGGGGATCGTCTGCGGCCCTGAGCTCAAACACCCAGAGCCCGCTTCGCGACAGTCACGCGTACCCCATTCAAACCGGTACGTCGTCTGCAGACCTCGCGGATCGATCTGCGCCTGCAGCTCGGCCGAGCGCGGCGTCACATTCTCCGACGCGACACTATCCACGACCGGCTTCGCAGCGGAATCTTCGGGTCCGAACACAACCACGCGATCCGCAGCCAGATCGGCGACAAGCACTTCGCCCGTCGCCGCGTCGACCGCCACACCGCTGCCCGAGGACAGATCTCCTTCGCCGAACCGCTCGATGGGCACCCCGGCGGGAGTGTATGCGCCCACGCTCGTCCCGCCATCCACGTACACGTCCCCGTCGCTGGCGTCCACCGCGACGCCTGTCGTGTCGTGATGGTCGAGTTCCGCGATCAACGTGTTCGGTGTGGGCGCGGTGGCGTCGAGCTTGGCCACGACCGTCGGATCGGGCGTGCCGCCTTCTTCTTCGCCGGGACATTCTTCGGCTTCGTCAGGACGTTCATACCCGGCATAGAACGCGCTGTCATCCGGAGCGACCGCGAACGCAGCACGCGCAGGACATTCGAAGCGCTCTTCGACATCGCGCCGCATGCCCGGCTGCCACTGCAGCCTCGGACCATGAGTGCCCGATTCTTTAGCGAACGCGTCGATGATGCCTTCTTCTTCCCAATACACCCACAGCATCCCGTTAGCATCGACCGATACGCCCGAAATGTTCTCTTCGAATTCTTCTTCCGATTCTTCGCCGTCGGTTTCCTTGAACTTGAATGTATGGATCTTGTGCGTCACTTCACCCGCGACCGGCGAGTACACGTACAGCGTGTCCCGTTCCCCTTCTTCCTGTTCTTCTTTGCTCCCGACGCCAGCGACATACACCTCACCCCGGGATGGATCGGCTTCATCGGACGAGTTATCAACGGCGATCGGCCCAGGATCACGCACCGCGAACTGCGACACATACTCAAACGCCCCGTCCCCGCTGCGCCTGAACACCTGCACCCGGTCATTCGCCGTATCCGACACATAGACCAGCCCTTCTGCTTCATCGACCGCCACCCCCGACGGAGACGACAACTGACCTTCGCCCGACCCAGCTTCCCCAAACGACGAGCCGAACACGTGACCACGGCTCTCCAGCGCAAACGCATCCGCGCAGCAAACGCTCGCGACCGCGACCGCGAGCACGCACGCGAGCAGCAGGAGCCCGACGCGTCCGCCCAGCCACCGGCCGGCACGCCGCGCTCTATGCCCCCGACTCTGCAGACCTCCTGCGCTCATCTCTCACTCTCGCGATCGACCCAGCCGTGCATCCGCGCGCGCAGGGCCTGCGACGGGCCCCGCGCACACGCAAACAGGCCTGCTGGCTCACACGTACGTGTTGAGCTCCAGCTCTTCTTCGTTTTTCACGGTCGAAGTGATCGTCTGGCCCGATTTCGCCCAACCCTTTTCTGCGAAATTCGCTTCCAGGATATCTTCGTACAGTTTCCCGCCTTCTTCATAGTCTTTGACCTGCTGGAAACCCCTTTTCTGCTTGTACTTCAGCTTGAACGTCGACGCCATCTTGTTCGCCGTGATCGGCACCAGAATCGAACCCTTTACCTTAACCGTCAATTCACCACAACTGAATTTGATGAAAAGTTCTTCGCCGTGCGCCGGATACAAATCGAGCGCCGCTTCGTGTTTTGCTTCGCTTTTCCAAACCGCGCGACCTTCCAGTTCTTTCGTCACCAGTTCGCCTTCACCGTGCCCTGGCGACGTACAGACATACGGCGGCACATGACAACCCGTGAACGTCACGACAAGTTTACGCGCTTCTTTCGTGCCGTAATATTCGCCCGTGCTCGACTCGGCATCACAACCAACGGCGTATTTACCGACTTCCTGCAACACCGCTTTCCCGCCCGTGCTCGTCTGACCGAGCTTCACAGCACCCGGCAGCCAGTTGTACTTGTTCTTTTTCCCTTCTTCCTTTTCTTTCGTCGTCGCCGCCTTCGTGCAACCCTTGTCGGTATACGACCCGTCGTACTTTTTTTCTATCTTCGACACTTTCACGCAGCGCCCATATTCAGGGGCGGCAGCGGACGCGCTCGACGCAAACACCACGCCCACGGCCAAAACCGCCGCCGCGGCCGGCCCGAGCAACCTCAAAAGTTTCATCACAAACACTCTCCTTATCGAAACATCCCGGTCCTCGAAGTCGAGGACCAAACGCTGATTGGCGAAAAACGCTCCCGACCCCAACCCGCAACGCCCGGTCACTGTGGGGCCTCGCCCCGCCCCCCGGGCGAGGCCCCCCCCC
>DATJOF010000073.1:0-7830 GCA_035507415.1 Solirubrobacteraceae bacterium
CACGAACGCGCCGCCCTTGCCGGGCTTGACGTGCTGGAACTCGAGGATCTTGAAGACGGTCCCCTCGACGTCGATGTGGTTGCCGTTCTTGAACTGGTTGGTGGTGACTGTGGCCATGCGCTGTCTGGAACCTAGCTTCGACGTCGTTCGTCTGAGCCTGCCGCAATGCGGCCGTCACGATAGCTGTCGCTCAGGCAAGTGCTGGTCGTGGTGGGGACCGTCCCGCCAATTTCGCGCGTGCACCCTGATCGGGAGCAGCGTCGGGCACGCTGATCGAGGTCGTCCGCAGCTCGGACACGACGGTCGCTGTACGAGCGCCGCGAGACGACACGGCGTCGGCCCATCCGTAAAACTGGCTTGACTCTCGTCGCCGCCGTCGCGCATCCTAGGCGCATGTCGGAGCGAGAAAGCTTGACACGATGGCCGTTCGCTTGATCCGAATCACCGCGCTGATCGGCGTATTCGCCGTGATCGTCTCCGCCGTTCTAGCCGGCCGAACGGCAGGGAGCACCGGCGCCACCACACGGCTGTCGCGCTCCTGTTTGCGCCAGCTCGCGCTGAAAGCGTTCGCGCCCCGACCGCTGCCGACGGAGCTCTCGACGCCGCTGGAAGCATCGATCGTGTCGAGCTTTGCGATCTTCCGCAGACCCGCGCTGCCGAGCGATGCGCCTCCCCCCTCGGGGCTGGCAGGCGGCGAGCTCAGGCGCCAGCTGCACCAGAGCTACGAGCTGGCGGGGTACTACCCGGCCTATGTACGTGAGCTCGTCGCGCTTCCCGGCGGCGGGCGTTACTTCGTGGTCCCGGCGTTCGCACTGCGGGAAGCCCAGCCGCCTGCACACTGTCTCTCGACCAGCGAACGCCGCGAGCTAACCGAACGCCAGCACCGGCGCTCGATTGAGCCTGTGTTCTGCATCATCGAGACCGGCGCGCGCGACGCGACGTCCGATCAGGGTTGCGAGCCGTTCGCTCAGGTCGACGAAGCCGTTCGGGCGTTCGGCGCGAGTGACTTTTTTGTCGGCCAGGGGACCGCAGAACCAGTTATTGAACTCGTTCCTGACGGCGTGTCGTCCGTACGAGTTGCCTACCGTTCGGTCCGCCCAGCCATCTTCCCCGTCAGCGGAAACGCGTTCCTGCTCACGCCGCCGCCTACCCCAAACTCTCACCTCGACACCGAACTGAGGCGCCTTGAGCCGAGACTCCTCGACACGCACCACACCAAGGCTGAGCAGCGCAAGGCGATCCTGCGTTGGAACAAGGCCTACGCAGGTACGTATCCCACCCGTATCGAATGGCTGAACAGCAGCGACGAAGTTGTGCGTGTGCTCGAACGCCCTCGTCCCGAAGGGAATCTCGCCACCTCGGTCGGACAACTTGACGCGCCTATCGGAGGGTGATCACAAACGTCACGATGGCCGACGTGCATCATGCGCTTGCGTGCGCGCCGCCGCGTCGTCAGCTCTCGACCGCCGCGAACACTTCGTCGAGCAGCTTCTGGCGGTCTGCGACCTCGTAGTTTTCAGCGAGGTACCGGTCCGTGGCCTCGCGCGTGTCGCCGTTGATCGCCATGTTGAGCGCCACCACGCGCGCGTCGTAGTCGCGACCGCCGGCCGCCTCGCCCGCGCCGGGCGTGTCGCTTTTCGCCGCCGGCTCGCGCGCGGGGCCGGTTGCATTGACCGCGCCGGCTGCCGGCGCGGGCTTCGCGGCGGCCGTCTCGGTGACGGCCGGCGCCCCCGAGGCCATCCACGACTCGGCCGCGACGTGAGCGGGCGAACCCGCTGGCGAGGGCTCTCGCGCCAACTGGGCCGGCGGCTCAGGCTCCGGGATGGGCGGCCTCGCGGTTGACGGCTCAGACACCGCCGAGGCGGGCGATTCCCCGGCCGATGGCTCACGCGGTTGCGGCGCAGGCGACATCGCACCCGACGGCTCAGCCGCCTCCCGGGTGGGCGACCCGGACGCTGATAGCTCGCCCTCAGCCGGCGTAGGCGAGCCCGTACCCTGCGGTGGCGCTTCGCCGGCTGGCGCGCCGGCCTCCCGCGAGCGGCGACCGGCCGCGGCGTCGTAGAGCTCGCCCATGTTGGACTGGACGGCGGCGAGATCGCCGGCGAGGTCGCTCGCGCCCGCGCGCAGGCTCTGCACCAGCGCGTCCACCTGTCCGTCCATCGACTCCACCCGGGCGAGCAGCGTGGCGCTCGCGCGGCTGACCGCGGCCACGTGCGCCTGGGCCTGCGCGACCGCGTCGGCACGGATCTTCGCGGCGGCGCTTTCGGCCTGCTCGCGCATGCTGTCGGCGTTGGCCCGCGCCTCGCTCTCGATCTCGGCCGCGGCGCGCTCGGCAGCCGCGACGATGCTCTGGACCTGGGCGCCGGCGTTCGCCGCGAGCGAGTCCGGGCCTGGGCCCGACGCCACCCGCTGCAGATCCTCGATCGCGCTCGCGAGCGTTCGCAGGTGAGCGTCGACGGCCGCCGTGTCGTAGCCGCGGCGGCCGATCGGAAAGTCGCGCCTCTCGATGCTCTGCCGGTCCAGGTCCACGGGCGCCAAGCGTAGCGGGCTCTCAGGCGGGATCGCGCGCGCGCATGGGCTCGGCGCGATCGATGTCCGCGTCGACGTGCCCGGCGCCCGGGTCGGCCCCATTGGCCCCCGTGTCCACCCGATCGCCGTGCGTGGCGCCTTCCCCGGCCTGGATCTCGCGCAGGTCGCGGCGCAGCTCGCGCAGCTCGTCGCGGAGCTGGGCGGCGTACTCGAAGCGCAGGTCCTCGGCGGCGGCGCTCATCTCCTCCTCGAGCTCGACCACGAGACGTTGAAGCTCGTGCTCGGGCAGCTCGCGACTGCGCGCCCGGCGTTCAGTGCGACGTCGTCCGCGCGGGACCTTGGAGTCGGCCTGCAGGAACTCGGCGATGTCCGAGATCCCCTTCACGATCGTGGCGGCCGTGATGCCGTGGCGCTCGTTGTAAGCGAGCTGGATCGCGCGCCGGCGCTCGGTCTCCTCGATCGCGGCGCGCATCGCGCGGGTCTGCTTGTCGGCGTACATCAGGACCGTGCCCTCGACGTTGCGCGCGGCGCGGCCGATCGTCTGGATCAGCGAGGTCTCGCCGCGCAGGAAGCCCTCCTTGTCGGCGTCGAGGATCGCCACGAGCGAGACCTCGGGCAGGTCGAGCCCCTCGCGCAGGAGGTTGACGCCGACCAGCACGTCGTACTCGCCGAGGCGCAGGTCGCGGATGATCTGGATACGCTCGAGCGTGTCGATCTCGGAGTGCAGGTAGCGCGTCTTGAAGCCCATCTCGAGCAGGTACTGCGAGAGGTCCTCGGACATCTTCTTGGTGAGCGTCGTAACCAGCACGCGCTCGTCGCGGTCGGTGCGCTTGCGCACTTCGTTCATCAGATCGTCGATCTGGTTGCGCGTCTCGCGGACCTCGACGACCGGGTCGACGATGCCGGTGGGTCGCACGATCTGCTCGACGATCCTGGTCGAGCGGGAGCGCTCGTACTCGCCGGGCGTGGCCGACACGAACATCAGCTGCGGCGTGATCGAGAGGAACTCGTCGAACGTCTGCGGGCGGTTGTCGAGCGCGCTGGGCAGACGAAACCCGTACTCCACGAGCGTCTGCTTGCGCGAGCGATCGCCCTCGTACATGCCGCCGATCTGGGGGACGGTTTGGTGGGACTCGTCGATGAAGCAGACGAAGTCCTTGGGGAAATAGTCGATCAGACAGTACGGGCGCTCGCCGGGCTGGCGGCCGTCGAGGATCCGCGAGTAGTTCTCGATGCCGGAGCAGAAGCCCATCTCGCGCAGCATCTCCATGTCGTACTGCGTGCGCTGGCGCAGCCGGTGGGACTCGAGCGGCTTGCCCTCTGACTCCAGCTGGGCGCAGCGCTCGTTCAGCTCGCGGCCGATCTCTGCCACGGCCGCCTCGATCGTGCCCTCCTTGACGTTGTAGTGCGTGGCGGGCCAGATCGCGACGTGCTCGAGGTCGTCCTCGATCACCTCGCCGGTCAGCGGGTCGAAGTGGGTCAGGCGCTCGACCTCGTCGCCGAACATGCTCGCCCGGAACGCTGTCTCGGCATAGGCGGGGAACACCTCGAGGACCTCGCCCCTGACTCTGAACGTGCCGCGCGCGAGCACGGTGTCGTTACGGGCGTACTGGATCGTGACGAGCTTGCGCAGCAATGCGTCGCGGTCGATCTGCTCGCCGCGCTTGAGGATCTGCATGTTGCGCTCGTAGGTGTCCGGCGAGCCGAGGCCGTAGATGCACGACACCGAGGCCACCACGATCACGTCTCGCCGCGCGAACACCGCAGCCGTCGCGGCGTGGCGCAGGCGGTCGACCTCCTGGTTGATCGCCGAGTCCTTCTCGATGTACAGGTCGCGGCTCGGAACGTAGGCCTCGGGCTGGTAGTAGTCGTAATAGGACACGAAGTACTCGACCGCGTTGTCGGGGAAGAAGGTCCTGAACTCGTTGCAGAGCTGGGCCGCGAGCGTCTTGTTGTGGGCGATCACCAGCGCCGGGCGTTGCACCGCCTCGATCACCCCGGCCATCGTCATGGTCTTGCCGGTGCCGGTCGCGCCGAGCAGCGTCTGAAAGCGCTCGCTCCCCTGGACCCCCTCGGCCAGCGCGGCGATCGCCCTGGGCTGGTCGGCGGTCGGCGTGAACGCGCTGTCGAGCTTGAAGGCTGGCATCGGACGGACTTCCTACGTTAGCGCCAGGCGATCCGCGCTCGATCGACCGTCAGCTCAGGCCCAGCTGCCGGGCATATAGCGCGCGGTATTCCTTCTGAGCCGCGAGCACGCGCTGCACGTATGCGCGGGTCTGCCCGAACGGAATTTCGCCGATCTGCAGCCGCTTGCCTTCGGCGTCAGCCTTCGCCACCCAGCCGTCGACGTTCGCCAGGCCGGCGTTGTAGGCGGCCACCGCAAGCATCTCGTCGCCGCCGTAGTGGTCGAGCAGGTAGCGCAGGTAGTAGCTGCCGTAGGCCACGTTGATCGCCGGCGTGCCGAGATCGTTGGTCGTGAAGCTGACCCCGCCCGACAGGTGCGCGAGAAACAGCGCGGTGCTGGGCAGGATCTGCATCAATCCCTGGGCGCCGGCGACGGAGGTGCGCGGATCGAACTTCGTCTCGGCGTAGATCACGGCCGCGATCAGCGCCGGGTCCAAGTGCTTGGCGGCGGCCTGTTCGCGGATGATCTGTTCGTCGCCGAGCGGCAGCTCGAGCCTGCGCACGCTGCGGCTCAGCTGCGGGCCGAACACGACGGCGAGGGCCGCCACAACCGCGACCACGGCCAGCACGACGGCGGCGCCGCTCGCCCGCCCGTGGCCAGGCCCGCGCCCCGCACGGCGCGTGCGCGCGGGCACACGCGGCTCGGCGCCAGACGAACGATGACGGCGATCCAGGCCGTACGAAGCGGACGATGCTCTCGCCGCGTTCATCGTTGTCGATGCGCCGCCTTCATGGTGCCTGACGGGCCGCCTTCATCGTGATCGACGAGCCGCGCGATCGTGCTCGTGGGGCAACGCTGATCGTTCTCGTAGCGTGCCAGCCTCATCGTCGTCGTAGCTTCTCAAGGACATCCGACAGCTGCGCCGTCAGCTCCTCTTCGCTGCCATCGTTGCACACCGCAAACGTAGCCCTGTCGGCCTTCTCCCGCTGGGCCAGCTGCCGTGCGCTGCGCGCCTCCTGCAGGACATGCCCGCGCGCCTGCGCGCGCCGGCGCCGCACGTCCTCGTCGACGACGACCGCGACCGTCGCGTCATACAAGCCGTCCATTCCGGCCTCGAACAGCAGCGGCACCTCGACGATCGCCGCCGCCGGCGCCGGACGTTTGGAGCGAACCTCCACCAGCCAGCTCGCGACCCGTTCGCCGACCATCGGCCACAGCAGGCCCTCGAGCCAGGCGCGGTCCTCGTCGCGCGCAAACGCGTGCCTGGCCACGGCGGCACGATCGACGACCCCGCCCGGCGCGACGTCCTCGCCGAAGCGGGCCACGAGAGCGTCGCGCAGGCGCGGGTCGCACTCGTACAGCTCGTGGACGACCGCGTCACTCGAGAGCACGGCCGCGCCGAGCCGCTCGAACGCCGCCAGCGCGGTGGACTTGCCGGCTCCCATTCCGCCGGTCAGGCCAACGAACGGCACCGCCTCGTCCATCGTCCGCGCACTACCGCCGCGCGAGGGGGCGCTCAGTCCTGGGCGGGCTCGCCGGCGGTCTGCAGCTCGGCCGGCGCGCCCCCGTCGTGCGCGTCGCTCGCCTGCGTCTCCGCCGGATCCTGCTGGGCGTCTGAGGCTGGGGCCTGCGACTCGGCGCCGGATGCCGTCTCGCCGGCGCCCTCGGCAGGATCGGCCGGGGCTGCTTCAGCGACGTCGGCCTGGGACTCGACGCCCGCCTGCGACTCGACGCCCGCCTGCGACTCCGCCCCCGCCTGGGCGTCCGCTCCCTCCTGTGCCTCGGCGCCGACCGCTGCGCCGGCGTCAGGCTGGGGCTGAGCGACCTCGGCCGGCGCCGCTGCGGCCTCAACATTCGCGACCTCGGCCTGCGCACCAGCGACCTGCGCGTCGGCGGCCTGCGCTTCCGGGGCCGCCTGCGCCTCGCCGTCAGGCTGGGCGTCCGCCGCCTCAGCCGAACCCTCGGCGGCCGGCGCCGCGGGCCGGGCCACCGGAAGAATCTGATCCTCGACTCGCTTGGCCGACAGCGACAGGCGCCTGCGGTCGGAGTCGATCTCGAGGATCTTCACTCGGATTTCGTCGCCGGGGTGAACGATCTCGCGCGGGCTTTCGACGTGGTGTGAGGCGAGCTCGGAGATGTGCACGAGACCCTCGACCCCGTCGAGGATCTCGACGAACGCGCCGAACGTCACGACCTTGGTGACCTTGCCCGCGAGCTCGTCGCCGACGCTGTAGGTGTCGACGATCCGCTGCCATGGATCCTCTTGGGTCTGCTTGAGGCCCAGCGAGATCCGCTGGCGATCGCGATCGATGTCCAGCACCTTCACCTGCACGGTGTCGCCGATGTTGAGGATCTCGCTCGGATGGTTGACGTGCGACCAGGACAGCTCGGAGATGTGGATCAGGCCGTCGATACCGTCGAGATCGACGAACGCGCCGAAATCGACGATGTTGGAGATCTGCCCCTCGACCACGAGCCCGGGCTGCAGGCGATCGAGGATCTGCTGGCGGACCTCCTTGCGCTCCTCCTCGAGCACGGCGCGGCGCGACAGCACGACGTTGTTGCGCGACCGGTTGAGCTCGATCACCTTGGTCTCGATCTTGGTGCCCAGGTACTCGTCGAGGTTGGGCACACGCCGGATGTCCACGAGCGAGGCGGGCAGGAAGCCGCGCACGCCGAGGTCGATGATCAGGCCGCCCTTGACGACCTCGATGACGGTGCCCTCGACCGGTTCGCCGGACTCCGCCGCGGCTTCGATGCGGCGCCACGCTTTCTCGAAGCGCGCGCGCTTCTTCGACATGATCAGGCGGCCGTCCTGGTCCTCCTTGGTGAGGACGATCGCGTCGACCTCCTCGCCGAGCTGGACCTCGTCATGCGGATCGACGGCCTTGCGAATCGACAGCTCGTTGGCCGGGATCACGCCCTCGGACTTGTAGCCGATGTCGACCAGCACCTCGTCGTTGTCGATGCGCACGACGTTGCCCGTGACGACCTCGCCCTCCTCGATGTCGCGGAAGGTCGCGTCGTAGTTGGGCACCACCTGCCCATCGACCTCGAGCAGCATCCCATTCGACCCCGCAACCACCTGGCCTTGGGGATTCTCCGTCGCCATGTGCACCGATCGAAGCCTAGCGCAGCCGGGTGGGCATTGGAAATCGCGCACGATCAGCTGCGTG
>DATJOF010000074.1:0-27559 GCA_035507415.1 Solirubrobacteraceae bacterium
ACGCATTCCGCTACGGCCTACGGCCTCCGCTCCATGCGCGGCCGAAGCCCATACGTCATCATCACCAACAACCCAACAACCGACGCGAGGTGGGGCCACTTCAAGCGTCCGTTCTGGGGCCAGTGCAAACGGCCGCTCCGAGATGTCGATGCCAGGCACGGAAAACCCAGCTGAAAAGGGCAAACCCGGCGCGAGCCGGGGACGCAAAGCTAGAGGTCTCGCAAGATAGGCGAGATAGCTCGGCTGCCAGTGCACGCCACGGAAGGTGCGTACTAGTCATGAAGAGCCTTTTCAGACACAAGACCCTCGGGTTTCTGGGCCTCGCTTTGCTCATCCTGGCCTCCGTTGCAGTCCCTGCGCAGGCTTCCGTGAACACCGCACAGTGCTCACAGCCCGAATACGTCCAGCCGTTCCTCGCTGCCGGCGACAGCAACTGGTACACACTGCCGCCTGGCGAGAGCTACAACAGCTTCACCGGGCAGGGATGGCAACTGTCCGGTGGGGCGAAGATCGTCACGACGACACTCGCGAATGGCAGCCAAAGCTCGGTGCTGGATCTGCCCAGCGGGTCCAAGGCCGTCAGCCCGATCATCTGTGTGACCTCGGAATATCCGACGGCCCGAGCACTCGTCCGCAACGTCAAAGGCGCGGAGGGCGTGTTCTTCTACGTCGAATACGAAGCGACGAACACGTGGAACAAGGCCAAGAACACCGGACAGATCCACGGTAACAACAGCGAATGGACGCTCGTGACACCCGTAAACCTCCAGCCCGAACACACGGCGGGCTGGCAGCCCATGCGTATTACGCTGGTACCGGGTGGCCAAACGAGCGAGTTTCAGGTCTACAACCTCTACGTAGACCCACGCATGCGCTAAGCGCATCATTTATCGCGAAATACAGCTCGGCGTCCTTTCGAGGACGCCGAGCTGCGCTGCGAGTCGCTGGCCCCTTTGCAGGCGAGCCTGAGGGCGTGCAGCCTGCCTAGCGCGCGCGGTTTTCCCTACCCACGGCCTGACCGTCCCAGCTCTGGAGGAACATCTCGACAGCGTCGGCGTCGAGTGGGCGTGCGAACAGGAATCCCTGTCCGCTATCGCACTGCTCGCTGCGCAGCATCGATAGCTCGTGCTCTTGCTCGATCCCCTCCGCCAGCGTCTCGATGGAGAGCGCCTTCCCGAGCTGTAGAAGCGTGTGGATCAGGGTTTCACCCTCCGGGTTCTCGCTCAGCCTGGATATGAAGGATCTGTCGATCTTCAGCGCGTCGACGGGAAAGCGCTGAAGGTGCGCGAGAGAGGAGTAGCCAGTGCCGAAGTCGTCGATCGCGATACGCACGCCAAGCCCCTTGATCGTGGCCAGCCTGCGTGCGGTCGCGTCCGTGTTGCGCATCAGCGTGGTCTCGGTGATCTCGAGCGTCAGCGCGCGCGGATCGAAGCGATGCCGATCGAGGGCACCCTTGACCTGCATCACGAACTCGTCGGTGTCGAGCTGTCGGGCGGAGACGTTGACGGCGATCGCGATGTGGTGGCCTGCTTCCCGCCACTCGGCCGCTTGACGGCATGCCTGATCGAGAACCCACTCTCCCACCTTTACGACGAGGCCCGTCTCCTCGAGCAGGGGGATGAAGTCGTCGGGTAGGACGACTCCACGTCGGGGGTGGTTCCACCGAAGCAGCGCCTCGACGCCCGTTGGGCGCATGTCGCGCAGGTCGACGGTCGGCTGGTAGACGAGAAAGAACTCCTGGTTTCGAAGTGCCTCCTGGAGGTCGATCTCCAGCGACATGCGGTCCCTCACGGCGTCCTGCATGTCGGTCTCGAACAGCACAAAACGGTCCTTCCCCTCCCGCTTGGCTTGGTACATCGCGATATCGGCGTCGCGCAGCAGGTCCTCGGCCGAAGATCTCACTCCCAGCGCGATCCCGATGCTCGCAGTGATGCTCAGCTGCGTCGCCGGCGATGCCGACAGCTTGACCGGCTGGTTGAAGGCTTGCAGCAGGCGTTCGGCGATCAGCTCAGGGCCGGCCTGCAGCGAGATGTCCTCGGCGACCACGACGAACTCGTCGCCACCGAGGCGTCCCAGGGCGTCGGTCGCGCGAAGAACGCCGTCCAGTCTGGCCGTCAGGTGGCGCAGGAGCTCGTCGCCCGCATCGTGCCCGAGCGTGTCGTTGATGCTCTTGAAGTTGTCGACATCGATGAACAGCGCCGCGACCGGAGTCTTGTGGCGGCGGGCGCGTGCCAGCGCCTGCTCGGCACGATCGAGGATCAACGTACGGTTGGGCAGCCCGGTGAGCGTGTCATGCGTCGCCATGAACGCGAGCTCGTCATCCGTCTTGCGCCGCTCGCTCTCGAAGCACTCGCACATCCGCACGAGGGTCACGTCGACCGTTCGCTGCACCATTGCGAGCGCTCGCTGTAGCGCTCCGGTCGAGACTCCTAGATCGGTGGCGCTCTCGGCGAGCACCTCTCCGACCGAATCGCGCCAGCGCAGGGAGCGCTTGCTCACCTCGTTGAGCGGTGCGATCCTCTGGGCCGCCAGCTGGCCGTACGTCTCAAACGCCTTGCGGCTCGTATTCCGCCCCTCCTCGGGACGTCCACCCGCCATCCACAGGGCGAGCGCCGCTGTCGAGGCCAGCGAGATCGCTTCGAAGCTCTCCCAAACCTCGGCCGGAAGCTGCGAACCCGCCTCACGCGAGCGGGCGACTGTACGCGCGCGCACGTCCTCCTTCCGAGCAGCAAGCGCCTCACCGAGACGCCGAAGCTCGACCTCGACAGGCTCACCGCCAGCACCGTTCTCTTTCGCCCGTGTGCCTTTTCCGTTCATAGCCCGCTACCCCAGGATTTCGCCACCCTCAACCTCGGCAGAAACCTCGAGCTCCTTGAAAGTCGCGATCTGACGCGCGTTCTCGACCAGGCCGAGCGTGGGACTTCCGGCTTTACGAGCGGGACGGCTGCTGAGCCTCTACGGTCCTCGTCCCCGCGAGGGTGCTTGCGTCGAATCTGCATCGCGGCGTGCACCGGCTCAAGTCGGCCCTCCAGGCGGCCGCTGAGACCTTCCTCAACCGCAGCCTCGGTCGCCACCGGCTCCGCTCGAGCCCCGTCATCAGTTGGCTTTGAGCTTCTTCTCGCGTCGCTCCTGCGCCTCACGCTTAAGCCGGGCCTGCTTTCCCGCTATCTCAGCGGCACGCTCCGCTTGACGCTCCTGGGCCATGCTCCGGGACTTGGCGGCGTTGGCAAGGCGATCCCTTCGCACCTGTTTCTTATCCATACGGCCTCCTCGTAGAAACAACCACTCTATCCCCATCCACAAAGGCCCACGACTAGACCGCGTCCAGCCCGGCCGGCTCTGTACGGGGGACAGCCCAGCGCCACGAGGTGCGGCGTCATCCCCAAGGCCGAGCGCATCCTGGCGATCGGCCTGTACGAGTGCCGGCACACCGCACCCCGCGCCCCATGTACTAGCCTGTCGCGAGTCCCCCAGGAGGGGTGGCAGAGCGGTTGAATGCGGCGGTCTCGAAATCCGGACCGCGGGCGTTGCGCGCCCCTGCGAGAACCTCCCCCTTTTTGGCTCTGGTAAGCCAGATGCAGCATGGCTTCGCGAAGTGCTTGCCGAGACTCGGCCACCTATCGAAGAGCCGCGAAACCGCTGGAAACCGCCTGAGACCGCACGATCCGCGGTCGGCGTGGCGCGAATTTGGCGCGAGACCGAGGCAGATCCGCCGCACGCTCGGAGTGGCGGCTGATCACGGCGAGTCACAACCGGATGAAGCTCCACAAGCACCACCTGGCCGTCCAGGCGGCCCGAGAGAACCCCTGCGCTGTAAGGACACTCGAGCTGGCGCGCTGGGAAGCCGACCTCTCCGACACCCGCGCCCAGCGCCGCGGGCTACGGCCCGGCGCCCGCAGCAACTTTGTGCGACACCCACCGTCCACGGCGACAGCGCCTGACCAAATGACCGAGCGCAACCCGCCGACGGTTTGAGGACGTGGCCCCCATCAGGTGGGGCCACGCCCTGTGTTGCGGGTGTCTCCTCAGCGCTTGTTCGGAGAGGGATTCCGTATGCCGAGGGTCCCGAGTGTCGGACTGGGATGGCCGACGCTCGAGCTTGTTCGGGCCGAGCTCTATTCGTCAGCGGCCGTCATGTTCAAGCTGGGTGAGGTCGATCGCGCTTGCTGGAGCGGTTAACGTAGCGTGCCGGTTCCACCCGGTGAAAGTGGTTTGGCCGTGTTCGCGTCCGGTCTTGCGCTGCAGGATCGGGTAAGGCTTGCCGGTGGTGGCGACATACAGTGCGCCGGTATAGAGTTTTGCGGCCTGCCTGAGTTCGATTGCCTGCGTGCCGGCTACGCTGGTTTCGCTGCCCTTTGTGACGGGGGTGCCGCGGCCGAGGATCAGGGGGAGCTCTGTGTCTTTCTCGGCGATCGCGCCGAGTTGCGCGAGCGGGCCGCTGTTGGCCGGCGCCTTCAGCCATGTGCCGGCCGGGAGCTTGGCGACGCCAGCGCCGGTCGCGCCGGCAAGGGACCGCCCGAGCTGTCTGTAGAACCGCTCGTTGCCACTGACGTAGAGCGTGTCGCCGATGCGGACGATACCGAGGCTCACTCCCAGCAGCGAGAGGTGTCCTTGAGCGCCGTCGGTCGCATAGCGCATGTCCAGGATCGAGCTCAGCGACCCCGTGGCGGCGCTCGTTTGCACATGTACCGAGCTGGCTTCGGCCGCGGCGGCGGTGGCCGCGGCGACGATCGCCCCCGGAGTTTTCGACGAGACGCCGTTGCTCTGCGAACCACAGCCCGAGAGCAGCGCCAGCGTCAGCAGCGTGAACACTGGCAGGACGAGCTGACCCAGCCGCCCTCGTGGCGAGAGCCGGCCATAGCGCGAACAGCGCGAGCCCACGGGCACACGCCGCATATTCGTACCAGCTGCCCGGGAAGACACCGACGCTCAGCTCCCCAGCCTGCCGTTTTCGCTCTTCGCGCTGGATCGGCGCTCGGCGGTGCTCTTATGGGAGCGCCGGCGCTTGTGCGGATGCTTGACCAGCGGGTAGCGCCTACGGGCCCGTCGTTCGCAGCGGACGCGCCTGGCCTTGGCATGTCTGTACTTCTTGGCGCATGCGGCGAGCGCTTTAGCGCGCTTCTGCGCATTCGTGAGCCTTCTTGCTTTGGCGGCCTTCACGGCAGCGCACCCCTGCACGTCGATCTTGGTGTCCCGTTCGATCACGCTGCCGTTCTGGCCGGTGATCATCGTCGGCATCCGCAGGCTCTGCCCGCACAGGCTGAACCGGTCCTTGGCGGGCACGTTCGCCGTCAACGCCGAATGCGGACCCGCCGGGAGTGCCGTTTCGAAAGTCGTAAACGGCGCATCGGGGGCCGATTCGAACTTCGAGTACGTCACCCCGTCCTTGATCTGGGTCTTACCGTCCAGTACGAGTGTGATTCCTTCGCCCTGGAGCACGAACTCGACGTCGGGGAACGCTGCGTTGCCGTGGGAGACCAGATACGCGGGTCCGGACAGCGGGTTCCTCAACACCGGCGTGTGGATCGTCGCCGTGCCGATAACCGAGCCTTCGGGACAGGACGCCGGGTTTGCCCCAAACGCCCGTTCGGTGCAGGCTTTCTGCAGCGTCGAAAGCCGGGCCGGCAATGCCACCGGCAGCTGCAGATCGACTTTGGCGATCCCCGCCTGTGCTACGCCGTTAGCTCCGATCCCGCCGGAGGTCACCTTGACGACGAAGCTCGCGCCGTCGGCTTTGCTGGCGTGCCCGTTCGTTGCGGCAGTGAGGATCGGGTCGAACGGCAGGTTCTGACAGTTGCCGACGGCGAACGGAGAGGACAGTTCCCGGTTGGCTCCTTCACCGCCGCTGAGCGTACCCTTGATCGTGGCGGGGGTGCAGTTGGTGGGGTTGAACTCGAATTCGGGACGATCGACGTTTACGACGATCTGTTTGATCTGAGCGGGTATTCCGCGGATCATGGTGGGAAACGATTCGTGGCGCGGGCCGGGATCGGTGACGATCGAAACCGCCGCTGTGTTCGGATCGACGTCGATGCGCGAGCGTACGCTCACGTTGCCGAGGTCGAAGGGGCCGGCCTGGGCGTGCGTTTGCACCAGCAGCCCGAACGGGGCGCCGTCATAGCCGGTGGTCAGGAAGACGTTGCCGGGCAATGCCACCGGATATTCCCCGAGACCCGAGACCGCGCTCGAGTGGCCGATCAGGCTGTCCGCCCCGCACGTCCATTCCACCCCCGCGGGGGGTTCCTGGCAGGGCGTCACATTCGCCAGCTTTGCGGCGATTCCCGCGGGCAGGTGCATCGCGAGGCCGGAGAGCTGCTGATTTCCGTCGGGGCGTTCGATTGCCACCGTGAAGGCGGTGAACGCGCCGGCGTTGGTGTTCGTGCCGTGCGCGCCGAACCCAGGCGCGAAGCCGAGCTGCGGGCCGGGGCAGGACGAGCCGCCGGCGCCGGCCTGTACTTCGATCCCGTCGCCCGGTGAGCTCACCGCAACCGCTCCCATGCCCGACCAGGGCGTGAAGATCCCTTCACCGACATGACCCCCACAGAAGGCGGGAGTGCTCACGGACGCACGGGGCCCCCCGAACAGCTGCACCTGCAGTTCTTCGAACGGCACCTCTGGAGTATTGGGAAATGTGGTGCTGACCCTGCCGGTGGCTTCGTCCAGATGGCCTTCGCCGGCGAGCTTCACGAGCACACCGGAGACGGGATCTTCGGCCACGAGGTACAGCGCTACGAGCGAGTTGAAAGGGTTCTTCGTGCCTTCGCCGCCTGGCGCCGGACTGGCCAGATAGACGCCTCCTTCCAGTTCGTGGCTCAGCAGCGGCGTCTTGATGTGTACGAGACCGACCTTCGAGCCTTCGGGACAGGCCGCTGGGGCGTTTGTGAAGTCCTGCGCTCCCGTCGTCGGGTCGATCCCTTCGAAACCCGCTTGAGCCTCGCTGCACGCTTCGAGCCCGACGGCGGCGGATGGGTTCACCCACGCTCCTTCCGGCAGTGTGACCGTTGTGTCACGTACGTCGGCCTCGCCGAGCGCGCCTGCTTGTAGGGTAGTGCTCTGTGGCAGCTGGGCGCTGACCGTCAGCCCTGTCGGCGTGCTGGCGAGATGTTCGGTCGCCTGCATGGCGATCGACGGGGCGAACGGCAGGCCCGCACAGCCTTCGAAGCCGAGCGCTTCGCCGGCGCCGTTCAACCAGGCGTATTCGGCGGAGAGGAAGCTCCCGGGCGTAGTCCACGAGTCTGCATCCACGGAGGAGCTCACCGGTTCGCTCATGGGATCGGCGGCACAAGCGGTGGGCAACGTGAGAAACGCCTGTTCGGGGACTTCGCTCCGCGCCGGGCAGGGCCTGCCCACTTCGCCCGCGTATTCGCCGCCGGCGACGCATTCCCAGCCCCGTGAGACGTCGTGGCTGTCAGCGCCTGGTACGCCCCACAGCGTGACCTGGCTGCTCAGCAGGCCGGCAGTCTCGGTGGCGTCCCGCACGCTGGCGATCACTTCATAGCCGCGTCCGGTCCGCACGGAGGTGTCAATGACGATCTCGACCTTGCCGATCACCTCAAAGCCGAGCCGCGCGGGCTCTCCCTGCGAAGGGACCAGGTTAAAGACGGGCACGGTCCGGGTGAAGACGTGCGCCGCTTTGGGTTCGTTCGCGACCACGTTCGCCACGCCGACGACGGAGCTCGCGGGACAGATGTTCGTCTGGTGGACGAGGGAGATGAAGTCGGCCATCGAGCACTGGCTCGCCCCGTTGGGGTCGCCGATCATGCCGGGTGGGAGCGTGAAGCTGAGATCCTTGGGCAGCGCGACGGGCATGCGTTCGGTGTTCTGGTTGAGGGTGAACGCAGTGGTGAGCTGGAACGGATGGCTGCCCGCCTGCACGGCGGGAGAGCCGTCTTCGTTGACCGGCCCGAGCTGGTAGCTCGCCACGCCGAAGCCGGCCGGCTTGGGACTGACCTTCATCGGCAAGCTTGCCGCTGCCCGGGTCGCGCCCCCGCCTTCGATCGCCACTTCCTGTGCCAGCGACGCTTCCGTGCCTTCGGGCGCCTGGACCTGCACGCGGATGGGCACCTCGAGCCGTTCGTAGGGGTAGAGGACGCCGGTGAAACTGCAGTTCACGACTGTGGCCACCGTGCACTGCACGGGCACGCCATGCACGGCGAACGTTTCGACGGAGCTGGCGACGATGCCCGCGGGGAGCTTGACGGTGATCGTGACGGCTTCCCGGCTGCCTTCGATCGGGGTATCGCCGAGATTGCTCGCGTTGACCACGACCAGCGCGCGGCCTTCGGGGGGCAGGTTCGTCGGGGTCGCTTCGGCGCCGATCTGCCACCAGGCCGAGGCGGCCACCGCGGCCGGCGTGGCGGCCAGCGTGACGAGCAGCGACCCGGCCGCTAGCACGATCGCCAGTAGCAGCCGGCCGGCCATGCTCGGCGCGCGTGGAGAGCGACCTGGCCGTGTGGTAGTGCTCATCGTGTGCTCCGGGCTCGGGCACGGGCGCCCAAGGCGGGCCGATGCGCGGCTGTGTGCCGCTTCTTCCTGTTGGGCCGTGGTCCGTAAAGCTTGCGAGCGTGGGCTTCGCAGGCGATCCGTCTGCGCCTTGCGTGGGAGTAACGCTTTTTGCAGCGCTTCAGCGCCGCAGCGAGGCGTTGAGCGCGTGCGGTCGGCTGGGCGCTCTTCTTGACTCCCTTGACTTCCAGCTTGCTCTTCGGCGAGGCGGGAGCCTGGGCCTGGTTGCCCGGGCCGCTGAACGTGGCGGTGCCCGAGGCGGGGATCGACGCCGGCTCGCTGGGGAGCGCGGGACGGCAGGCCGCGGTGGCTTCGCACCGGGGTGGTGGGGCTCCGGGCGGCGTGAGGCACGGAGAGGCCTGGGCGCATTCACGGGCGTCGTAGATGTCGAAGGCGGTGTCGGTGTCCTGGGGCAGGAGTTGGGCCTGGGTGAGGAGGAACACGTCGCTGCCGTTCGGCGTGGCTTCGAGGAAGGCCGATTCTCTGGTGGAGTCGCCCGAGGAGAGCAGCGACACGCAGCCGCCAGAGGCGCTTTCGCACCTGCCCACCCCGGAGGGCTCGTACTCGTAGACGTCCTCCTTGTGGTTGGTGGCCTGGGGCACCAGGTCGTCGGGGCTGTCGAAGAACAGCCGCCCGTCGTCGGCGAGGTAGCGCGGCTGGATCAGCGCGTTGGTGAGGCTCACCGGCGTCCAGCCGGGGATGCTGCCTGCGAGCCAGTGGCCGAGCCACACCTTGCGCCGATCGACCAGCAGTCCGATGCCTTCGCCGCTGCTTTCGGTGTCCAGCACGCCGACGGGCCTGCCTGCGCTGGGGTTGCAGGACACGCAGCGCAGGCCCGCGGTCTGGGAGTCGTAGAGATAGACCTCCTCGTCGGGCTGGCCGCTGTTCTGGTCGTGGTTGTCGTATCCGGTGAGGCTCGCCGCGGACATGAACGCCAGGTAGCGGCCGCTCGGCGAGACTCGCGCTGTGAGAAAGCCGCTGTTGGCGACGCGGGCGCCTTCCCACTCAGGGCTGTCTTCCGAGGAGAGCTGTGCGATGAAGGTGGTCGCCCAGCCTTCGCCGGTGTCGTGCAACTCATAGAGGTTGGGCTTCCCCGGCGTCGCGGTTTCGCCATTGCCGTTTTCGTTGGCGGCAAGAACTCCCTCCGCGATTAGATAAAGGGTGGAGCCATCGGCACTCACGCCGAGCACGAGCCCCTGTATGTTCGCGCTTTCGCCGGGATTGGCATCGACCGTGAGGTCGCGAAGTGCGCATTCGGGCTTGCCTGCTTGTTCGCGGATTTCGCACTCATACAGGTCGGGCTTGCCGGCTAGCGGTTCGGCGGTCGCATCGGGGGTCAGCTGCTTGCTGTCGGTGAAGAACACCTTCGACCCGTCGGCGCTGGCCGTCTGGAACTCGGCGGTGCCGACGCCGCTCGGTTCGGCGACGCCCTGAGCCGCGTCGAGCTGAATCGTGGTGTCGTCGACGGTGTCGCGCATGTACAGATGTCCGGCACGCGCGGATTCGGCTTTCGTCCAGATCACGCGCGTGCCGTCGCTGGAGATCGCGTTGGCCTGCGTGTTCGCATAGCCGAGTTCGAGCTCGCCCCTGGCGGGTACGCCGCTCGGCAGCACGCTCACGGGCTGCAGCGTGCCGGCCGCCCACTCGTACAGGCCTGGCGCCGAGGAGGCGCCGAGCAGAGCGACGCTCGAGCTCATCACGACGTGGCTCAGGTCGGGCGTTCCGTCGAGGAAGCGCAGCTGGTTGCCGAACACGGTGCCCGCGGCCACGTTGGCTTCGGTGACGAGCGGCAAGTAGGTGCCCGCCGCGTCGTCGCGCAGGTACATAGTCGCCTGCACCACCCCGGGCGCAAGCGGCGGTTCGGCGAACTCGCTCGTGGCCGTCGGGGGCACCACGAGCGCCGTTTCGAGATCGGGCGTGAACGCCTGGTATTCGGGTGCGGCGCCGGTAACGATGCCCTTGGCGCGGGTGCTGGGAGTGGCGATGTCCTGCGAGCTCCAACCGCTCGGACTGCGTCGCGCGAGCACCTGCTGCCATTCAGGGCTGCGGTTGCCCTGGACTTCTTCGCCGAGCGCCCCGTCGGTTATGTAGGTGAAGACGTCGCCGTCTTCGGAGGCGAGGATCAGGCCACTTTCGCGAGGCAGCGCTTCGAGCGGCGCCTGCTTGTCCGGTGGTGTGACCATTTCCCACGCGCGGTTGTCGGGAAGCGTGAGCGGCATCGTTGTCGGTTGGGTGGTGAGGGTGCGTTCGGCGCCTTCGCTGGTGCCCAGTTCGTTGTGTGCGAGCACGCGGTAGTGGTATGTTGTCGCCGGCAGCAGGCCTTCGAGCCGCTGGCTGCCGGGCACGTCTGCTTCGCCCGCGCCGATGTCTATGCCAGGCGGCGCCGGGAGGCTGGTGCAGCCCGCCGGATCGCTCCTGCAGCTTTCGGTGCCGTACTCGAAGTAGTAAGTCGTGTCGTGTCCCAGCGGATCGATCTCGACGTGGAGCGTCGCCGTGCTGCTCGTGACTTCGGTGATGTACTCGGCGTCGATCGGCGCGGGGGCGACCGTGGTGAACGTCTCGTCGGGCCCCACAGTGGTGCCCGCTTCGTTGTGGGCCACCACCCGGAAGTGGTAGGTCACGCCAAGCTTCAGGGCGGTGAGTGAGGCGGCTATCGGTACCGGCGCTTCGCCCGCCGGGATGCTTCCTCCGCCGAGCGGCGCTTCGTTGCCGTAGGCCTTCGTTTCTCCGTATTCGAAGCGATAGGCGGCGGCGAGCTTGCCGGGGTAAACCTTCGCGTTCAGGGTCGCGGTTTCATGGCCCACGCCGGTCGCTGCTTCGGTGGCGATCCGCGGCGGACCCGAGGTCGTGAACGTCGCGTCTTTGCCGTCGGTGGTACCCAGGCTGTTACTAGCGAGAAGTCGATAGTGATATGTGGTGTTCGCCGCGAGCCCGTTGAGCGCAGTTTTCACCGCGACCGCTTCGCTGGCTTCCCCGGCGTCGGCTGGCGGTTCGGGGCTCGCATGTCCGTATGCGCTCGTGAGCCCGTATTCGAACTCGTAGTGCGCGTCCAGGCCATCGGGTGAGAGCGTGCCCGTCAACGTCGCGCTGTGGGGCGTGACTTCGGTCGCGGGACCCGTGCTCAGCCCTTCGACGGCGGTCGGCGTCGTGAACTGGCGGATGGCGCCCACGTTCGCGCCGTTGGCCTCTTCGCCAACGATGCGGAAGTAGTAGGTCGTGCCGGCGTGCAGGCCGGCGAGCGAGACGCTCGCCTTTTCTTCCCCGCCACCGCTGGCCGTCGTGGGGGTGCTGGACCCGAGCGTTTCGCTGGTGCCCCATTCGAAGCGGTAGGCGGCCGCGCCGCCCTCGCCGTCGATCGTGCCGTTCAACGTGACCGTGGTGCGCGCCAGCTTCGACGCGGGCTTCGTCGCCACGCTCGGCACCACGACAGCCGGGCCGTAGAGATCGATCAGGTGCGTGGCCGCGTCGGCTACGTAGACATCTCCGCTCGCGCCCACCGCCACGCCACGCGGTTCACCGAGGGATCCGTTGGGGCTGCTGGTGATCCACCCCACCCATTCGCCGGCGGCGTCGAACTCGCTGACGACGTGGCGCTCGCCCTCGGCGACCAGCAGATCGCCGTCGGCGTCGTCGACAGCGACGGCACTGACGTTGCCCGCTTCTTCTTCGGGACCGGAGAACGAGCCCTGCGGCGAGCCGGCCCCCGTCAGCCGGCCTTCCAGCACGCCCGTCGGCGAGAACTCGAGCACTTCGCCGCTCTCGCTGTCCGCCACGAACACCGCTCCCGAGCTGTTGCTCACCGCGATGCCGTTTGGTTCTTCCATCTTCCCCTTCGACAGCACGCGCAAAAGGGTTCCTTCTTCGGCTTCCTCCGGTCCCGCCTGACGCGGCTGAAATGCATAGACCGCGCCCTCGCCAAGTTCGCTGTTTTCCCCGTCCACGACGTACACCTCGCCGGCCGACGCGCTCGTCGAATTGTCGACGGCCACGCCGCTTACTTCCCCGAATTCCTCTCCCGGAACCGAGGCTCCCGACCACTGTGAGAGGAGCGTGTAGCCCTCTGTGCCCGTCGCCTTGTACACGAACACCGCGTTTTCGTATGGTTCCGCGATGTAGACCAGTTCGCTCGCTTCCGCGACGGCTATGCTCGTCGCCTGCAGTTCCCCGCCACCGAATTGCGTCAAGAAAGCACCCGACGAGCTGAAGACGTCCACGACGCCGGCGCCGGGATCGGCCACGAACACATCCCCCGTGACGTGGTCCACGGCGATTGCGCCCGGTTCGCGAAGCGCTTCGCCGAGCGGCGCTTCGCCGATACTCGACAGGAAGCCGTGGCCCGTGGCACCCAAGGCGGGCGCAGAGGCGAGCGTCTGAAGAACGGCCGTCGCCGCGAGCACGCTGGCGCCAACGAGAACGCCGGCCAGGCGACGGCGCGCCCGCGCTCGTGTGAGCCGCCGACACGCTCCAGGCCCTTGTGTGTGCGTCTGCCCGACAGCCATGAGTTGAGCTCTTCCCCGATCGCTCGTCCAGCCCGGAGAGCGTGCGCGGGACTGGGCCCACGCACGCCTCCACGGGCAGTTCAGGCGCGACTACGCCTTGATCTCGCCTGCTTCTTCTGAGGTGTTGGTGTTCGTGATTTCCTCACCCGCCGGAGCCCAGTCGGTCTGGGTTTCGGGTTCTTCGGGGTTGTAGAGATAGGTTTCGAGCAGATCGATGGGCTTGCCTTGGAAGCTGCTCGGCACGTTCGACTCGGTTTCGGGATTCACGGTGTAAACCTGTGTGTATTTGGTGGACATCGTGTTGACCGGCGTGATCGGCGAGATGATGCCGTCGTTGCCGCCCTTGCTTTCCGGTTCGTAGTAGGCGCCCTGTTTGGAGTTGCCGACGCCGACGATGATCTCCAGGATGCCCGCGCAGTCGAATTTCGCGAACTCACCGTGTTTGGCTGTGGGCGTGAGCTTCACGCCCACGTTTTTTTCGGATTTGTTGATGTAGCCGATTTCGCCCACCAGCGGGTTGACGGTGATCTGGCCGCTGTTCGGTCCGTTCGAGCAAGGCGCGGTACCAAACAGTGCACAGCCATTGAATTCGACGTCGATGTTCTTCAACGACTTCTTACCGCTGATTTCCCCGTGGTTGTTCTCAGAGGTGCATTCAATTCGCTGCGCTTCGGACGGCGACGTTTCGACTTCTTCTCCGCCGAGTTCTTTGCACTTTTTACGCGTAGATTGATGAGCACCTGATTCGAGTACACAGCTTCTAATCCCTGAGACCAGCACGCCGCCGCTGCCGACGTTGTGGCCGCTGAACTTGACATTTTTGAGGGTGCTGCCCTTCTTCCATTCGTATGCACCTTCGCCTTTTTTGGCTTTTTCGGTGCAGTTCGCATCCTTGTATTTGCCGCCCGCCTTTGCTTCGCACTTGCCGAATTCCGGCAGCGCCGAGGCACTCGACACGGCATACGCGCAGACCGCGAGCACCGCGACCAGGCATAGCCCCAGCATCCTTACGTGTCTCACTGTTCCACTGCTCCTTTTCCTCTCGAGTAACGATTGACCGGCCGCGCGGAGCTCCCCGTGACGGTGAACACTCACGACCGACCTTTCACAACCACAGCCGGGCGTCCAGCAGACACGTCCCGTAGACGGTCGGCCGGCTTGCCCGGCTGTCCTCTCACCGACGCGCGCCGCGAACCACGCCTGGCGCCGCGCCGATAAGCTCTTGGGCCTCACGCCGCACCCCTGGACCGCGTGCTTGCGCTGCGCTCGCGTGAGCCGACCCTTCCGCGCAGCAGCTTGACGACGCGCCGTCCCGACGCGGTCAGCAGCCACGCGTTCGGCTCGCCGCGTGCCGCGCCAATGCCGACGTTTTCGAGGACTCCCTGGCGCTCCAAGCGTGCCAGCAACTTCGATGTCTGGCCCTCGTCGGCGAGTCCCGCGGCTTCCGCGACCTCGCGGTTGTTCGAATACGGGGCCAGCGCGATCGCGCGCAGCACCATTGTCGTGCGATGCGTTACGCGGATCGGGAGCGCGGCAGCCCGCACAAGCTCAGCCTCACGCGAGCGCACGGGCGCCTCGCGGCCCGACGGTCTGCCGTCGAGCTCCGCTTTCGCCGCAACCTGACCCAGATAGGGCCTGACGATGAACGACATCAACGAGGGTGCGAGCCCCACCAACACCGCCCCATGCGTTTTGAGGATCTGTGCTCGGATGACCGAGATAGCTCCGCCGACGACGAACTCCGAAGCCAACACGGGCTCGGGCATGAGCTCGCTGGCAGCCTCCGGCGCACCGTCGTCCAAAAGAGACGTCAGAAGACCGAGCACACGCTGCTGGTGGCGCAGCCCAACGACCCCATCCGCGAGTGGCGTCCCGACGATGAGCAGACGACCCCAGGCAGGCTCGTC
The DNA here is from genome assembly GCA_035507415.1 of Solirubrobacteraceae bacterium. GTDB lineage: Bacteria > Actinomycetota > Thermoleophilia > Solirubrobacterales > Solirubrobacteraceae > Palsa-744. Next base: position 14,909 of record DATJOF010000074.1, read on the forward strand.
ATCCAGAAACCCGAGGAACGCGATGAGACCCGCACGCACCCGGTCAAGCCAAGCGGCCTCCTGGCCGGCAGCGTCATCAACAGTCCGCGACAGCCGGCCTAGACCCTCCTCAAACGCCGCCTGAACACAGCTCTGCTCGGTGTTGAAAACCTCGAAGAAAACTTTCTCCCGGACCCCGGCGCGGGCGGCCACCGTCCGGCCCAGACGGGGGTCACTCGCCCCGGGCGCCTTGAATTTTCAGGGTCCCTTGACAAACCAGCCGCCGTATGTTCTCCTTTTCCCACAAGCCGCACTTGGGGAAGCCACAGGGAGCGACTTCGACCACGACATCGGGCTGTCTGACGAAGGTCACGGTCGAGAGGCGAAAGAGGGATTTCGCAGAGGGACGACGGAGGGAAAACGAGGGCACCACCATGGGGGATCGGATCCAAATCAGCCGCTTGGGTGAGCGCTTTTCCAGCCACACCCAGACCCCACACCGACGTAGCCGCCGCGCTTTCGACGTCGTCCCGGCCCTGCGTGAGAAGCTGATCGAAGCGACCGCAGAGGTGCTCGCCGACGGCAGTAGCCCCCGTCTGGGCCGGTCGCGGGCCCTGCTGTAATCCCGCATCAGAGCTAGGGTTTTCGCGGGGCGTCCCACGGTCTTCCCACAGCGCGGCGCCTCGTGGCGCGGGAGAGCGCCTATCTTCTGCGGGCCGGCTTGGACGGCCTGTACCGTGCGCGGGCGGTCCGTTCGCAGGCCTGTCGGCGCCTGCTGCGTGAGCGCTGATGACGGCGCCGGCAGGCCTCGAGGGCGCGCCTGAGCTTCTGCTCGCGCGTGAGGCGGGTGCTTCTGCTGGCCTTGACCGCGTGACAGCCCTGGACCCTGACCGCGACGTCGTCGTTGATCGCGCTGCCGTTTTGACCGGTGAGCTGGGCGGGGATCGCGAGGCGTTGTCCGCAGAGGCTGTAGTGGTCCTTGAGGGGTAGGTTGGTGGTCAGCGCTGAGTGCGGCCCCTCCGGCAGGGTCGCTTCCACCGATTCGAATGGCGCGTCAGGGACCGACAGAAAAGAGCTCGTGGTCACACCTTTTTTGATCGCGGTCTGACCGTCGAGGATGATGGTGATGCCTTCGCCCTGCAGCACCAGCTCGGCGTCGGGCCACGCGGCGTTGCCGTGGCTGACGAGGTAGATCGGGCCGGTCAAGGGGCCCTTCAGAGCGGGGGTGTGGACGGTGGCAATGCCGATCACAGAGCCTTCCGGGCAGGACGCCGGGTTCGCTTCGAATGTCGCGGCGATACAGGCTTTCTGGATCGTCGTCAAGCGCGCGGGAAGGGTCGCGGGGATCGTCAGAATCGTCCTGGCGACATGTGCTTCGCCTGTGTGGCTGGTGAACTTCAGCGCGAGGCTGGCGCCGTCGGCTTTGCTGGTTTGGCCTTGTGTTTGCGCGTTGACGGCGGGTTTGAAGGGTAGGTTTTGGCAGCCTGTGACCTGGAAGGGCGAGGAGACGCGCGTGCTCGCGCCTTCAGCGCCGGTGAGGACGCTTTCGATTCTTGTCAGGTCACAGTTGGTGGGGTTGAACTCGAAGCCGGGTCGGTCGATCGTGACGGCGAGTTCTTTGAGCTGGGTCGGGATACCGGTATTGCCGGCGCTGGCGGTTTCGACGCTGGTGGGGATGCTGCTGGTGACAGTGACCTGCGCGGTGGTGGGGTTGACCTGGATGGCGGCGCGGACGATGACGGTGCCGAGGTTGAACGGGCCGGCGAGGGCTGGGGTGACGATCGAGAGACCGAATGGTGCGCCGTGGTAGGGCCCGGTGAGGTACACGCTGCCGGGGAGCGTGAATGGTTCTGGGCCGAGCCCGGAGGCGGCGGTGGTGTGGCCGATCAGGCTTTGCGGGCCGCACGCGCCCCGGGCGGCTTGCGGTTCTGGGCAGGGCGTGACGGATGCGAGGATCGCGGCGACCCCGCGCGGCAGTAGCACACTCATGCCGGCGAGCGGCTGGTCTTGGTCGGGGCGCTTGAGGCTGAGCGTGAAGGGCGTGAACGCGCCGGCTTGCGTGTTCGCGCTTTGCGCGTCAAAAGCGGGCTCAAACAGCGGGGGGCTGGTACAGAGCGAGCCTTCTGCGCCGGAGCTCACCTCAAAGCTCGAGGCGACGGCAGCCGGCGGCGTGCCTGACCAGGGGGTGAGCGACGCCTGGGTTTGATAGCTGCCGCAGGTGGCGGGGGTGGATAGTGAGGCGCGGGGTCCGTCGAAGAAGTGCAGCGTGAGTTCTTCAAAGGGCAGCTGTGGCGTGTTCTGGAAGGTGGAGGTCAGCTGGCCGGTGAGGGGGTTGGGGCTGACGCTGCCGGCGAGCTTGACCTGCACGCCGGACACGGGGTCGTGCACGAGCAGATACAGCACCAGTGGCGTTGAGAACGGGTTGGTGTCCTGGCTTGCCAGGTAGACGGCGCCTTCCAGTTCGTGGTCCAGGAGCGGTGTCTTGATCCGCACCGTGCCGACCTTGGCGGCTTGCGGGCACGACCACGGGGTTTCGGCGAACACGCTGTTCGAGAGCTGCAGGCGTTCTTCGATCCCGGGCACAAGGCCGACTTCGCCTCCTGTGCAGGCCGCGAGGCCGCCGGCGGCCGCCGGGTTCAACAGCACGTCTTCGGGCAGCGTCACGGTGGTCGCGTTGACGGCGGCCTCGGCGAGGCTGTCGCCTTCCACGGTCGAGGCTTGTGGGAGGTGCACGGCAACGGTCAGCCCGGAAGGGGTGTTGGCGGTGTGCTGGTCGGGTTCTGTGCTGATCGCGGGGTCAAACGGCAAAGATTCACAGCCGGTGAGCGGGCCGAAGGAGGCGAAGGCCTGTAGCGGCCCTCCTTCGCTCGCCTGGCTGGTTGGCCAGGAGACGCCTTCCACGCTGCTCTTTAGCGGCTGGCCTGTGCAGGAGGTGGGCAGCGTAAGAAACGCGGCGCTCGAGTGCTGCGCGGGGACCGGACAGTTTTCCAGGGATGCGCGTTCGGGTAGAAAGGGGAGGTCGAGGCATGCCCAGCCGCGGGCATGATCGTGTGCTTCGGCTGCTGGCTGGCCCCAGAAGGTGACCTGGCTGCCGAGGATCGCGGCGGCTTGGCTCGCGTTGCTCACGCTCACGCTGACCGCGTACCCTTCCCCGGATCTGACGGCGGTGTCGAGGATCACCGGGACTTTGAACACCTCGAACCCGAACCGGGCGGGCTCGCCCTGCGCGGGAGTGAGGTTGAACAATGGCACGGTGATCGTGCTGAAGCTCAACAAGACGGGTTCGTAGATCGTCACGACCGCGACGCCGACCGCGGTTTCGGCGGGGCATAGGTTGGTGAACCCGTCTTGGCCGATCGTCGCGAACTGCACTTCAGAGCAGCGCGGCGCCGCGGTCGGGTTACCGACCAGTCCGGGCGGCAGCTTGAAGCTGAGGTTCCGGGGGAGGGCGGGTAGCTGCGGGTCGAGGCCTTCCCCGAAGCGTCCTGGGGCGAGCGTCTGGTTCAAATCGAACGTCGCCGTCAGCTGGAACGGGTGCGAGCCGGCCTGCGTGTCGACAGTGCCGCCTTCTTCTTCGGGGGTCAGCTGGTAGTTTTCAACCCCGAAGGGCGTCGCGGCGGGGCTGATTGCGACCGGCCGGGTGAGCGGCGCAGGTGTTGGCGCGCCGCCGCCTTTGACGCTCACGGTGTTCTGTTCCTGTGTAGGCGCGCCTGCTTCGACCTTGACTTGGATCGTGACTTCCAGGCGTTTGTAGGGGAGCACGCTGCCCGTGTAGGTGCAGGAGAGTGATTCCAGCGAGCAGCTCATCGGCGGCTGTTCTTCGGGATAGCTGCCGCCGCCCGAGATCGCGGTGGCTTTCAGTCTTGGCGGTAGCCCGTCGCTGATCGTGATCGGTTCAGTTTCGCCGTCCGCTTGTGTGGTGCCGACGTCGCTCGCCGACACGATGATCCGGCCTTCCCCGCCCGGCGCCAGATCACTCGGCGCGGCGCGCGACTCCAGATGCCACCACGGGCCGCCCGCCGCCTGCGCCGTTGCGGTGAGGCCGAGCAGGGCGAACGCCCCTCCGGCCAGCACGGCGAAAGCGAGCAACAGCAGCGGCGACCTGGCGCGCCTGCCGGAGGGGTGTCGCCAGGGCCCGCTCACCGCCTGCCCCGCTTTGCGGATGGTCGTTTGGCGTCTGCCTTGCTCGCGTATTTTGTGCGGGCTTGTCGTTCGCAGGCTCGCCGCTTGCGCTTTGAGTGCTTGTGATCGACACGGCAGGTCTTGAGCGCTTTGGCGAGCTTCTGCGCGCGCGTGAGCGGTTTCAGTTTGACCGTTGTTTTCGGGGACGGCACCTGTGAGACGCCCGGCGACTGTTCCGCCTGTCCGGCGAGCGTGGCCGTACCCGACGCACCGGAGAACACGTGCACCGTCAGCGAGGCGGGCCGACAGGTTTCAAGGGTTTCGCACGATCCCGACACGCCCGGCGGCGGGCTACTACACGGCGACTGTTGGCTGCATGCACGCGCGTCGTACACGTTGAACGACGTTTCGTGGACCTGGCTGGTGAGCGGCTGGCTAGTGAGGAAGAAAACGTCATCCCCTGTTTCTGAGGCGTCCATGAACGCGGTTTCCTGCAGGGATTCCCCGGAGGACAAGAGCGCCACGCAGCCCGAGGCCAGCTGGCAGCTGCCGAGGCCCTGCGGCTCGTACTCGTACACGTCCTCCCTTCCGTTCGTGGCGGCCGGCACCAGGTCGGCGGGGCTGTCGAAGAACAGCTGGCCTTCGTCTGACAGGTAGCGCGACTGGTAAAAGGCGGTACCTTCTTCGATCGGCGTCCAGCCCGGCACCAACCCCGCTAGCCAGTGGTCGACTGCGCGGCGCCCGCCGCCGTGTTCTTCGCCTTCCGTTTCCTTCCACACGCCCAGCCTGTCCACCAGCAAGCCTTTGCCTTCACCGGAGGCTTCATGGTCGAACACCCCGTGCGGCTGCGCACCGGACGGGTCACACGAGGCGCAGACGAGCGTCCGCTGCTGCGCATCGTAGACGTAGACCTCCTCGTCGCGCGCGCCGTGCGCGGCTTCGCTTTCATCGAGGTTGTCATAGCCAGTCAGCGACTGCTTGGACATGAACGCCAGGAAGCGGCCGTTCGGTGAGACCCTCGAGGTCAGCGCGTCGAGGGAGAAGCTGCCGGTGCCGCCCCAGTCGGGCTGGTCTTCCTGGGAGAGCACCGCGATGAACCGTGGTGGTTCCCATCCCCCAGCTTCTTCGCTGTAGTGCTCGACATACAGGTTGCACGTCGCGTCCGGACTGGCGGCTTGTTGGGCGTTCGGAGACGCGCAGCCGCCCGGCAGCGCGCCCGCCGCCCTGGCTTCTTCCGAGAGCACGCCGTTGGCGACGAAGTACACCCACGAGCCGTCTTCGCTGGCACCGGGCAGCGTCCCCACCACATCCGCGGTTTCCCCAACATCGAAGCCGGGGTCGACAGTTAGATCCTTCAGATCGCATTCGGGACCCGAGGCGCCCAGGATCACTTCACACACGTACAGGTCCGCGGGTACTCCTTCGCCCTGTTCGCTCGGCCGCAGCTTCGATTCCGCGGTCAACGGGAACGTGTCGGTGAAGAACACGCGCGACCCATCGCCGTTCGCCAGGAGGAAGTGCACTTCCTCTAGCGCACGTTCTTCCACCGACGGTTCCTTGGTGCCCTGTGCGGCGTTGATCACGATCGTCCTGCCCGTGGTGGTTTCGCGCATGAACAAGCGTGTAACTTCCACGCCGCCTTCTTCGACGATCGCGCTCCAGAACACGCGCGAGCCGTCAGCCGAGACCGCGCCCCTTGTGCTCGATCCCGCCGGGTTGAAATCACCGAGCTGCGCTTCCGGTTCATCAGAAGCCGCCTTCTTGCCTGACGGCAGCACGCTCACCAGCTGCAGCGATTCCCCGGCAGGCTCCCCCGCACTCCACTCATACAGCCCCGGCGCCGAGGGCTCGGTCGAGCTCAACGCAACATCCGAGCTGAACACCACGTGCCGCAGATCCGGCGCCGCCCCCCTGAACTCCAGTTCGCCGCCGAACTGGCTGCCAGCTGTATCCGCCGGCGACGTAACCAACGCTTCAAAACATCCCGAGAAGGTGCTTTCGCACTTCTGGGTGTTGCGAACGTACAGGCCGCGTTCTTCGCTTTGAACACCCGCCACCAAAGGCGGTTCCTGCATGTGGCTGCCCGTCAGCCGGAACGGACCGAACGGCTGCGCCAACGCCTCCGACAGGTCAGGCGAGAACCACCGGTACTCCTGCGCTGCCCCAGGCTGCAGCCCCTTCGCCGCTTCATTCGCCGTGGTGATGTCCCGTGTGGACCAGCCGTCGGGGCCGCGTGTGGACACCACCTGCGTCGCTTCCAGCGACCTGTTCCCAACCACCCCTTCTCCGAACGCGCCGTTCGCCGCATACGTGATCGCCTGACCGTCAGCCGCCGCCTCGATCACACCCGACGCGGGACCCCCGTTTTCCGTCGTCCCCGCGATCGGATAGATCAACGCCCCTGACTTTTCCGCAGGCGACACCAGCTCCCACTCCCGTCCATCAGCCAAACCCGCGCCGGCCGCCGGAGGGCTGGTAAACGACCCGAAGGAACTCTCCTCGTCCGCTTCGCCGTGTTCGTTCACCGCGACTGCCCGTAGGAAATAACGCGTTCCCGGCGACAGCCCTTCCGCAACCACACTGACCGGCTGCGCGCCAAACCCAGACCCCAGGTCTTCACCCGCCAGCGCAGGCACATCCACACAATCCGCTGGCGTAGCACGGCAATCCGCGGTTCCTACCTCGAAGAACGCCTGCGTGTCCGATCCGTGCGGATCGACCCGCGCTTCAAATCGGGCCGCCGTCGGATTCGTGTTATTGACAAACAGGCCGTCCACGCTCGGCAAACCCGCTGCTTCCGCTTCGAACACATCGATCTGGTTCGCCTTCGCGTCCGCAACCAACACATCCCCCGTCGCCGAATCGACCGCCACCCCCGTCCCGGCCGTCAGCTGCCCCTCGCCGAACCGCTGCACTAGCGCCCCATTAGGCCCGAACACCGCCACGCTCGTGCCGTTATCCACGAACACATCACCACGCGCAGCGGCACCCAACGGCGAGCCAGACGCACTCGCCTCATCCACCGCGACACCCGACGCGTTTTCAAAGTCAAGCGCCTCCCGCAGCACTTCGCCCGCCCCGTTCACCGCAGCGATCACCGCTGGCGCCTTCGCCGACGCCGGCAATTCGGGACATTCCCCAAGCACGCTCGCCAACTGGTGAGCGACGTAAAACGCTTCGCCTGACCCATCGACCGCCAAACCTGGCGTTTCAGCGCATTCCAGCGGTAGCCTCACCGTCGCAACCGGGCTGTTCTGAAGCGCATCACTGAAACCCAACACTTCTTCCGGCGACGCACCGATATCAGTGATCCACAAGCCTCCAGACCCATCGACCGCGACACCCCCAAGCGCGCCCCACGCGCCCGCCCGCACATGCACTTCGCCAAGCGGTTGTCCGCTCCCGCTGAACTTCTCAACCACACTGTCAGCCGCGACCGTATCACTCAACACATACACGTCACCCCGCGACGGATCCCCGGCACTCCCCGAGTTATCCACCGCGATCGCCTCCGGCGCATCAAACTGCGCGACGCCCTCACCAGCAACGCCCGCTTTACAACCGTTCGTACACACCTCGAATTCCGATTTCCCGTCTGAAACCCCCCAACCCCAGGCGGAAATAAAGTCGCCCGAGGCCGAGAATCGCTCGAGCCGGTTATTTCCGGTGTCGACCACGTACACATCACCCGACGCTTCGTTGACGGCGATTCCGGTCGGTCGAAGGAGCTCTCCGGCACCAGCGCCCTTGCTGGCAAATGAAGCGTCGAACACGTGCCCACGCTGGGACAGGGCGAAAGCCGGCGTGCACCACGTGCAGACGCCCGCCACGAGCACAACGAGAAACTTTGCTGCAGCCGAGATCAGCCACCTGCCGTCTTCGCAATGTGAACCCACCTCTTCCAGCATCATCGGTACTCGCTCCGGTTCGATACGCGTCGAGAGCGAACGCGACCACACTAGATACCGGGTGTCACGCTCGCTCACGCCGCCCGCCTGTTAGCCTGACGCGTCTCACTGGGCCCCATCGCTCAGTTGACCGCGCTCGCCTCACCCTTCACCAGATTCGTCTGGATGGTAGTCAGCGTTTGACCTGATTGAAAGAACTCTTCCAGTTTGCTGTTCTTCGTGAACAGCACCCGTTTTGTTCCCGCTGGATCTGTAGCAAATTTTTCAGGCTTCTGTTTACCTTTCGTCGCGGTAAATTTGATCGTCTGAGCCGTAAGCATAGTGTTCGTCTTTATCGGCTCCATCACTTCGCCCTTGACAACAAATTTTAGCCCCGAGCATTCGAATTCGGTCAGAACTTCGCCTTCCATGGGCTTAAGGACGTTCGCCAGCTTGTCCTTCGCCGACGTCGCCCCGAGCTTTTCGATCCCAATCGTTCCGTCAAGTTCTTTTACGCGGATTTCCCCGTGATTTGCCGCTTTCGGATTGGTGCTAATACAGGTGACGCCCGAGGCTTCGCAGCCCGTGAACACAATGTTGTAATTGCGATTGGTTTTCGGGCCCGTGTATTCGCCTTCACTTGTCTGGGTTTTACAGACCACGCCTTCGCCGTTCACGGTTTCCAGCCTGATCGCCGTTCCTTCTTTCCACGCCGCGGTATAGAAACGCTGCGCCGGTTCGATCACCTGTTCTTCTCCTTTCGCGTTCGGCCCGAACGCCGGGTACCATTCGTACTTCTCTTCCTTGGCGCCTTTGGCGGCCGTCTTACAGTTGCCTTCCTTGAACCTGCCGCCCGTGAGCTTCAGGCATCGGCCGATTTCCGGTGCTTCTTCTTTGAACGCCAACGCGCTAGCCGCCGCGAAGCCCGCACCGATCAGCGCTACCGCGGCACAGAACCCCACCAGTGTCAGTCGTCTCATCTCTCGTTCGTTCCTTTCTCTCATCTTTGCCGTCGCGTCCTAGCCGAGCCCTTCCGGCCCGCACGCGAGCTGTCTCAGGACCCGCTGCGTCAGTTCTCGCACGAGCCTGCGGGTTCCTCGTCTCTCACGACGACAACGTCACACGGCCGGGGTGCCGCCCGCGCTTCACCAAGGCGGCACCCACGGCGGTCCTTGGCTAAATACTCACGGAAGGTTTTTTTCCGTCGCTACGCGCGATGCGGTGTACAAAGCGCCATCAAGCACCGTCTCGCTAGCTCCGGCTGGTGCCGGGAGGCCAAATGCTTTGTTCACAACAGGGTCGAGGTAGTTTTCCCAGTTGGAACCGCCGCATTGCTTCGCGCCGGGCACCGGGTAGGTGTTGTCCACCAAGGTCGTTTCCCTAATTCCTGTCATCCGGAATTCGTAACGGAACTCCAAGAACCCGCCTTTGCCTGCTAGTTCTTCGCCCGTCAACGGCGAGGTGGAGACCGCGTCTGTCAGGTGTTGCACGATCGGTTCCGCTTCCGAGCCGATACTACAACTCCCGCCAAGGATGGTCAGCCACGGGTTTTCGCCCTTGATCTGGACGTTTGCTTCAATCGCGGTCCCTGAGCTTATCAGCAGGTTGAAGGTGCTTATTTTGTCGAGGTGTTTGCCTGCCGGTTCGATGATCTCCTTCGTCTTGTTGGCCTTGAAATAGCCTTTCTTCTTCGCAAGCTTGTAGCTGTCGCGAAGATTTGCCGGCCAATTGAATTCGTTCATTTCAGCTTCGGTGACGTTGTTCAGAACTTCAACCGGTACCGCCTCCGCCACCGGGACAATCTCAGGCGCTCCATTTTCCGGCGGAAGCAGTGTCTCTTCGTGATTTTCAAATACTTCGCCGTTTTCGTTAGTTTCGTCACCCAATTCTGGCGTTGCGCCGCCCTGCAGGATGATTCGTTTGGTGACCGGCACCGTGATCCCGCCGACCTTGTAGTAACCGCCGTCTTTTGCTGCTGTCTCTGCGTAGTCGCAGTGCGCAACCCGTTTGCCTTCCCATTCAGCATTGAATGGGCAGCCTTTCATTTTCGCCCAGCTAAACGCAAGCTTTTCTTCGAGGAACGTAAACGTCGCCCCGCCGGTCGAAACGCCGTTGCTGTCTTCGACGATCACTTCGACTTCGCCAGCCCCAGCGCCGTGCGGAGCTGTCGCTTTGATTTCGGTTTCTGAGACAACTTCGACATTTCCTGCTTCTTCGTTGCCGAACTTGACCACGAGGCGCGGGGTTTCCCATTCACCGGTTTCTTCGTTGTAGCGCCCTTCGACGAAGCCAGTTCCGGTGATCGTGACGGGAGGGGATCCTTCGACCGGCCCACTGGCCGGGGAAACGCTCGTCACGGTCGGCGGTTCGCTCGCCAGCGCGCTCGACGCAATCAGGCCGCTCAGCGCAAGTACTGCGACCAAGCAGGGCCAGAGCATCCTTACATGTCTCACTTTTCCACTACTCCTTTTCCTCTCGGTGATAATCGACCGGCACCACAGCCTCGCTCGTTGGCGAGGTCCGGCAACCGATCGTGTGCGATCACAAGCGGTGCTCGGGGAGAGCGTCCTCGCAAACAGCCCCGAACCGTCATCCGCCTGTTCCCTCAACGGCACAGCCGCGTACCAGACGCGACAATGCGCCGAAAAGCCTCTCTCGCGCGGTGCAAGCATCATGGCGCATCTCGCAACCGTGCACCTCGCTGCCGGGGAGCGCCGGAGGCGAAGCTTTCATTGATCAGCTCGACCGCGCGACGCCCCGACCCCGTGAGCACCCACGCGTTCGGTTCACCACGAGCCGAACCCAAACCCACATTCTCGATCACGCCCTGTCGCTCCAGCCGGGCAAGCAGCTTCGAAGTCTGGCCCTCGTCGGAGAGTCCCGCGGCATGTGCGACCTCGCGGTTGTTCGAGTATGGAGCTCGTGCGATCGAGCGCAACACGAGCGTGGTGCGGTGCGTGGCACGAATCGGAAGCGCAACTGCACGGGATATGTCCCGCCCACGCGCAACCCTGGGCTCCACTACCGATACCTTGCTCGAGCGCGATGAGCTGCCCTGCAGCGCTGCCTGCGCGGCTGCTTGACCCAGATAGGGCGCCACGATGAACGCCATCAGCGACGGCGCAAGCTCGACCAGCTTCCCGCTGTCGCCTTCGAGCACGTTCGTGCGTATGACCGAGAACACGCCGCCTACGACCAGTTCGCCGCCCGGCGTCTCAAGCAGCATCGGCGACCCTGCCGTACTACTGTTGTCGCGACCCTGGGTGACCTTGCCTTCCCGCTCGAGCAGACTAGCCAGTAGGTCATGCAGTCGTTGTCTGCATTCGAACGTCACGGCACCGGCTAGCGGCGTCTCAAGGACCAGCAGGCGAGTCCAGGACGGCTCGTCATCCAAAAATCCCAGCAGCGCGACGAGCCCAGAGCGGACTCTCTCAAGCCACGCCTCCTCACGCGTTGTCGCCTCGGCTACCGCGCGTGACAGTCGCTCCAGGCCCTCTGCGAATGCCGTCCGGTAACACTCCTCGACGGTCGAAAAAACGTCGTGAAAAACGCTCTCCGAGACCCCTGCGCGCGTGGCCACCGCATACGCCAGACGGGGGTCACTCGCCCGTCAGAGCCTTATTTTTCAGGACCCCTTGACAAATCTTCCCCCATCTGTTCTCCTTTTCCCACACGCCGCCCACAGCCTCGAGCCAGTCGGCGGAGCGGCGCAAGAGGGATCAGCGAGAGGGACGACGGAGGGAAACGAGGGCCGCATCATGGGGGACGGGATCCAGATCAACCGCGTGGCTGAGCGCTCTTCCAGCCACACCCAGATGCGCACACGGCCCCGTGCATGCGCGACCTCGGACGACAAGCAGGCCCTGCGCGAGAAGCTGATCGCGGCCATGGTCGAGGTCGTCGCCGACGGCGGCGACCCCCGTCTGGCGTAGTCGCGGGCCCGTCCGTAAACCCGCATTCCTAAGCGGATTTTTGGCGGGCGTCCCACGCCCGTCCCACGAGGAACCGCACAGCGCGCTGATGGGCGAGTCTTCGGCCGTGCGGCGGCCCAACGACCACGACGCGGGGGACGCCTAGCCTAGGCTTCGCCGGCCCAGGGCGTGGATCGCGAAAGTCCTCGCGCGGCCCGCTTTTTCGTCAAACCCCAGACGGCGGCAGGGCCGGCGCCGCGGGCTCCAGACACAGACCAGTATGTCGACGGCGGTACGAACCTGGCTCAGAAGGTCACCGGTCGTGTACGCGCCATCTGTCGAACCACAGCTAGCGGAGCGCCTGACGTAGACTCGACACCGTGCAAGTCGGACGCTTCGAGCGGTACGCGGACACGATCCGTGATCTACCGCCGGGTGCGCTCACCCGCGAGCAGATCCTCGGCGACGAGTTTCTGCTCGAGCGCGACGGCGATCTGTCTATCCACTACATCCCCTTCGAGTGGGTAAACAACGTTGCTCGAGTCGCGCTCGTGGGGATCACGCCTGGGTTCACGCAGATGCAGCTCGCGTACGAAACGGCGCGCGATGGGCTCGAGAACGGCGACACGCACAGCGACGTGCTACGCGCGGTCGAGCGCACGGCCAGCTTCGCGGGGACGATGCGCGCCAACCTCACACGAATGCTCGACGAACTCGGGCTTCCCGCGCTACTCGGCATCGAGGGAACCGCC
>DATJOF010000075.1:0-7033 GCA_035507415.1 Solirubrobacteraceae bacterium
CGGTGACTCGCCGAACGTGCGGCTGAACTCGCGGCTGAAGTGCGCCCGCGTCAGCCCGGCGGCGGCCGCCATCTCGCAGACGCCGATCGGCTCGGCATAGTGGCGGTCCGCGAGATCGCGTGCGCGCAACAGATGCCTGGCTGGCGGCACCGGGGTCACACGACCAGGCTATACCCCTCGCGCGAGCGCCGAGCGATCAGGTATCCGTACCGTGACCCACCAGCCCGACTCCACCGCGCTCCGGTCTGTTCACTCGGCAGGCGCACCGCTTTTGCCTGAGCTTCGCTCGTTGCTCCTCTGGCGGATCGACATATTCCGTCTGCCGCTGATCGCGGGCCTGGCCAGACGAGCTTTCCTAGGGCAGAGCCCTATCGGGCTCGAGGAACACTCCTCGGCGGCGCATCTCGAGGAGTCGTGGCGCGTCCGGGTAGTTGCTGTTCAGCAGCAGGTCGGCCTCTCGCTCGATGTCGTACGCGACGCGGACGAGGCGGGCGTGGCCGTCATCTAGGAGCAGATAGGAGGCGCGAGCATCGCCATCCCAGGGCATTCCCACGCTGCCGCTGTTGGCCACCGTGAGGTGATTCACGGTGCGCTTGTAGGCACGATGGATGTGACCGTAGACGGCCGTGGCGGCGTCAAGCGGCCCGTAGGTCGCGGACAGTTCATCGTCGTGGGCGTCGGGCGTCGGGGCCCGCCACAAGTTCCCCGGGGAGGCGTGCACCAAGACCAGGTCTTCGAGCCGGTGCTCGGTGGGGAGTTTGCGCAACCAGGCGACTCGCTCGTTGCCGAGCATCGCCAAGGTCGCCGGTGTGTATTGCTGAAATATCAAGCTCAGCAGCGGCCGCAGCTTGGGGGCGATCTGCTCTTGATGTTGCTGCTCCTCGGGACGCCAGAGGGCGGCGTCGGTGTTGCCCACGACGCCTGGCCAGCCCAGTTCGCGTATGCGGTCGATGACCTGCGCGGGTTGTGCCCCCATAAGGGCAAGGTCGCCACCATGCAGCACCAGATCGGGCGCCTTGCTGTGAATGTCGGCGATGACGGCGTCGAGTGCGGTCAGGTTGCCGTGAATATCGGAGACGATCGCGACGCGCATGGGCTGTCCTCTACCGTAACTGCACCGGATAGCTGGCTGGCATGTTGATCGCACCCTGCGGTCTGTCGCCGGCGAGTGCCTGGAGGATGCTCTGGGCGGCGTGATTCTCGATCGCCCGCCGGACATCCGCCACGGCGGACCCGAGGTGAGGCGTCAACACGCTTCGCGGGTGCTCGAGGAGCATCCGCGGTATCGCAGAGGGGCCATGTGTCAGCGACCTGTCCTCGATTGCGAACACGTCGGCGGCGTAGCCCGCGAGCCGTCCGCTGGCGAGCGCGGCGGCGACCGCCTCCTCGTCCACGGTCGAGCCGCGACCCACATTGACGAGCACCGCACCGGGAGGCATCAGCGACAGCCGGGGAGCGTCAATCAGCCGATGTGTTGCCGGGGTGAGTGGGGCCGCCAGCACGAGCACGGCGCTCTCTTGCAGCAACTTCTCGAGCGCGACCGAGACCAGGCCGTTCATCTCCGGCACGTTTGGATCTGTGTATGAGAGCCGGCAATCGAAGCCGCGCAGGCGCCGTGCGATCGCTCGACCGAGTGAGCCCATGCCTACGATCCCCACGGCCGTGCCCTCCAGACCGATGCCGTGCATGCCGGGGCGCCAGCCGGCGAACTGCCCGCGGCGTACCGCGGCGTCGCCCTCACCGATGCGCCGCGCGACGGCGATCAGCAGGCCGACGGCGAGCTCTGCGGTGGGCGTCGAGAGGAGATCCGGCGCGACGGTGACCCACACGCCGCGAGCGCTGCAGGCATCGACATCGACGTTGTCGGCGCCCTTGAACGCGCCCGCCACGATCCGCAGCTGCGGGCAGGCATCGAGCAGCGCGGTGTCGACACGGTCCGGCATAAAAGCCAGCAATGCGGTTGCGCCGGCCGCCTGCACCGCCAGCGCTTGAGGCGACGGCGTGCGCTCGCACAAGAAGACCTCACCACTCGCGTTCAGCAGCGTCACCGTCTCTGCGTGCACCGTGTGCGTCACGACGATCAACGGCCGGCTGTGAGGCATTTCCAGCCAGCCTATCGGACCGCGCCGCCTCGGAAAGCGCCGCTCTGCCGAACGCTGCAGCGGGCGCCATCGGCGCGTGATCTATAGCTGTCGTTCTATTCGAAGCTGACCGCCGACCCGCTGAACGTCCCTTTCTTGACTGGTGTGACGACCCCGCGTTTTCCTTGCGGAACACCGCAAATGGCTGCGTCGGTGTAGCTCTCAGAGACCGTCGCGGAGAGCGTCAGCGGCGAGTAGGGCCCGCTTTCCAGTTTGCTCGAGAGTGCGATCCCCGGCGCTTCCGTCAGCGGTATGCTCAATGTGCCGGTGGTTCTTTTCGTTTTCGGCGACCACGCGTATCGCACGGCCCCGAAGGTCGGGGCGCCCGATCCTTCGAGCACCGAGCAGGTCACTGTGCCGGTCGTTGTCAACGTCGCAGCGTATTTGGCTTCTGTGAACGCCTCGCCGGTGCAGCCCGTCAGGGTACCCTTGATCTTGACGCGCTGAAAGACCGGCTTGTCTGTCAGCCCCGGCGAGAGTGTGATGGTGGCACTGTTGCTGGTGCAGGTGGCCTTCACCACCGTATAGGAGATTTCCGCCGTGGCTTCCTGGCCGTCCTTGCTCTTAGCCGTCACCGTGTAGGTGTGGGCCCCGGGCGTCGAGGTGTCGAGCGCCCCCGCGGTCCCCGAGCCGCCGTTTGAGTCGGTGCACGATTCGATCCCCGGTCCTTCCTCGCCGTCCGTGCAGGTGAAGCTCGTTTCCACGACCGCGCCCTGCTCGTAGACGCCGCCGCTCGAGGGCGAGCCGATCGAGGCCGTCGGCGCATCGGGCGCGACCGCCACTCCGAACGGTTCGCTCGCGCCGGTGATGAAGCTCTGTTCGACTTCGCTGCCGTCCAGGTTCGCCCGCCCGATCGTGCCTTCGTGGTAGTTGGTCCAGTACACGTGTCCGGCGTCGACCGCCACGCCGAACGGCTCGCTCGCGCCGGTGATGAAGCTCTGTTCGACTTCGCTGCCGTCGAGGTTCGCGCGCCCGATCGTGCCGATGAAGAAGTTGTTCCAGTAGACGTGTTCGGCGTCGACCGCCACCTCGACGGGGCCGCTCGCGCCGGTGATGAAGCTCTGTTCGACTTCGCCGCCGTCCAGGCTCGCGCGCCCGATCGTGAAGCTGCCGTAGTTGGCCCAGTAGACGTGTTCCGCATCCACCGCCACCCCGTACGGTTCGCTCGCGCCGGTGATGAAGCTCTGTTCGACTTCGCCGCCGTCGAGGTTCGCCCGCCCGATCGTGCCTTCGTAGTAGTTGGTCCAGTACACGTGTCCGGCGTCCACCGCCACGCCCGCCGGGTGGTTCGCGCCGGTGATGAAGCTCTGTTCGACTTCGCCGCCGTCGAGGTTCGCACGCCCGATCGTGCCTTCGTAGTAGTTGGTCCAGTACAGGTGTCGGGCGTCCACCGCCACCGAGCTCGTCGGGCTCGCGGCGGTGATGAAGCTCTGGTCGACTTCGCTGCCGTCCAGGTTCGCACGCCCGATCGTGGCGCCACCGTGGTTGGCCCAGTACACATTGGCGCCCGCCTGCGCCGCCAGCGCCGCCCCGAGCACCCCTAGCGCCAGCGCGAATGTCCCCGCGCAGAGCGCAAGCCTCGGTCTGACATCCAACCGCGCCTGCTCGACGCGGGCGCCTCGCAGCGCGCCAACCACAGCCATCAGCCGAAGAACCCAATCGGAGGACCTGCTCCCGAGCCTCATGTGACCCCCTGCCCAATACGGATCGTAGCCTCGCTTTGGACCGGCGAGTGCCCAAAGCTGTTCCCGTGGAATGTATCATACGTCACGATCATGAGGAGCGCCCTCGAAGCGCGCGCAACATGCACCCCGGCGACACACACGCGTCGGGCGTGCCTGGCTCGAGAAAGCGCGGACATGGCGAGAGCGGGCATGGGTTCGCCTCCGGCGTGACCACGGTGCGCGCCCAGGGGAGCGACGATATGCTCGACCGAAACCCGACGAGAGGAGGGACGATGGCAGTCGGAATAAGGCTCAAGTTCCCGGGCGGAACGCAAGAGCAGTACCAAGCCGTGCACGACACCGTGAACGCCAGTAGCCCGCTCGGCAGGGCCGACGGCTTGCTCGTTCACTCGGCCGGCCCGATCGATGGGGGCTGGGGCGTGATCGACTTCTGGGAATCCACCGAGGCATTCGACCGCTTCACACAGAACAAGCTCATGCCAGTCATCCAACAGCTCGGCGACCGAGGCTTTCCAACTCCGCCCGAGCGCAAGGACTTCACAGTTCACAACCTCGAGCAGCACGGCGACTGACTATCAGAGCCCGCCGGGGTTGCCCGCACGTTGGCCCCGGCGCTCGATCTTCAAGGCCGTGACGTGTAGTCCTGCTGGGCCTGTTGCGAGAAGCTTGCCCTTCGACGGCCGCGGCGAAACAGGTGCTTCCGGCGCCCGGCCGAGACGAGCCCGGACCCGCGTTGCCGGCTGAGCAGGTGAGCTCCATACCATGTGCGCGGGAGCCCCGGAGAGGAAAGCAACTGCCGCTGGCTGGAGCACGTGACCGCGACGCTGCTTTCTCAGGCGCCATGCGGAAGCAGCCGGAGTCAGAGCTCGTGACCGCGGGGCCCTTCCGCGGCCGCCGGCCGGACCGTCGCGCCTGAGCTCCGCTTCAACGGCCGGGATTGTGGTGCGGCGTGTAGTTGCACGGTGACGCGCAGCCCGCCGGCGGCGCGGGGGGTGAGGGTGAGGGTTCCGTCGTGTGTCTCGGTGATGCTCTTGACGATCGCCAGGCCGAGGCCGACGCCTGAGTGATCGGCGCGGACGCGTTCGTCGCGGCGTAGAAATGGCTCGGCAAGCGTGGAAACCAGGTGGGGTGCGAGCGTCTCGCCGGTGTTCTCGATTGTGAGCTGCACGACGTCGGGGCGAGCGCTGGTCGAGACCCACACGGTGCCGTGATCGGGCAGGTTGTGGACGATCGCGTTGTGGAGGAGGTTCGTGCTCAACTGCAGCAGCAGGGCACGCGAGCCGATGGTTGGCGTCATCTCGACGGAGGTCTCGATTGCGACGCCGAGCTCTTCTGCGAGCGGGAGGAGCGTTTCGCTGGCTTCTTCTGCCATGACGGACAGGTCGACGTCCTCTCGGGTGAACGAGCGCTGGTCGGCTCGGCTGAGCAAGAGCAAGGCCTCGGTGAGGTCGATCGCCCGGGTGTTGACGGCGTGGAGGCGCTCGACGAGCTCGCCGTCGTCGCGGTTCGGATCGCTGCGGGCCACGTCGAGGAGCGTCTGCGTGACCGCCAGCGGGGTGCGCAGCTCGTGCGAGGCGTTGGCGGCGAATCTCTGCTGTTCGGCGACGTGTGCCTGCAGCCGCGCGAGCAGGCCGTCGATGGTGTCGGCGAGATCCTTCAGCTCGTCGCAGGGCCCGGCGAGCGCGAGGCGCTCATTCAGGTTGCGCTCGGAGATCTGCCGGGTGCTCGCCGTCATCGCCCGCAGCGGGCGCAGGACGCGACCCGCGACCAGCCAACCGAGGGCGATCGAGACCACGGTCATGATCGCCAGCACGATCACGGACCGCAGGAGCCCGTGGTGGAGCGCGTCGGTCGAACGGCGGACGAGTTCGGCGTATCTCAGTTCGGTGGCGGCGTCCAGGGCGGCCGCCCGGTGCGAAGGCCCGTTCGGGACGATCAGGTTGACCCGGGAGGCGCGGCGGAAGATGAGGTAGGTGATCGCGAGCAGCACCAACCCGGAAATGAAAAAGAGGCCGCCGTAGAGCAGAGTCAGGCGCAGACGCACGGTCCGCGAGGGCAGGTGCAGCCACCGCTGAGGGCCGAGACCGGCGAGCGAGGGGCGGGGCATCCTCAGGGTGGGGGCTCTATCCACGATGCCCTGCTTCGGACCCTGTGTCCGGCTGAGCGTCGATGCGGTACCCGGCGCCGGCCACGGTGGCGATGATCGACGGCTCGCCGAGCCGTTTGCGCAGCGCCGAGACGGTGATGCGCACGGCGTTGGTGAACGGGTCTGCGTTCTCATCCCACGCGCGCCGCAGGAGGTCCTCGGCGCTGACGACACCGCCTTCGGCAGCGATCAGGACTTCGAGCACGGCGAACTGCTTGCGGGTGAGCGCAACGTAGCGGCCGTCGCGGTGGACCTCGCGGCGAAACGGATCCAGCCGCAGGCCCGCGATCTCTCGCACGGGTGGCCTGCTGTGGGCGCGGCGGCGGTCGAGTGCCCGCAGGCGGAGCACGAGCTCTTGCAGCTCGAACGGCTTCGTCAGGTAATCGTCGGCGCCGAGCTCGAACCCCGAGGCCTTGTCGTCGAGGCGGTCGGCGGCGGTGAGCATGAGGATCGGCATGCCGCTACCGGCGGCGACGATGTGCTCGGCGATCTCATCGCCGGAGGGGCCGGGGATGTCGCGGTCCAGAACGGCGATGTCGTAGGCGTTGACGCTCAGCAGTCCCATAGCGGTGTCGCCGTCACCGGCGATATCGGCGGCGATCGCCTCGAGGCGCAGGCCATCGCGGATGGCCTGCGCCATATACGGCTCGTCCTCGACGATCAACACGCGCACGCTCAGATGCTACGAGCCGGCGCATATCGTCGGCATATCGAAAAACGCATACGTGCTGGCAACGCCCGGATGCCTTCAATGACGGCATGACCTACCCACGGGAGAACACGAGTAGAAAACGATGGCCGCTGTCCGCCCTTGGCCTGATCGCGATGGTCACCCTGATCAGCGCGTGCGGTTCAAACGCGCCCGCCGGCAGCGACGGCGGCAATAACACGGCCGCCAACGATCAGAAGGCGCTGAAGTTCGCCGAGTGCATGCGCAGCAACGGGGTCAGCGAGTTCCCAGACCCGGGCGCGTCGGGCAAGTTCACCATAGATGGGATAGTGAACGGCTCGTCGCTGGACCCGAGCACCCCGGCGTTCAAGCAGGCCCTCAGGGCGTGTGA
>DATJOF010000076.1:0-170783 GCA_035507415.1 Solirubrobacteraceae bacterium
AGCGTCGCGCGCGTCGAGTCCGTCGTCGTCGCCTCCGAGGCCGAGGCCCTGCTGACCGAGCAGGGCTTCATCAAGCAGTACCGCCCGCGCTTCAACATCCGCCTGCGCGACGACAAGTCCTACCCGTTCATCGCCATCTCGCTCGACGAGGACTACCCGCGCGTCTACTTCACGCGCGAACGCCATCGCCCCGGGCGGGCCTACTACGGCCCGTACTCGAACGCCAAGCGCGTCCGTTCGACGCTCGAGGTGCTCGCCAAGGTGTTCATGTTCCGCTCCTGCACCGGCCCCGATCCCGGGCGCCGCAGCGGCAGCCCCTGCCTCGACTACTACATCAAGCGCTGCTCCGCTCCCTGCGTCGGCTACATCTCGAAGGACGACTACCGCGCCGGCATCGAGCAGGTCGGCGACTTCCTCTCGGGCCGCTTCCTCGCGATCGAGGCCGAGCTCGAGGACCGCATGCGCGCCGCCGCCGCCGCCGAGGAGTTCGAGCAGGCCACGCTCGAGCGCAACCGCCTGCGCGCCGTCCGCTCCCTGCTCGAGCGCCGCCGCGTCGCCTCGGCCTCGGCCGGCACCTTCGACGCCGTCGCCGTCGCGCTCGACGGCCGCGACGCCAACGCGCAGGTCTTTCAGGTCCGCGACGGCGTCCTCTCAGACCGCCAGTCGTTCTATCTCGCCAACGAGACCGAGCGCCCCCTCGCCGAGGTCGCCACCGAGTTCATGATGCAGTTCTACGCCGGCCACCTTTCGATCCCCGCGCTGATCGTCGTCCAGCGCGAGCTCGCCGGCGGCGACCCTGCTGTCCTCGCCGACGCGCTCTCCGCGCGCCGCGCCGGTCCGGTCGAGATCCGTCCCGCCGAGCGCGGCGAGAAGCGCCGCATCCTCGAGCTCGCCGCGCGCAACGCCCTGCTCGCGCTCGACACCGAGCGCCTGCGCGCCGAGCGCCGCCGCCAAAGCCGCGTCGACGCGCTCGAAGGCCTGCAGCAGGCGCTCGGGCTCGACGCCCCGCCGATCCGCATCGAGTGCTTCGACATCTCCCATCTCGGCGGCCAGAACACGGTCGCCTCGATGGTCGTCTTCGAGGGCGGCGCCCCGAAGAAGGCCGACTACCGCCGTTTTCGAGTCCGCTCCCTGCAGGACGGCGTCTCCGACGACTACGCCGCCATCGCCGAGGTGCTCGAGCGCCGCTACGCTCGCTGGGAAGCCCAGGCCGACATCTCGCCGCACGACACCGCCTACGACGCCAGCTTCGCGACGCTCCCCAGCCTGGTCGTGATCGACGGCGGCCGCGGCCAGCTCGCGGCCGGCCTGCGCGCCCTGCGCGGTTTCTCCGAGCGCGGCGTCGCCGTCGTCTCGCTCGCCAAGCGCATCGAGGAGGTCTTCCTACCCGGACGCCCCGCCCCGCTCGTGCTCGACCATTCGACCCCCGAGCTGCAGCTCTTGCAGCGCGTCCGCGACGAGGCCCATCGCTTCGCGCTCGCCCACCACCGCACCCGCCGCGACCGCGCCATGACGGGCTCCGTGCTCGACGATCTGCCAGGCGTCGGACCGGCGCGCAAGCGCGCTCTGCTCACGTACTTCGGCTCGCCCGAGGCCGTGCTCGCGGCTTCGCGCGAGGAGCTCCAGACGGTGCCCGGCCTCCCCGCCAAGCTCGGCCGCGAGCTCTACTCGCTCCTGCATCGCGCCGGCTGAACCGCCGGCTCGGCGGTGCCGTTGAGGGCCATGCCCGCTGGACCTCGTTTTGCACCGTGCGGGCTGAGCGTCGAGACGCGGCACAATGGCTCTGCGATGGCTGTCATCCGGCGTCCCCGGCGCTCGCCCTCCGAGCGCTCCGCCCGCAAGTCCCGGGGCTCCAAGGGCCAACCCGCCTCGAGCCCCGCGCCCGACCGCGCGGCACCCGACAGCGCCGGCGAGTCGCGCCTGCGCGACCTCGTCGTGATCACCGGCTTCTCCGGCGCCGGCAAGTCCACCGCGATGAACGTCTTCGAGGACGCCGGCTACTTCTGCGTGGACAACCTCCCGCCGGAGATGATCCGCTCGCTCGTCGAGCTGTTCGTTCACGGCGGCTCCAAGGTCGAGCGCGCCGCGATCGTCTCGGACGTCCGCGGCGGCGCCTACTTCGACGCCCTGCAGGCGGTCGTAGACGACCTCGACGCGCTCGGGCTGACCCATCACGTGCTCTTCCTCGAGGCCACCGAGCAGATGCTCGTCACGCGCTACAAGGAGACCCGCCGCCGTCATCCATTGGCGCCCAACGGCAGCATCGCCGCCGGCGTCGCTGCCGAGCGCGCGATGCTCGCGCCGCTCCGCAGCCGCGCCGATCTGGTAATCGACACCACCGGCATGTCCACCTCGATGCTCCGCGGACGCATCGCCGACAGCCTGCTCCCGCGCCAGGCCGTACCGCGGCTGGCGGTCATCTTCATGAGCTTCGGCTTCAAGCACGGTCCGCCCCGCGACGAGGATCTCGCCTTCGACGTCCGCTTCCTGCCCAACCCCTACTACGATCCGGCGCTCCGCGAGCTCACCGGCCACGACCCTGAGGTCGTCCACTACATCGGCCACGACGGGCGCCTGGACGAGCTCTACGTGCGGCTCCATGCCCTGCTCGACTTCCTGATCCCCGAGTACCTGGCCGAGGGCAAGTCGCACCTCGTGATCGCGATCGGCTGCACCGGCGGGCGCCACCGCTCCGTGGCGATCGCCGAGCATCTCGCGTCCCGCTACCGCGACCACGAGGAATTGGACGTCGCCGTCTCCCACCGCGACCTGGACAAGCGCCCGCGCGACCCCGACCAGCGCCCCCCGAGCCGCGACAAACGTCCGCCCAGCCCCGTGAGCAAGCGTCCCGCACCCGCGCGCGAGAAGGGCCCGCCCGGCCGTTGATAGCCTACCCGCGCCAGCCGGACCCGGGGAGCGCCGCTCCGACGGTCCGGCATTGTTCGTTCTCGCACTGACCAGGGAGGCAGCGAGCAGATGTCGATACGCGTTGGGATCAACGGCTTCGGCCGGATCGGGCGCAACGCCTTCCGCGCGGCCCAGGCCCGAGCCGACGCCGCCGAGATCGAATGGGTCGCCGTCAACGACCTGACCGACGCCCGCACGCTCGCCCACCTGCTCGCCTACGACTCGACGCTCGGCCCCTACCCGGGCGACGTCCACGCCCGCGACGGCGCGATCGAGGTCGACTCGCGCGAGCTCACCGTGTTCGCCGAGCGCGACCCCGCCGCGCTGCCCTGGGGCGAGCTCGGCGTCGACGTCGTGATCGAGTCGACCGGCCTGTTCACCGATCGCGCCAGCGCCGCCAAGCACCTGGCGCAGGGCGCCAAGAAGGTGATCATCTCGGCGCCCGCCAGCGATCCGGACGCCACCGTCGTGCTCGGCGTCAACTTCGACGAGGTCTATCGCCCGAGCGAGCACCACGTCATCTCCAACGCCTCCTGCACCACCAACTGCCTCGCCCCGGTCGCGAAGGTCCTCAACGACACGGTCGGCATCACCCACGGACTGATGACCACGATCCACGCCTACACCGCCGACCAGCGCCTGCAGGACATGCCCCACAAAGACCTGCGCCGCGCCCGCGCCGCGGCGATCAACCTGATCCCCGCCTCGACCGGCGCCGCCAAGGCGATCGGCCTGGTGATCCCCGAGCTGCAGGGAAAGCTGCACGGCTTCGCCGTGCGCGCGCCGGTGCCCACCGGATCCGTCGTGGACCTGACCGTCGAGTCCTCCCGTCCCACCACGGTCGAGGAGGTCAACCAGGCACTGAAAGCCGCCAGCGAGTCGCCGCCGCTCGCCGGCCTGATGGCCTACACCGCCGACCCGATCGTCTCCACCGACATCATCAAATCGCCCTACTCGGCGATCGTCGACTCGCTGCTCACCGCCGTCATCGACAACACGATGGTCAAGGTCATCGCCTGGTACGACAACGAGTGGGGCTACTCCAACCGCCTCGTCGACCTCGTGCAGAGGGTGCTGTGAGGCGGCCCGCGGGCATCGGCCACGCCAGTCGGGGAGGGTGCTCGAGAAGCCGGCGAGAGGGTGCTGTGAGCCGGTGAGATCCCTCGACGACCTCGACGTGCGCGGGCGTCGCGTGCTCGTGCGCGTCGATTTCAACGTGCCGCTCGGCACCGGCCCGGACGGAGCCGTGATCGTCGCCGACGACACCCGCATCAGGGCGGCGCTGCCCACGATCGAGGAGCTGCGCGCGCACGGCGCCCGCCTCGTGCTCGTCTCGCACCTGGGCCGCCCGCACGGTCACGTCGAGCCCGAGCTCTCGCTCGTGCCGATCGTCGCGCGCCTGTGCAAGCTCACCGATGCCCACGTCGCGCTCGCCCCCGGCGGCGTCGGACCCGAGATCCGCGAGCTGGCCGAATCGCTCGGCGACGGCGAGATCCTCGTGCTCGAGAACGTCCGCTTCGAACCGGGCGAGACCGCCAACGACCCCGACTTCGCGCGTTCCCTCGCCGAGCTCGCCGACATCTACGTCAACGACGCCTTCGGAGCCGCTCACCGTGCCCACGCCAGCACCGAGGGCGTCGCACATCTGCTCCCGAGCGCCGCCGGCCGCCTGCTCGAACACGAGGTCAAGACCCTGACCACAATGCTCGACCACCCCTCGCGGCCGCTCGTCGCGGTGCTCGGAGGCGCCAAGGTCGCCGACAAGATCGCCGTGATCGATCGCTTCCTGTCCGTCGCCGACGCGATCCTGATCGGCGGCGCGATGTGCTTCCCGTTCCTCGCCGCCGAGGGCCACGCGATCGGCGCCTCGCTGTGCGAACCCGAGGACATCGAGCACGCCCGCCAGGCGCTCGTGCGAGCCACCGACTGCCTCCCGCGTCCCGAGCGCCAAGCGCTCGCCGCAAGTCCCGGCGACGCCCCGCGCGCGGCGCGCCTGTGCCTGCCCCGCGACCTCGTGATCGGGCAGACCCTCAGCGCCGACTCGCCCACGCGCGTGCTCACGGGCGTCGAGGTGCCCGCGGGCTGGATGGGCCTCGACATCGGCCCCGCGACCGCAGCGCTGTACGGCGAGGAGATCGCCGAAGCCGGCTCCGTCTTCTGGAACGGACCGATGGGCGCGTTCGAGCTCGCCCCGTTCGCCGCCGGCACCCGCGCCGTCGCGCAGGCCGTCGCACATGCCCCGGGCGCCACCGTCGTCGGTGGGGGCGACTCGGCCGCCGCGCTCGTGCAGTTCGGCGTCGCGAGCTCGGTCGACTATGTCTCGACCGGCGGCGGCGCCACGCTGGAGCTGATCGAGGGCCGCACCCTTCCGGGGCTCGCCGCGCTCGACGGCGCTGGAGTCGCGCGGTGATCCCGGCCAACTCACAGCGAATCTGCGGGACCGCCCGCTAGTGCCCGGCCCCGTGCGCACGCCGCTGGTCGCCGGCAACTGGAAGATGAACAAGACCGAAGCGCAGGCCGAGCAGTACATCCAGGCGCTGCTCCCGCGCATCTCCGCCCTCGCCCACGTCGAGATCGTGATCTGCGTCCCGTTCACCGACCTGCGCGCGATGGTCGACTCCGCCCGCGGATCGCTCGTACAGGTCTACGCCCAGAACATGCACTTCGAGGACGCCGGCGCCTACACGGGCGAGATCTCGCCGCCGATGCTCAGCGAGCTCGACGCCGACGGCGTCGTGCTCGGCCATTCCGAGCGCCGCCAGCTGTTCGGCGAGACCGACCGCGCGCTCGCGAAGAAGGTCCCCGCAGCGCTCTCCGCCGGGCTGAAGCCGATCCTGTGCATCGGCGAGACCGAGGACGAGCGCGACCAGGGCGACACCGAGCGCAAGCTGCGCCAGCAGGTCCGCGAGGATCTCGCCGCGGTCCCCGACGAGCAGCTCGCCGAGGTCGCGATCGCCTACGAGCCGATCTGGGCGATCGGCACCGGGCGCGTCGCCTCCGCCCAGCAGGCCCAGGACGCGATCGCCTTCATCCGGGCGCTCGTCGGCGACCGCTCCCCGGACGCCGCCGAGCGCGTCCGCATCCTCTACGGCGGCTCGGTCAAGCCCGACAACGCCGCCGAGCTGCTCGCGCTCCCCGACGTCGACGGCGCCCTCGTCGGCGGCGCCTCGCTCGAAGCCGAGTCGTTCGCCGCGATCGTCGCGGCAGCGGCGCGATGAGCGCGCCGGTCGAAAGCAGCAACTCGCACAGCACCGCGCCGGTCGAGCTGCCGGTGCCGAGCGTCTGCCTGGTCGTGCTCGACGGCTGGGGCATGGCCGAGCCCGGACCCGGCAACGCCATCTCGCTGGCGTCCACGCCCGTGTTCGACGCGCTCTGGCGCACCTGCCCGCACACCACCCTGCAAGCCAGCGGCCGCGCCGTCGGCCTGCCCGACGGGCAGATGGGCAACAGCGAGGTCGGCCATCTCAACCTCGGGGCCGGCGCCGTCGTCCGCCAGGACCTCGTGCGCATCGACGACGCCATCGCCGACGGCAGCTTCGCCGCCAACCCCGTCCTGCGCGCCGCGCTGTCCGATGTCGCCCGCGTCCATCTGATCGGGCTCGTCTCCGACGGCGGCGTCCACTCCTCGCTCGAGCACCTGCGCGCGCTGATCGCGTGCGCGGCCGACCATCCCCAGGCCGATGGCACCCCCAAAGACGTGATCATCCACGCGTTCACCGACGGGCGCGACACTTTGCCGCACAGCGGCGCCGGGTTTCTCGCTGACCTCGACCGTGGGGAGCATGTCCCGGAGGTCGGCGTTGAGGACCTCGCCGGGGCCGGCGGCGTTGAGGATGTTGCCGGCGTCGGCGGTGGGGAGGATGTCGCGGAACTCGGCGCACGCGCGCGCGCGCGCGTGGGCTCGGTCGTGGGGCGTTACTGGGCGATGGACCGCGACCGGCGCTGGGAGCGCACGCAGCGGGCCTACGACCTGCTGATGCATGGCCGGGGCGCGCACCGCGCCGAGAGCGGCGAGCAGGCCGTGCGCGCAGCCTACGAACGCGGCGAAACCGACGAGTTCATCGAGCCCACCGTCGTGGGAGACGACACGGCGGTCCGGCCCGGCGACAGCGTGATCGCGTTCAACTTCCGCCCCGACCGCATGCGCCAGATCACGCGCGCGCTGGCCGAGCCCGGCTTCGGCGAAAGCGCCGAGCAGCTGCCCGGCTGGGGCGGCCGCGGCGGCGCTTCTGCCGTGCAGCGCTACACGACGCTCACCGAGTACGAGGAAGGCTGGCCCTACCCGGTCCTGTTCAGGCCCGAGCGCCCCCCCGTCACGCTCGCCTCCGCGATCGCGCGGGCCGGCGCGCCCCAGCTGCACGTCGCCGAGACCGAGAAGTACGCCCACGTCACCTACTTCTTCAACGGCGGCGTCGAGTCCGCCCAGGCTGACGAACAGCGCGAGCTGGCCCCGTCGGTGCGCGACGTGCCCACCTACGACCACAGGCCCGAGATGAGCGCCGCGCTCGCCACCGAGGCGTTCGTTCGCCGCTGGCGCGAACACGGGCCGGACGGGTTCAAGTTCGGCATCATCAACTTCGCCAACGCCGACATGGTCGGGCACACAGGCGTGATCCCCGCCGCTGTCCGCGCCGTCGAGACGGTTGACGAGTGCCTCGGCAGCGTGCTCGTCGCCGTGCGCGAGCGCGGCGGCATCTGCCTCGTCACCGCCGACCACGGCAACGCCGACCACATGCTCGAGCCCGACGGCTCCCCCAACACCGCCCACTCGCTCAATCCGGTCCCGTTCATCCTGGTCGGCGCCGGATCGATCGCGCTGCGCGACGGCGGCATCCTCGCCGACGTCGCGCCCACCGTGCTCGAGCTGCTCGGGATCGAGCAGCCGGCGGCGATGACCGGCCGCTCGCTGATCGATCATGCACCAGGCCGGCACGCCCGCCCATGAGGTGGGGGGCAGCGCCGCAGAAGACGGCTGGAGCGTCTCTGCGGCCGGCGAGCGCATCCAAGGCGCTCGAGGGCTACGTGATAGAGATCGCCGCGTGACCGACGCCGGTACACACGCTCGCCGTACTCGGCGTTCACGTCTGCTGCTCGCCGCTGCCTTCATGGGCGCCGGCGTCAACCACTTCGTGATGCCCCGCGCCTACGAGGCGATCGTGCCGCCCGGCCTGCCCGGCGGCGCCAAGCGCCTGGTGGTGATCAGCGGCATCGCCGAGATCGCCGGCGGCGCGGGCGTGCTCGTGCCTGGCACCCGCCGGCCGGCCGGCCTGGGCCTGATCGCGCTGCTCGTCGCGGTGTTCCCGGCGAACCTGTACATGGCTCGCAATCCCGAGCGCTTCCGTCGAATCCCCCGCTGGGCGCTGTTCGCGCGGCTGCCGCTGCAGCCGCTGATGATGCGCTGGGCCTGGCGCGCCACGCGCAGCTGAGGCGCGGCGCGCACCGCTCAGGCACCGCGGCGCGCGGCCGAGGCACGGCGGCAGAGCCCGCTGCAAGCCGCTGATTTGGGGTGCCGGCCTGCTATGTTCGGTTCAGCGCAGGGGTCCTAGTGATTGTCATCATGTCGAGCGCGACCGCGATCAAGATTGCCTCCCCCGAGCAGGAGTCACTCAGCGACACCGAGGATCATGCGTGGCGCGGCTTCCTGCGCGCCCATGCCTGCCTCGCCAAGCGTCTCGACGCTGAGCTCGAGCGCGAGCACGGCCTGCCGATGACCTCCTACGAGGTCCTCCACCACCTCGACGACGCGGGCGCCGCCGGGCGTATGCGCATGTGCGACCTCGCCGAGCACGCCCAGCTCTCGCGCAGCGGCCTCACGCGCCTGGTCGACCGTCTCGAGCGCGACGGCCTGTTGGAGCGCTGCTCCTGCCAGCACGACGCACGGGGCGCATATGCCTGTCTGACCCAGCTTGGCCGTGAGCGCCTCACGCAGGCGCGCGGCACGCACATGGCGGTCGTCCGCGAGCACTTCTTCTCACGCTTCTCCGAACCCGAGCTCGACACGCTCGCCCACCTGTGGGACCGCATCGCGCCGTGCGGCAACGGCGCGATGCACGCCTCGCCCGGCGCCTGACGGGCACCTCGACCTAACCTCGTAATCCCGGCTCTGGAGCCAAATTCGGCGTGCCATGCGCGCCGTGTCAGGGTCGGTTGAGAGACACCAGACCGTCGTGCAGGCGGTCGGCTCGCGCGGTGGAAAAGACTTGATAATCAGCGACTTAGATTTTACAATGGTGCTACCAACAAACTTCCTAAGCATGGAGGTATCATCATGGCATCATTGATCAGATGGGAGCCGGTTCGCAGGTGGGAGCCCGCCCGCGAGCTCGACTCGCTTCAACAGGAGGTCGGCCGGCTGTTCGGCAGCTTCTTCGACACGCACACCGCCCGCCCCGCCCAGCGCCACGCCCCTGCGTCGCTGGGTTCCCGCGACTGATCTCGTCGAGGAGGCCGAGCACTACGTGCTGCGCGCCGATCTGCCCGGCGTCGGCGAGGACGACGTCAAGGTGGAGCTGAACGACCACGTGCTCACGATCTCCGGCCAGCGCGGCTCCGAGAGCGAGCAGCGCCAGGACGGCTATCGCCGCGTCGAGCGCTCGTTCGGCAGCTTCTCGCGTTCGCTCAGGCTGCCCGAGGGCGTCGATCCCGAGCAGATCCAGGCGAGCTTCGAGCGCGGCGTGCTCGAGGTCACGATCCCCAAGCCCGCGCAGCGCAAGCCGCATCGGGTTGCGATCGCGCTCGGCGGGCACCGCTCGGCGGTCGAGGCCACCGCGGCCACCGAGGCTGGCGAGTCCGGCCAGGCTGGCGAGTCCGGCCAGGCTGGCAAGGCTGCGGCCGACACCGGCGCTGAGCCCGCTCAGGCCGCTTAGCTTAGCCCGTGTGAGAGGTCTCCGGCCCGGGCTTGGACTCAGCCCGGGCCGAGTCCTGCCGCTGCCTGAACTGCTCCTGCAGGTGGCGCTGGTGGCGGCGGTGGGCGACGAACACGCTGACGGCGGCCAGCACGACGCCGATCAGCCCGTAGAGCCCGAACGTGCTCACCACGTTGCCGGCGGCCTTGCCGAGGAAGTAGGCGAGCAGACCGATCGCCGTCGCCCAGCAGATGCCGCCGAGCGCGTTCCACAAGACGAACGAGCGCCAGTGCATCTTCGTGGCGCCGGCCAGCCACGAGGCCCACACGCGCAGCCCGAGCAGGAAGCGCCCGAAGAACACCGCCTTGGGTCCGTGGCGTTCGAAGAACGGCTCCCCGAGGGTCAACACCTGCTTGCGCTGGCCCTGGAAGCGACCGGGCCGTTCGAGCGCCCAGCGCCCGCCCTTGCGTCCGATCACATAGCCGATGTTGTCTCCGACGATCGCCCCAAGCGCGGCGATCGGGATCACGAGCGCGATGTCGAGCTTGCCACCCGAGGCGAGCACCGCCGCGGTGATCAGGGCCGTCTCGCCCGGCACCGGGATGCCGCTCGACTCGGCCGCCACGCCGAGGAACAGCAGCGGGTAGCCGAACACTTCGACGAGATGACCGATGTCGACGATCGCGGCGAGCATGGTGGCTCCATTGACCAGCGTCCACGTCACGATATCCGCCGGCAATCCGGCGGCCCTGACGGTGCGCTGTCGGCGGGCCGGGGCTTCGGCCAGCGCCTAGGATGGCGCGAGAGTGCCTGTCTTCTCGATCACGGCTCGCGACCCGGGCTCGCGTGCGCGTGCGGGCGTGCTCGAAACGGCGCATGGCACGGTGCGCACGCCCGCATTCGTGCCGCTCGCGACGAAGGCGACCGTCAAGGGGCTGCTGCCCGAGGAGCTCGCCGCGCTCGGCTATGAGCTGCTGCTCGGCAACACCTTCCATCTGCTGCTCAACCCCGGGCCCGAGCTGATCGACCGGCTGGGGGGCCTCGGCGCCTTCATGGGCTGGCCGGGACCCACGATCACCGACTCGGGCGGCTTTCAGGTCTTCTCGATGGGCCACGGCACCGTGGCGGACGAGATCAAGGGCCGTAACCGCGGCCATCCCGGCGAGCGCGAGGGGGCGATCCTGCAGATCGACGAGTCCGGCGTGCGCTTCCGCTCCTACGTCGACGGACGCGAGCGGTTCCTCTCGCCGGAGTCCGCGATGGCCGTGCAAGCGGCGCTCGGCTCGGACATCGCGCTGGTGTTCGATGAGTGCACGCCCTACCACGTCGATCGGGCCTATACGCAGGAATCGACCGAGCGCACCCATCGCTGGCTGGAGCGCTGCCTGCGCTGGCACGCCGAGCACGCGGGCGAGCGCCCGTCCGCGCAGCTCGTTTACGGGATCGTCCAGGGCGGCGTCCACGAGGACCTGCGCCGCGAGTCGGCCGAGACCGTCGCCGCCAGCGCCTGCGACGGCATCGCGATCGGCGGGTCGCTGGGGGCCGAGAAAGCGCAGATGCACGAGGTCGTCGCGTGGACCACCTCCACGCTGGACGGTGCCGACCGCGGGCAGCGGCCCCGGCACCTGCTCGGCATCGGCGAGGTCGAGGACCTGATCGCCTGCGTCGAGCTCGGCATCGACACCTTCGACTGCGCGATCCCCACGCGCCTGGGCCGCCACGGCACCGCGCTCGTGCCCGACGCCGCCGCGCGCTTTCGGCTCGACCTCACCAAGGCCGCCTCGCGAACGGCGTCGGAGCCGCTGCTCGAGGGCTGCCCGTGCCCGGCCTGCGCGAAAGGCCTGTCGCGGGCTTATCTCAGCTATCTGGTGCGCGCCCGCGAGCTCACGGGCATGCGCCTCGTGACGATGCACAACCTCGCCTTTCTCGCGCACCTGATGGGGGATCTGCGCGAGGGGATTCGCGACGGGCGGCTCGCCGAGGTGGCAGCCGGATGGCGTGCCGGGCAGCTGCCGCGAGGGTTTCATCCCAAGCGCGCCATATTTTGAATCTCGGCGTTCCGGTGTGGTGTAACGGCAGCATGGGCAACCGTCACTTGCCAGGTGTCGGTTCGAGTCCGGCCGCCGGAGCCGCCTCAAAGGCGACGGTACGGGCTGCTAGCCTGCTGGGCAGTGACGGTTGCCCAGCCCGCAAGGGCAGTTGCCTGACCGAAGGGCCCGCGATCAGCGGGCCCTTTGCCTGTGTAGGCGGAGCCGGACGGCGGTCTACTTGGTGTTTTCGCTGACCAGCTGCTGGAGCGACTGCGAGGCCCGTTCGACGTCGCTGTAGACGACGTTTTTGAGCACCACTCGCGTTGACGCCGGAGCGGTGATCACGACGATCGCCGCGATCACGCCGGCGAGTGCGAGCAGGCTCAGGAGCGCGAGCATCAGTCGCCGCGCCCGACTGCGCCGCGGCCGCGCGCTCGCCGCAGCGCTCGCGACCGGCTGCTCTTGCGGGCGTGCGACCGGCGCCGCGCGCGGTCGGCGCGCCGGTACGGCCCTCGTGCCTGTGCGCGCCCGCGCGCCCTGCGCACCGCCGGCCAGCACGGTAGTGGCCTGGGTCGCCGGCTGGGGGCCGCCGGCCCGGTCTTCCAGCGGGGGCTCGAGCGGTGAGATGCCGTCGGCGCCGTCGCTGATCGCGCGGCCCATCTCGCGCGCCGTCTGGTAGCGGTCGCGGGGATCGAGCGCCAGGGCCAGCGCGACGGCCTCGGCAAGCTCGTGGTTGACGGCCGCCACGAGCGTGTCGAGCAGCGCGGGCTCTTCCTGTTGCTGCTTGAGCGCCAGCTCGGTCAGCGAGGTCGCCTCGTACGGCAGCCGTCCGGAGATCAGCTGATAGGCGACCACGCCGAGCGCGTACAGGTCGGCGCGCGGGCCGGCCTCCTCGCCGCGCGCCTGCTCCGGCGCGAGGTAGGCGGCGGTGCCGAGCACCGAGCCGACCTGCGTGATGCTCGACTGCTCGGTCGCCTTGGCGATGCCGAAGTCGGCCAGCTTGACCTCGCCCTCGCGCGCGCGCAGCAGGTTGCCGGGCTTGACGTCGCGGTGCACGACGCCGTGCCGGTGGGCGTAGTGCAGGCCGGCGCAGGCCTGTTCGACGATCGCCACCGCCTGATCGACCTCGACCCAGCCGTCGTCGCGCAGGATCTGGGCACAGGAGCGGCCCTCGATGTACTCCATCACGATGAAGTGACGGCCGCTCTGCTCGTCCAGGCCCGAGTCGAAGATCTGCACGATGTTCGGGTGCACGAGCCGCGCCGCCGCCTGCGCCTCGCGCTGGAAGCGCGACACGAAAGTCGGGTCGTCGGCCAGGTGCTCGGCCAGCAGCTTGACCGCCACGCGCCGTTCCAGGCGCATGTCGAAGGCCAGGTGCACGGTCGACATGCCGCCGTAGCCGAGTCGGCCCTCGAGCGCGTAGCGCCCGGCGATGCGATCGCCGTCGGTCATTTGCCGGCTTCCTGCCCGCCGGCGCGTTCGCCGGCGGATTCGCTTTCGCTGTTTTCCGTTTCGCGCCCGGACCCGGGAGCCGCTTCGCCGGCGGGTCCGCTCGGCGCGGCCGTGCCGCCGCCGTTGTTGGGCGTGGAGTTGGCGGGCGGCGTGTTGCTCGGCGTCGTCCCCTGGCTCGGCGCCGGCGTCGTCGTCGGTGTGCTCGTGGTGGGCGCCGTCTTCGGGGTCGTCGTCGGGGCGAGGTGGGCGTGCGCAGGCGTGGTCGTCGTGCTGGTCGCGGTTGTCTGGGTGAGCGGCTGCGCGCACAGCGCCAGCGCGCGTTCGCGCAGGTTTTCGATGCCTTCGCTGAGCGTCTTGCGCAGACCGGCGTCGATCGTGCCGGGCAGCGAGGAGAAGTCCTGTTCGGTTTTGGCGATCGCGGCGCTCGTGGCGGTGCAGTCGCCATTACCGCTGCGCGCCGCCTGCGAGACCTCTTCGAAGTCGCTCTTCAGCGGCCCGGCGTTGGCGAGCGGGATCAGGCCCTTGCTCGAGCCGCCGCAGGAGGACAGCGCCAGCGCGGCCAGCGCCAGCACGGTGGCCGGCGCCAGCCCACGCGCGCGCGCGCGCGCATGGGCTCGAAAACGGGGGAGAGGGGGCGTGCGCAAGCTCACTGACCGTACTCCAAGCGCTCCGCCAGCGAGTCGGGCAGGCGCGCCGCCCGGATCGCCGCTGCGGCGCCGGCGATGTCGTAGTCGGTGCGCTGAAAGGCGGCGGTCTGCTGCTCGAGGTCGAGCAGCAGCCAGGAGGCGCGGGGATCGCCGTCGCGCGGCTGCCCGACGCTACCGGGATTCAGCAGCCATTCGCCGCTGGCGATGTCCAGCCGGGCCCCCGCGCGGCGCGGTTCGCCGGTCGCCAGCTCGCCGGGGCGGCGTTCGAACGAGAGCGGCACGTGCGAATGACCGATCAGGCAGACCCTGTTCGGCTGCTCGTCCATGCACAGCTCGGCGAGCAGGGCCGAGAGCACGTACTCCCAGATCGGGTCGCGCGGGCTGGCGTGGTACAGCCCCAGCTGGCCCTCGCGGCCCTGCGGGCTCAGCTCGGCGAGGAAGCGCGCGTGCTCGGGCTGGAGCACCTCGCGCGTCCACTGCACGGCGATGCGCGCGCCCGGCGAGAAGTCGTCGACGGCCACCTCGCCGGTGACCGCGAGATCGTGGTTGCCCGCCAAGCACACGGCCGCGTGCTCGCTGGCGAGCGCCACGCAGGCGTCCGGGTCCGCGCCATAGCCGACCAGATCGCCCAGGCACCAAAGCTCAACCGCGTCACTGCCGGCCACCGCCTCGAGCACGGCCTCGAACGCCTGGCGGTTGCCGTGGATGTCTGAGATCACCGCGACCTTCATGGACGGCCGATGGCACTTCGCGATGCTGCGTCCTCGCGCACGCCGCTTCTAGTCTCCTTCTTCCTCCCCGGCCGCAGATCCCCCGTACTCGGGCAGGCTCTTGATTCCCTCGCGGGTTCGCCACTTCGAGTAGTTGTCCTCCATCGCGTCGATCAGCTCGCGCATGAACCGCGGCGAGATGTTCACGCGCGCCACCACGACGCCCGGGACCTCCTCGGATTCGACCTCGTGGTCGACGCGCGCGAAGGTGACCGTGAACTCGTAGTCGGAGTGGCTCACGTTCGCGAAGTTGGCGTACACGCCCCCCATGATCTCGGGGGACAGATGGATGTTGATATGGCGCTCCGCGCCCGGGTCTTGGTCGTTCACAAGCGGGCTCTTCTCGAAGGGGGGTGGTCGTGAGGGGGGCCTGCCCTCCTCACGTTGCATAGGCGCTCTGCGCCGGGGTCTTGGTCGTTCACGCGGTTAGTATTCCAATCTGTGTGTCGGATGCCTGCGGCGGGATGACGACGGCGATCGAGGCGCTGCGCGAGGCCGTTCTCGCCAGTGCCCGCGAGCTTGCAGGCGCCGGTGAGCCCGCGGACAGTGTCCCCGACGGCGATGGCAAGCACTCCGTCGCGGACCGCGCCGGCTCCGCGCGCCGGGGCGAGCTGAGGTCCGACGCTATCACGCTGGAGCGCCCGCCCCGGCCGGACTTCGGCGACTACTCGACGAACGCCGCGCTGCTGCTCGCGCCGGCGCTGGCCGTACCACCCCGGGAGCTGGCCGAGCGCCTGGGGGCGGAGCTGAAGGCACGGATGGGGGAGGGGCTCGAGCGCTTCGAGGTCGCCGGTCCGGGGTTCCTGAACCTGTTCGTGGGCGATGCCTGGCTGGGCGAGGCGATCGCCGGCTGCCTGCGCGCCGGCGAGCGGTTCGGCGCGGACGGAGCCGGGGTGCGCGAACGGATCCTGGTCGAGTTCGTCTCGGCCAATCCGACCGGCCCGATGCACGTCGGCCACGCTCGCAATGCCGCCTACGGCGACTCGCTCGCGCGCCTGCTGACCTTCGACGGTCACGACGTCGAGCGCGAGTTCTACGTCAACGACGCGGGCTCGCAGGTCGTCAAGCTCGGCGAGTCGATTCGCGCGGCGGCGCGCGGGGAGGAGGTCCCCCGGGATGGCTATCACGGCGAGTACGTGCAGGCGCTGGCGGCCGAGCTGGCGGGCGCGCAGACGCTCGACGCGGCCGAGCTCGGGCATGACGCGGTCGCGGTGATGGTCGCGCGCACGCAGGCCTCGCTGCACGCGTTCGCGGTCGAGGGCTTCGATCACTGGCAGTACGAGAGCGCGCTGCACGCGGGCGCGCCGAGCGCAGTTGAGCACGCCCTGCAGACGCTCGAGCAGCACGGCCACACCTACCGACACGACGGCGCGCTGTGGCTGCGCACCACCGAGTACGGCGATGACAAGGACCGCGTGCTGGTGCGCTCGTCCGGCGAGCACACCTACTTCGCGTCGGACATCGCCTACCACCTGGACAAGCGCGAGCGCGGCTTCGAGCGCCAGATCGACGTGTGGGGGGCCGACCACCACGGCTACACGGCGCGCATGAAGGCGGCCTACGCGGCGCTCGGTGGAGATCCCGAGCAGCTGGAGCTGCTGATCATGCAGCTCGTGCACCTCGTGCGTCGCGGCGAGCGGGCTCAGATGTCAAAGCGCGCGGGCGAGTTCGTCACGCTCGACCAGCTGCTGCAGGAGATCGGAGTCGACGCCGCGCGCTGGTTTCTGCTCTCGCGCTCGCACGACACGACGATCGACCTCGACCTCGACCTCGCGCGCGAGCAGTCCAACGAGAACCCCGTGTACTACGTCCAGTACGCCCATGCGCGGATCGCCTCGGTGCTCGCAAAGGCGGGCGCGGCGCGGGTGCGGGCCGCGATCGAGGAGGGCGAGCAGCCGGCGCCGCAGGGGGGATGGGACGGCTACCGGCTGCACGCCTCCGAGCGCACGCTTATCAAGAAGCTGCTCGCGTTCCCGGGCGAGATCGCCCAGGCCGCCGAGCGCCGGGCGCCGCATCGCGTCGCCGCCTACGCCCTCGAGCTGGCGCAGGACTTCACCGCCTTCTACCGCGACTGCCGCGTCGTCGGCGCCGAGCCCGAGCAGGTCGAATCGCTGCGCCTGGCCCTGTCGGTGCTGGCGCAGCGCACGCTGGCGCGGTCGCTGCAACTGCTCGGGGTGAGCGCGCCCGCGGCGATGTGAGCCCAGCGGTCGCCGGCAGCGTTCAGAGTTCTCCGGAGCGACCACCCCGCCGATGCGCGACGTCGCGGCGCTCAGCCGGCTCGGCGCTCGAACTGCGCGAGATCGGCGTCCAGCCGCGCCCGCTCGGCGGCGGTCAGCCCAGAGGAGCCGTCGCCGTTCATCGCCGTCGTGGCCGCGACACGCGCGCGCGCCTGCCGGCGCCAGCGTGGCAGCAGCAGCGCGAACAGCCCCAGCAGCCCCAGCAGCGCCGCCAGCGGCACCAGATAGGCGGTCAGGTCGAAGCCGTGCGCGGCGGGCAGCGCCAGCGCGCTGGGCCCGTACTGCGCGACCAGCGCGCGTTCGATCTGGCTCTGGTCCTCGCCTTCGGCGATCAGCCCGCGGATGAACACGCGCTCACGGTCGGCCTGCGGCGACTGCGCGACCATCAGCGGAATTTTGCAGGTCACGCACATGACCCTGCGTTCGATCGCCGGCAGCGAGGCGCGCGGCGCCTCGGCCTGCGCGGGGGCGGCGATCGCGACGGCCACGAGCAGAGCGCCCGCCAGGGCGAGTCTCGGCCTACACGGGGGCCGCCCGAGGTGCGCACGCTCGCGCGAGAAGCGCGCCCGCGCGCGCAGGGCGATCACGTGCGTTCCCGTTCCGCGAGCTGGATCGCTTTGTCGGCGAACGCCTGGTCGATCTCGCCGCGGGAGATCGCGGCGATGCGGCCGGCGCGATCGATCACGAAGCTCTCGGGCAGCTGCGCGGTGCCGTAGGCGTGCGCGAACTCGCCGGTCGTGTCGCGCAGGCTGGGGTAGGAGAGGTGGTTTTCGCGCACGAACGTATGGGAGTCGGGCGCATCGTCGAGATAGGTGACGCCGAGTACGGTCCCGCCGTAGGGCTGCAGGCGCCTCTGTGTGCGCTCGAGCAAGGGCGCCTCGGCCTGACAGGGCACGCACCACGAGGCCCAGAAGTTCAGCAGCACCACCCTGCCGCGGTATTCGGCGAGCGAACCGATCCTGGTGCTGGGGTCGGCCACGTCCGCGCGGGTCGAGTCGGAGGTCAGGACCGGCAGCAGCCGGTGCGCATCGGGTGCGGTAGGACGTTCTCCGCGCGCGACCGCCTCATCGAGCGTGCGGTTGGGCGCCTGCGTGGCCACGCCGTAGACAAGCAGCGCCACCAGGCCCGCGCCCGCGAGCGAGACGAGGATCGGGACGGCCCGGCGTCGCACGGCGTCCAGGATAAAGCGCCGGCGACGTAAGATTGGCCGGTACGCGGCGATAGCTCAGTTGGTAGAGCGTCGGCTTCCCAAGGGCGCGGCCTATGGGCCGTTTTCGCCCATGAAATGGGGCTTTTGGGTGGGGGAGGGCGTTGCCGTGCCGCACTGGTGCAGCAAATCCGCACGTTTCGCCTCCTCGCGGCACGCTCTTGGGCCTCGCCGTTGCCTCACCGCCACGAGGCGTGCGCCCCTCGCTGAGCGAGCGTAGGCACGCGCCCGCCCTGAGCGGTCGCACTTCGCGCATGCGCCGAAGTCCCCGCGGCCAGCATCCGGCCCCGCCCGCAGAATGGCGGGGGTGAGCCCGTCCAGCGTGCCGCTGCGCCTCTACCTCAAGGATGGCGTGCGACCGCCGCAGGCCATCGAGGCCTTGGCGGCGCGCATCGCCGACGCGAGGAACCTCCCCGGCAGCGTCAGCCGGGGAGGCATCACGCCGGAGGCCGACGCGGCCTACCTGGAGCGCCGCCAGGCCGACTACCTGCACTGGGCGGAGGTCACGGAGGGGCAGCTCGGCAACGTGACCCGCGACCTTGAGGTGCTCGCGCTGCCCTACACCGCTGCCTACTACGAGATCCGAGGCCTCACCCCGTCGAGCCCTCACGCCGTCGCCTTCATCGACGCCGAGGTGGCGCGACAGGTCAGGAGGCTGGAGGATCTCCGCGACGACCTCCAGAGGCGCCTCGACCGAGCCATCGCCGCGCCGGGGGCGATCGCCGTCCTTGACACGAACGTGCTCCTGCACCACCAGCTCCCCGACAGCGTGGCCTGGCGCGAGGTGGTCGGAGCGGAGAGCGTCCGCGTCGTCGTCCCCCTGCGCGTCATCGAGGAGCTGGACGAGAAGAAGCACTCCACGAGCGAGAAGGCACGCCGGCGCGCCCGCGACCGCCTGCCCAGGCTCTACGCGCTCGTCGGGACCGGCGGGGCGCCCAAGGCGCTCCCGCACGGCCACGGCAGCATCGAGGTCTTCATTGAGCCGGGGCCGCGGAGCCGCCCGGCGGACGCGGACACGGAGATCCTGGAGACGGCACACGACTTGCGCCGGCTCTCCGGCGCGTCGGTGACGATCGTCACCTCCGACACGGGGATGCGTCTGCGCGCCGAGGCGGAGGGCCTGGCGACCGTGGCGATGCCGGCCTCCTACGAGGCGGGCGCGGACGGCTGAGGGCTCCGGGCCGGTAGAATGCGAGTGTCATAAAACACGTCTAGGAGGTCGTTCCATGACGTCGATCCACGCGGATCAACCCCAAGAGGCCTACGAGCTCTCGCGTCGGTATACGAGCAAGAGGGGCCAGAAGCCGCTCAAGGGCTTCGCGCTTGATCTCACCGTCCGCTTCAACAGCGACGGTGTGCCGTTCCTGCAGGACCACAACGGTGACCTCGGCACGATGCCGTTCCACAACGTGGACGAGTTCACTGACTGGCTGGCGTACAAGATCAGGCAGAATCACGACGAGCACTTCCGCTCGGCGGCTGCTTAGGCCGAGCTGGCTCGTTGCGCCTTGAGTCGCTCGATATCGACGACCCGGACGAGGCGCGAGCCGAGCTAGGCGTTCTCGCGGAGCAACTCCGGGCCGGCGGCTGGAATGTCGAGGTCGCCGGACCCGGAGAGCCTACGCTGTCTCGCTTCCGCGAGAGCGCCGAGGGCGCATTCGTGGACGTGCTCAATCTTGTGCTCGATGAGGCCGAGCGGCATGCGGTCGACGCCGTGCTGGCGGCAGTCTTCGCTTGGGCCGTAGATCGCCTGCGCTTCCGCGGGCGCGAGGGCGCCCGCCCCGTAATTGTCATATACGTGGGGGACGAAGACGTGCGGGAGGAGCCTCTGCCAGGCCCACGGACGCCAATCTCGACCGGCCGAGAAGAGACGCGCCCGCCTCCCGTCCCCGACTTCTCGCGCCTGGCGCGCAAGCCCTCCGAACTGCTGGCCATCGTGACCTACGTCCGTAGCACGCCTGGCTTCCAGGAGACCGAGTACCTGGAGTGGAAGTCCGGCTACGACCTGAGCACCCGCCCCGGTGCTGCCGCCACGGCCCGGCAGCTCATCGGGATGGCCAACCGTGACGGCGCCCGCGCCGCGACCCACGCGGAGGGCCACGCCTACATCCTCCTCGGCGTCGAGCCCGGCGGCGCGCCCGGCGTGCCGCTCTGGGACGCCTCGGACATCGAGAACTGGCTGACGCCGTTCGTGGGACCCGACCTGCGCTACGAGGTCCACTACGCGCCCTTCGCCGGGCAG
Source organism: Solirubrobacteraceae bacterium (assembly GCA_035507415.1). Taxonomy (GTDB): domain Bacteria; phylum Actinomycetota; class Thermoleophilia; order Solirubrobacterales; family Solirubrobacteraceae; genus Palsa-744. The sequence goes on from DATJOF010000076.1 coordinate 20,338, forward strand.
CAGGTGCTCTTCCTCACCGTCGATGCCCCGCGTGCCGGCGACCCAATCTACAACCTGCAGAAGGCGCGGGAGGACCCCGGAGGCGCCGCCCTCCCAGCCGGCACCATCTACGTGCGCCACGGTGCCAACACCACACGCCACACCCCCGCGGACCTGGCCCGCCTGACGGCGCGCGCCACCGTCGCCCCGGTGACCACGCTCGACGTGGCCGTGGAGCCGGACGCCTCGGGCGTCGCAGCCATCGACGCGGCGCTCCTCGCGGACGGCTCGCGTGACCAGCGCCTGGCCTCCTGGCGCACCGACATGCTCGCGGCGATGCCCAGGCAGGAAGCGTCGTCACCATTGGGCTTCGCCTACCAGCAGGTGGGCGTCTTCGGCGAGCGGCGCAGCCGCCAGGAGTACGCCTCTGAGGTCGATCTCCACGTTCAGACGATCACGGCCACCAGGCACTTCTGGTGGGCGATGGTCGCGCAGGAATGGCTAGAGGCTGGGCGCTCCGTCCTCGGCGTCAGCGTGGTGAACTCCTCGGAGGAGAACTACGAGGACACCGTGGTCGAGCTGACCTTCGGCCTGCCGCGCTTCTGCGTCTTCCTGCGCCCACGCGATGTCAAGGAGGTCATGCGCCCGCCCGATCCGCCGGCGAAGTGGGGGAGGGCGCTCGCGGACATCTCCTCGCGCAGCGTCATCGCCCAGCGGCTGCGCGACCCCGAGCCCGAGATCGAGCGTGCGGGCCAGGGGGAGACGCTGGTCCGCTACCCCGAGCTCCGCGTGCGCCCGCACACCACGCATGCCATGAAGCCACTGCTGCTCGCGCTCGGGCCGCCGATGGCCGGGACTGCCATCCTCGTGCGCTGGCGCGTCACGGCCTCCAACACTAAGAGCGACCTCTCGGGCCATATTGAACTCCGCGTGCCAGGCGGGCCGCAGCCGGCGCGTTCTGAGGTCGACGAGAGCCCCGGATAGCCCTTCCGCCGGGCGTCCACGGTCGACGGATGGTGCTCAAGCTGGACTGCCTGCGATGATCTGCACGGGTGGCGATCTCACGAGAGCCTCAAGGGCGGCGAGCTTCTCTCGTCTCCGGTTTGCGTCCCGCCATTTCGGACGGTTAACCGTGTCAATCAGGGAGTCCACCGCGGCCCCGACCGGGTCTTTCATCGTCTTCCCCAAGCCATAGACCACGAGCATGCGGGAGCGGACGAAGGCCCAGCCGGATTGGAATGCCCTGATCTTGAACTCGCGGAGGACATCGGCGGCGGCGTCTTGACGCCCCTCTCGCAGTGCCACCTCCCAAAGCTGTTCGAGCGCCGGGAGCTCTTCGCCGAGCGCCTTCGACTCAAGCGCCACCTCAGCCGCCATCCGCCTGAGAGACGGATCGAGGACGGTTGCGAGAGGTCCTTGTTGAGCCTGGCGCTCCACCTCTTCCTGAAACTGTCGCCCAACGGCTTCACGGAGCAGCGCGACGTAGTCCTCGACCTCTTGTGGCGTCCGTGCGCTCCACACAGCGTCTCTCACGCGGCGATAGCTCTCCCAGAGGCGCTTCTCAGGGCAGTCGCCGAGCCGACCGCACTCAGCATCGGCCTGGGCCACCAGCCGTCGAAGCGCCTCCGTGTGCCCGGGTGACGTTGCGCCGCTTCCCGCGCTGCCATGGCGGACACCCGCGGGCGTGCCGCGGCGTCTCGCCGCTCCATCGCCTCCGGCAGCCGATGCTCCACGTCCACGACCCACGCGATCAATGTTCAGGGTCGATGTCCACGGCGCCCGCTTTTCGCTTCCCGCCGGGCGGCTCGCCCGCGGCGGCGCCTTGGCGTTCCTTATCACGCGAGGCGATGCGGCGCAGCTCCCATGGCGGGATCCGGGCGGTCCGTCAGCCACGGCGCGGGCAGGTCCAGCCTTTCGGCGAGCCGCGAGGCTGAGGCTCGCGTGCGGATGGCCGCACCGAGCGCACGAGCGACTTCCATGCGACGCCCAACGTCTCTCATCGGTCTGTAGTAGCCAGTGGAAGGGGCATCGACATCCAACACGATCCCTCCGGGCATGCCCCTGGCGATGATCTCGAACGCTTGCGGCATGTCCTCCGCGTCGAGACCCGAGAGGGAGTCCACCAGCTCATCGAGTGCGGCCTTGACCACCTTGCTGTCGATGCAATGGTGAGACAGCTCGCGCCACTCCGTCGTCCTCTCCCACGAGGCTCGACGGTGAGGCGTCGGGCCCAAGAGCCAAGCGACGCATGGCACGGTGGGCTGGCTGAGATCCTCCGAGCGATAGTGGACGAGCGCTGCGTACTGCATGCGCCCAAGATATGACGGGCCTTGCTCAGGGCGCCGAGATTGTTGAACCAGGCCATGGCTCTCAACGACACTCAAGCCGATGTCCTCCCGCGGCGGGAGTCGGCAGCGCGCACGGACCCAGAGCAACGCGGATGTCCCCACACGCCAGCCAGTAGACGGATGATCGACCCCTGAGCGCACGCCATCGGCGATCAGCCCGGGGCGACGTCCTAGCGTGCCCCCATGGAAGACCGAACGCCGCTCATGAGGCCCGCCGAGGCCGCCGCGTACCTCGCGGTCTCGACGCGCACCCTGCGCCGCTATCTCGCCACCGGGGCGCTGCGCGCCCATCGGCTGCCCTCGGGGCAGGTGCGCATCCCCGCGGCGGCGCTGGAGGAGCTGCTGGCCGGAGGCGCCGGCCGAGGCTCGCGCCGCTCACCGACCCTCGCGCCCGCCGCCTCGGCCTGCGCCGCGGCGTGCCTGCCGCGCCGAGGTGCGGGGGCCGCGTCGCCACGCGGGGCGGCCTGCCGTCCTGGGCGCCCGCTCTTTGACACCTCGCCCGAGGCGCTGGCAGCCCTGCGGGCTGCGCAAGGAGCCGTGGCCTGATGGCGCGCCCGTGGCGGAAGACCGGAGGCTGGCCCTACGTGCGCCAGGACGGGAAGAAGTCGTGGCGCGTGGGCTACCGCGACCACGAAGGGCGGACGCGCTCGAAGGCCTTCCCCTACTCGGAGGCCGCCCGCGCCTGGATGCGCGACTACATCGACGCCGAGCGGCGCGGCAAGGAGACGCTCATGCGCTTCCTCCTCGACCTCGACGCCAAGGAGCGCAACGCGCAGGAGGCCGGTCTGCTCATCGGCGAGGTGGTGCAGCTCTACCTGGCCCACAACGGCCCCTCGCAGGAGGAAGGCCTGGCGCCCGCGACGTACAAGTCCTACCGCCTCATCGCCAAGAGGCAGCTCCTCGGGCACCCAGGCTGGACCCGTGACCACCGGCGCGAGCTCTCGCCACACCCCCACGCCCAGAGGCTGGCCCTGACGCCGGCCTCGGCGCTCAACCAGCCGCAGGTGGCACGGGCGCTCTGGGACGAGATGCTCCGGGCCAAGGTGGCCCGGTCGGCCCGCCACAGGGCGCGCCTCGTGCTCTCGGCGGTGGCCGCCTGGGCGGCGACCACGAGCCTCGTGCCGGAGGTGCACACCAACGGCGTGCTCCTGGCGAACGAGCAGCGGCTCTCACGCCGGCGCTCGGCGCGTGGCGGCGGCGCCGGCGTGACCTGGCGCGGGCGCCGCCGGCACGGCGCCGAGGCGGCCTCCTGGGCGCTCTCGACCCTGGCCGTCGAGCACGTCCGCGCCGAGCAGCTCCGGGCGCAGGGCAACGGGAGGCCTGCGCTCCTGGCCGAGCGCGACGCCATGACCACCGGCCTGCAGTTCGGGCTCTCCTGCCGCAACCAGGAGGTCTGGGGGCTGCGCTGGGGCGGCGTCGCGGGAGGGCGCATGCACATCGAGGAAGTCATCTCCTGGGGGCGCCTCGGCGAGGGCAAGACCTACGGCTCGACCCCGCGCACGACGAGGATGCCCGCCCTGCTCGTCGAGGACCTGGAGCGCTGGCGCGAGCTGCTCGCCGCCCAGGGCGTGGCCGTGCGCGACTGCGACTTCATCATCCCCGGCGACCTCGCGGGCGCGCGCTACGGGCTGCGAGAGGCCGAGGGCGACGGCTGCCATCTGACGCGAAGCCAGGCCACGGCGTGGGGGCCGAAGCGCTTCCGCCCGGCGGTGCGGAGCGTGGCCGCGAGCGTGCCTGGCCTGGCCGACATCGCCGCGGCCACGCCCTACTCGCTGCGGCGCGGGGGCATCACGGCGCGCCTGCGCTCGGAGGACTCGCAGGTGGTGGCGCGCGAATGCGGCACCTCGCTGGAGATGCTCGACAAGCACTACTCCTTCGCCCTGGAGGAGTACAAGGACAAGGGGCCGCAGCCCCTCGACGAGGCCTGGCGCGAGGCGAGGCTCAGGGCGTCGACTCAGGCGAGGGCGCACGCGCTCACAGAGGCTCCTGCCGGAGCCCGAGCCTAGCGCCACGCTCCCGAAGCGGCTATGTCGATTCGCGGCGGTGGTGACGATCGCTCGCACGCCTGCTCTTCGTCCGTGCGCTCGTCTCCTCGATGCTCGGTTGGATGCTTGCTCGCCCGAGCAAGGCCCAAGAGGGGGATGGATGGGCCGGCGTCTGTAGGCACAGGCCACCACTGGTCCCGCTTCGCGCTCGATCCGCAGCTACGCCGGGTTGATCGTGATCGACAGCATTGCCGTCGCCTTGTTCTGGGTTGGCGGCTTCGTCTTGGTCTTCGTGTCGACGACCTGGACGGTGAACGTGTAGGTCCCCGCGGTGGTCGCCTTGCCGCTGATCTTGCCGCTGGAGGCCAGTTTCAGACCTGGGGGTAGCTTTGAGCCCGTCGTGAGCGACCACTTGTACGGTGGTTTGCCGCCGGCCGCGGTGAGCGTGGCGGCGTAGCTCTTCTTGTTGGCCTTCGTGTAGACCGTTCCTTCCGGGAGCGATTCGGTCGTGACGCCGAACGCTGCCGTCGTGAACGTCGCGTCGGTGCTTTCGCTCGCCCCACCGGGACCGACCGCGACGACGCGGTAGTGGTATTCCGTGCCAGGTCTCAAGCCGGCTGCCGTCGCCGACACCGGGATGGCGCCTTCGCCTTCGCCGGGCAGCGAGCTGCAGGGCACGCTGGCTCCGTAGGCGTCCGTGGTCCCGTACTCAAACCGGCATTCCGTGACGGGTTCGCCTTCGGGATCGACCGACGCGCTGAGGAACTCGGACACGGGCGAGACGGTGGAACTGGCCGGGCTGCTGACGGATGGCATCGCGCGGGCGAACGAGGCCAGGCCGGCTTCGTCCACCGCCGTGGCATCGGCCGTTGTTCCCGTGTGCCGGCGCGTCCCGTCCTTGAAGACCCAGAACGATTCCGCCGGCAGCGCGTCGACGACGGTCCCTTCGGTCGGGGACGGGTTGAGGTGGGCGTAGGGGTTGGAGTCGTTTTCGATGTCCCAGGCGTCGATGGAGACCAGGGACGCGGGTTCGCCGCCGAAGACTTCCCACGTGCTGACCCAGATCGGCGCGCCGCCCGCGATGACGTAGGCGCCGCGCTCTTCCCCGGCAGCGTCGCGCGCGTTGACGAACGTCCCGTTCGACGGCACCGCGTTCAGATGGGCGTAGGGGCTGGCGATGTTTTCCAGGTCCCACTCGTCGACGACGACGTAGGCGCGTTCCCCGCCGATCGCTTCCCAGTTGCTCACGAAGAGAGGCGCGCCGCCCGCGATCTCGTACACGCGACCGTCGCTACTGCTGACGATGAGCGTCCCGTTCGACGGCACGGCGTTCAGGTGGGCGTAGGGGCTCCCGATGTTTTCCAGATCCCATTCGTCCACGACGACGTACGCGCGTTCGCCGCCGATGTGTTCCCAGCTGCTCACGTACAGCGGCGCTCCCCCGGCGATCTCGTACACCCGCCCGTCGCCGCTCGCCACGATGAGCGTCCCGTCCGACGGCACGACGTTCAGGTGGGCGTAGGGGCTCCCGATGTTTTCCAGATCCCACTGGTCCACCCTGACGTACGCGCGTTCGCCGCCGATGTGTTCCCAGCTGCTCACGAACAACGGCGCTCCGCCAGCGATCTCGTACACGCGGCCGTCGGCGCTGCTCACGATCAGCGTGCCGTTCGACGGCACCGCGTTCATGTGCGCCCATGGGTTCGTGATGTTTTCGAAGTCCCACTGGTCGACGACGACATACGCGTGTTCGCCGCCCACGTGTTCCCAGCTGCTCACGTACAACGGCGCGCCGCCGGCGATCTCGTAGACCCGGCCGTTCGTGCTGCTGACAACGAAGGTGCCGTTCGCCGGAACGGGCTTGAGCGCGGACCATTCAGAACTCGACAGCGCCCGCGTGGGCTGGGGCCCACCGAACGACGACCACGAACTGACGTACAGTGGCGCGCCGCCGGCGATCCGGTAGACGTGGCCTTCGTAGCTGACGAATTCGCCTTCTGCTGGCGGGCCGCCGCCGCTGGTGCCCTTGAAGTGGATGAAGTGGTCGGGCCACGGCTCCCACTCATTCGAGGGGCTGCCGTCGTTGATGCGCTCCCAGTCGTAGCCGTTTGTGTCCGTGACGATGTTTTGCTGTGAGACCTCGATGTATCCAGAGTCGACTGCCTCAACGATCGCAACGTGGCCGAATTCGCCCATGCCGTAGTCACCCGCGTTCCACTCGGCTACGGACCCGACCGTGGGTGTGCCGTTGACTTCCACGCCGTGCGCCGCGGCGCTCGTCGCCCATTCGCCGCCGTTGCCGAGCCGATATCCGGGCGTCGCGACGCCGTACACGGTGGACTCGACGAACGCCGCGTAGTTCGTGCACTCATCACCGGCTTCCATCCCCCAGTAGCTTGTCGACGAGTGGTTCTGGTAGCCGTGGGTCGTGTAGCCGCCCGTCGAGCACTGCGCGTACCCATCGCAGAGGCGCCCGCCGGTGGCAAGCGCGGTTGAGACCTGGCCGGCGAGCAGGAGGCTCGCGACCAGCAGCACCGTTCCTACGAGCGTTCTGAGCGGCTTGGTCACGACGGTCCCCCTTTCCAACCGACAGCTACGCCGCATTGATTGTGATCGACAGCGTTGCCGTGGCCTTGTTCTGGGTCGGCGGCTTCGTCTTGGTCTTCGTATCGACGGCCTGGACGGTGAACGTGTAGGTGCCTGCGGTGGTCGCCTTGCCAGTGATCGTGCCCTTGGGTGAGAGCTTCAGGCCTGGGGGCAGCTTTGAGCCCGCGGCGAGCGACCATTTGTACGGCGGTTTGCCCCCGGTCGCCACGAGCGTGACGGCGTAGCTCTTCTTGTTGGCCTTCGCGTAGACCGTCCCTTCGGGGAGCGATTCGGTCGTGATCCCGAACGCCGGGGTCGTGAACGAGGCGACGCTGCTTTCCCCGGTGCCGCCCGGACTCACCGCCACGAGCCTGTAGTGGTAGATCGTCGCCGGCTTCAATCCGCTCACCACCGCCGACACCGGCACCCCGGCTTCGCCTTCGCCGATCGTGCCTTCGCACGCCGCGGTGGACCCCAGGGCTTCCGTCGGCCCGTATTCGAAGCGGCATTCCGACACGGGTTCGCCGTTCGGATCGACCGAGCCGCTGAGGCTCTCGGAGGAGACTGACAGGGAGGTCGGGCTGTCAAGGGCGACTGTTGGCGCTAGGGCGAAGTGCGCTGTGACCGATTGGTCGCTGCCCATGACGACAGAGCACGGGCCCGTGCCAGAGCACGCTCCGCTCCAACCCATGAATCTTGCTCCCGTTGCAGCGGTCGCCGTGAGCGTCACCGTCGTCCCTTGGAAGTAGCTCGCAGAGCAAGCGCCTGGGCAAGAGAGCGATCCACCATCCGTGACCGTGCCACTGCCTGTGCCGGCAAGGGCCGCGGTCAGCTCGTGCTTCGTCGTGCCCGACCCTGACAGGGCCCACGCTGGCTCTTCCCAGCCGGTGACGAACTGGTAGAGGCCCGCCGCGCTGTTGTCCGTGCCGCCACCTGTCACCAGGTCCCAGGTCGATGACCCCGGATCCTGGAAGAGGACCTGTTCCGAGCTGTTGCCCAAGAAGTCACCCGACAGCTCCCACGCTGGCTTTTCCCAGTTGGTGACGAACTGGTAGAGGCCAGCGGCGCTGTTGTCCGTGCCGCCACCTGTCACCAGGTCCCAAGTCGATGACCCAGGGTCTTGGAAGAGCACCTGGTCTGAGCCGTTGCCCAAGAAATCCCCAGACAGCTCCCACGCGGGCTGTTCCCAGCCGGCCACAAACGTGTAGAGCCCCGCAGCGCTGTTGTCCGCGCCGCCACCTGTCACCAGATCCCAAGTCGATGACCCGGGGTCTTGGAAGAGCACCTGGTCTGAGCCGTTGCCCAAGAAGTCCCCAGACAGCTCCCACGCGGGCTTTTCCCAGCCGGTGACGAACTGGTAGAGGCCGGCGGCGCTGTTGTCGGCGCCGCCGCCGGTGACGAGATCCCAGGTCGATGACCCGGGGTCTTGGAAGAGGACTTGGTCTGAGCCGTTGCCCAGGAAGTCTCCCGACAGCTCCCACGCGGGCTTTTCCCAGCCGGTGACGAACTGGTAGAGGCCCGCGGCGCTGTTGTCCGCGCCGCCACCAGTGACCAGATTCCAGGTCGATGAGTCAGCGTCCTGGAAGAGGACGTCACTGGTCGGACCACCATCAAAGTCCCCTGGCATGGGCTGGGCGGGGTCGGGCGAGCCACTGCCACCGCCGCCTCCGCCCACGGTGTTGCCGATGCCGGGAATGGCGACTGCTCTGACCCAGTCGAACTGGCCTTCAAACCAGTGAACCGTGTAGGTCGTGATGCCGTATTTCTCGGAGACGGCGCTGATGACCTCCGCGGACGTGCCTGTCCCTGAGACGACGATGCCCACGTGTTCGACTTCACTCGCTGAGTACCCGAAGAAGACAAGGTCACCGGGCTGCACCGACGAGAGCGAGATGGATGAGCCGCCGTAGCTTGACGCGCCCGAGTACTGAGCTTGCGCGGTGGCCGTTGGGAGCGTTACCGCGTGATCCGTGCCTTGGTAGACCGCATAGAGTGCGAGGCCGCGACAGTCGAACCCCACGTGGCCCACTTCGTCGCAGTCGCGGTAGCTGCCGTCGGAGTATTTGTCGTACCCGCCCACCGTCGCTTCGTTTGTGTTTCCGCCGTCGAAGCAGTAGACGTACTTCGCGGTTGAGAAGGGCTGGGCCGGATACGACTGGCTCGCTATCACCTGCGCGGCAGCGACGATCGCTTCCCCCTCGGTCTGGGCAGACGCCGTCGTAGCCAGAAAGGCCTGGCATCCGATGACAGCGGTCCCCGTCAAGACGACCACGAGCAGACGCGAAGCCAACACCCTCCCAGCCGCAGTCAAGCGATCATGCCCCCGATCCGTGTGGTCACGACATGCTACCTGGGCTCCAAATCGAACCGCGGCGTCCAGGCTGCCCAAAGGGACGACTAGCAGCAGTTCGGTGGTTGGCCCCTCCTCCGCCGCACTAGGCGCGCGAGCGGCCCTCCTGCTCCTGCAGCAGGCCAGCGACGAAGGCCATCTTGTCCTCCAGGTACGCCTCGGCGGAGCCGTACCTCCTGTCGACTTCCTCCTCGAAGGCCATCCTGAAGTCGCCACGCCCCCATCTGATGCCGTAGGGGCAGAACCCCTCCTCAAGGGGCGGGAAGCGCTCGCGCAGCATCCGCCATGCCGCCTGGGCCCAGCGGAGCGTGGCCTGCCGCCTCCTCGCGTCGCCGCCCCGCGCCTCCTCTCGGCTCGACGGCGCCGGGCCGCCCAGCCACCGCGGCGCGGCCTGCAGGCCGCGCCCGCGCTGGTAGCGCTCGCGCAGGAGGTCCAGGCGGTCGGGGCGTGCCCCGATGGCACGGTCACGCTGGCGGCGCATGTCGCCAAAGGCGAGGGCCTGGGCTGCCAGCAGGCAAACGACGAGGATCGCCAGGCCAACCGGCCAGGGGATGGCGATGCTCGCCACCAGCGAGGCCACGGTGAGCGCGCCGCCGACCACGCTGCCCACGAGGAACCACCAGCGCGCGAGCACGTGGCGCGCGTACTCCGCCCAGAGCGAGGGCTGAGGGGCTGGCGCGGCCTGCATGAGGCCCATCGTAGGGCGCGGCTCGGAGCCGGCGGCCTCGCCGCCAGGCGTCGGTCGTCGCCGGCCTCAGGCGGGCGGCCCGCTGACGAGGCTCGTGGTCGTTAGGCTGCCGCGATGCCTCTGGAAGCCCAGATAGCAGGCCGCCATGAGGCTTGTGAGGACACCCTCCCCCGCCGGGTGCAGGACGAGCTGCCCGGGGCCCCTCCACGGATGGTGCCCGCCTGCGAGCAGACGAGCACGCATGCCTGAGCTGCTCTGGGAGGGCAAGTACGACGCGTCCGGGAAGAGGCTTGCTCCTCCTCGGATCGCTCTTCCGTTCCAGACGGTCGAGACGATCAACGAGTCGGCCCAGGAGCGTCAGAGAACACTCGACTTCTCGACAGCCGACCATGCGACGGACTGGCGCAACCGCCTCATCTGGGGGGATCGGAAGTATGTGGTGCCCGCGCTATTGGAGGAGTTCGGCGGACAGGTCGATTTGATCTACATCGACCCGCCGTTCTTTACTGGCGACGACTTCTCTTTCAACGTGCAGGTGAATGGAGACGCGGCTTTCAACAAGGAGCCCGGCGTCCTGGAGATGAAGGCGTATCGCGACACCTGGGGCAAGGGCATCGACGGCTATCTGGAGTGGTTCTACGAAACCGTGATCTCGCTTCAGGGCCTTCTCGCTGAAACAGGAAGCCTGATCGTCCATCTTGATTGGCACGTCGGTCACTATGCCAAGGCTGTGTTGGATGACGTATTTGGCATCACACGGTTTCGCAACGAGGTCGTGTGGCACTACGAGAGCGGCGGTCGGGGCCGCAACCAGTATCCGCGCAAGCATGACGTGCTCCTCTGGTACTCAAAGGGCGACCGCTACATCTTCAATCCAGATGCGATCGGTGTCCCGCGCAATTACTGCCAGCTCTGCGGCTCTGAACTGGAGAAGTGGAACAACCTCAAGCGGCAGGTCGACGAGGATGGCCGTGTGTATCGCACCATCAAATCAGCAGGCAAGGTCTACCGCTACTACGACGACGAACCTGTGATCCCGTCAGACGTGTGGCTGGGCATCAACCATCTGCAACAGAAGGATCCCGAGCGGGTTGGCTTTCCCACGCAGAAGCCAGCGTCGCTGTTGAGTCGGATCGTGCTCGCGCATAGCAATCCAGACGAGCTGGTCCTCGATTGCTTTGTCGGAAGCGGCACGACTGCTGCGGTGGCCGAGAAGCACGACCGGCGATGGATTGCGGCTGACGTCGGCAGGTTTGCGGTCCAGACGACCCGAAAGCGCTTGTTGTCCATCCCCAAAGTCCGCCCGTTCGTCGTCCAGAACCTTGGCAAGTATGAACGCCAGCTCTGGCAGGCGGCGGAGTTCGGTGACTCCGCCACAACGCGCACTGTCGCCTATCGAGGCTTCATCCTCGATCTGTACCACGCTGCGCCCATCAACGGCTACTCGTGGCTTCACGGGCTCAAGCAGGGGCGGATGGTGCACGTGGGGACGGTCGATGCTCCCGTGACCAGCGGCGACGTGAAGCAGATCGTCGCCGAGTTCCGCAAGGCGGTCGGCACAGGGAAGGACGCTCCGAAGGAGCAAAGCGTGGACATCCTTGGCTGGGACTTCGCGTTCGAGCTGAACGAGATCGCCCGTCAGGACGCAGAGAAGGCAGGGATCAACCTTCGCCTCGTCCGCATCCCGCGCGAGGTCTTGGAGAAGCGAGCGGCAGAACAGGCTGATGTCCGCTTCTTCGAGCTGGCCGCGCTCTCAATCGGGCTGAAGACAGCTGGCCGCAAGGTCACGCTGACACTGAAGGACTTCGTGATCCCACTGGACGACGTGCCTGCGGACGTGCAGAAGGCCGTCAAGCATTGGTCCCAGTGGATCGACTATTGGGCGGTCGACTGGGACAACAAGGACGACACCTTCCACAACGAGTGGCAGTCGTTTCGCACACGGCAGTCGAATGAGCTTGAGCTTGCGGTCGCGCACGAGTACCCAGAGCCTGGCGAGCACGCGGTCGTCGTCAAGGTCATCGACATCCTCGGCAACGATACGACGAGGACGATGTCGGTCAAGGTGACGGGCCGTGGCGCGTAAGACCGCACAGCCGCCCGAGCAGGAGGATCTCCTCACTGCACGCGTGACGACGGCGCCATGCGTCCCGGAGATCCGCAAGGCCGTCAGGGAGTGGCGCGCGAAGAAGTACAAGGGAGCGACGGACACGACGAGGACGCTCTTCAACCACTGGTTCGACACCGACCATCGTCGCCCGGACGGGCATTTCTTCCAGTACTACGAAGCGCAGCGCGAGGCGGTGGAGACGGTCGTCTGGCTCTACGAGGTCGAGAAGATCAGGCGCCACCGCGATCTGGTCGAGCGCTTCGCGCGGGTGCCTGGCATCCACGTCCTGCAGTTCGATGACTTCGCGCGCTACGCCGTGAAGATGGCGACCGGCTCTGGCAAGACGAAGGTCATGGCGCTCCTCGTCGCCTGGCAGTACTTCAATGCCGTCGCGGAGGGCTCAGACGAGTACGCCAAGACGTTCCTCATCGTCGCCCCCAACGTCATCGTCTTCGAGCGGCTGCGCTCTGACTTCGGCGGTGGGCGCGTCTTCAGGACCGATCCGATGATCCCGCCCGAGCTGCGCATCTTCTGGGAGATGGACTTCTACATGCGCGGCGATCCAGAGCGGGCCAGCTCCCAGGGCGCGCTGTACCTGACGAACATCCAGCAGTTCTATGAGCGACCTGGGACCGCTGATCTCGACGAGTCGGAGATCATGACGGAGGTGCTCGGGCCCGCGCCGCCGGCCGAGATCGATGTCGTCGAGGACTTCGATGATCGGATCGCGGCTCGTGGCGAGCCGGCTCTCGTGATCAACGACGAGGGCCATCACGTGCACGACGAGGAAAGCGAGTGGAGCCGAGTCATCCGACGTCTCAGTGACGAGAACCCTGCGGGCGTTCTCGGGCAGCTCGACTTCTCCGCGACTCCCCGCTACCAGAAGGGAGGCCTCTTCACCTGGACAGTCTTCGACTACCCGCTCAAGCAGGCGATCATCGATGCTGTCGTCAAGCAGCCAATGAAGGGAGTGACCGCCGGGCTGGATGAGGCGCGCTCGGACGTGGCGAGCGTCAAATATCAGGGGTATCTGACAGCTGGCGTCGAGCGCTGGCGCGAGTACCGCGAGCAGCTGAAGCCTCTGGGCAAGAAGCCGGTGCTGTTCATCATGCTCAACAAGACCGCCGAGGCCGACGACATCGGCGACTACCTGCGCGTCAAGTACCCGGAGGAGTTCGGCCCGACGGAGGCTGGTGAGCGGCAGCTTCTCGTCATCCACACCGACAACAAAGGCGAGGTCTCGAAAAAGGACGTCGATGCCGCCCGCGAGGTGGCCCGGCGCGTGGATGAGGGCCAGAGCCCGGTGAACGCGATCGTCAGCGTGCTCATGCTCCGCGAGGGCTGGGACGTGCAGAACGTCACCGTCATCGTTGGGCTGCGTCCCTACACGGCCAAAGCGAACATCCTCCCTGAGCAGACCATCGGGCGCGGGCTTCGCCTGATGTTCGGCGACCGCTCGAAGACCTACGTCGAGCGGGTGGACGTGATCGGCAACCCGGCCTTCCTCAAATTCGTAGAGCAGCTCGAACGCGACGAGGACGTCGCGCTCGACACCTTCGACCTCAAGGAGCCGGTGGTCATCACGACCATCGAACCCGATGAGAAGAAGCTCGACCACGACATCACCATCCCGGTGCTGAGCCCCGTCCTCGCCAGGAAGAAGACGCTCGCCGAGGAGATCGAAGGCATCGATGTGGCGAAGCTCGTCTGCCCGCGCTTCCCCAAGAAGGAGGGCGACACCGCTGCGCAGCAGTTCCACTACGAGGGCGTGGACATCATCACCCTGGAGAAGCTGGTCGAACGCGAGTACACCATCCCCGAGCCCCAGACCGCCGAGGAGGTCATCTCCTACTACGCCAAGCGCATAGCGCAGGACGTGAAGCTCCCCTCTCAGTTCGCCGCCTTGGTGCCGAAGGTCCGCAACTTCCTCCGTGACCGCGCGTTCGGGGAGACCGTCGATCTCACCGACAAGGCCATCATCCGTGCCATCGCCACGAGCGTGGCCCAGTACGTCACGGTCAAGACCTTTGCCACCGTCCTGCGCGCCCTGGTGGTCGAAGAGCTCTCGCCCGTCCTGGAGCACCCCGGACGTGCGCTCTCGGAGACCGAGCCCTTCCCCTTCTCGCGCCCCACGTTCGAGGCCAGCAAGACCGTCTTCAACCTGGTGGCGGGGGACAACGACTTCGAGCGGCAGTTCGGCCAGTTCCTCCAGGACGCAGGCGACGTGGAGTCCTTCGCCAAGCTGCCCCGCCGCTTCGGCTTCACCATCGAGTACACCGACAGCGCGACAAACCTGCGCTACTACGAGCCCGACTTCGTGGCGGTCGATCTCGACGGGGCGCACTACGTCATCGAGACCAAGGGCCAGGAGAACATCGACGTGGCCCACAAGGACCGGGCCGCGACCATCTGGTGTGAGAACGCGACGCTCCTTACGGGCGTCACCTGGCTCTACCTCAAGGTGCCGCAGGTGGAGTTCGGCAAGCTGCAGCCGCAGGCGCTCGCGGACGTGATGCTCGCCTTCTCGGTGCCGGTGTAGCCGGCCCGCCCCGTCACCCTCTCGGCGCGAGCACCTGAGCTGACGCGGCCGGCCCCAGCACGCTGAGGGAGCCGGAGGGCCCTAGCTCGCCGGCACCTGCACGAAGAGGACGTTGAGATCGGCGTGCCGCTGCTCATCGCCCGGCCAGCTCATCCTCGCGCGCAGCTCCGTCTCGCTCGCCGCCTCCCTGGACTCCACGAACTCCTGGTGCTGCGAGAGCACCTCGCGCGCCTTCTCGATGATGCTCGTCAGATCCCTCTCGCGCACGAACGCGATGAGGGCGAGCTTCGTGTCGCGCCAGGCCGCGTAGCCGAAGAGCTGGTCGATGGCCTCGCCGAACGCCTTGGCCCCCTCCCAGAACTTGCACTCGGCGATGAAGAGGTTACGGCCCTCGTGGCGGATGAGGATGTCGGTCTTGCCGCTCACGTTGAAGGCCTCAGCGGTCGCCGCGCCGTGGTAGTGGGTGTTGAGCGCCGCGAGCAGGAACTGGCGCCGGTCTTCCTCGCCCTTGTCGGCGTAGGTCTTCGGGCTGCGCTCCATGTCGAGGCCGACGGAGCGGATGACGCCGAGGATGTGCTCGAAGACCTCGTCGCCGAGCACGGGCTCCAGCGCGATGGGCTCCGACGTGGGCGTGGTGGGCAGCACCGGCGCCGGCAGGCGCACGATGGCATCGGCGATGTACGTCTTCGGGGGGCCCTCCTGCGGCGCGTGGGCAGGCCCGTGGCCGCCAGGTGCTCGCGGTGGCGCTTCACCCGCTCGCGGCGGCTCAGGATGGGGTCCCGTGCCCGCTGTTCCAGCTTGGCGTTGTACTGCTCGATGTCGTCATTCGCCCAGCGCAGGTGCTTCTCGACTTCGCCGACGAGCCTGTCCGTGCTGGCTCTTATGTCGGCCTGCTGGTCGTGCGGGTACTCGATGACGTGAAGCAGCTCACGGTTGCCGACCTGGGCCATGGGCTGGGTCGTGGTGAAGGTGCTCGGGGCGAGGAGGAGGACCGCGCCGTCGCCGTCGAAGGGGACATGCACGACGACGCGATAGCCGGCGACGCTGGGGCCTGAGCTGGAGGGGAAGGGCGCTCGTCCGAAGACGCCGCTCGCCGTGCGCGAGAGGTCGATGCGGATCTCCTCGGCCTCGTCCATCCACGGCTCGCCGAGCGTCACGGTCCCCATGCGCCGCAGCGCCACAATGGCCTTGACCCACTCCTCGACATCGGCGTGCAGCAGGTGGTCCTCGGGAGCCCCATCGACTTCCTCCTCGACCCCGGCAGCGTCGCCTCCAGCGTGTCGCGGAGGCTCCCGCGCGAGAAGAGGGCTTCGGGAGGGGCCAACGAACGGCCTAGCTGCCGAGCGGCGTGACCTTGACGATGGCCTGCGTGGGCCGCTGCCCGGCGCCGTACTTCTCATCCCAGGCAGCGTAGGCGGCCTGCTGGGCGCCGCCTTGGTCGGCGGCCTCGCCTGTCCAGGCGACGCTGCGCACCTCCGCCGTCTGCTCCGGCGGAGCCGGCACCTCCATGTGGCGCACCGTCTCCATGATCGTGGCTTCGTACCTGGCCATTGGGCGTCTCAGGTTAGCGGGCAGGGCGGGCCCGGCCGGGGCGCCGCTGCGCGCCATCGGCCCCAGAGTCCGCCGCTGCCGCGCGTACCATCAAAAGCCTATGCCCACAGACCAGAAACCACCTCCAGGCTCAAGGCGGAAGCACGCTCACCCGCCCTGGATGACGGCGCTCGGCGCTGGCTCCACGAGCGTCGGCGAGGCCGCGGCGCAGAGCATCGCCGAGGCGGCGCTCGCCGCCGAGGGGCACGCCCCGCAGGGCTTGGTGGGGACTGCGCTCCAGGGCGTCTCACCCGCTGAGCGCCTGACCAAGCAGATCGAGGAGATCAGCAAGAGCGTCGTGGGCCAGACGGGGGCGGGCTGGGCCGAGCAGCTCGGCAAGTCCTACGCGACCGACGTGCTCGGGACCTCGGGCGTCGCGGGGCTCGGGCCCGACATCACGAAGCGCATGCAGGAGTCGCTCGCCACCGCCGGCCTCATCCGGGCGCCGCGCGTCAGTGGTCTGGCTGGGCTGGCCGACGCGAGCGCCATCAACAAGCGGTTCGCCAAGCAGCTCAGCGACATCGCCGGCGCCGGGCTCGCGAGCCAGTGGAGCAAGGGCGCGCTGTCGACCGGCCTCTTAGGAGCCGAGCACCTGAGGCCGTTCAAGGCCATCGAAGAGATGATGGCGGAGACCAAGCGCATGGAGGCGATCATCGGCAGGACGACCATGCCGGGGCTCCAGGGCCTCGCGGGCGGCGGGCCACTCGGGGCCCTGGACCAGCAGCTCCTGCGCTCGCCGCTCGCGGCCAAGGGCTTCTTCCCCACCGACCGTCTCACGTCGATGTTCGGGGAGTCGAGCATCACGAGCGTCACCAGGGCGATGGCGGAGGCTGCGCTCGGGCCGCTCGCCAAGGACATCGCCTCGCTCGGGGCGATCGCCGTGCCGAGCCCGCTCGCCGGGCTCACCGTGCCCAGCCCGTTCGTCGGGATCTTCGAGCGCGAGCGCGAGATCGATGCGGCCATCGAGCGCGTCGCCAAGAGGTGGGAGACGAGCGCGCTGTGGTTCCTCTTCACCATCCTCAGCGTTGGGCAGCTCGTAGCGCTCGCGCGCATGGAGCACACCGACGTGGAAGCCGTGCTCCTCGACGCGCTGGAGGCAGTGGTCACCACCGGCACCTTCGCCGCCGCGCTGATGGCGACCATCAAGAAGGCGCGGTCCTGCGTCACTGCCGACCAGCGCGACGACCTCCTCCACGGGCTTGAGCACGCCCAGGCGGGCGAGTTCTCGCGGGCGGCGGGGCCGCTCACGGCGGGGTTGGAGGGTGCGCTGTGGGGCGCGGGCCGCGAGCTGGAAGTCATCGACGGCGACCGGCGGCTCCTCGACAAGCCCGAGAGGGGCAAGATCCACCGCGTCGAGATGGTCGTGCGCAAGCTCCCGGCTGTCCAGGAGTTCCGCAAGTTCGTCTGCGGGCGCGTCTTCGGCGACCTTGGCAACCCGCTGCGCCACGGCGAGCAGAGCGACCGGCGCCAGCGGTCGCTCTTCGCCATCGTGGCCGTCGCCGGCTGGATCGAGGCGTTCATGAAAGTCCCAGTGGCTGATGCTCTGGGGACGCTGCTGAGCGACGAGCTGGCCTCGCGCACGCGGCGACGAGATGGCGGCTGAGATCGACTCTGAGGCGCCGGGGAGCAGGCCGTTCCGCGTCCTCTGCCTGGACGGCGGCGGCATGCGCGGCGTCTTCACAGCGGCCTTCCTCGCGTGCATCGAGGAGATCCTGGGCGACCGCCTGGCCGGCCACCTCGATCTCATCGCCGGCACGTCGGCGGGCGGCCTCATCGCCCTTGGCCTCGCCTCAGGCCGCTCCGGCCAACAGATGCTCGACCTCTTCCGCGACCACGGCCGGGACATCTTCTCTGGCTCGTGGCCGGGGCGCCAGCTCTTCATGCCGAAGTACTCGCGCAAGGGGCTCGACCGCCTCCTGCAGGCGGAGTTCGGCGAGCTGCTCATGCGCGACCTCTCACTCCCCACCTGCATCTCGGCGTATGAGGCGGTGAGCGGGCAGACCCGTGTCTTCAAGACGTTCCACGCCGAGGACCTCTACTGGGGGCATGACCAGCCTGTGTGGCGAGTCGCCGCCGCGACCTCGGCGGCGCCCACCTACTTCGCGCCTGTCCAGTTCACCGAGGAGGACGCCCACGTCGATGGCGGCGTCTGGGCCAACAACCCCTCGATGATCGCCATCACCGAGGCCGTCCGGCGACTCGGCCAGGGGCTCGCGGACATCCGCCTCCTCTCGGTGGGCACCGTGGCGCCCCGCGCGCAGATCAAGAGCCTCCGCAAGGGCCGGCGCATGGGCCTGGTCGGCTGGGCGAAGCCGGCCATCGCCCTCCTGCAAGGCGGCCCGGCGATGGGCACCCACTTCCAGGCGCTCCACCTGCTCGGCCCGGACCACTACCTGCGCATTGGCGACCGCGCCGAGCAGGCCGCGCCGGTGGCGCTCGATGACGTTGATGCCTGCCAGCCGCTCGCGGCCATCGGCCACCGCTCTGCGCTCGACAGCTGGCCTCAGGTCAAGCAGCTCCTCGGCCTCGACGCAGCCGGGCCGCAGCCCCTGGAGGGCACGTCATGAGCGGGTGGGAGGACACGCTCAAAGCCTGGATCAAGCCAGCGAGCGACACCGAAGACGCCAAGCGCGAACGCACCGAGAAGGCCATCCGGGAGTGCTTGCGCGAGGCTGGCTTCTCGGCCTCGGCGCTGCGCGTCTTCGCCAAGGGCTCCTATGCGAACAGCACCAACGTGCGCCTCGACAGCGATGTCGACGTGGCTGCTGAGTACACGCCCATGATCTTCAACGAGCAGATGCATGGCCTGGAGGGCGTGAGCGATGCCGAGATCGGCCTCTCGCCGTCTGACGACGGCTACTCGGGCAACACGAAGGGGCTCAAGGACGACATCGAGGCGGCGCTCAAGAAGACGTTCGGCTCAAGCTCGGTCACGCGGCACGACAAGGCCATCACCGTCCATGCGAAGTCCTCCTCGATCGACGCCGACGTCGTGCCCTGCTTCGAGTACCGCCGCTACCACGCGCGCGGCGCGGGCGGCAGGTTCCTCTTCCACCAGGGCACCATGCTCTTCCCCGACAGCGGCGGTCGGCTCATCAACTGGCCCCAGCAGCAGCACGAGAACGGGGTGGCGAAGAACAAGGCCACCGGCGGGCGCTACAAGGACATGGTGCGCGTCCTCAAGCGCATGGAGAACAAGCTCGTCGAGGAGGGCCTGATCGGCGAGCTGGCGTCGTACTTCCTCGAATGCCTCGCCTACAACGTCGGCAATGACGCCTTCGGCCACTCGACCTACGTCGCTGACCTGCAGGCCGTGCTCGCGCAGATCTACAACGCGACGCTCAAGGACGGCAAGGCGAACGAGTTCGTCCAGGTCAACGAGCTGATGTGGCTCTTCCACGGCACGCAGGCCTGGAGCATCGCCGACGCCCAGAAGTTCGCTGACGTGGCTTGGGACTACGTCGGCTTCACGTAGCTCTGGCCGCGTCGTGCTGCTCGGAGGGCGCCGCCCAAGCTGGCTGGAGAGCCTCACCGGCCTCCTGCGCAGGGCAGTGGCCCCAGGTAAGATCAGCCGTGATTGCGGCGATAGCTCAGTTGGAAGAGCGCCAGCTTCCCAAGCTGGAGGTCGCGGGTTCGAGGCCCGTTCGCCGCTCTCCGGGAGCCGAGAATCCGTGCAGCACCCGTGCAGCAGATCTCGCGCAAACTCTGTCCCGGTTTGTCCGCATCTGTCCTCGGCGCCTGATCGACGGATCTGGCTCTAGCAAGCGGGAAATGGCTTGTCAGAGCCGTTTTCAGAGCGGCAGCGGAGAGGTAGGGCACGCCCTTCCCAAGCCGAAGGTCGCGGGTTCGAGACCCGTTCGCCGCTTGGAGGCCGCGATACTCTGCGGCGTGTTCGATCACGTGGCGATTCGCGCGAGCGACCGCGATGCGAGCGAGGCGTTCTACCGCCTCGTGCTGGGCACGCTCGAGATCCCGCCGCCCACGACCGACGACTCGAGCGGGCTGCTCGCTTGGAATGACTTCTGGATTCTGCCGACCGTTGACGCGAAGGCGTTGCCGACCCGCCACCTGCACGTCGCATTCGTCGCTCCGAGCCGTGCGCACGTCGAGCGCTTTCATGTGGCCGGCGTCGACGCTGGCTATGCGGATGCGGGTATGCCCGGCGAGCGTCCGCAGTACCGGCCCGACTACTACGGCGCGTTCCTGCGCGACCCCGACGGCAACAGTGTCGAGGCGGTGCACCACGGCGACACCCGTCGCGGAGGTCACATCGACCATCTCTGGATCGGGGTCGACGAGCTTGCTGGCGCCGAGGAGTTCTACCGCCTGATAGCGCGTCATGTGGGCTTGCGCCAGGGGCGCCGGTGGAAGCACGGAGTGCAGTTTCGCGGTGCGTGGGCGACGTTCTCGCTCGTGAGCGACAACCGGCCCGTCACCCAGCAATTGCAGCTCGCCTTTCCGGCGCCCGATCGCACTGCCGTCGAGGAGTTCCACCGCGCGGCGAGCGACGCTGGATATCGCTCCGTGGGCCAGCCGGGCGAGCGCACGTCGTCTGACTCTCACCCCTATGGCGCATGTGTGCTCGACCCCGACGGCACGAGCGTCGAGTCGGTTCACCGCGGCCGCCGCTGTAGTTAAACCGGTCTTCGCGATCGAAGCGCCGAGACCCGGATCTCGAAGCCTATCTCGACGGCGAACGCTTCTCGGTCGAAATCGACTACTGATCGGGCCTGGGCCCGCGAGGCACGAACCCGTGCACAAGTGGCGTCGCCCCGTGCGCAAGCGACGGCGCCCAAGCACGCGCAAGTGACGGCGCCGATGCGGCTCGCGTCGAGCAAGGCCATAAACGCTCGCGGTGTCCTCCACAGACGTTCGTCAGCGGCGCCGAGAGCTGTGCCGAGAGGTCCTGGTGCGCGCTTGGTGGGCCAACCGTCCTGCCGGCTGGCGCCGCGGCCAGTTTCTCGCCATGCTTCACCAGAAAGCGCTACTCTTACATGAAAGGGTCGAAAGGCTTCGTAGATGGCCGATCGAAAGGGGACCAAGGATCATCGGCGCACCTAGCCAGCTGAACATCGTGGCGTGATCAGTCCGCCGAGACTGGTGTCGTGCGCTGCGGCTGCGCGAGTTCGTGCGCGCCGGAGCGCCCCCAAACGCGCTCGCGCCGTCTGAGAGCTCGGGCGCCGTTCCCCAAGGCGGCGTCCGGGGATGTCTCGGCACGGACTCCCTCTCCGTTTGAGCCGAGAACACCCGCAGGACCGGAGCGTGGCCCCCCCTCACGGGGGCCACGCCTCCCGGTGGCGCCCATTTCCGGAGCGGCTCCAGCGTCCTCTCGACACGCATTCCGCTCCGACCTCAAGGCGCGGGCATCGTAACACATTTGTTGACATTAGTGTTGACATCTGTATTGACACCTAGTAATCTCCAGTTTCTAGGGAGTTGTCGAGAGGGTTGCGGTGCGCCGAGGGGCCCCGGGGTCGCGCGAGGATGTGTGTGCGCGGCGCCGGCTGTCGGCATGCCGCGGAGGGGCTGGTGGAGGTGATGTCGGGGTGGCCACTGGCTGTATTCGTGAGCGCAACGGACGCTTCTACGTGCGCACACGGGTACTGGCTGTCGATCCCCTGACCGGGGTCTCGCGCTGGCGCCAGGTCGAGAAGGCGGCAGGGCACTCCCGGCGCAGGGCCGAGCGGATCCTGCGGGGGCTGCAGGAGGAGGTCGAAGACGGCCGCTACGTGCCCGCGAGCATGTCGGTGCTCGAGCTGGGGCGCAAGTGGCTGACCGAGCACGTCGACCCGAATCTGAAGCCGGGCGCCGCCGCCAACTACCGCGGCACCTTCTATCTCCACATCGCGCCGACCCTGGGCGCCGTGCGCG
Organism: Solirubrobacteraceae bacterium; assembly: GCA_035507415.1. Taxonomy (GTDB): domain Bacteria; phylum Actinomycetota; class Thermoleophilia; order Solirubrobacterales; family Solirubrobacteraceae; genus Palsa-744. Next base: position 42,384 of record DATJOF010000076.1, read on the forward strand.
TCGACGACATGCGCCCGCAGATGATCAGGGCGCTGTTGAGCCGCAAGCGCGGAGAGGGGCTGAGCGAGCAGACCGTCGCGAAGATCCGCCGCCACGTGCACGCGATGTTCGCGTTCGCCCAGGATGCGGGGCTGGTGTCCATCAACCCGGCCGACGCCGCGCGCGCGCGCGGCCAGAAGCACTCGCATCGTCGCGCCCGCGGCACCGAGCTCTCGCCGGCCCAGGTCAAGCGCTTCCTCGACGCCTGCTCGACTCGCTGGCGTCTGTTCTTCACGGTCGCGCTCGACACCGGCCTGCGCCGTGGCGAGCTGATCGGGCTGCGCTGGGGCGATGTCGACCTGCTCGAGCGGATCCTGTACGTGCGGCGCAGCATCGGCGCCTATGACGACCCCGACGGCGAGGATGCCGATGAGCTGCTGTCGACCAAGACCGAGGCCTCGCAGCGGCTGGTCCCGATCCTGGACGGCGCTCAGCGCGCGCTCGAACGCATGTACGCCGGCGCCCGCGACACCAGCGAGAACGCCCCAGTGTTCATCACGATCGAGCGCAAGCCCGGCCGCGACGGCGTCGTGCGGCCGGTCGGCCGGCCGCTCAGCCCGCGCATGGTCACGCGCGTGTTCCGCCGCTACGCGCAGCGCGCCGGCCTGCCCGAGAGCATCCGTCTGCACGACCTGCGCCACACCGCGATCACCAACGCGATCGGACAGGGCGAGGACATCCTGCTGGTGTCGGCCTTCGCCGGGCACGCCAAGACCTCGACCACGGTCGACGTCTACGGCCACCTGATGCCCGACCGCGTGCGCGAGGCCGCCAAACGCATGCACTCGATCAGCGGTCCCGACACCGGCGCGCCCCCGGCCGAGCCCGGCCCGTCGCCGCTGGCACCCGCGCCCGACCCGTTCGCGCCCGCGCCCGACCCGGTGCTGCCGGAACGCGATCGCGCGATGTTCGAGTCCGATCAGGCCATGTCCGAGCTCGAAGCGCTCCTGCCGGAGGCCGATCCCGAGCCGATCATCGCCGATGCCGACGCGCTGCTGCGCGAGGCCGAACAGACCACTCCCGCGGTGGCTTCCAGCATCGCCGATCTCGAGGCGCTCGTGCGCGCCTCCGACGCGCTCTCGTCCGACGTCAACGCGCTCGTGGCCGGCCTGGGAGCGCTCGCGCCCGCCAGCGCCCGCACGCCCGGCGCGGACACGTCAGGCCAGCGCCAGCTCGCCGCCAGCCTGCAAGCGCTCGCCTCCCGCCCCCGAGCGCTTCCGGCCGACACGCCGCCGGCGCCCGAGCCGTCGACCCTCACCATGCCGTCCGCCTCGGCGCCGGCCCCGGCCGTGGCCCCAACCCCGCAGCTCCCACAGGCGGCACCGCGGCCCCGCGCACCCCGGCAGGTCGTCAACTTCAACGTCTCCAGCCAGCCGACCGCCATCCAGTACGTCTTCAACGTCGACCGCGCGGACACGCGCGGACGCACACGCGCGCGCGCGCACTGACCCGGCGCTTGCGCGCTCTGGCCTGCGGCACATGCCCCGTGTGCCGCAGCGCCGTGCCCGCAAGGGGAGTGTTCCGCCGTCGTTTGCGGGAGAATCTTCGTCATGCACGTCACCGCCAAGGCCGACTACGCCGTGCGCGCCGTGATCGAGCTCGCCTCCTCGGGCTCGCAAGCCCCGCGCAAGGTCGACGAGCTGGCCCAGGCCCAGGACATTCCGGTGTCGTTCCTGGAGAACATCCTCACGCAGCTGCGCTCGGCCGGGATCGTGCGCAGCCAGCGCGGCCCCGAGGGCGGCTACTGGCTCGCGCGCCCGCCCGACGAAGTCAACCTCGCCCAGGTGATTCGCGCCGTCGAGGGGCCGCTGGTCGGCGTCCGCGGCCAGCGCCCCGAGGAGCTGTCCTACGCCGGATCGGCGCAGTCCCTGCAGCAGGTCTGGATCGCCCTGCGCGCGAACCTGCGCAAAGTGCTCGAGCACGTCACGCTGGCGGAGGTCGCCGCGGGAAAGCTGCCCGACGAGGTGCTCGAGCTGACCCACGCCGAGGAAGCCTGGCTGACCCGCTGACCTGCTGACCCGCTGACCGGCTGGCCGGACCGCGGGCCCGGCTCGTCGGCCGCCGGGGGGTCAATCTGCAACGACGCGCCCTCCCGGGATCCGATTCGACGACCCCCTTGACACGAGCCAGGGCTGTCGATTGGCGACTTGTTGACAGGAACAGGCCGTGTCGATTGGCGACTGCTTGACACCGCGAGCGCGTGTCGATTGACGACACCCGACCGCCAGCCGACCGATGACTCGACGGAAAGGCCTGCTTGCGCTAAGCTACGCGGGCGGGTTGTGTGAGGACATCCCGCGTGCGCCGAGTCGCGCTGGCGCTGAACAATCCAGGAGAGGAGTCCCGCGAGATGTCAAGCACGGCGTCAGCTGCCAACCCGGCGTTGAGCCCCAAAGCGGCGGAAGCCGCAGTCGAGGCCATCGTCAGCGCCGCCAGTCAAGAGGCGGCGTTTTCGCTTGCGCTGACGCAAGATCAGAAGGACATCCGCGATTGGGTTCACGGCTTTGCGGCCGATGTGATGCGGCCCGCCGGGCACGAGTGGGACGAGAAGGAGTCCACGCCCTGGCCGATCATCCAGGAGGCCGCCAAGATCGGCTTGTACGGCTACGAGGCGCTGGCCCAGTTCTTCGCCGACCCGAGCGGGTTGACATTGCCGATCGTCAACGAGGAGCTGTTCTGGGGCGACGCCGGGATCGGCATGTCGATCATGGGCACCTCGCTGGCCGTGGCCGCGATCTTCGGTCAGGGCACCGGCGAGCAGATCGGCGAGTGGATCCCCCGCTGCTTCGGCACGCTCGACGATCTCAAGGTCGCCGCCTTCTGCTCCTCCGAGCCCAACGCCGGTTCGGATGTGAGCGCGATCCGTGCGAGCGCGAAGTTCGATGAGGCCGCAGGCGAGTGGGTGCTCAACGGCCAGAAGGCCTGGGCCACGAACGGCGGCATCGCCGACGTCCACGTCGTGATCGCGTCAGTCGATCGCGAGCTCGGCGCCCGTGGACACGCGGCCTTCGTGATCCCCAAAAGCGAAGTCAAGGGCATCTCCGAAGGCACGAAGGTCTCGAAGCACGGTCTGCGCGCCTCGCACACGGCGGACGTGCATCTCGACGACTGCCGCGTCCCGGCCGAGTACGTGCTCGGAGGCCGGGAGCGCCTGCAAGAACGCCTGGCGCGCGTGCGCGAAGGCAAGAAGGGCAACACGCAGGCCGCGATGCAGACCTTCGAGGCGTCCCGCCCGACCGTGGCCGCGCAAGCGCTCGGGATCGCCCGGGCCGCCTACGAGTACGCGCTCGCCTACGCGAAGGAGCGCGAGCAGTTCGGCCGCAAGATCGTCGAGAACCAGGCGATCGGCTTTACGCTCGCGCGCATGAAGACCGAGATCGACGCGTCCAGGCTGCTGGTCTGGCGCGCCTCCTGGATGGGCCGCAACCTCGTCCCGTTCGAGGCCGCCGAGGGCTCGATGTCCAAGCTCAAGGCCGGCGAGGTCGCCGTGTGGGTGACCGAGCGCGCGATCCAGATCCTCGGCGGCAACGGTTACACGCGCGAGTTCCCGGTCGAGCGCTTCCATCGCGACGCCAAGATCTACGACATCTTCGAGGGCACGTCCGAGATCCAGCAGATGGTGATCGCGCGCGCCATCTCGGGGATGCACATCAAGTAGCTTCGTAGAACCAGGTTCGGAAGAGTTGCGCGGGGAGGCCCGGTTACAGCCGGCGAAGCCGGCGTGCGCTATCTGGCCGTTGCCGGTCGCCATGGTGCGGAGCGGCGGCCGGGCGCGGCGATCCGAAGGGTGACCAGACCGGCTGAGCGACCTTACGATTTCAGGCGGCGGCGAGGATGGGTTCGAGTGCGTCGGCTCCGAGGTGCGCCGGTGGCAGCGTGAGCGTCAGCCGCCCGTCGCGTTGCAGGATGTGACGGACGTTCAGCAGCGTCAATCCAATAACCGCGCCGTTCTCGTCGTAGTGGACTGCGTGCCCGTCGGGCGTCTCCAGGCCGCGTGCTGCAGGACGGGGCTCACCGACGTTGAGGTAGAGCACGTCGCCGCGCTCGTCGTAGTGGTGATGGTCGAACGGGATGCCGGCGATCGTGATGGTCATGATTTCCAGCCGCGCGGCGGGTTTTCTTGGACCAGTGCGGTCACGACCCACGCAGGCTCGTCATTGAAGTCTACGACCACCCGTAGCCACCTTCGGGGATCGACGTGTCGCCGATAGAAGTGCTCGCGGCCCGGGATGGCGTCATCGATGTGGTGGTCGGGATGCGCGACGGTGCCGAGGATCAGTTCGTGCTCGTCCACGAGCTCCGGCCGACCCAGGGACAGGTGCAGACGGGTGCCGGCGTCGAAGACGACAAGGCGTCCGTCGGGATCGGTCGTGCTTGGATCGTTCTCGGCCACCGAGACAACGCTACGAGCAGCGCCAGACACCGCCGCCTCGATGTGGCGAGCGCTCAGGGGAGCTTCGCCTTGTCGAGCAATCTCGATGAGGGTCGGGCGGCGGCGGCGGTGTTGCTCGCGCAGGTTGACGAGCTGGTCTGAGAGCCAGCGATCCTGTCCGGCGGCCGCCTGCGGCACGGCGTGCGCGCTTCAACATCGAATGAGCTAAGAGGCGCAGCATCGAATCCGGCGGTTAGCCGGGGTTCGGGTAAGAGGGGCCGCGCAGGTGGCGGCCCCTCGAGCGTCCTGCGTGTGGGCGTCAGCGCACGGCCTGGAGTTGACGTGGTCACCTCGTCGCCGACAGCTGGCGCCGGGTCGCTGACAGCTGACGGCTGGTGGCCGGCAGCTGACGCCTGGTCGTATGTACACGTTGCGCCCTGTCTGAGCGCCGATCCGACTCGCCGCGCCGCCGCGCGCTCGCTCGCTCGGCGTCCTCGGCGTCGCTGATCGCCCAGCCGAGGCGCTCGATCAGCTGCATCGCCGAATGCCCGGTGGCGAGATGCACGGGCTCGACGCTCTCGTCGAGCAGCACTGCGGGTGCGTCCCGGGGGACGCGGTCGGCCATCACGATGATCCTTGCCATTTGAGATCTCCTTCTTGGTCGGGGAGGTCCGATCGCCGGGTTCTCCTACCTGCCGGCGAACCGAGTTGGCGGACCGGGCCGTGTGGTCCCGGCCCGCCGGGAGAGGCGTCCGGACAGAGGGGAGGATCCTCTTTTCGGACTGGGAGATGGGTGGAACGAGAACGTCAGGAACGTCTACATCGCACGCTCGTGCGCGCCGGCGCCCGGGCGACGCCGGGCACCGCACTCGCGACGACGCCCGCCGCGGCCGGCCCGGGCGCCGGCCTGAGCCGCGACGCGAGCGACCTCGATGGAGCAGAGAGCACGAGCCGTGGTGGCATTACTCAGTTAGTATATCGAAAATATCGACAACATCAGGCCCTCTACGGAAAAAAACTGCTGCCCGGCTTTCGGCCGAGGTCGGGTCTGGCAAGACGCGATTGGAATGAGGGCGGCGGTGCCGGGCGCGCGGCCGGAGCCCGGCGGGTTCGCCGGCCTGTCGCAGCGGCCTGAGGCCAGCGGAGCGCCACGGGCCGACGCGACGGCCCGGCTTCGACGCAACGGCGTGGGGCCAGCGCGGGCGTGAAATACTGCACGGCGTGAACCCCGCACGCAAGCGAACGGTGCGGCTCGTGGTGGCGCTCGGCGCAGCGGTCGTGCTGGCCAGCGCGCTGATCTACACAAGCTTCAGCGCCGCATCGCCGGCGCTCACACCGAGCCAGCTGCTGCACCAGGCACAGCCGGGCCGCAGCTACCAGCTGACCGGCACCGTGGTACACGGCTCGGTGCACCGAAATGGCGCGGTTCTGCACTTCAGCGTCGAGGATCGCAGCGGCGGCACGGCGATTCCGCTCGCCTACAGCGGCATCGTGCCCGACCCGTTTCGCGAAGGCCGCGAGGTGATCGTGACCGTCGAAAAGCAGGGCCAGAGCTTCGTCGGCGAACGCAACTCGCTGATCACCAAGTGCCCGTCCAAGTACAAGACCGCTCCGCCGAGCGAGAACCAGAACGCGTGACCGCGGCGGGACCCGCTCGACATCTCCCGCGCGCCTGCGAGGACCCCATCCACGGACTCCGCGCGATGAACGAGCCGGGCCCCAGGGGGGGCTGACTGATGGCGGACCTAGGCTTCGCCTGCCTGCTGCTCGTGCTCGCCGTGTGCGCCTACGGCATCGGCGTCTCGATATACGGCGTCCGCCACGGCCAGGCCGATCTGATGGTGCTGGGACGCCGGTCGGTTTACGGCGTCGCGGGCGTGTTGACGGTCGCCTTCCTCGTGCTCGAGCTGGCCTTCCTGCGCAACGACTTCGCCTTCAACACGGTCGCCGACACCTCCAGCCGCACCACGCCGGCCTTCTATAGAGCTGCTGCCGTGTGGTCCTCGCAGGAAGGATCGCTGCTGCTCTGGGCCTGGCTGATGTCGCTGTGGTCGAGCCTCGCGGTGTTCCTGACGCGCAAGCGCCTGCAGGATGTCGCGGCCTACGCCACCGCGATCATGCTCGGCTTCTGCGCGTTCTTCGTGTCGCTGATGGTCTTCTACGCCAACCCGTTCGCGACCACGCGACCGGCTCCGCCGGAAGGCGCCGGGCTCGATCCGCTGCTGCGCTTCCCGACGATGATGATCCACCCGCCGATGCTCTACTCGGGCTATACGCTCTGCACGATCCCGCTCGCGTTCGGGATGGGAGCGCTGCTCGCGCGCCGCGTCGACGCCGACTGGATCAAAGCGATCCGCCGCTTCGCGTTCGCTGCCTGGCTGTTCCTCGGGATCGGCATCATGCTCGGCGCGCTGTGGTCTTACTCGGAGCTCGGCTGGGGCGGCTACTGGGGCTGGGACGCCGTCGAGAACGCCTCGCTGATGCCGTGGCTGACCTGCACGGCCTTCCTGCACTCGCTGATGATCCAGGAGAAGCGCGGGATGCTGAAGGTCTGGAACGTCTCGCTCGTGCTCGCCACCGGCACGCTCTCGATCATGGGCACGTTCTTGGTGCGCAGCGGGCTGCTCAACTCGATCCACGCCTTCGGGGGGCACACGCTCGGCGTCCCGTTCGTGATCTTGATCGGAGTCCTGATCGCCACCTCGATCTACCTGGTGGTCTCGCGCCGCGAGCTCCTGCGCTCGCAGAACCGGCTGGACTCGCTGCTCTCGCGCGAGTCGATCTTCCTGGCCAACAACCTCGTGCTCGTCGGCCTGTGCTTCGTGATCTTCTGGGGCACCTACTTCCCGCTGATCTCGCAGGCCATCACCGGCCAGGAAGCCTCCGTCGGGCCGCCCTGGTTCGACCGCTACACGGTGCCGCTCGCGCTCGTACTGGTGCTGCTCAGCGGCATCGGGCCGGTCATCGCCTGGCGGCGCGCCACGCTCGCCAACGCGCGCCGCAACTTCCTCGTGCCGGTCATCTGCGCGCTGGTGACGCTCGTCGCGCTGCTGATCGTCGGCGCGCCCACGTTCGTGCCCAAGCCGCTCGCGACCGCGATGTTCTGCTGCGCCGCGTTCGTGTTCGGCAGCGTCGGCCAGGAGTTCGTGCGCGGGGCGCGCGTGCGGCGCACGATCGCCGGCGAACCGGCGCCGCTGGCACTGCTCGCGCTCGTGCGCCGCAACCGCCGGCGCTACGGCGGCTACATCGTGCACATCGGCATCGCGGTGCTGTTCGTCGGGGTCGCCGCCTCCTCGTCCTTCGAGCACGCCAACGAGCGGAGCATGTCGCCCGGGCAGTCTGCGCGCGTGGGCGCCTACCGGGTCCGCTACGTGCGGCCGACCGCCACGGTCACGCCCAAGTACGACAGCGCCCACACCGGTTCCACGCTCAACCTGGGGGCGGTGCTCGACGTCACCAAGAACGGGCGCCACGTCGCCACGCTCGAACCCAGCGAGGGCTTCTACGCCTCCCAGGAAGCCAGTCAGGGAACCGTCGGCAGCCTGATCGGCGGTCAGCCCGTGAGCCACGTGGCGATGGACCTGCGGCTCACGCGCAACGTCTGGACCGCGATCGAGCCGAACATCGAAACCCCGGCGCTGCAGCGGATCGTCAAGGCGGGCAACAGCACGCTCCCACCCGATGAGGCGGTGATCGCGATCGCCTACCTGGCGCGCGCCTATCTCGCGCACCCGCCGCCGGCCCAGTTCAACCTGATCGTCTCGCCGATGGTCCTGTGGATCTGGATCGGCGGGCTGATCGCCGTCGCCGGCGCGCTGATCGCGCTCTGGCCGGCGCCCAGCGCGCTGCGCCGCCGCGCCACCATCCGCTCGCGCACGCGCGTCGGCTCGCGCCTGGAAGCCGCACGCGAGAGCAAGTACCGCGAGATCCTCGACCTCGAGCTCGACTACCGCACCGGCAAGCTCTCCGACGAGGACTACCGCGCCACCGATGCGACGCTGCGCATCGAGGCGCTCGAGATCCTCGACCAGCTCGACGAGCTCGACGCGCTCGAGGCGGCCCAGGACACGCCTGGGGCCGACGAGTCTCAGCAGCCCGACAAGCCGCTCACGCCCACGGGCGCTTGAGCAGCACGATCGCGTTCACGGCGAACAGGATCGCAAAGAAGATCGTCCAGCGGTTGAGGTTGCGCTCCACCATCGAGCCCCCGCCGAGCGGGCCCTGGCCCGTGCCCACGCCGAACGCTCCGGACAGACCGGCGTCTTTGCCCGAGTGCATCAGCACCAGGCACACAAGCACGAAGCAGATCAGCACCTGCACCACCGACAGGATCGTTTCCACGCGCCAGAGCCTAGCGGGTCCCGGGCGATTCGGCTACGGGCAGGGGACGGTCGCCGTTGTGCTCGCGCCTTCGCCGTTCGCGAACGTGACCTGAGCGGCGAACGGAAAGCCACCCGCCGGGCAGCTCCGCGGCGTGAAGAACGTGCCCGCGCCCCCGTGGTGCTTGACGCTGCCGAAGGACAGCGACAGCGACACGAACGACGCGTTCGGCTCGTACATGACCGTCGGTATCGGCGGCACCGACGTCACGGTGCGGTAGCCGTAGGGAGGCTTCGCGGTCTGCAGCAGCTCAGAGCTCACCGCGCTCTCGTACAGCGGGGTGTAGCCCTGTCCGAAGATCCCAAAGCTCGGCAGTCCTTCGTGTTCGGGGCCGCGCTCCACCCACAGCGAGGCTTCCTCGTCGATCGGTTCGGTGCCCGCGTGCACCTGCAGCAGTGCGTGCCCGCGCCCCACCAGCGAGCTCGCGGGGCAACCGGACGGGCCGCTGCGTCGCAGGCGCGCCGGCTGGCAGACCGCCAGCCCGCCCAGCTGGAAGTGCAATCCGATCGGCAGCTGCACGACCACCGTGTGCAGCGGCGGCGGAACGCTTTCGCCGCCGCCGGAGAAGTGAAAGCCCAGCGTGAACGTCGTGGCCGCCCCGAGCCTGTCGGGCGAGAACGACGGACGCAGGCTGACGCTCGCTTCGCCGGCGCTCGCCAGCGCCGGCGAAGCGCCCAGCAGCGCGAGCATCACCGGCACGCTCCTCGCGGACCTGCTCGTCAGCCACCGGAGCCCACGCGCACGCGCGCGCGCGCGCGTGCGTCCGTGTGCGGTGCCGAACGACGCGCTCGTCCGCCAGCCGCATCGCCGCCAGGGGGCCGTGAGCGCGGCGCCCACGCGCCCGCGCCGGCCGGCACCACGGCGCCCACGCAACCGCGGGGGCCTGCCGGCTGGAGCTTGGCGGCGCCGTTTCATCGCCGACCCCATGGGCGCACGTGGCTCACTACTTCTTCGGGCACGCGATCTTGTCCTTGGCGGTGACCGTCGTGCCATCCTCGAAGCTGATCTGCGTCTCGACCGGCCAGCCTCCGCGCGGGCAGGTTTTCGGCGTGATGATGCCCTTCACGTGGAACAGCTTGCGCTTGCCGTGAACCTTCTTGTAGTAGGCGACGTTTTTTGCGCCGATCGTCAAGAAGCCGCCGCGCGCCGAGGCGTCCGAGGCTTCGGGCAGGACTTTGATCAGCGGTACGTTGAGGCTGAAGCCGAGCCCGTAGGGCGCCGGTCCGTGGATCACGTCGGCCGTGAACACCAGCTGGATAGACACCGGGCTGGTGCCGTCGAGATAGATCAGCAGCGTCGTGTGGTTTGGGTTGTTGTCGCCCAGGAAGAAGTCGATCGCCGCGTTCTCGTACACCACTTCGTGCGCGATTTCATAGGCCCCTTCGACTTCGCCGAACCCTGCCCGCGAATCGGCCGGACAGGCTTCGGGACCGACGTCTTCGAGCTTCTCGGCGGTGCACGTCCCGGTCCCTTCGAGGTTCATCGTGGCACCGGCCGGGCCGTATGCCGTGAAATGCGTGATCGGGGACGGGATCGGCAGGTTCGTCGAACCGAACTTGGCACGCCCGAAGACGTTCGTGGGCACCCCCAGCGCGTCCGGCGAGAAGCCCGCTTCCGTGATGGTCACGGTCTCTTCCGCCTGCGCCGTGGCCGTCAGACCGGCCAGTAGTGCGCATGCGCCTGTTATCGCGATGATCGCCCGAAGCTTCGACATGCCCGTCCTCTCCTCGTTCAATGCAAGGGGGCCCCAACGGCCCAAGATCGTGTCACGGACCTTAAACCCTCGACCGGGAAGAATAATGCGGCGTTCGACATTCCGCCTCATACCTCGGTACGGTGCTGCTCGCAGATGCGGCGACACCGCGACAAAGATGTGCAAAGCTCCAGCGAGCGTCGGTCGGACCGCCGCGACGAATGTCGGCCAGCCACGATTACGATTCCTTTACCGCGTCGTGGTTGGGTGCCGATATGAATCTCCGTGGCCCGGGCCCGCGATCGTGGGTCAGGCGCGCACTTCGAGCGATCATGAGCAAGGCACCCCACGACGATGAGCCCGCGGAGGGCGATCCCTTGAGCGGGCCGCGCCGCCGGCGCAGCCCGCAGCTCCAGCGCTCGCAGCCCGACCGCTCGAACTCCAGCCGCGAGCCCCGGATCGATCCCTCCCGCGATCCCTCCCGGCGACACCGCGCGGGTCTCTGCCGGCCGCTCTGGCGCACCCTGCTGTCGGCGCTCGCCGGCGGCGGCCTGACCGCGGCCGGCCTGGCCGGGCCGCTCGCGACGGCCGCCGGGGCCGAAACGGCGTCCAACTCGAGCACGACGACCGACGCGACCACGCCTCCGGCCACGACCACCCCGGAAAGCGCCCCCGAAACCACCAGCACGACGCCGACCACCACGACGCCGAGTCCCGAACCGACCACCACGACGCCGAGCACGACTACGTCGGCCACCACCACGCCGACCGCCACCACACCCGCGACCACCACGCCCGCCAGCACTCCCGAAGCGACCAGCCCGGCGCCCGCGCAGACGCCCAAGCACGCCGGCACGCACGGCTCCGGCGAAGGACCGATCGTGTTGGTGCGCCGCAAGCAGCGTCCGAGCACCGCCGGCAGGCAGCCGACGAGCTCGACCCGCACCAAGACCAAGTCCGGTGCCAAGAAGGCCAAGGGAAAGGCCGAAACGGGCGGCCCCAACAACGTCGCGCTGCCGCCGCAGCTGGTCGCGGGTGAGGCTCGTGCCCTGGCCGCCGAGCTCGACGGCGCCGCCGCCTCGGCGCAGGCGCTCGACTTCTACCGCATCCCGCTGTTCCTGCTGCCGATCTACCAGGCCGCCGCGGCACAGTACGGCGTGCCCTGGCAGATCCTCGCCGCGATCAACGAAATCGAGACCGACTACGGCACCGACCTGTCCATCTCGACCGCCGGTGCCGAGGGCTGGATGCAGTTCATGCCTTCGACCTGGCTCGAATGGGGCGTCGACGCTCTCAATGCGGGCTATGCCGACCCGTACAACCCCGTCGATGCGATCTTCGCCGCCGCGCGCTACCTCAGCGCCGCCGGCGCCTCGAGCAACCTCGACACCGCCATCTTCGCGTACAACCACTCCGAAGCGTACGTCAGCTCGGTGCTGCTGCGCGCGAAACTGATCGCCTCCTACCCCGACCAGGTGATCTCCACCCTGACCGGCCTGGTCGACGCGGACCTGCCCGTCAACGGACGCCTGATCGGTTGGGAACCGCCGCCGGCGAGCACGGCGCTGCCCTCGTCCTCGAGCGCCACCGCCGGCGCCACGGCGACCGGCAGCGGATCCCAGGCTGCCAGCGGCGCCGCGTCCGAAGGCGGCTCCTCCTCGCCGGGCGCCGGCACGACGCCCGGCTCCTCACCGGCGCCACCGCCCGCGAGCGCGGCGAGCGCGGCGGGCACCCCGGCGAACGCGCCGCAGCTCGCCACGCTGATGAGCGAACCGAACGCCGACGCGGTGGCCGTCCAAGACGGTGTCGTGGTCAAGGTCGGACACTCGCGCAAGCTCGGCAACTACGTACAACTGCGCGATGTCTACGGCGACGTCTTCACCTACGCCGGCCTGCAGAGCATCGCCCGCAGCTATTCGATCTCGCCGGCCCAGGCAGCCGAGAACGCAGTCCAGCCGTCGGGCTCGAGCGCGAGCGCACACCCCTCCAGCTCGAGCGCCACGGTGACCGGCAAGGTGCGCGCGTTCGCGCATCCAGGCAACCCGGACGCACGTGTCGCCCGCGCCAGAGCGTCGCGCAAGCGCAGCGCCACCGGCCGCGTGCGCCCGCTGCGCAACGGCGCGATCGTCACCCAGGGCACCGTGCTGGGCCGCGTAAGCACGCCCGTCGGCGCGACCGAGGGCTCGATGCGCTTCGCGATCCAACCGGTCGGCGACACCGGCACGATCGATCCCAGCGCGATCCTCGCCAACTGGAGCCAGCTGCACTCGGCCCTGCACCCGCGCGGCGTGAAAGGCAATCCCAGCCTGGTCGGCGCCACCGCGAGCGATGCACTGCTGCTGTCCAAGCCGCGGCTCGAGCGCGAGGTGCTGTCCGATCCGGGCATCGCGATGCCCGAATGCGCTCGTCATGAAGTCGCAGCCGGCAAGATCGACAAGCGGGCGCTCGCTGTCTTGGCCTATCTGTCGCGCAGCGGCCTGAAGCCGACCGTCGGCACGCTGCCCTGCGGCAACGGCGCTTACACGGCCAACGGCTATGTCTTCCCGGGCCACAGCGGTGACGCGATCGCGATCCTCGCCATCAACGGCACCCCGATCGCCGGACACCAGGGCGCAGGCTCGATCACCGACACCACGATCCGTACGCTGCTGACGCTGCCGGGCGAGTACTTCCCCGCCCGCATCGTGAGCCTGATGCGCTATCCGGGTGCTCCGAGCACGGTCGCGCGGCCAGATCACGGCAGCTACATCGAGGTCGTCTTCGCACTGAAGGCCAAACGCGCCGCTGCCGGGCGCAAGGCAGCCCACGCGGCGCGCAGCGGCGCCTCGGCTTCGGTGCCGGCCGCGGTCGGTGGCGGGCTCAGCGCCACGCAGTGGGAACAGCTGATCTCGCGCGCCGGCGCCCTGACGGCGCCGCACGTGGCCACCAAGCCGACGTCCGGCGCGATTCTCGACCCGAAGGGCGCGCGCCGAAGGGCCTAGCCCGCGCGCCGAAGGGCCTAGCCCGCGTGGGCGGCCTCATCACGGCCGCACCCGAACCTGTGCCTTATCGCCAGCGCAGCTGAGGGCCCGCCGAGGCTCGCGTCGCCCTGACCGGCTCAACCGGCGCTCGAAGAGCCCGTCCCAGGCGGTCTCCCGGGCCGCACACCAAACGCTCCGCGCAGGTTGCTCGAGCACTTGGCCTCGGCGGCTTTGAACTTGGGGCTGGCCGTGTCCATGCCTTTGGTGTCGAACACCGGACCGGAACCCGAGGTGTTCGGTTCGGGCACGTTCACGCCGTTGCTGCGCATGCAGTCGGCAAACTTCACCAGCGCCTGCTTGGCCGCGGGGTTGTTGCCGAGATGACCGCTGCGGAAGCCGGAGCCGCCGAAGGCGCGACCGCCGCATTTTCTGATCACGGCCTCGTACTGCGCACGCGACATGCCCTTGGGTACGTGCGGGCCGGCGCCGAGAAAGCCTCCGGGACCGCCAGAGCGCGCGCCGGGCGCTCGCTGAGGAAGCGTGACCCCGTTCTTCTCGAGGCATTCGCGCAGCGCCTTGACGCGTGCCGCCGCCGCCGGTGGGATGGGCGGACGCTTCGTGCTGTGCGGGGTCGTCGAGCTGTGGGGTGTCGTCGTGGCGTGCCGACTGGTCGTGCTGTGCGGGGTCGTCGAGCTGTGGGGTGTTGTCGTGGCGTGCGGACTGGTCGTGCTGCCGGGCGTCGTCGAGCTGCCCGGCGCAGTGGTCGACGCGCTCGCCTTGTTCGATGCCGTACTGGCCGTCGAGCCCGAAGACCCCCCGCACGCCGCGAGCCCTAGCGATGCGAGCAGGAGGACGAGCGCCGTTCCGATCGCGGGCCTGCGTGCAGCTCGGACCGTGGGGCGGTGCGCGTCGCCGACCGCGTCCGGGCGCGCCGCTCCAACGGCGGACCTACGTCTTGTGCTGATGTGAGACATGAAGCTCCTTTTCGATGTGATGCGCTTGGACGCACCCCCGCCTGGCGGCGCTAGCCGGTGCGCAAAGATAGCCGGTGCTCTCGACGCGCAGCCTCAGTTGCTCACTTGCCTTCGCCGAACAGCGCCGGTTCGCCGCCGCTGCCTGCGCTCCCCGAGCCCGATCCGCGGGCGGAGCGACCCGATCCGCCGAACAGTGCGCCGATGCCGCCGAGTCCGCCGCCTGCACCCACGCGGATCGATTCGGCACTGATCGTACCGTTCGTGTTCGCGCCTGTCACGACCACGGTTTCGCCGGGATGGATGCCGCTCACGCTTGCCGTCACCGTCTTCGTGACCGTCGAGCCCGGCGAGGTCTTGACCTTGACCGTGTTGCCTTCCGCGGTCGTCACGTACAGCGTGCTCCCGGACACGAACGCGACCTGACCCGCGGTCGCCCCGCCACCGGCCAGCGCGCCGGCGAAGCCGCCCGCCCCTGAGCGAGCCGCGCCGCTGGAGCCGGCGCCGCTGGAGCCCGCGCCGCTCGCGCCCGTGCTGCTCGAGCTCGCACCGCTGCCAGCTGCCGTACCCGAGCCGCCGCGCAACGCGGCGAACCGCGAGGCCAGTCCGGCCGCGCCGGCACCGCCCGCGGACGTCGACGAGCCCTGACCCTTCTCGATGAGCACGCCGCCGATGAACCCGCACGCCACCAGGAGCACGCCGAGCAGCGACAGCGGCAGCGGTGTCAACAGGCGCCGGCGCGGCCGGCGGGGCAGCTCGTCGGGCTCCTCCAGCCAGTCGTCGTGCTCTTCGAAGCGCTCGTCCGCGGCCGGGCCCCGCAGGGTCTCCTGCGCGAGACCGGTCTTCCCGATCTGAGCGTCGCCGACGGTGGGTTGCTCGGGGGACATCGTGGACTCCTTCGTTGGATGCGGTTGCTCACTCAAAGCGCAGCGCCTCGATCGGGCGGAGCCTGGCCGCGCGGGTTGCGGGATATGTGCCGAAGAACAGCCCTGAGGCCAGCGCCGCGCCGAATGCGAGAAAGATCGAATAGGTGGCGATCGCCGGGTGGACTCCCGCGATTTCGAACTGGCTGCCGATCACTCCGACCGCCACTCCGATGACGCCGCCGAACAGCGACACCAGCACCGCCTCGGTCAGGAACTGCGTAAGGATATCGCTGCGCCGCGCGCCGATCGCCTTGCGAATGCCGATCTCGCGCGTGCGCTCGGTGACGCTCACGAGCATGATGTTCATCACGCCGATCCCGCCGACCAACAGCGAGATCGCGGCCACCTCCCCGAGCAGGGTCGTGAACACGCTGCTGGTCGAGCTCGACGTTTCCAGCAGCGAGCCCTGGTTGAGCACGCTGAAGCCCGGTTCGGCGGTGTCTTTGATCTTGTGACGTTCCTCGATGATCTGGGTCACCTCCGCTTCGGCTGCGTTCAGCGACGATTCCGAGGAGGCCTGCACGGTGATCGAGTCGATCGGCCCGGTGCCCGTCAACGAGTCCTGCACCGTCGTGATCGGCGCCATCACGACATCGTCCTCGTTGGTCGTCCCGTTGGTTCCCTTTTTCGCCAGCACGCCCACGACTTCGTAGTTGTTGCCGTCCACCTTGATGTTCTGGCCGACCGCGCTCTGGCCGTCGAACAGTTCCTGCACCACCGTCTGCCCGACCACGGCCACCCGTCGGCGCTTGCTCACGTCTTCGGAGGTGAACGGCGCGCCTTCGGCGAGCCTGTATGTGTGCGCGGACAGGTACGACGGCGTGGTGCCGACGAACGACGACGGTTCGTAGCTGGTGCCGTCGTAAACGAGCTGCACTCCGGTCGCGTTCACGACCGGCGAAGCGCTCTTGACGTCCGGCGCGAGGCTCCGGTCCTGCAGCGCTTCGGCGTCCTGCTTGGTGAGCGACACACCGCCCGCCGCGCGTCGCGCGCGCGGGCCGCCGAGAAAGCCTCCGCTGCCCTGCACCACCAGCACGTTCGTACCGAGGCTCTGAATCGTGGCCTGCACCGCCTTCGAGGAGCCGTTGCCGACGGCGATCAGCACGATCACCGAGGCCACGCCGATGGTCATGCCGAGGATCGTCAGGCCCGAGCGCAGCTTGTTGGCCGCGATCCCGCTCCAAGCCATGCGCAGCGTCTCCGAGCCGATCATCGCTCCGCCCTCGCGGTGGTGCCGGCGTGAGCGGACTTCTGCAGGCGCGGCGGCGGTGGCGCGTCTGACACCGCCAGCGAGCGCTCGTCTTCGACGACCTCGCCATCGCTCAGGCGAACGATCCGCTTGGCCTGGGCCGCGACGTCGGGCTCGTGCGTGATCAGCACGACGGTGCGGCCGTCTTCGTTGAGACCCGCGAAGATCTGAAGCACGTCCTCGGTCGAGCGCGAGTCGAGATTGCCCGTCGGCTCGTCGGCCAGGATCAGCGAGGGGTTGGTCACGATCGCGCGTGCCACCGCCACGCGCTGCTGCTGGCCGCCGGAGAGCTCCGAGGGCTGATGGTGCAGGCGATGGCCCATGCCGACCGAACGCAGCGCGCTTTCCGCGCGCTTGCGACGGGCGGGACCGCGCAGGCCGGCGTAGGCCAGCGGCAGCTCGACGTTCACAAGCGCGCTCGTGCGGGCCACCAGGTTGAAGCTCTGAAACACGAACCCGATCTTGCGATTGCGCAGGTCGGCGAGATCGTCGTCGTCCAGCGCGCGCACGTCCAGGCCATCGATCAGATAGCGGCCGCTGGTGGGCAGATCGAGGCAGCCGAGAATGTTCATCAGCGTGCTCTTGCCGCTGCCCGAGCTTCCCATGATCGCCACCAGATCGCCGCGCTGCACGCGCAGCGAAACACGGCGCAGTGCGCGCACGCGTATCTGCCCGAGGTCGAAGACCTTGGTTACCTCGCGCACATCGATCACTGGGCGGTGCGCGCGCATCGGGACCTGCCCTCGCCCATCGGGAGCGACCGCGCGCATCAGCCCGCGCCCCTGAACAGGGCTGCGCCCCCGCCCGGAGCGGCCAAGCCGCCCGCGCCGGCGAGCCCGCCGCCGCCGCCTCCGCCGCCGACGCCGAGACGGCTGAGCCGCGAGGTGATGCTCGCGGCTCCCGAGCCCGTGCTGCTCACGCTCGGGAGCACGACGGTTTCGCCCGCGTTGAGACCGCTGAGGATGATCGTCGAGGTATTGCCCTCCAGTCCCGTGACCACGCGCTGGCGCACCTGGCTGCCGCCGCGTTTGACGGTCACCGTGCCGGCGGAGATCGCGCTGGTGGGAACGTTGACGCCCTCGGCCTGCTTGACAACGACTTCGGCGGTCGCGCTCATCCCAAGCTTCAGCCCCGGGTCCATCTGATCGAGCTGGAAGGTGACGTCGTAGCTGACCGCGCCGCTGCTGCTGCTCGACGTCAGCGCGACTTCGCTCACGTGCGCCGCCAGCTTGCGACCTTCGAGCGCTTCGACCGTCACGGTCGCGATCTGGCCGACCTTGACGTTGCTGATTTCGGATTCGCTCAGCGCCACGACCAAGTGCATCGAGCTGAGATCGCTGAGCACCGCGAACGCGGTGCTCGTGGAGCCGCTCGAGCCCGAGGATCCGTTCGAGTCGCTCGCGCTCGAGGAGCTCGATGCTCCGGTGGCGGAGCGCGCCGATGCGCCGGTGCCGGTGGTGGCGGCGCTCGATCCCGAGCCGCTCGAGCCGCTGCTCGAGCTCGCCGCTCTCGTGGTCCCGCTGCCCGACACGACTTCGCCGACCTGGCCGGACAGCGACACGAGCGTGCCGCTCTGCGGCGCATACAGCTTCGTGTCCTGCAATGCCGCTTCGGCGCTCTGCACGGTGAGCTTGTCGCTCTTGACCGCCGCCCGCGCCGAAGCCAGATTGGCTTCGCGGGTGGCCTGGCTCTGCGCAGGTTTTTCGACCGTCGTTGCTGTCGTGCGCGTGCCGGGGGCGCCCGCAGAGCTGCCCGTGTCCGAGCTCGAGCTCCCGCTGGTTGCGCTCGAATTGCCCGTGCCCGTGCCCGAACTGCGGGTGGTTGCGCTCGAATTGCCCGTGCCCGTGCCCGAGCTCGAATCGTCGGTGCCTGCACTCGAACCGTCGGCGGCGGCGCTCGAATTGTCGGTGCTTGCACTCGAACCGTCGGCGCCGGCGCTCGAGTTGTCGGCGCCTGCGCCGGAGCTCGTGCCCGAATTGCCCGTGCCTGATCCGCTTGACGTTTCGCCGCCGCGTTCTTCCTCTTGGGCGAGCGTCGCCTCTGCGGTCAACAGGGCGGCCTTGGCCTGTTCGAGGGACACTTCGGCGCTCTCGGGATCGAGCGTCGCCAGCAGCTGCCCCTGCGTGACGTTCTGTCCCTGGCTCACATAGATGTGGCTGACCGTGCCACTGGTCTTGAAGCCGAGGTTGAGCTGGCTGGCGGATTGGAGATTGCCGCTGCCCGACACGGTCGACTGGACGACTCCCTGCGCCGCCGTGGCCGTGCGCGTCACCGTGGTCTCACTGCCGGACGCCGGTCCGACGACCAGCACCGCCGCGACGATCGCGCCGACGCAGGCGACGGCCAGCGCGTAGATGAGCAGGGATGGGCGACTGTGGTTTGTCATCTCACCGTCGCGATCTTGCGACGGTCGGCTAAGAGAGTACGAAGTCGCAGCTAAATTACGTTAAATGTTGCGAAACGCGACGACAGCGCGCTCGTGGTGCGATCAAGCGGACGACCCGCTCGAGAGCCATCGGCGCGCTGGATTCGCTGTGTCGCGTGTGGTGCGCCTGGCGCGGATTGCGTATCGCAACGGGACCCGTGTCGCCGGTGCCGATGGGGGCCTAGCAACGACGCAGCCCGCCATGCGCGATGATGGCGCGCAGTGTCAAGACTGATGGGCGGGATCGATCTCGGCGGCACCAAGATCCAGACGGTGGTGGTCGACGACGACTTCACCGTTCGCGGCGCCGCGCGCGGTCAGACGCCGCGCACCGGAGGCCCGACCGACGTCGCCGCCGCGATGGAGCTTGCAATGCGCGACGCCGCGGCGGCAGCCGAGGTCGACGTCTCCACGCTTGCGGGGATCGGCGTCGGCTCGCCCGGCTCGGTCGATGGCGGAGACGTCAGCGGCGCTCGCAACCTGCCCGACTGGGAAGGCACGTTCGCGCTCGGTCCGGCCCTGCAGCAGGCTCTCGGCCCGCCCGTGCAGGTCGGCAACGACGTGCAGGTGGCCACCGAGGCCGAGGTGCAGCTGGGCGCCGGGCGGCTGTACAGATCTCTGATCGGCGTCTTCTGGGGAACCGGCATCGGCGGCGGGGTGGTGCTCGACGGCAAGCTGTGGAGGGGCCGCGGCGCCGCCGGCGAGATCGGGCACATGGTCGTCGAGATGAACGGTGCGACCTGCACCTGCGGCAGGCGCGGCTGCGTCGAGGCGTACGCCGGACGAGCCGCGATGGAAGCGTACGCCCGTCACCTGCAGGAGCAGAAGGGCCGCAAGACCGACCTGTTCAAGCTGATGGCCCGCCATCAACGCGACCGTCTCACCAGCAGCATCTGGGCGCGCGCTCTCGAGCACGAGGATCGGCTCGCCGTGCAGATCATCGACCGCGCGATCGAAGCGCTCGGCGCGGGCATCGCGTCGGCCGTCAATCTGCTCGACGTCGAGGGGATCATCATCGGCGGCGGGCTCGGAGTCCGCCTCGGGCATCCCTACGCCAAGCGCATCGCCGACGCGATGCAGCCGCACCTGTTCGTCGACAGCCGCCCACCGCATGTGCACGTCGCCGCGCTGGGCGACCTCGGCGGCGCGATCGGCGCGGCCCTGCTGGTCCGCGACGCGTCGTAACGTTTACGTCGCTGTGTCAACCGAGGTGCTCCACCTGTCGAGCGTCCTGCGCTGTCCGCTGCTCGACCGCAGCGGCGAGCGGCTCGGGCGGGTCGAGGATCTGATCGTGCGGCTGGCCGATCGCGGCTATCCGCCGGTGACCGGCCTGAAGGCGAAGATCGGCGGGCGCGAGCTGTTCGTACCGGTCGACCGCATCGCGGAGCTGGCCCCGGGCGCGGTGCGCTTGTCGGGGGAGAAGCTCAGCCTCGGGCGCTTCGAGCGCCGCGTCGGCGAGGTGCTGCTCGGCCAGGACGTGCTCGGGCGCAAGCTCGTCAACGTCGAGGCCGATCCTCCACAACTGGTGACCGCGCGCGAGATCGAGCTGGCCTGCATCGACGGCTGGTGGCGTGTCGTCGGTGTCGACCACACAGCGCGCGCCCGACTGCGGCGGCTGCTGCCGCGGCGCCTGCGCGGGCTGTTCGGCGACCGCCCGTTCCTGGATTGGACCGACATGGAGCCGTTCGTCGGACACGTGCCGAGTGCGCGCCTGCGCTTCTCGCATCGCAAGCTCGCCAACCTGCACCCGGCCGAGATCGCCGATCTCGTCGAGGCGGCCTCGCACGACGAGGGCGAGGAGCTGATCGAGGCCGTCGGCCAGGATCGCGAGCTCGAGGCCGACGTGTTCGAGGAGCTCGACGACCATCACCGCCAGGAGTTCATCCGCGAGCGCCCCGACGCGCAGGTGGCGGCGGTTATCGCCCGCATGGCCCCCGACGATGCCGCCGACCTGATCGTCGAGATCGACCAGGACCGGCGCGCCCGCGTGCTGGCGCTGCTGCCCGCCGGCCAGCGCCGCCAGATCGAAGCGCTGCTCGGCTACAACCCAGCCACCGCCGGCGGTCTGATGAGCCCGGACTTCGTCGCGCGCGCGCCGAGCGAGGAGGTGGCGCTGGCGTTGGCGGCGGTGCGCGACAGCGACCTCGGCGCGGGCACGCTCACGACCGTCTACCTGCTGGATACAGAGGGTCGCCTGTGCGGCTCGGTGTTCGTTGTGACGCTGCTGCGCTCTGATCCCCAGACGCCGCTGCAGGACATCGCCGAGCACGAGCCCGTGTCGGTCGCCACCGATGCCGACCTGCCCGAGGTCGCGCGCACGATGAGCGACTACAACCTCGTGATGCTGGCGGTCGTCGACGAGGACGGTCGCATGGTCGGCGCGATCACCGTCGACGACGTGCTCGGGCAGACGCTGCCGGCGGGCTGGCGCCGGCGCTACGGCGTCGTCAGCGACTGACCGACCACCTGCATAGATGGGCGTTGAACGCGCCGCGTTGCTAGGCTGGGGTTCGAGTGAAGCTCTAGACAGCGCGTTTGAAAGGAGGCCGGCATGGATCGAGAACAGCCGCGAAGTACCCAGCCGGCCGCACGCCCGTCGGGCTCGTCCCTCCTGGCCTAGCTCCGCTTCCGGGACACCTCCAAGTCGACGTGCGGCCACGCGGCGCGCGGCGTCTGCCGTGCGCGGCCGCACGGCGTGCGGCCATCCGGCCTGCGCTCGCCTGGCGCACGCCGCGACGTTGACGACTGCGGTCCTGAGCGAAGTCAGGAAAGGAGGTGAGCACCGATGAGCGACGAGCAGAGCACGCTGGCCCAGCCGGCCCTGCCCGAGCCCCCGGAGCTGGTGCGCCCGGACGGCGTCCCGCCCGTGCTGGACGAGGCGCATATCGGCGATATTCGCGGCGCGCTCGGCACGATCCGCATGCAGGACCAGGGCGAGCGCCACGGCTGGCGCTCGCGCGCGATGGCGCTGCTGGCGATCATGGGCCCAGGCCTGATCGTGATGGTCGGGGACAACGACGCGGGCGGCGTGTCGACCTATGCGCAGGCCGGGCAGAACTACGGCACCACCCTGCTGTGGGTGCTGCTGCTGCTGATCCCGGTGCTGATCGTCAACCAGGAGATGGTGATCCGCCTCGGCGCGGTCACCGGCGTCGGGCACGCGCGCCTGATCAACGAGCGCTTCGGGCGCTTCTGGGGATGGTTCTCGGTCGGCGACCTGTTCGTTCTGAACTTCCTGACGATCGTCACGGAGTTCATCGGCGTCAGCCTCGCGCTCGGCTACTTCGGCATCAGCGCGGACGTCGCCGTTCCGCTGGCGGCGCTCACGCTGGTCGCGATCACCTCGACGGGGAGCTTTCGCAGCTGGGAGCGCTTCATGTACGTGTTCGTGGCCGCGAACTTCCTCGTGATCCCGCTGCTCGTCCTGGCCCACCCGCACCTGGGCGAGATCGCCCAGCACGCGTTCGTGCCCGATGTCCGCGGCGGCGCCAGCTCGACAGTGGTGCTGCTGATCATCGCGATCGTCGGCACCACGGTCGCGCCCTGGCAGCTCTTCTTCCAGCAGTCGAACATCATCGACAAGCGCATCACGCCGCGCTGGATCAACTACGAGCGCGCCGACACCGTGATCGGGGCGTTCGTCGTCGTGATCGGCGCGGGCGCGATCATCGCCGTGACCGCCTTCGCGTTCGCCGGGACCCCTTACGCCGGCCAGTTTGCCAACGCGGGCGCGGTCGCCAGCGGACTCGCACACGAGCTCGGGTCGGCCGCCGGGGTGTGCTTTGCGATCATCCTGCTGAACGCCTCGCTGATCGGCGCCGCCGCCGTGACGCTGTCCACGTCCTACGCGTTCGGCGACGTATTCGGCGCCAAGCACTCGCTCAACCGCGGCCCGCTCGATGCCAAGGGCTTCTACGCGAGCTTCGCGTTGATGGTCGCGGCCGCTGCCGGCATCGTGTTGATCCCGGGCGCTCCGCTGGGTCTGATCACGACGTCCGTGCAGGCGCTCGCCGGGGTGCTGCTGCCGAGCGCCACCGTGTTCCTGCTGCTGCTCTGCAACGACCGCGAGGTGCTCGGTCCATGGGTGAACCCGGGCTGGCTGAATGCGATCGCGAGCGTGATCGTGGGCGTGCTGGTGGAGCTGTCGCTGATCCTGGTCGCGAGCACGATGTTCCCCGGCATCGACGTCACGGCGCTGTTCCTGTACCTGTCCCTGGCTCTCGCGCTCGGCCTGCTCGCGGCGGGCGCCTACACGCTCGTGCGCAGAAGCTCGGCGGCGCAAGCGGTGGTCGCCTCGGAGCAGATTCCGCCCGAGCGCAGGCATACGTGGACGATGCCGCCGCTCGCGCTGCTCGAGCGACCGGTGTGGTCGCCGAGCCGGAGGCTGGCGATGCTCGTGCTGCGCGGCTACCTGGTGATCGCGGTCGTGCTGCTGATCGTCAAGACGGTCCAGTTGGGAAGCTGACCGTTTCAGTCGCCCGCTCGGCTCGTCGGCACCGGCTGGCCCGGCGGCGGGCGATAGACGGCTCGACGGCTGATCGCCTGCTGCCGGCGCACCGCCATGGCGCGAGAGTTCATGTCGGCACTGCGATGCTTTTGTCGTGATGCTCCCGTTCTGGCTGTCGATCGCGGTGCTCTCGCTGGCCCAGGGCGCGCTCGTGGCGGTGCCACGCGCGTGGGACCCCGGCAGGCTCGCGCGACTGCGCGGCAGGCGCTGGGCGCTCGTTCCGCCCGCGTCGGTGATCGGCTTCGTGCTGATCGCGCGCCTGGCCGAACAGGCGAGCGCAGAAGGGCTCACCTACCTGGCGCTGGTCGCGGTGCCGATCCTGGCCGCGCTCGCGCTCGGCTGGCTGTCGTGGGACGCCGATCCGCCTCATCCGAGGCGGGCGCTGCTGGCGACCCCGGCCCTGTTCGCGCTGGCCTGGGCCGATCGCGGCGGTTTGGCCGGCGACGCCGCCGCCCTGCTGCTGTCGGCGCTCAGCTGCGCCGCACTCGGAGCCCTGCTGGCGGCGGTCACGCCGCCGCGCTGGCTCGCCGCGGGGATCGTGGCGATGGCGGTCGCAGACACCGCGCTGGTGGTGTCGGACCTCCTGCAAAAGCCGAACAACGCGCTCAACGCCGCTCGCCCCGCGGCGGGACTGCCGCAACTTCAGAGCGCCGCGTTCGGGTCGGCGGTGATGGGCTATGGCGACCTGTTCGTCGCCGGTGTCCTCGGGGCGCTGCTCGCCAGCGCGATGGGCCGACGCTGGCAGCTCGGCGGTGCCGTCCTGGCGGCGTCACTGGCGCTCGCCTTCGATCTGCTGTTCTTCTTCGTCGACGAGCTCCCGGCCACGGTGCCGGTTGCGGTCACGCTGCTCGTTCTGATCGCTCGTCGCCGGGGCCTGACCCACCCTCGTCCGCGGCGCCCGCGTCACCTGGCGCGGGAGCGTCAAGCGTCCGGGGACGCAGTGCAACGCGGTGAGCCGTCGCACCCAGGGGCAGCTCGTCCGGGTTCGCCGCCCGCTCCGGGAGCCCCTGCGACGAAACCTCCTCCGGCACGGGCTCGAGCCTCGCCGTAAGCGGGCGTGCGGCGGTCTCGATCGCAGGCGGCGCCTCGATCCGGGCTCCGGAGGCGATCCCCGCCTGCTCGATCGTGCGGATCTGCGGGACGAGCTTGTGGTCGAACGAGCCGACGGCCTTGTTGTACGCGCTGACCGCGGAGTCCAGCTGGCGCCCCGTCTTGGCCAGATGCTCGGCGAACGGGCCCAAGCGGCGATGCAGCTCTCGCGCCGATGCGGCGATCTCGCGCGCCGACTCGGCGATCTGCTCCTGGCGCCATCCATAATGCACGGCTCGCAACAGCCCGATCAAGGTCGTCGGCGTGGCCATCAGCACCTGCTGCTCGACCCCGTGCTCGATCAGCGCAGGGTCCTGTGCGAGCGCGGCCTGGTAGATGCCATCCGACGGCACGAACATGACGACCAGCTCGGGCGTCGAATCGAACTGGCGCTGATAGCCCTTGGACGCCAGCTTGGCGATGTGCTCTCGAGTATGGCGGGCGTGCCGCGCGAGCTGCTCGCGGCTCTCGCGCTCGTGCGTGCCGGCATCGACCGCGGCGAGGTAGGCATCGAGCGGAACCTTGGCGTCGACGACGATCAGCTTCTCGCCCGGCAGCCGTACCAGCAGGTCGGGCCGCAGCCGCCCGTCTTCGGTGTGGATCGTGCTCTGCTCGACGAAGTCGCAATGCGCCACCATGCCCGCCAGCTCGACGACGCGGCGCAGCTGGATCTCCCCCCAGCAGCCTCGCGTCTCCGGGCGCTTGAGCGCCGACACGAGCTCGCCGGTCTCGCGGCGCAGCGTGTCGGTCCCGGCGCTCAGCGCGCGCACCATCTCGGACAGCTGCACGTGCGAGTCGCGCCGCTCGCGCTCGAGCCGCGAGAGCTCGCTCTCGACCTTGCCCAGCTTCTCCTGCACCGGCGCCACGAGCCCCTTGATCTCCTGCGTGCGTCTGGCCATCTCGCCCGCCGCGCGCTCCTCCTCGGCCCGGCGCGCGTCGCCCAACCGCTGGGCGAGAGCGTCGCCGGTCTGCTGCAGGACATCGAGCGAGAGCGCCCTGATCTCCTCGCGAAGCTCGGCACGCTCGTGCGCCTGCTCGTGCTCGCGACCGCGCCCACGGGCGCGCTGCAGGGCGAGCATCACGCCGGCGCCGAGCGCCAGTCCAACGATCAGGATCAGGGTGGTGATCATCGATCTTACGATCGCAGCCGCCGCGGACGTATCGCACGGACGCTTGCAGCGATGCCACGCGCCCCGAGACGGCCACCGGCACTGAGCGGATAAACCCTACTTGACACCGAGGCAGAATGAGGCTATGGTTCGCTGGCGCCTGGGGTGGCCGAGCTTTTCGGCTGGAGTGGCTCGGGCGCGTACACGTATAGAGAGGGAACCATTCAATATCGGGGCGACGCAACGCGGACGAATCTGCCGGCGGGTCCCGCTCGTAATACGAGGAGGATTTGAGATGCAAGCCACGCATGGCTTGGTAGTTTCGTCGTTGCGCTCACGCATCCGCATGATCGGCATGCTGGCGATCACGCTGACGCTGTCGGCGCTGGTGTTCGCCTCGACGGCGGGCGCCAGGAAGCAGCCGCCGCCACAGTCCTATCTGGCGCTCGGCGACTCGCTCGCGTTCGGCTACTCCCAGCAGCTGTTCAACGAAAACGAACACCTCGGAGAGCCCCCCAGCGCATTTGAAGCGGGGTACACCAACGATTATCTGAAAATGGCGCAGATGGGGTCGGAAAACAAAGGCCTCGCGCTCATCAACGAGGGCTGTCCCGGTGAGACGACCGACTCGATGATCGGCGACGGACCGCTCGCGGCCGCGATGGAAACCTATCTCGGCGCCAAAGGCGAAGCGCCCTGCGCCTACCACTACACCGACGGCCTGCCGCTGCACAACGAATACGGCGGGAGCAAATCGCAGCTCGAAAATGCGCTCGAAACGATCGCCGTCGGCGCCGGGACCGGAAAACCGGTAACGCTGCTGACGCTCAACATCGGCGCCAACGACGAGCTCCACCAGATCGCCGCTTGCGAACGGCAGGTCGGCGAAGAGGTCGCCAAAGGCGAAGTCGAACCGACCGAAGCGGCCGAGAAGGCGGCGCTCAAAAAGTGCATCGAAGAACACGTCTTCGAACTCTTCGAACACATCCTCAGGAACGTCGGCGCATCGCTGTACGTGATCCGTCACGGCTCGGAATTCGGCGGTGTGAACTACGAAGGCAAGATCGTCGTGCAGGGCGGCTATGACCCGTACGGCAATGTCTACGGCACCGGCGAACTGCTCGAAAGCTCGAACGCGCTGGCGTCGCTGCTGAACGAACACGAGGCCGCGCTCGTCACCGCGAAAAACAAACTCAACGAAGAAGGCGAACCCGAATTCGGCGCCGAAGCGTGCTACGCCAATCCGCAGCCGAAGTTCGATCCTGAGAACAAGAAAGAACCCGGACGGCTGTCCGCCTGGACCAACATGGCGAACTTCGGTGAATACGAAGGCAAAAAGGACGGGCCCGACATTCACCCGACGCCCGAAGGCTATATGAAGCTCGCCAAGATCATGCGAGCTGACTGCGGCGCCTAGTCGCCGAGCTCGATCCGATCGAGACAAGCACTGTGCCAGCAAGGTCGAGGCGCCCCGCGGGGCGCCTCGACCCGTTAAGCGAACGGGTCACGGACCGGTCCGTCTGCGGCGGGCGGTTCCGCGACCGATCCCGCCCGCTCGAGCGCGCGCGCCGACTCCTCGAGGATCGCCAGCATCGCGGGAGCGGCCGGAATCAGGCGCGCTCCGGGGGGCGTCGCCGCCAGCACCTGGCGCACCGGCGACGCGGGCGCCGGGGCGCGAATCACGATGTCATCGCGCACGACCGAGAGAGCCATGCGCGGAATCAGCGCCACGCCGACGCCGGCCGCCACGAGGCCCTGCACGGTCAGGTAGTCGTCGCTCTCGAACGTCACGTTCGGCTCGAACCCGGCGGCGTGGCAGCAGCGCACCACATGGCGCGCGCAGGGACTCGAGCGCGAGGTCTGCACCCACGCTTCGCCGGCAAGATCCTCGAGGCGCAACCGCTTGCGGGCCGTCAGCGGGTGTGCGGCCGGCAGCGCCAGATACATCGGGTCCACCAGCAGCTCGACGCGCGTCATGTCGGCCTGCAGCAGCGTCTGCTCCTCGAACTCGAACAGCAGCCCGAGGTCGAGCTCGCCGGCGCGCAGACGCTCGACGACCTGCTCCGGCTCGTGCTCTGCCAGCGTCAGCTCGACATCCGGGTGCGCGGAGCGAAAGCTCGCGATCGCGAGCGGCATCAGCGTGGCGCCGGCCGTGGGGAAGGACGCCATCCGCAGTCGGCCCCCGCGCAGGCCGGCGATCGTCGCCAGCGCGGCTTCGGCCGCGTCGACCTGCGCGAGGATGCCCTCCGTGTGCCCGAGCAGGGTCTGGCCGGCCGCGGTCAAGCTGACGCCGCGCGAGTGGCGCTCGAGCAGCGTCATGCCGGCTTCAGCCTCGAGCGCCGCGATCTGCTGGGAGACAGCCGACTGGGTGTAGGAGAGCGCCTCGGCCGCGCTCGACAGCGAGCCCCTGTAGGCGACCTCCTTGAGGATCTTCAACCGTCCCACGTTTAGCATAAGTAGATCTTAGAGCAAATATCATAGATATCACTGGAACTGATGTCATGAAGGTGCCATGATGATCGGCGGATGGCTCGATGAGAATCCTCGGTGAGCTCTCCACCGTCCGGCGCGGAACGGCCGGAATGCCACCCACAGCGGCCGTTCCTGTGCCTTCGCCCTCTCGAAACTGCACAGAAAGGAACAACCATGGCTCCCAAGATCATCGCTTCGTATGACGGCACCGCCAACGAGGACGACGCGCTCGCCCTCGCCGGCCTGTTCGCGCGGGCCGGTGCCGAGGTCTCGCTCGCATACGTGCGCCACACCCACGAGCCCGACAAGGATCGCGAGACGCTCGTGGACGAGGAGGCCCAGGCGCTGCTCGAGCGCGGCGCCGAGCTGCTCGGTGCTGTTCCCGCCGCCAAGTACGCCGTGACCGACCGCTCGACCCCCGAGGGCCTGCGTGTGCTGGCTCAGAAGATCGGTGCCGACGCGATCGTGTTCTGCTCGGACTCGCATACCGCCAAAGGACATGTCACGATCGGCAACTCCGCCGAGCGGCTGCTCGAAGGGGGCCCGGTGGCGATCGCGATCGCGCCGGCCGACCTCGCCGACGGCGGCCCGGTGGCCGTTCGCAAGATCGTCGCGGTCGGAGAGGCCGGCGGCGACGGCAGCGCCCAGCGCACGGCGCAGGCGCTGGCGGGCGCGTTCGGCGCCGAGGTCGCTCCCGTCGCGGATGAGACGGCCGACCTGCTGGTGATCGAGTCGCGCGTCGATGCCGAGCCGGGACACACCCTGTTGAGCTCCTCGGCCGTGCATCTGATCGAGATCGCAACCTCGCCGGTGCTCGTGCTCGCACGCGGTGTGGCGCTGGAGTTCGGCGCTGCTACGGCGGGTGTCTCCGCGTGAGGCCTCCCGCCGGGACCTAGCGGACAGCTCGTCCACGCGCTCGCGCCCAGAAGTAGCGTGTGAGCGCGCGGACGAAGTCCGCGCCGCCCCCGAGCAGATGTCCGGCCGGCCCCGTCCACAGCCAGGTCTCGAAGCGACGCCCGGGTCGCGGTGGACCCAGCGGCGCGCGCCCGCGCGGGCCCTGGGTCGGGGCGTCGAGGCTCATCCCCACGCACGGTATCGTGGCGGTCACCGATGGCCGCCGCCTCGCAGGTGCAGACCGCTGTAACGACCTCCGTCACCGAGCTGACCGCGTCGCGCGCGCGGGTCGCGGTGCGCGTGATGCCCGAGGAGATCGAGGCTCACGTGCAGCGGGCGGCCGGGCGACTGGGGCGCGAGCTGAAGCTTCCCGGTTTTCGCAAGGGCAAGGTGCCCGCGCCGATCGTGCTGCGGCGCCTTGGTCGCGACGCGGTGCTCGAGCAGGCGGTGCGGGACGGCCTGGCAGGCTGGTACGCGGAGGCGATTCGCCAGTCGCGCCTCGTGCCGATCGGCGATCCCAAGATCGATCTCGGCCAGCTGCCCGACGCGGGCCAGCCGCTCGAGCTCACGCTCGAGCTCGACGTGCTGCCCAAGGCCACGCTCGGCGACTACCGCGGCCTCGAGGTCCCCCGCCGCGAGCCGGCCGCAGCCGAGGAGGAGATCGACGCCGAGATCGAGGCGATGCGCGAGCGCCTCGCCCGCCTGCAGACCGTCACTCGCCCGGCGGCGACAGCCGACTTCGTCGTGGTGGACTATCGCGGCGAGCTCGCGGGCGCCGACGAGGGCGGGGCCGACGAGCCCGGGCACGCGGCGTTCGCCGGCGGCGAGGGTCGCGACCAGCTGGTCGAGCTCGGCGCGCAGGGGCTGATCCCGGGCTTCAGCGAGGGGCTGCTCGGAGCGAGCGCAGGCGAGACGCGCGAGATCGACGTCGCGTTCCCGGCGGATCACACCAACGAGCGTCTCGCCGGCAGGCAGGTGAGCTTCCAGGTCACGGTCAAGGAGGTCAAGCACAAGCAGCTGCCCGAGCTCGATGAGGACTTCGCGATCGATGCCGGCTTCGATGATGTGCAGGAGCTGCGCGAGGACATTCGCACGCGGCTGCTCGAGGTCGATCAGGCGCGGGTCCAGGAGGAGTTTCGCGAGGCGGCGCTCGACGCGGCGGTCGAGGTCGCCCAGGTGCCGGTCACGTCCGAGCTGGCGCAGGCGCGCGCGCGGGAGATGTGGGAGCGGATGTTGCACTCGCTCGCCCATCGCGGCATCTCGCGGGAGGCCTACCTGCGGCTCAGCGGGCGCGACGAGGCCGAGATCCTCGCCGAGATGGTCCCGGAGGCCGAGCGCGCGCTGCGCCGCGAGGCGGTGCTGACGGCGGTCGTCGAGGCCGAGGCGATCAGCCCATCCGAGCAGGATCTGCTCGAGGCGGTGCAGCCGACTGCGCAGCGCGAGGGCTCCACGCCGGAGCGTCTGCTCGGGCAGCTGCGCGATGCCGGGCGCCTGGAGGAAGCGCGCGAGGACGTGGCAGCGCGCCAGGCGGTCGATCTGATCGCCGACGCCGCCGAGCCGATCCCGGTCGAGCGCGCCCAGGCACGTGAGAAGCTGTGGACTCCGGAGAAGGACGAGCAACAGCGCGAGCGCGACAGTGCCGCATCGTCGGCGGGCGAGGCCCCCCCGGCGGGGCGCCTGTGGACGCCGGGGAGCTAGCGATGTGCGAACCGAGAAGCCGTTGATGCGCCGCGTCTGTACTACGCTGAGAACCGGACCGCACGCGGACCGCACAGGCTGGACGGCGGGCACGCTCATGGGTGGCGTCCGCCTGAAGGAATCGACCGAGCGAGGGGAAACTAAGCCACGATGAGCCCACTTGTTCCGATGGTCGTCGAGCAGACCTCGCGCGGCGAGCGCGCGTTCGACATCTACAGCCGGCTGCTGAACGAGCGGATCATCTTCCTCGGCACCCCCGTCGACGACCAGATCGCCAACCTGATCGTCGCCCAGCTGCTGCATCTGGAGTCCGAGGACCCCGAGAAGGATGTCTCGCTGTACATCAACTCGCCGGGCGGCTCGGTATACGCGGGGCTCGCGATCTACGACACGATGCAGTTCATCAAGCCCGACGTCCAGACCATCTGCGTCGGCATCGCGATGTCGATGGGCGCGCTGTTGCTCGCCGGCGGCAGCGAGGGCAAGCGCATGGCGCTGCCCAACGCGAAGATCCTGATCCATCAGGTCTCCTCCAGCTTTCAGGGCCAGGCGACGGACATCGAGATCCATGCCAAAGAGATCATCGACGTGCGCCACCGCCTGGACGAGATAATCGCCAAGCACACGCACAAGAAGCTCGAGGACGTGCGCAAAGACACCGAGCGCGACTACTTCATGAGCTCTGAGGAGGCCAAGGAGTACGGCATCATCGATCGCGTGATCTTCGAGCACTGAGGACCGACTGTCCTCGCGGCTAGGGTGAAATCGCGCACGGGACCCGGGATATGGCACGACCGACAGACTCCAACGAGCAGCTGCTGTGCAGCTTCTGCGGCAAGTCCCAGCGACAGGTCAAGAAGCTGATCGCGGGTCCGGGCGTCTACATCTGCGACGAGTGCATCGACCTGTGCAACGAGATCATCGACGAGGAGCTCTCGGCCCCGGCGGCATTCGATCTCGAGAACCTCCCCAAGCCGCGCGAGATCTACGACGTGCTCGACGAGTACGTCGTCGGCCAAGAGGCCTCCAAGCGAACCCTGTCCGTAGCGGTCTACAACCACTACAAGCGCGTTCAGATGATGCAGTCGGCCGACGAGGAGATCGAGCTGCAGAAGTCGAACATCCTGCTGCTCGGCCCCACCGGCTGCGGCAAGACCCTGCTGGCCCAGACGCTCGCACGGATCTTGAACGTGCCGTTCGCGATCGCCGACGCGACCGCGCTCACCGAGGCCGGCTATGTCGGCGAGGACGTCGAGAACATACTGCTGAAGCTGATCCAGGCGGCCGACTACGACGTCAAGAAGGCCGAGACCGGGATCATCTACATCGACGAGGTCGACAAGATCGCGCGCAAGGCCGACAACCCGTCGATCACCCGCGACGTATCGGGCGAGGGCGTCCAGCAGGCGCTCTTGAAGATCCTCGAGGGCACCCAGGCGTCAGTCCCCCCGCAGGGCGGACGCAAGCACCCCCACCAGGAGTTCCTGACGATCGACACGACCAACGTCCTGTTCATCTGCGGTGGCGCCTTCGCAAACCTCGACCGTGTGATCGAGAGGCGCATCGGACACAAGGGAGTCGGTTTCGCCGCTGCGATCGAGGCGAAGGCCGAAAAGGACACGGGTGAGGTCTTCGAGCAGTGCCTGCCGGAGGACCTGATCGACTACGGGCTGATCCCGGAGTTCGTCGGACGCCTGCCCGTGATGAGCGCGGTGCACCAGCTCACACGCGACGATCTGGTCTCGATCCTGACGGAGCCTCGCAACGCGCTCGTCAAGCAGTTCCAACGCTTCTTTGCGTTCGACGGGATCGAGCTGGTGTTCTCGGAGGACTCGCTGACGGCGGTGGCCGAGCGTGGGCTCGAGCGCGAAACGGGCGCGCGCGGGCTGCGCTCGATCATCGAGGAGATCCTGCTCGAGGTGCAGTTCGAGCTGCCCTCGCGGCGCGACGTCAAGAAGTGCGTCGTGACCAAGGAGACCGTCGAGCGCGGTCTGACCCCGACGCTCGTCACCGAAGCGGCGCCGGATGCCACCCCTGCCGGTCCTGAGCTGCGCGAGGAGTCGGCCTAGTGGCGAAGGCCAAGGCGCGCGAGTCGACGCTCGAACGCCGCGTCAAGGCGATCCCGTGGAGCACGCTGCTGCAGGGTGGCGTGATCGTCGGCGCGCGCTGGGTGGCGCTCTCGGCGAAGGAGCGCGCGCGCTTGATCGAGCTCGTGCGCGCGTCCCGCGGGCGCCTGTCGAACCTCAGCGCGCGCGAGCGCCGAGAGCTGCGCAAGCTCCTCCACAGGCTCGACGTTCGCGGCATCGGCCGCGACCTCACCGCGCTGGCCCGCAGCAGGCGCGGCGGACGCCGTCGCCGCGCACGCCGGCGCCACCGCCGCTAGGCTCAGCGACCCAGGCGCTCAGCGATGACAGAGACCGATCCGCAACCCGTCGAGGACCTCGATCAGCTCTCCACGCGCGAGCTGCACGACCGCGCGATGCACCGCGCCGAGCGGCACCTCGACGTCAAGTTCCTCTGGTCCCTGCTCCAGCTGATTCCCGCCGCGGAGACGGCCAGCGGCGATGTCGGCGAGGGCGAGTACGACGCCGAGTCCTCTAAAGGGCTGATCTACGACGCCGTGCACAGCGGCGACGGGGCGCTCGGTGAGGCGCTGCGGCCGGTCTTCATCGACTACCTGCGCAAGCACCCGGGAGCGTAGAGCGAGCACCTTCGCGAGCGTCCTGGTCTCGTAGAGTCCGCCTGCGCGCTCAGCGCGAGCCGATCATGGACCAATCTCACGAGCACGCACGACGGTCGGTCGCCAGCGGCGCGCGCGCGCCGCTGTGGACCCCTGAGCGGGCCGAACATCACCTGCGCTCGCTCGAGCTGTTCGGGATGCGCTTCGGCCTCGATCGGATGCGCCGGATGATGACCGCGCTCGGTTCCCCGCAGCAGGGCTTCGCGGCGATCCAGGTGCTCGGCACCAATGGCAAGTCCTCCACCACACGAATGATCGCGGCGATCCTCGAGCGCCATGGGGTCCGCACGGGCGTCTACACCTCGCCGCATCTCGTCTCCTACAACGAACGCCTGCGCATCGGCGAACGCGATGTCTCGCCCGAGGCGTTCGCTCAGGCGATCGCTCGTGCAGCACACGCCGCCGAACAGGTCGATAGGACGCTTGCCGGCGACGACCACGTCACCCAGTTCGAGCTGTTGACCGCGGCCGCCCTCTCGGAGATGGCCGAGCAACGAATCGAGCTCGCCGTCGTCGAGGCGGGGCTCGGCGGCCGCTACGACGCGACAAGCGTGATCGATGCGCCCCTGACGGTTCTCACGAACGTGGCGCTCGAGCACACGCGCTGGCTCGGTCCGACGATCAGCGACATCGCCGGCGAGAAGCTCGCGGTCGTTCGCCCGGGAGGAACGCTCGTGCTCGGTGCGGGGCTTGCGCCGGAAGCGCGCGCGGTCGCCGACCACGTCGCCGCCGAGCGCCGGGCGCGCGTCATCGTGGCGCCCGCAACCGGCGAGCCTCCGGTGGACGCGAGGGGCGGAGCGTCGGGGGCGTCAACCGGCCGGGCCTCTGACGCGAGGGGTGGAGCGTCGTGGACCGCGACCGATAGACCCTCGACGGCCGCGGCGAGCAGCGCTCCTGCGACAGTCGATTCGACGGCTCGCGCACGGCTGCGCGCCGCCGGAGAGTTTCAGCAGGCCAACTTTGCACTCGCACGGACAGCGGCGCAGACCTGGCTCGAGGCGACGCAGATCGAGCTGGACGAATGGGCCGTTCGCAGCGCGGCGAGAGAGACGGAGGTGCCGGGTCGCCTGCAGGTGCTCGCACGCGATCCGCTGATCGTGCTCGACGGCGCTCACAACCCCGACGCGGTCGCGGCGCTCGTGCCGTCGCTGCCGGGTGTGATCGGCGAGCGCCGGCTGGGGCTGGTGATGGGGGTGCTCGAGGACAAGGACGCCGCCGGCATGCTCGCGACGCTGCTGGCGCGCTGCGATCGCGCGTGGTTCACGGCGCCGCGCAGTCCGCGCGCACTGTCGCCGGCCGCGCTGCACTCGCTCGCCCGCCAGCTCGGCTTCGATGCCGCCAGCTGCGAGCCGGAGCCGGCGCGCGCGCTCGCGCAGGCGTCCGACTGGGCTCGCACCGGCGCACCCGACGCTCGCGCGGTGCTCGTTACGGGATCCATCTACCTGGTCGGGGCGTTGATAGGCGGACCGCAAGGCTCGCGCCGATGAACGACGACGGCCCATCGGTGCTCGCGATGATCGGCGCGGTGGCCCTGATCGTCGCGCTCGTGATCCTCGTGTTCTTCGCGGCCGGCTACGGGTTCGGGCGCCTGTTCGTTTGAGCGGCGCACGCGCGCGCGCGTGCGCCGCCGAATTGCGCGTAGCGGCGGGCGAGGTGCGTAGCGCGCGAACCAAGGCCGCGCGCGCGTGCGCCGACGCGATTGCCCGTTGTGTCGTCCCCACACGCGGCGCAGCGGCGCGCCCAATCGTCTGCTTCGGGCGGGAAAGACTCTAAACTCACCGGGCCGCGCTCGTCTCGGTCAGCGCTGAGGTCAACCATGGTCCCCGTCGCCTACTTCGGCATCGAAAGCAGTGGCCTGAACCTGGTCATCGATCTGCTGATCGTGTTCGTGGTGGTGGTGTACCTCTCGCTGATCTACTGGACGTACGCAGACGCGCGCAGGCGCATCGAGGATCCGATGTTGATCGGCTGCGCCGTGGCCGCGTCGCTGTTCCCGTTCGTCGGCACGATCGTGTACGTGATCCTGCGCCCGCCCGAGTATCTCGAGGACGTGCGTGAGCGCGAGCTCGAGATCAAGGCAGCTCAGGCACGCCTGCACGAGCTCGACAACGGCCTGTGTCCGCACTGTGACTACCGTGTCGAGCGCGACTTCATACGCTGCCCGAGCTGCCTGCGCAAGCTCAAGGAGCGCTGCGTCAGCTGTGGGCGTCCGCTGGATCGCACGTGGCCGGTCTGCCCCTATTGCGAGACCGAGGTGCCCGACGCCGCCCCCCTGCGCCGCAGGCGCCGCAGACGCGGACAGGCCGATGAAGACATCCTCTTGGGGCAGCGCGACAGTGACACGGGGCTCGCGCGCGAGCTCGACCGCGACGCCGCCGTCGCGCCCGCGCTCGAGAGCGATCCCACGCTGCCGCCGGCCTCCGCGCTCGGCGGCGCGTCGTTCGGCGGCTCGACCCTGGAGGGCGCGTCGCTCGGCGGCTCGGCCCTGGAGGGCGCGTCGCTCGGCGGCTCGGCCCTGGACGGCTCGACACTCGAGGACGCCCTGGAGCAGCCGTCGTCAGTGGACGGCGGCCCCGCACTGTCGGCCGGCGCGACGGCGCCCGTCCTGCGCGACGATCGCCGCGATGAGCGCCCGCGGCGATCGAGACGCACGATCGCGAGAGGGGAGAGTGGGGCTGCGGAAGACGACCGTGCTCGTCCGTACGAGGTCCCCGATGAGGAGCCGCCGCGTCCTCGCAGCGGTCGCGCCCGCTATCCGCGCTCGAGCTCGTGACGCACTGACCTCCCCGCGTCGCCCCCCGCTTGCGACCAACGTCCCCGCCGGCGGCTAACCTCCCGCGTCCGCGTCTGGGTGGCGGCACCCGGTCACCCAGAACGGCGACGGCCATGTGAAGCAGCCCATCACGACGACGGCGAGGAATCGGAACGAGCAAAACGATGGAGAGAACACTGATCCTGGTAAAGCCCGACGGCTTCGGGCGTGGGCTGACGGGCGAGATCGTCGCCCGCTTCGAGCGCAAGGGCCTGCGCATCGCTGCCCTGCAGCGAATGACCATCACACGCGAGCTCGCCGAACGCCACTACGCCGAGCACGCACAGCGGCCGTTCTTCGGTGAGCTCGTCGAGTTCATCACCTCTGGGCCGATCGTGGCGCTGGTGCTGGAAGGCACCGACGCGATCCGGGCCGCCCGTCAGGTGATCGGCGCGACCAACCCGCTCGAGGCCGCGACGGGCTCGATCAGAGGCGACTTCGCTCTGGAGACAGGCAAGAACCTCGTGCACGGCTCGGACTCACCCGAGTCGGCGGCGCGCGAGGTGGAGCTGTTCTTCGGAGAGCTCCCGTAGCGTCGCGCGCGCTCGTCCTCGCATCGCAGTCGCCGCAGCGGCGAGCCATCCTCGAGCGCCTCGGGGTCGCGTTCACGGTGTGGCCGGCGAAAGTCGCCGAGCTGAGCCGCGGCGACCCCGAGCAGGTCGTGCGCGAGAACGCGCTGCGCAAGGCCCGCGCGGTATGGCTGGGGGCGAGCACGGACGGCGCCGAGGTCGTGATCGGCTGCGACACGATCGTCACGCTCGGCGGCGAGATCTATGGCAAGCCCGCCCACCTCGAGCAGGCCAGGGAGACGCTGACGGCGCTCAGCGGAGCTTGTCACGAGGTGCTCAGCGGGCTCGCGGTGCTCGCGGCGGACGAGGTCGAGGCAAGCGCGGATGCGGCTGTTCGGGAGCGCGTGACCGTCGCGCGCACGACGGTCAGCTTCCGGGCGCTCGACGATGCGCTGCTGGAGTGGTATCTGGCGACCGGCGAGTGGCGCGGTCGCGCCGGCGCGTACGCGATTCAGGGCGCCGGAGCAGCGCTCGTGCGCGAGATCGCGGGTGACTACGAGAACGTGGTCGGCCTGCCGGTGGCGGCCCTGCTCGACGTCTACCCGCAACTGCTGAGCGAACATCGGTAGCCGGGCCAGAGGGGTGCAAATGCGCTCGCACCCGTGGAGGCCGAGATTGGGGGTCCGCTAGACTGCCGCGGGCAACGTTGCCGCCGGCCGCCGCCCCGATGGGCAGGGCGCAACCGAACCGTGCCGCGTGTGCAGATGAGCGACGGACGCGTCCTCGACCTGACCTATGAACATCTTCACCTACCTGACAGGCTTCGGCGGCCGCGACATGGCGGTCGACCTGGGGACTGCCAACACGCTCGTATACGTGCGCGGCCGCGGGATCGTGCTCTCGGAGCCGAGCGTCGTGGCGATCGACTCTCGCTCGGGAGAAGTGCACGCCGTCGGCATCGAGGCCAAGCGCATGCTGGGCCGCACGCCGGGCACGATCCAGG
Organism: Solirubrobacteraceae bacterium; assembly: GCA_035507415.1. Classification (GTDB taxonomy): domain Bacteria; phylum Actinomycetota; class Thermoleophilia; order Solirubrobacterales; family Solirubrobacteraceae; genus Palsa-744. The sequence goes on from DATJOF010000076.1 coordinate 80,232, forward strand.
CGATCCGCCCGTTGAAGGACGGCGTGATCGCCGACTTCGACGTGACCGAGGAGATGCTCAGGCACTTCATCCAGAAGGTCCACCAGAACCGCTTCGCCCACCCGCGCGTCGTCGTGTGCGTGCCCTCCGGGGTGACCGGTGTGGAGAAGCGCGCGGTCGAGGAGGCATGCCTGTCCGCGGGCGCGCGCACCGCCTACCTGATCGAGGAGCCGATGGCGGCGGCGATCGGCGCGGGCCTGCCCGTCGGCGAGCCGACCGGCTCGATGGTGGTCGACATCGGTGGCGGCACCTCCGAGGTGGCGGTGATCTCGCTGGGCGGAATCGTCGTCTCGCAGTCGATCCGCGTCGGCGGCGACGAGATGGACGAGGCGATCATCAACTACGCCAAGCGCGAGTACAAGCTCCTGATCGGACAGCAGACGGCCGAGGAGCTCAAGCTCGAGATCGGCTCGGCGTGCGCGATGCAGGACGAGCTCCAGGCCGAGATCCGCGGTCGCGACATGGTCTCGGGGCTGCCCAAGACGGTCGTGCTCACCAGTGAGGAGATCCGCCAGGCGCTCGAAGAGCCGCTCAACCAGATCATCGAAGCGGTCAAGGAGACGCTCGATCGCACACCGCCCGAGCTGGCCTCCGACATCATGGACCGCGGGATCATGCTCGCCGGCGGCGGGTCGCTGCTGCAGGGTCTCGACGTGCGCCTGCGCGAGGAGACCCAGATGCCGGCCCACTTGGCCGAGTCGCCCCTGACCTGCGTGGCCGTGGGCTCGGGGCGCTCGTTGGAGGAGTTCGAGACGATCCACCGCGCCAACCGCAACTCGCGCAACCGGCGGCGGCGGTGAGGGGCGGGGCCGCCCGGCGCTCGCGAGTACGTTCGTCTGTGCCGAGGCGAGCGCTGCGCCGTGCCGGAACCTGCCGAGGGGTGCGGGGGTACTCTGTGCAATGAACGCTTCGGAAGGCCCTGAATCGTGCACAACAAGACGGTCCGGCGTCGCCGCGCGCTGCTCGCGCTGCTCGTCGCACTCTCCCTGATCCTGCTCACCGCCTACTTCGGAGAGGCCGACAGTGGACCGCTGCACTCGGTGCAGCGAGGCTTCCTGACGGTGATCTCGCCGATCCAGGATGGCGCCAACAAGGCGCTGAAGCCCGTCCGCAACCTGTTCGGCTGGTTCAGCGAAACGGCGCACGCCAAAAGCCAAAACGCCGAACTGCGCAAGCAGGTGGACAAACTGCGCCGTGAAATCGTGGCCGAGCAGATCAACCAGACCTCCTACCGAGAGCTGCTCGCCATGTTCCACCTCGACGGCCAGCTGAGCGTCACGAGCTACCGGCCCGTGACGGCGACCGTCGTCGGTAAAACTCCAAACATCTGGTACTCGACCGTGACGATCGGGGCCGGCACCGCCGCGGGCGTCCAGGCCGAAGATCCCGTGATCAACGGCGAAGGCCTGGTCGGCAAGGTCACGCTGGCGGCGTCCGACGGGGCCCAGGTCAGCCTCATCACCGACAGCTCGATGGGCGTCAGCGCGCGCCTGGGCAAGACCGGCGCGACCGGCATCGTGCAGCCCAAGGTCGGCGACCCCAACGACCTCTTGCTCCAGTACCTGCCGGCGAACACGCCGGTGCATCCCGGCGAATACGTGTTCACCTCGGGGACCGTCGCGAGTCCCGACGACTCGCTGTACCCGCCCGGCATTCCGATCGGGCAGGTGACCTCGATCGACGAAGAAAGCGCCTATACGGCCGTCAACGTCCATCCCGTCGCGAACCTGCGCAACCTCGACGTCGTGCAGGTGCTGACCGCGGCCCAGGGCTCGCTGCCGACGCGGCTCAGCAGCCTGCTGTCGAGCGTCCCACCGGGTCAGCAGGCCGGCGGCGAAACGACCGCGGGGCAACTCGCCTCGACGGGAGCGGGCGGATGACCACGCCGGTCCCGATCGGAGCCGGCGCATGACCACGCCGGTGTCGACAAACCTGGTGGTGCGCATCGCGGTGCTGTCGGTCGTGCTCGTGTTCTTTCAGATCGGCGTCGTCTCGGAGGTGCCCGTGTTCGGCGTCAGCGCCGATCTGTCGATCCTGCTGGTCGCCTTCATCGGACTGCTGTGCGGCTCGACGGTAGGGGCGCTGAGCGGTTTCGCCGTCGGGCTGCTCGTCGATCTGGCGTTGATCCAGACGCTCGGGCTGACCTCGTTGATCCTCACGCTCGTCGGTTTCTGGTCTGGACGCCTGCGCGAGCTGCGCGATCCGCAGGCCGCGCTCACGCCGCTGCTGCTCGGCGCCGGCGCGTCGGCTGCGGCGCTGATCGGCTACTCGCTGATGGAGTTCATGCTCGGCGTCGACGCCCCCGTCAGCCTCGAGCTGCTGCGCCAGATCATCGTGGGAATCATCGTCAACACCATCTTCGCGGTGCCGATGTGGATCCTCGTGCGTCGCTGCCTGATCGGCAGCCTGCCCCACGATCCGCGCCGCCGTCGCCGTCGCGCCTACACGACCGGTGGTCTGAGCCCGCTCTCGCGAGCATGAGCGCACGCGCCCGCATGGCCGCGTCGGATCGGCGTCCGTGTGACAACGAGGCTCACACATGAGCGCGATCGAACGTTTTCGCCCCGGCGACTCGGCCGGCGGCGGCGCGCCGGGCTCGTCGCGGATACCGCCCGTGTCCTCGCAGATGGCATTCCGCGTCGCGATCCTCGGCGGGATCGCGGTCGTGATGTTCGGCGTGATCTTCTTTCGCCTCTGGTACCTGCAGGTGCTGACCGGCGAACACTACGTAGCGCAGGCCGAAGCCCAGAGCGTGCGCGACCTGCCGATCGCCGCGCCACGCGGGGAAATCCTCGCCCGCGAAGGCCACCCGATCGCCAGCAGTCAGGTCACCAACGCCGTCCAGGTCGTGCCCTCGGCGCTGCCGCCGGCGGGCCGCCCGCGGTTGAAGCTCTACAAACGACTGGGCGCACTGCTCGGGATGAGTCCGCAGCACGTGCAGGCGCTGGTGATCCACGGGCGCACGGAACTGCCCTACGCGCCGGTCACGATCAAGACCGACGCCGGTCCCGGTGTGTTGACTGTCCTGGCCGAGCGCCAGAACGACTTCCCCGGCGTGACCCAGGAGCCGGTCTCGATCCGCTCGTACCCGTTCGGAGAAATGGCCGCCAACGAGCTCGGCTACGTCGGAGAGGTCTCTCCTGAAGAGCTCAAGCGTCGCGCCTTCGCCGGCGTCGACCAGGGAACCGTGGTCGGCCAGTCGGGACTCGAGTACTACTACGACCGCTACCTGCGCGGCAGGCCCGGCATGGAGCGCGTCCAGGTCAACTCCGAAGGCTACCCCGAGCCCAGCAAGCTCCAGCCGAGACCGCCGCAGGCCGGCTACGACCTCAAGACGACGCTCTCCCTGCCGCTCCAGCGCGAGGCCGAAAAGGCGCTGCTCGAGGGGATCGACAACGCCCGCGCCGGCGGCAAACCCGCCAACGCCGGCGCGTTCGTGGCGATGGACCCGCTCAATGGCGAAGTCCTGGCGATGGGCTCCTACCCGTCGTTCGACCCAAATCGCTTCGCCGAGCCGCTCAGCCAGCACGAATACGAAGAACTCGAGGGCACCGGCTCGGGCGAAGAAAACCCGGCGCCGCTGGTCAATCGCGCGACCGAAGGCGCCTATCCGACCGGCTCCACCTTCAAGCCGATCACCGCCATGGCCGCGCTCGAACACGGGGTGATCAACCCGACCGAGGGCCTCGGCGCCGGCCAGTGCATCGACGTCACCGGCGAGCAGTTCTGCAACGCCGGACACGCCGACTATGGCGCGGTCGGCCTGGTCGAAGCGCTCAAGGTCTCTTCCGACACGTACTTCTTCACGGTCGGCGAGCTCGCCAACAGCTACGGCAACGTGATCCAGAACAAGGCCCGCGAACTCGGGATCGGCGAGCCCAGCGGGATCGACCTGCCGAGCGAATTCTCCGGCACGATCCCCAGCCGCCAGTGGCTGGCCGAACAGAACGTCCTGCAGGCCAAGTGCGAACGCGAGCACCCGCGCACCGGCAAGCAGGTGTGCGGATACGTCGCCGAACCGGGCGAGCCGTGGACCGTGGGGTACAACATGGACCTGGCGGTCGGCCAGGGCAGCCTGCAGACCAACCCGCTGCAGATGGCGGTCGCCTACTCGACGCTCGCCAATGCCTACCTGCACGGCGGCCGCGGCGAGGTCGTGCGCCCGCATCTCGGCAGCGCCATCGAGAACACCCAGGGACAGCTGCTGCAGACGCTCAGCTACCCGCCGGTGCGCCAGGTGCACCTGAACTACGAAGACCTCAGCCTCGTGATGGAAGGCATCCACGAGGCCGCCAGCCAGCCCGGCGGCACCTCGGCCGACGTGTGGGCCGGCTGGAACCAGGAACAGCATCCGGTGTACGGCAAGACCGGCACCGCCGAACGGGCCGGCGAGGTCGAACAGTCGTGGTACATGTGCTACGTCGCCGACCCGAGCCGCCCGATTGTGGTCGCGGTGACAGTGCAGCAGGGCGGCTTCGGCGCGGAAACCGCCGCTCCGATCGCGCGCCTGATCGCCTCCAAGTGGTTTGGCCAGGCCGAGAAGTTCGTCGCGGGAACCTCGAAAACGTTCTGATCCGGCAGACTGCTCGATCTACGCCAATGCCCGCCTCCTCCATCGACAGCCCGATCAGGCGCGCCGAAGAGCCGGCGCCGAACGCCGGCGCGCGCCCGCTGACGCTGCCGCTGGACCCGTTGTTGACGCTCGCCGTGGTCGGGCTCGGGATCGCATCGGTGTTGACGCTCGGCCAGGCCACCCGCGAACTGGTGCCCGGGCAGCCCCACTACTACGTCGAGCGCCAGATCGTCTATCTGGCGATCGGCCTCGGTTTGATGGTGGCCGTGTCGCTGCTGGACTACGGGCGATTTCGGTCTTGGAAAAACGGGATCTACGGGCTGCTGATCCTCAGCATCCTGGCGGTGCTCGCAGGCGGCCACTCGGTCAACGGCTCGCAGCGGGCGATCAGCCTGCCGTTCTTCTCCTTCCAAGCCTCCGAGCTCGGCAAGGTGCTGCTGATCCTGGCGCTGGCCGCGTTCATCGTCGACCGCGCCCGGCGCCTGCGCGAGCGCGACACGACCGTGCGCGTGATCCTGCTGGCGCTGGTGCCGGCGATGCTCGTGATCGCCCAGCCGGACCTCGGCTCGGGGATCGTCTACATGGTGATCGCGTTCGTGCTGCTGCTCGTCGCCGGCTCACCTTGGCGCCAGCTGGCTGGGCTGCTTGCGCTCGTGTGCGTGTCGGCCACGATCGTGCTCGTGGCCGCGCCGGCGGTCGGCGTGCACGTGCTCAAGCCCTACCAGACCGAACGCCTGACCGCGTTCCTGCACCCGAGCACGAACTTCAAGGAAATCAAGGAAAGCGAATCCAAGACCGGCGAACCCAACCCCTCCTACCAGCTCGACGAGTCCAAGATCGCGATCGGCTCGGGCCAGAAGACCGGTCGCGGCGCGAACGCGACCCAGATCCGGCTGAACTTCGTGCCCGAGGACGACACCGACTTCGTGTTCGCGGCGGTCGGCGAGCAGTACGGTTTCGTCGGCGCCGGACTGGTGCTGTGCCTGTACGCCCTGCTGATCTGGCGCACGCTGCACATCCTGACGATCGCCAAGGACCTGTTCGGAGCGCTGATCGCGGCCGGGGTAGCGGCTATGCTGATGTTTCAGGTGTTCGTGAACGTGGGAATGACCATCGGGATCATGCCCATCACCGGCGTCACGCTGCCGCTCATGAGCTATGGCGGCTCGTCGGTGATCACCATTTTGCTAGCGGCAGGTCTGCTGCAGTCGATCTACGTCCGCTCCCGCGCCTCGGCCGCGCTCAAGGGCCGAGTGCCGCTCCACTGAACCATGACAAGACTGGAATTGAAAATTGAAAAAGCAAGTTCTCGTGAGCGTGGACCGCGCCGAGACGCGCGTCGCGCTGCTGGAGGCGACCACTACGCCGGGCGCCGCGAAGGGCTCATCGAGCTCGCGCGGGCGCGCCGCCAAGGGTGCCGCGACCGCCAAGACCGCTACGGCCAAGACGGCTACGGCCAAGGTCACTGCGACCGCCAAGGCCGCCGCCACGTCCACCGGCCGTCGCGGCAAGGCAACGGATGCAGCACCAGGGGCCGGCTACCGTGTAGCTGAGCTCTACATCGAGCGTCGCGGCGGGCGCTCGATCGTCGGCAACATCTACAAGGGCAAGGTCGACAACGTCCTGCCCGGCCTCGAGGCCGCGTTCGTCGACATCGGTCTCGAGAAGAACGGGTTCCTGCACGTCGACGAGATCGTGCTGCCCGGCGTCGAGGTCGCCAAGCGCGGTCGCGGGGGCGGCAAGCACAAGATCTCCGAGTTGCTCAAGCCCGGGCAGGAGATCGTCGTGCAGGTGATCAAGGACCCGCTCAAGACCAAGGGCGCGCGGCTGTCGATGGAGCTCACGATCGCCGGCCGCTACATGGTCTACGCGCCCACCGGCGAAGGGATCGGCGTCTCGCGCCGGCTCGAGGACGCAGAGCGCGAGCGCCTGCGCCGCCAGACGGCCAAGCTCGACCTCGGCGAGGGCGGCGCGATCATCAGGACCGCCGCGCATGGCGCCAAGCGCCAGGATTTCGAACGCGAGCTCACCTACCTGCACAAGCTGCACGAGGTGCTCGTCAAGCGCGTCGCCGAGACCGAGGCGCCGGGGCTCGTCTTCCAGGAGGCCGACCTGTCCGTGCGGGTCGTGCGCGACATCTTCTCCGAGCATTTCGAGCGTGCGATCGTCGACGACGAGCAGCAGCACCACCGGCTCGTCTCGTTCTTCACGCGCACCGCCCCCGAGCTGGTCGAGCGCGTCGAGCTGTGGGAGCAGCCCGACACACCGCTGTTTGAGGCCTACAAGGTCGACGAGGCGATCGAAGGCGTGCTCTCGCGGCGCGTCGATCTGCCCAGCGGCGGCTATCTGATGATCGACTACGCCGAGGCGCTGACCGCGATCGACGTCAACTCGGGCAGCTTCATCGGGCGCGGCAAAGGCGCGGCGCTCGAGGAGACGATCACCAAAACCAACCTCGAGGCCGCCGAGGAGGTCGTCAACCAGCTGCGCCTGCGCGACATCGGCGGGATCATCGTCATCGACTTCATCGACATGGCCCGCGCCCGCAACCGCGACACGGTGATGAAGACCCTGCGCAAGGCGCTCGACGAAGATCGCACGAAGACGTTCACCGCCGAGATCTCCAAGCTCGGCCTGGTCGAGATGACCCGCCAGAACGTCACCGAGGGCGTGCGCGAGATCATGAGCCGTCCCTGCCCCACCTGTGAGGGCGAGGGCGTGATCAAGAGCGAGGAGACGATCGCGATCGAGTTCGAGCGCAAGCTCCGTGACGCCGCGCTCGAATACCCCGACGCCGAGGCGCTGCTCGTGCAGATGAACCCGCGCGTCAGCACCCAGTTCACCGGACACGCCTCGCGCGTCCTGCACGCGCTCGAGGCGCAGACCGGCAAGTCGTTCCTGTTCGAGGGCTCGGCCGGGCTGGCGCTCGACCACTTCGCGATCACCTTCGTCGGCACGCGCGCTGAGGTCGAGGAGCGAGCGCTTCCGTTCAGGCACGGCGACGAGGTGCTCGTCGAGATCGTCGAGCCGCACATGTACGACGTCGACGACGCCGTCGCCAAAATCGACGGCTACATCATCTCGATCGCCGGGGCCGCCGCCTACGTCGGCGAGAAGCGCATGGTGCGCATCGATCAGGTCGGCCGGACCGCCGCCAGCGCGCTGCTGCTTGACGAGTCCGGTGAGGTCGTCGCGCCGGCGCCGCGCACGCCTGCGCCCACGCGCGCGCGTCGCTCGCGCAAACGGGCGAGCCCTGCGCGGTCGAGCCCGGTCAGACCGGAGGCGAACGGCGCCGGCGGCGCAGCGCCCTCCGAGTCGCATGGCGACGAGCTCGCCGGCTCGCAAAACGGCGCCGGCCCGGCGCGCGAGGGGGCGCGCACGCCGGTCGCCGCGCAGGCGTCCGACGAGCAAGGCGAAGCGAACGGGTCGGGCGACGCGGACGGCTCAGACGATGGCCTACAATCCAAACCTCGGCGTCGCGGTCGCAGGGGCGGGCGGCGCCGTTCGGCTGCCAAGGCCAAGGCCAGCAGCGACTGAGCACGACGACAGCCCAGACCGAATACCCACGAGCACCAGCCAGACCGATATGTACGCAATCGTCAAGAGCGGCGGTAAGCAGTACCGCGTGGAGCGCGGCCAGCGCCTCGTCGTCGAGCGCCTCGCGGCGGCCGAGGGCGACAGCGTCGCGCTGCAGCCGATCATGCTGCGCGACGACCAGGCTCTGTTCGACCACACCAGCCTCGAGCACGCCAAGGTCACGGCCAAGGTGATCGCGCACGAGCGCGGCGACAAGCTGCGGGTGTTCAAGTTCAAGCCCAAGCGCGGCTACAAGCGCCGCACCGGGCACCGTCAGGAGCTCACGAGAATCGAAGTGACCGACATCACGCCCCGCGCCGGCAAAGCGAAAGCGCCGGCGAAACCGAAAGCCAGCGAGGAGAAGGTCACAGATGGCGCATAAGAAGGGACTCGGCTCGAGCCGCAACGGCCGCGACTCCAACGCGCAGCGCCTGGGGGTGAAGACCTTCGCCGGCCAGACCGTCAGCGGCGGCGAGATCATCGTGCGTCAGCGCGGCACCAAATTCAAGCCCGGCTCCGGCGTCGGGCTCGGCAAGGACGACACGCTGTACGCGCGCGCCGCCGGCACGGTCGCCTTCACGACGGGCAGGCGCGGCCGGGTCGTCAGCGTGGTTCCGTCCGGAGACGGCGCCGGCTCCTAGAGGCACGCGGGAGGCTGCGGCCGTCGCCGGCGGTTGCGCCGCCGACAGCCGCCAGCGGTCGCGATGGAGGACCGCGCCAAGATCCACGTCGAGGCGGGAGCCGGGGGCGACGGCTGCATGAGCTTCCGTCGCGAGGCCCACGTCCCGCGCGGCGGACCCGACGGCGGCGACGGCGGACGCGGAGGTGACGTGGTGCTCGTGTGCGACGACTCGCTGCGCGACCTGCGCGGCTTCAGGCGCCGGGCCCACTACCGAGCCGGACGCGGCGGTCACGGCGAAGGCGCCTTGCGCCACGGCGCCCACGGCGCCGCGCTGACGCTGACGGTGCCGCCCGGCACGGAGGCCCGCGGTGTCGGCGCCGAGGACCTCGGCGGACGGCGCTGGGAGCTGGTCGCCAACGGGCAGCGCGCCCGGATCGCGCGCGGCGGATCCGGCGGACGGGGCAACAAGCGCTTCGCCACCGCCACCCGGCAGGCCCCGCGGTTCGCCGAGCGCGGGCTCCCGGGCGAGCAGGGCTGGATCGAGCTGCAGCTCAAGCTGCTCGCCGACGTCGGTTTGGTGGGGATGCCGAACGCGGGCAAGTCCTCGCTGCTGTCGCGTCTCACGCGGGCCACGCCGAAGGTAGCGAGCTATCCCTTCACGACGCTCACGCCGGCGCTCGGCGTGCTCGAAGACGAAACCTCGCGCCGCCAGGTCGTGGTGGCCGATATCCCCGGCCTGATCGAGGGCGCCAGCGAGGGCGTCGGGCTCGGACACGACTTTCTCGCCCATGTCGAGCGCACCAGATTGCTGGTGCACGTGCTCGATGTCGCCCCGGCGCCATCCGCCGCCGAGGGCGCCGACCCGGTTGCCAACCATGCCGCGATCGAGCGCGAGCTGGCGCGCTACGACCCGCGTCTGGCCCGGCTTTCACGCGTGCTGGCGCTCTCGAAGGTCGATCTCCTGCCCCCTGCGCAGGTCGCCGCGGTGCAGCGCGAGTGGCAGCGGCGTCTCGGCCCCGACGTACCCGTGCTCGCCACCTCGAGTGCCACCGGGGCGGGCGTGCGCGAGCTCGGGCAGCTGCTGCTCGCGCTCGTGCCCGCAGCGCCGCCGACAGAGCTCGGCGCGAGCGCACGATCGGCGCACGAGGCAGAGTCTCGGCACGACTCGGTGCAGCTGGCCGAGCACATCGTCTTCACCCCGACCGGCGCGGGCCGCGGTTTCAAGGTCGAGCGTGCCGGGCCGGGTGCCTTTGCCGTCAGCGGCCGGGGTGTGGAGCGGCTGCTGGCGCGCTATGACCTGGACAACGCGGACGCGCTCGCCTACGTCGAGGAGCGGCTGCGCAGGATCGGCGTGATCGGCGCACTCGAGCAGGCGGGCTTTGTGCCGGGCGACGAGCTGCAGATCGCCGGCATCCCGTTCGAGCTCGATCCGCGCGCGCCGTAGAGCCGCGCGACCGCCCGCAGTCTGCGGGCGTCCGGTCGAACCCGAGCTGCGAGCCTTCGAGGCGCCGCGTGCAGGCGTTGCGGCGCCACGGCAAGTGTCGCGGCGCCACGGCAAGCGTCTACGCTGCTTGACGCGATGAGACGTGTCGTCATCAAGCTCGGCTCGAGCGTCGTCGCGGACGCCGACGGAGAGCTGCGCGAGCAGGCGCTCGCGCGCGTCTGCGACACCGCGGCGCGGCTGCACACCGACGGAGACGAGGCGATCCTCGTGACCAGCGGAGCGATCGCGCGCGGCATGCGCACGATGGGCCTCGCGCAACGTCCGAGCACCGTCGGCGAGCTGCAGGCGGCGAGCGCCGTCGGGCAAGGCAAGCTGTACCGCGTCTACGACGAGCTGCTGCGCGCGCGCAATGTCACGAGCGCGCAGGTGCTGCTGACGTTCTTCGATATGAGCGCGCGCAGCCACTACCTGAACGCCCGCCAGACACTCGAGAAGCTGCTCGCCTGGCGGGTCATGCCGGTGATCAACGAGAACGACACGACGGCCACCGACGAGATCTCGTTCGGAGACAACGACTTCCTCGCGGCGCAGGTGGCGGTCCTGATCGGAGCCAACGAGCTGGTCCTGCTGACCGACATCGACGGACTGTTCACGGCCGATCCGCGGCTGCGCTCCGAGGCGCGGCTGATCGAGAGCGTGCGCGACTTCGCGGCGCTCGAGGACATCGAGGTGGGCCACACGACCTCGCCGCTCGGTTCGGGCGGAATGCGCTCGAAGGTCGTCGCCGCCGACATGGCGACCGCCGCCGGCATCGCCACCACGATCTGCAACGGCCTGTCGGTGCACGCGCTCGAGACGGTGCTCGCCGGCGGGCGCGCCGGCACTCGCTTCGAGCCCCGCGAGGCTCGCTACTCGAGCTTCAAGCTGTGGCTGAAGTACGCCAAGCCGGCGCGCGGCACGCTGGTCATCGATCGCGGCGCCGCGCACGCCTTGGACGAGGGCAGCGCCAGCCTGCTACCGGTCGGCGTCGTCGAGGTCGAGGGCGAGTTCGACGCCGGCGACGCGGTCGCGATCGCGCTCGAGGACCGGGATCGCGACGGCGAGCGCCGCGATCCCGAGGGCCGCGATGGCCCAATCTCACGGCGACCGATCGGCAAGGGCATCTGCAACTACTCCGCGCAAGAGCTGCGACAGGTGATGGGCATGCAGTCGGCGGCCGTGCGCGAGCGACTGCCGCGCGCCAGCGAGGAGGCCGTGCACCGCGACTACCTCGTGCTCGACTGAGCAGCGCTGCCCGGCTCGGAGCCCCGTCTATCCTCTGGTTCTGATGGCAACAACGGTCCCAGCGGTAGCCGACGTCTGCCGGGCCGCCAAGCGCGCCGCCCGCGAGCTTGCGACGCTGGACAGCGGGCGCAAGGACGCTGCGCTGGTGGCGCTGGCCGACGCCCTGCGCGCACGGACCGATGACGTGCTCGCCGCAAACGCCCAGGACATGCAGGCGGGCGCGGACGCGGGCCTGAGCGATGCGCTGCTCGACCGCCTGCGCCTCGACGAGCACCGCATCGAGCAGATCGCCGTCGCCGTCGAGCAGATCGTCGCGCTCGAGGATCCGGTGGGCGAGGTGATCGACGGTCGTCGACTGGCCAACGGACTGGACGTGCGCAAGGTGCGAGTGCCGCTCGGCGTCGTCGCAGTCGTGTACGAGGCCCGTCCGAACGTCACGATCGACGCGACCGCGCTGTGTCTGAAGTCCGGCAACGCGATCGTGCTGCGCGGATCCTCGATGGCCGCCCATTCCAATGCCGCGCTGGCCGAGATCGCCGGCGAGGCGGTCGTCTCGTGCGGACTGCCGCCGGGTGCCGTGAGCCTGCTCGCCGGCGCCGGACGCCAGGATCTAGTCGAGCTGGCCCGCCAGAGCGAGACCGTCGATCTGATCATCCCGCGCGGCGGCGAGGGGCTGAAGGCAACGCTGCAGGAGCACGCGACCGTGCCTGTCATCTATGCGGCGTCGGGCAACTGCCACATCTACGTCGATGCGGGCGCCGACCTCGAAGAGGCCCAGCAGATCGTGCTCAACGCCAAGACCCAGCGCCCCGGCGTGTGCAACGCCGCCGAGACATTGCTGGTCCACGAGGCCGTCGCCGATCCGTTCCTGCCGGAGATCGCTTTCGCGCTCGAGCAGGCCGGCGTGCAGCTGCGCGGCGACGAGCGCACGCGCGCGCGCGCGCATGGGTCGGCGGCGGGGGATGCGCCGACGTTGAGCCCGGACGGGGATGCGGCGACGTTGAGCCCGGACGGGGATGCGGCCACGTTGAGCACGGACCGGGATGCGGCGAGGATGAGCACGGACGGGGATGCGGCGAGGATGAGCACGGAGGGCGATGCCACGGCGAGCGAGACGGGCGGGCGCGCGGCGATGATCGGCGAGGCCAGCGAGCAAGACTGGGAGACCGAGTACCTCGCGCCGATCCTCGCCATCAGGGTGGTCGACTCGCTCGAGCAGGCGCTCGAGCACATTGCCCAATACGGCAGCGGGCACTCCGAGGCGATCGTCACCCGCGACACCGATGCCGCGCGGGCCTTCCAGCTCGGCGTCGACGCCGCCTGCGTGTACGTCAACGCCTCGACCCGTTTCACCGACGGCGGCGAGTTCGGGATGGGGGCGGAGATCGGCAACTCGACCCAGAAGCTGCACGCGCGCGGACCGATCGGCCTGCGCGAGCTGTGCACGTTCAAGTACCTGATCCAGGGCGACGGGCATATCCGCACGTAGCGCAACGGGCCGATCCGGGCTCGAGCGGATCGGGATACTCGGGGGGACCTTCAACCCGCCGCACGCCGGGCATGTCGCGCTGGCGCGGCACGCGCGCGCGGAGCTCGGCCTCGAGCGGGTGGCGCTGATGCCCGCGTTCGCGGCGCCGAACAAGCGCGTCGACCACGACGACCCCGGGCCCGAGCACAGGCTCGCGATGTGCCGCCTGGCCGTTCTCGAGACGCCCGGCATCGCAGCGTCGGGCAGGGAGATCGAACGGGGCGGGGTGTCCTACACGGTGGATACTCTGCAGGCCATCCACACCGAGCATCCCGACGTCGAGCTGACGTTCATCGTGGGAGCCGACACCGCGCGCACCCTGGGGGGGTGGCGTGAGCCGCAGCGGCTGCTCAGCCTGGCGGGCCTCGCGGTCGCCGAGCGGGACGGGCTGGGGCGCGAGGAGGTGCGCGAGGCACTGCTCGGCCTGCATCCATCGCCGCGAATCGAGTTTCTGGCGATGGCGCCCGTGGCCGTGTCCTCGTCTCAGGTGCGTCAACGAGTCGCGCGCGGACTCGACGTCGATGAGCTGGTGGGGGAGCGAGTCGCGGGGTACATCGCCGAGCGCGGCCTGTACCGAGACCCGCTCGCCGGAATGCCGGAGCGAGATCTCGCCACATCTCACCGACGCGCTGCGACGGTCGCTGCGCACTCCGCCACGTCCGACCGGGACGCTGGAATCTCAGACGACGATCTGCCGCAAACCGGGGACGGACTGAGATGAGCAGCCCGGATGCGGCCCGCCGGGACGAGCTGCGAGCGGCGGGGGGCACCGCCAGCCCGGATGCAGGCCGCCAGGCTGAGCCGGGGGCGGCCGCGGCCGCCGAGCAGCGCGCCGGCGACGAGCCGGGCGGTGAACGGCTGCTCAGCGAGATCGTCCGCTACGCGTCCGACAAGAAGGCCGGCGACCTGACCGTGCTCGACATGCGCGGCATCGTCGGGTACACGGACTGGCTGGTCGTGTGCTCGGGCAACACCGAGCGCCAGACCAAAGCGATTCACGACGGCATTCTCGAAGGATGCAAGCACGAGCACGGCCTGCTGCCGCGGAGGGTCGAGGGCTTCAGCCGCGGCGACTGGATCCTGATGGACTATCTCGACGTCGTCGTGCACATCTTCACGCCCGCCACGCGCGAGTACTACCGTCTCGAGCAGATGTGGGGCGAGGCGTCGGTGAGTGCCGTGGGAGAGAGGGAGGTCGGCCGGGGCTTGCCAAGATGAGCCGGTGAGCACCGACCCCGGCGCCAGCACCCCGCCCAGCTCCACTTCGAGCGGCCGCCTGCCCCACCTCACCGCCGTGCTGCGCGAAGGCGAGCGGGTCACGCCGCTCGAGCTGTTCTTCGATCTCGTGTTCGTGCTGGCGCTTACGCAGTGCGCGACCCTGATCGTCCGCACGCCCACATGGGAGGGCATGCTCAAGGGCCTGCTCGTGCTGGCCGTGCTGTGGTGGTCGTGGACCGGGTATGCGTGGCTGACGAGCGTGGTCGATCCCGAGGAGGGGTCGGTGCGACTGGCGATGTTCGCAGCGATGGCGGCGTTCCTTGTGGCTGCGCTCTGCGTGCCCGGCGCGTTCGGCTCGGAGGCGCTGCTGTTCGCCTGTGCCTACGCGGTCGTGCGCGGCGCGCACATCGTGTTGTTCCTGCTCGCCAGCCGCGACGATCCGGCGCTGCGCCACTCGGTGCTGGGGCTGGCTGTCAGCACGGCGCTCGGCGCCGGCATGCTGTTCATCGCCGCGTTTGCGAGCGGCGGCGTCCAGCTGGGCCTGTGGGGTGTCGCGCTGCTGATCGACATGGGAGGCCCCTACCTGTTCGGAGTCGAAGGCTGGAAGCTCGTCCCCGCGCATTTCGCCGAGCGCCACGGCGCGATCGTGATCATCGCGCTCGGCGAGTCGATTGTGGTGATCGGCGCAGGCGCCGAGGCCGTGATCGCTCCAAGCCTGGTGCTGGGAGCCGTGCTCGGCATCGTGATCGCCGGAGCGTTGTGGTGGGCCTATTTCGACGTGACTGCGATCATCGCCGCGCGGCGGCTGGCCAAAGCTCGCGAAGGACGCGAGCGCAACGAAATCGCCCGCGACTCCTATTCCTACCTGCACTTTCCGATGATCGCCGGCATCTCGCTGGTCGCGGTGGGGATCCAGCGCACGCTCGCCCACGTCCATGCGCCGCTGCGAACCGTCACGGCCGCGGCTCTGCTCGGCGGAGCATCGGTGTACCTGCTCGCACATGTCGCCTTCCGGCTCAGGAACACGGGCTCGCTCAGCACCCGCCGGCTGGTGTGCGCGATCGTGCTGCTCGCGCTGGTGCCGGCCGGTGCCGTGCTGCCGGCGCTCGCGACTCTTGGCATGCTTGCAGCCGTGCTCGTTGGGCTGATCCTCTATGAGGCGATGCGCTACGCCGAAGTGCGCGATCGTGTTCGCCACGGGCCGGGGCACGAGCCGTTGCAGAGGCTGATGCCAGAGCTCGCAGCGGATTCGCCTGTGGAGCTGGCGCTCGACGCACCGTCGTCACGGGCTGTACCGGGAGCCTCGCCCGAGCATCTGGCGGGAGATGACCTGCGGCCGGCCCGGGAGCGGCGCTGATGGACGTGCGCCGCGCCAGCGCCCAGGATCTGCGGGCCGCCACCGACGCGCTCGCCCGAGCGTTCATGGACGATCCGGTCGCCTGCTGGTCGTGCCCGCCCGAGCGACTGCGGTTCGGGGTCCTCAGAGGCTTCCACGGCACGCGCATGCGCCAGCTGCTGCCCCATCAGGAGGTGTGGATCACCGACGACCGTTCCGCGGCCGCGCTGTGGGCGCCGCCCAACCGCTGGCGGACCACCTGGCGCGAAGACCTCGCGATCGTGCGCGCCACCGCGAGGCTTCGGCTCGCGCTGCGCCAGCCGCTGATCGGGGCGGGCCTGCTTGGGATGGAGCGCGAGCATCCGCACGACCCGCCGCACTGGTATCTCGCCGTGCTCGGAACGGATCCCGTGGCACAGGGTCAGGGATTCGGGTCGGCCGTGCTTCGTCCGGTGCTCGAGCAGTGCGATCGCGACGGCGTCGGCGCCTTCCTGGAGTCCTCCAAGGAACGCAACATCGACTTCTACGCGCGCCACGGCTTCAGGGTTCTGCGCGAGCTGCGCCTGCCGCGCGGGCCGAAGCTCTGGCCGATGTGGCGCGACCCGCGCCGCTAGCGCCCGCCGGCGTGACTGCCTCCAAAAGGAGCGCACACGGCCTAATCAGGCGAGCGCCGCGTATCCCGCCGACTGGATGTCGCGGTGGACTCGGGGCGGCTCGGGCGACTCGAACAGCCGCTGCGTCAGCACGATGATCGTCAGGTCGTGGCTCGGGTCCACCAGCCAGGTCGTGCCGAGCCCGCCGTCCCAGCCGAACGCGCCGTCGGCGCGCACCGCCTGGCCGAAACCCCACGAGCGCCCATCGAAGAACTCGCGCCCGAGGCCCCCATGGGCCTTCTGGGCGGCAGTCAACTGGTCGCTGGTCATGGCGCGCGCATGCTCGGCTGACAGCACCGGGGCACCGCGGTCGAGCAGCATGCGCGCGAACGCGAGCAGGTCATCGGCGGTCGAGACGAGCCCCGCCGCCGCGTCGCCGAATGCGGGCGCCGTGCTCCAAGCTTCGCCGGGGCCCCACCTCACGAGACCGGCGGGCGTCGGCATGTAAGCGGTGGCGAGCCGCTCGCTCTCAGCACTCCAGAATGCCGTGTCGCGCATCCCGAGCGGCTCGAACACACGGGTGCGCATGACCTCGCCGAGCGGCTGTCCGGCGGCCCGGGCGAGCAGCACGCCGAGCACCGAGGCGCCGGTGTTGTAAAGCCAACGTTCGCCGGGCTGTGCGAGCAGCGGCAGCCGGCCGAGCCCCGCGATCCAGGTGTCGGGGTCGGGCTGGACGCCCGGATCGGGTGGTCCGAGCGTCGCCAGCTGCAGCTCTTCGGTGGCCGCGAAGATCGGCCAGGGGGGGTCGGCGGCGAACATCTCGAGCACCATCCCGAAGCCGAACGTGAACGTCAGCAGATCGCGGGTCGTGATCGCTCGGATCGCGGGCACGGTGTCCTGCAAGGGCCCGTCCATGCGCCGTAGGACACGGCGCTCGGCCAGCTCGGGCAGCAGTCCGTCGACCGTCTCGTCGAGCCCGATCAGCCCCTCCTGGACGAGCGCCAGCGTCGCCGCGGCCGTGATCGGCTTGGTGGTCGAGGCGATTCGAAAGATCGAGTCGCGCGTGACCGGCCGGCCGCCGATCGCAAGCGTGCCGAGCGCCTCGACGTGCACGTCATCGCCGCGGGCGATCAGTGACACGAGACCCGGGACCAGCTCGTCGCCGACGTGTCGCTCGGCGGCGGCGCGCCAGCGTTCCAGGCCTTCAGCAGTGAAGCCCTGACTCACGTGTCCCGACCCCGGCAGACATTCCCGCCGGGTCGTCGCTTCGCGACCAGCGGCTCAACGGTATGTGAACTGGTCGGCGGTGGTGATCGCGCTGGTGCCGTCGGGCGTGGTCACCGTCACGTCGACCGTGCCCGAGCCGGCGGGCGCTTCGGTGGTGATCAGCTTCGCCGAGCGGACGCTGAAGCCGGCCGTGGCCGTGCCGAACTTGACTTCTTCGGCGCCTTCGAGGTTGGTGCCTTCGATCTTCACTTTCCTGCCCCCCGCTGCACGTCCGTGGTCCGGCGTCACTTTCGTCACGGTCGGCGGCTTCACGGTTTCTACGGGAACCCCATCCGGCGTGCCGAGCCCGGTCGGCCCGTCGTAGCCGACCTCGGCGTTGCACAAGTATTCGTTGGGAGCGCATTCGCTGGTGCCGCTTTCGTCGAGCGGATCCCAGTCGAACCCCTGTGTGACATCGAACAGCGAGCCCGGGTCTTCGTAGAAGGCGCGCGCCCCCAAGGCGCGCTCGTGCGCGCTCGCGTGGGCCTCGATGCCTGCCACCAGCGGTGAGGCCACGCTCGTTCCCGCCACGAGTTCCCAGAAGCCGTCGATGCGCACCGACACCGGCGAGACGGCGGCGGCGACCGCGGCGACGTCGTTGTCGGTGCGCTTGGAGCAGCCCGCGTCGGTCTGCCACGCCGGCTTCGGCTCGTGCTTGGAGCACCCGCTGCCCGTGCCGGCGGCGAGAAACGGTTCGTTCCACACTTCCTCGAACCATTTGCGCGGAACTTCTTCCTCTTTGAACAGCGCGGTTCCGCCGACCGCGATCACGTCGGGCGACGTCGCCGGGAAGTTGACGGTGGAATAGCCCAATTCGAAATACGCGTCGGCGTAACCCGAGTCGCCAGAGGCGGCCGTGATCAGCACGCCGGGATGTTCATAGTCGGGGTTGTACTGCGAGCAGCCCTTCTTTCCGCAGTATTCCTTGAGTTTTTCCGGGTATGCGTAGCTGTTGCTGATCTCCGTCGCGCCGAGCTTGACGGCTGTGTTGACCGATTCCCCCAGTTCGGCCGGCAGTTCGCCGTTGCCCTCGACCAGCAGTATGTGGCACTGCGGGCAGGCAGCCGAGGCCATGTCCTCGTCGAGCGCCGCCTCGAGGTCCCAGCCTTCTTCTTCGGCTGGGTAATGCCGCGGTTCGCCGCTCTCGTTGACCTTCTCGAAGCAGCCGTTTTTCTTCGTGCAGGGCGGCAGGCCGTAGCGTTCGCGGTACTTGGCCAGATCCGATTCGGCGTCGGGGTAGCCGTAGGCGTCGACAAGGGCGATCGTCTGCGGTTCCTCGAGCGTCGCCGGGATGTTGTAAGCCGACTGCAGATCCTGTGGGTCGAGCCCGCGCTGTTCGCCGCTTCCCTGGGCCACTTTGATGCGCTGGCCGATCACGATCGCCTGACATGCCCCTTCGGGGCAGGCCCAGCGGGGCGTCGTCGCAGGGCTTGGAGCCGCGAGCGCGGGCTTGCGCAAATGCATCCTGCCAGCGGTCACGGGCGCGTTGGCGGCGCCGCCATCAGCCTCGGCGAACGCCGCAGTCGGGCCCGCAGCGGCGAGCGCCGTGAGCGCCACGGCGAGAGCGCTCAGCCGCCTTGGGCGAGCAGGCACCGCAATCCGACAAAGCCCTCCGGCGCGGTGTTCCGGACCGTTGCTGTCCATGCTGGCGGGATGCTAGCGCTCGCGGTGGTCGCTGGCCAGTGCCCGACGCCGCGCTCGTCGCCGACAATCGTGGCGCCGCGATCGGCCGGCTGGTGGCGCTGGGGCCGATGCAGCTGGTGGCACTGGGACCTATGCAGACGGTGGCGCTGGCACCGATGCAGCTGGTGGCGCGGGGGCCGATACAGCCGGTGGCGTTGGGACCGACGCAGCCGTTGGCGTTGGGACCGACGCAGCCGTTGGCGCCGCGACCTTCGCGGCGGATCGATCGCTTACAGCCACATGTTCACGGTGTCTGTGGCAGCTTGACCGCGCCGCGCTTGGTCACCGGGGCCGAGGGCGGAGGCACGACCGGGCCGATGTCGCCGTCGGGCGCCCCGTCGAGGTCGACGATCACAGGGGCATGATCGCTGGGTCCGCTGCCCTTGCGGGCCTGGCGGTCGACCCATGCCGCGCGCACCCGCCCTGCGACGGCGACGCCGGCCAGCACCAGGTCGATTCGCATCCCCAGGTCCTGGTGAAACATGCCGGCGCGATAGTCCCAGTAGGTGAACACGCGCTCGGTCGGCCAGCGCTCGCGCACGACATCGTGCAGGCCGACGCGCTCGAGCTCGGCCAGAGCCTCGCGCTCGGCCGGCGTGACGTGTGTGTGGCCGGCGTAGGCCTCGGGATCGAACACGTCGATGTCGGCCGGCGCGATGTTCATGTCACCGCACACGACCGCGTCGCCCGGGTCGCCGAGCGATTCGCGCAGCGCCTGAAGCCACGCGAGCTTGTAGCGGTAGTGCTCGGAGTCGGGCACGCGGCCGTTGGGCACGTACACGCTGTGCACGCGAACGCCGCCACAGGTCGCTGCCACCGCGCGCGCCTCCGGATGCGGGAAGCCCGGCGCGCCGGGCACGCCGCGCACAACGTCCTCGAGACCCGCGCGCGAGAGGATCGCGACGCCGTTCCACTGGACCTCGCCGTTGAGCGCGAGGGCATAGCCGCGGGCGGCGAGCTGCTCCCCGAGCAGCTGCTCGAACGCTTCGTCGGCGAGCTTGGTCTCCTGCAGGCAGACCACGTCGGGCTGGCGCTGCTCGAGCCAGGGCAGCAGACGCGGCACGCGCTGCTTGACCGAGTTCACGTTCCAGGTCGCGATTCGCAAGGGCTCTCAGCCGGTTCGCGTGCTCGCCTGTTGCGTCGGGCCGACGTGCTCGCGCAGCCACCGCACGAGCGGCGCCGCGGCATCGAGCTCGGCTCGGATGCGCCGGCCCGCGCTGGGCTTGTGCAGCCAGGAGCCGAGCGCGTGCCGCCGAGCCACCGTGAGGCGCCGTCGCCGCAACAGCTCGAGGCGCGGGTGATCCAAGGAGTAGCCGCGCGGCGCACGCCGCAGGTCGGGCTGGTTCAGCTCCAGCCCGGCGCCGCCCGCCTGGGCGATCGCCCTGGTCAGTGGCGCAGCCGAGCGTCCGGCGTCGACCGCTCGGCGCAGGCGCTCGACCTGATCCGGCGCTGGGTTGTGCAGCCCTGCGGCAACGAGCAGGCCGTCCAGCGAAAGCTCGACGTAGAACCCGCCGGCGCCCTCGTAGCCGATCGCGAGGCCGACGTGCTCCTTGATCGGAGGTCCGGGACGAAAGCGAGTGTCGTTCCACGGACGGAACAGGCGCGGCAAGCCGAGCCCCGCCAGATCCTCGCCGAGCGCAGTAACCGGCGCCACCAGGCACTCGTCATAGCGCGGGCGGTTCGCCTTGAACCAGTCGCGATCGTTGTTGTCCTCGAGCTCGCGCAGGAATTCGATCGCCTCCGGCGGAAACCCGGCGAATGCAGCCACGCGCCAATCATGCCGATTCGTGCGACCACGGGTCGTCAGAGTCAACCGCCTGCGAGTATCAGTCACGAAGGACACGACTGCATGAACGCCCTGCCCGCTGCAGCGCACCCCGACGGCGAACGACCCCGGTGTCGGCACACGAATACCTGATCGTCGATGTCTTCACCGACACGCCGCTCCAGGGCAATCAACTGGGGGTGTTCCCGGATGGCGCCGGTTGCTCGTCTGAGCAGATGCAGCGGCTGGCTCGCGAGCTGAACTTCTCCGAGACCGTGTTCGTGCTTCCCGCCGAACGCGGCGGCGACGCTCGCATCCGCATCTTCACACCGCGCCATGAGCTGCCGTTCGCCGGACACCCCACGCTCGGCTCGGCGTTCGTGATCGCCGAGGCGCTCGAGCGAAACGCGGTCAGGTTGGAGTGTGAGCTCGGCGTGATCCCGGTCGAGCTCGAACGTGCGCACGGGCGCATCGTGTTCGGACGCATGCACCAGCTCGTGCCCGAGTGGCGTCCGTACGAACGCGCGCAGGAGCTGCTCGCGGCGCTCGGGGTCGAGCGCTCGGAGCTGCCGGTCGAGGCCTACCCGAACGGCCCCTTCCACGTCTACGTCGCGCTTGCCACCGAGCAGGCGGTCGCGGCGCTCGCGCCGGACTTCGCCGCGCTGGAAAACCTGGGCGAGGTCGGCGTCAACTGCTTTGCCGGCCGCGACAAGCGCTGGAAGACCCGCATGTTCGGGCCGGCATACGGCGTGCCCGAGGACGCAGCCACGGGCTCGGCCGCCGGCCCGCTCGCCATCCATCTCGCGCGACACGGCTGGATCGCCTTCGGCGAGCAGATCGAGATCCACCAGGGGGCGGAGCTGCAGCGCCCGTCGATGCTCTACGCGCGCGTCGCGGGGTCGTCCGGACAGATCGAACAGGTCGAGGTCGGCGGCTCGGCCGTCGTCGTCGCCCGGGGGCAGTTCCTGGTCTAACGCGGATTCGTGGCCGCGACGATCCAGACCGACCCGCGGCCGACGATCGACCCGTCAGGTCGCTGCCAGGCCGCGTAATGGTCTCTGAGGGCCTCACTGATCTCGCCTCGACGGCTCTCGCCATACTCGCCGTTCAGGCGGATCAGCTCGGCTCCGGGTCCGATCGCAAGCAGGGCCTCGAGCGCTTCGTCCATGTCGGCGCCCATGAAGTAGTCGAAGTCGCGCCGATGCAGCTCGACGTCGGCGAACCCGGCGGCCTCGAGAATCCCACGGGTCGTCTCGGGGTTGCCGAGCGAGAACGGCCCGGGTCCGCAGGTGTCGGCCTCATACTCGTCCGGCCGCGCGAGGAACCGCTGCACAACCTGCTCGGTCTCCGCCCACATCGGGCTGTCCGTCTTGCGGCGCCAGCAGATCTTGGCGAGCGTGCCGCCCGGCTTCAGCGCACCGCGAATCGCGCGCATAGCGGGAACCGGTGCAGCGAAGAACTGCGTGCCCATGCGTGAGAAGGCGTAGTCGTAGATCGGCTCCCAGTCAGCGGTCTGTGCGTCGGCGATCTCGAACGCGACGTTCTCGACCCCACCCTCGTGGGCCTCACGAGTGGCGTCCTCGACAAACCGCGGGGAAGAATCGACGCCGACCGCGAAGCCCTGCGGTCCGACCAGCTCCGCCAGCTGCCGGGTCGTCTCGCCAAAGCCGCATCCCACGTCGATGCACCGCGCGCCCCTGGACGGCGGAAAGAGCTCGAAGAGCTGCGCAGTGACCTCCTGCAGCGCATCCACGAACACGCTTCGGTTCGACTTCCACCGTTCATAGAGGACCGTGTCCCAGGCGCGGACCGCTTCCTCGTTGGCAACCGCGACGGCGCCCGCACTCTGCCCGTGCGTCATGAGCCAAACTCTAGAGACCCACCGAGCTCGAGGCGAACCGGCACGCAGCGGGCAACTCCGCTGCGGAGTGGAGCTAGTCGGGCTCGAACCGACGACCTTCGCGCTGCCAGCGCGACGCTCTCCCAGCTGAGCTATAGCCCCGGGACGCCCATGGTATCGCCATGTGTCGCGAGCCCGCCGGCCCTGTGTTGCGGGTCCACCGGCCCTGTCCGGCCCTGTGTTGCGGGAACGCCGGCGCGGTGCCGCGAGCCCGCGGGCCCTGTGTCGCGGGTCCGCCGGCGCTGGCTCGCGAGCCTCGCCCTCAGCGATCAGCGCCGCGGCATGAACTCGGGGACGTCGAGCTCGTCTCCCGGATCGTCACGTCGGCTCGAGCCGACCGAGCCTCCGGCGCGGCCGGGCGGCCCAACCTGGTCCAAGCGCGCGGTCATGCTGCCATGCGCGAGCTTCACATCTGCCAGCAGGCGCTCGGCGTTGTTGCGCAACGAAACCGACAGCTCGCGCAGGTGGCGCGAGAGCTCGGTTCCCTCGCGCACGACCTCGCGGGCAGCGACGTGCGCTTCGCCCACGATCTCGCGGGCCTCCGCACGCGCGAGCGCGCGCACCTCCTTGGCGCGCTCCTGCGCCTGAGTCTGCGCGTCCTCCTGCAGGCCGTCCGCCTGCGCGTGGGCCGCCGAAACGGCCTGCACAGCCTCCTCGCGCGCTGAGGCCAGCGCTCGCTCGCCCTGTGCATGGGCGTCGGCGAGCACGCGCTCGGCCCGTTGGCCCGCCTGCGCGAGGATTTGATCGGTCTGCTCGCTTGTCGCCGCCAGCCTCTGCTCGGCCTCGCTGCGCGCGTTCGCGAGCACGCGCTCTGCCTCGGCGTGCAGCGAGCCGACCGACGCGACAGCCTCGTTGCGCGACGCCTCAGCCTGTGCGCGCGCCGCCTGGAGGATCTCCTGCGCCTCGTCCTCGGCCGCCCGGACCCGGTGCTCGGCGGCGCGATCGGCCTCGGCGATGCGCTCGCGCGCCCGCGCCTCTGCCTGCTCGCGCAGCTCGACGGCGGTCCTTTCCGCGGCCTCGATGATTCCGGCGACGTGTGCGGACGCCGCGCTCAGCGAATCGGGCTCGGCCCGCCCTGGGACATCTGCCGTTGGGTCCATCGAGGACACCTCACCATCGTAAAGCCGGCCCGGAGCGCACGCGCGTACGCGCGCGCGCGTGCGCCGCTCCCAGAGACGGGCGCCCGCCGGCGGACCGCCGGCCCGTGAGGGGCGCCCGCCGGCGGACCGCCGGCCCGTGAGGCGAATGCGCATGGACCTCGGCGCGCGGGGCACCGGAGCCGACGTCGATGGCAGAAATCGTGGGAAATTCGTCCTTGCGGACAAGCTCGACATGGAGCATGATCGATCCGTGCATGGCGCTCCCGACAGGCGAGTCGCAGACGGCGAGAAACGAGCCGCAAACGGCGGCGCACACGCACGCGCACACCCGCGCGTGGGTCAGCGGCACGTGGTGATCGTCGTGTTCGAGGGCGTGCAGAGCCTCGATGTGACCGGTCCGATGGAGGTGTTCAGCGCCGCGCAGCAGCTGATCGCGGCCTCCGGGCGCCGCGAACGCGGCTACCGGGTCACCGTGGCGAGTAACGACGGCGCTCCGTTCGAGACGTCGAGCGGGCTGCAGATCGTGCCCGCGGCCGGCCTTGCCCAGACGTCGGACGAGATCGACACGCTGATCGTCGCCGGCGGCCCCGGCTCCAGAAAGGCGAGCGCCGACGCCGAGCTGCTCGCGTGGCTCGCATGGGCAGCGCCGCGCGCGCGCAGGGTCGCATCGGTGTGCACAGGCGCGTTCGTGCTCGCGGCCGCCGGCCTGCTCGACGGGCGGCGCGCGACCACGCACTGGGCCTCGGCGCGCGCGCTCGCGCGACGCCATCCCTCGATCGATGTCGACCCGGAGCCGATCTACCTGCGCGACGGCCGCGTCTGGACCTCGGCGGGCGTGACGGCGGGAATGGATCTCGCGCTGGCGATGGTCGAGGACGATCTCGATCGCGACGCCGCGCTGGCGATCGCGCGCCATCTCGTGCTGTTCCTGCGCCGACCGGGCAACCAGGCGCAGTTCAGCGCGACGCTCGCCGCGCAGCAGCCCGAGCGCGAGCCGCTGCGCGAGGCGCAGCGGCATATGCTCGAGCATCCGGGCGATGACCTGACCGTGCCGGCGCTCGCCGAGCGCGCCCACATGAGCGCTCGCAACTTCGCGCGCGCGTTCCGCGCAGAGACGGGGATCACGCCGGCACGATATGTCGAGCGGGTACGGGTGGAGGCGGCGCGGCGGGCGCTCGAGGACACCACCAAGCCGGTCGCGGCGATCGCGCTGGCGTGCGGGTTCGGGAGCGCCGAGACGATGCGCCGGACGTTCCTGCGCGCGCTCGCGGTGTCGCCGGCCGAGTACCGGCGTCGCTACCGATCGACTGGCGTGGACGCTGCCGCAGCCTGAGGCGGCTGCATGCGGCGGCCAGACGGCGGTTCGAGGCACACCAACAAAAAACCGGTCCGCTCCCGGGCGGGCGCGCACCCGATCAGAGAGGAAGCTCAGATGGACATCGCGATTCTGCTGTATGACCGCTTCACCGCGCTCGACGCGGTCGGACCGTACGAGGTGCTCAGCCGGCTGCCGGGCGCGACGGTCACGTTCGTAGCCGAGGAGCCCGGCGCGCAGCGCACCGACACCGGCAGCCTGGCGCTGTACGCCGACGCCCCGCTGTCCGCTCTGGCGCACCCAGAGATCGTGCTCTTGCCCGGCGGGCCCGGGCAGGCGGCGCTGATGGACGACGGCCCCGTGCGCGCGTGGCTGCGCGGCGCCGACGAGACTTCGAACTGGACGACCTCGGTCTGCACCGGCTCGCTGATCCTGGCCGCCGCCGGACTGCTCGACGGCAAGCGCGCCACCAGTCATTGGCTCGCGCTCGAGGAGCTGGGTCGCCTGGGTGCTCAGGCGACGGCAGAGCGCGTGGTCTTCGACGGCAAGATCGCCACGGCCGCAGGCGTGTCGGCGGGCATCGACATGGCGTTGGCGCTGGCGGCGCGTATCGCCGGCGAGGAGATCGCGCAGGCGATCCAGCTCGGCATCGAGTATGACCCGCAGCCGCCGTTCGACGCCGGCTCGCCCGCGAAGGCACCCGCCGCGGTCGTCGAGCTGCTGCGGACGCGGGCCCGTCTGTTCGCCTGATCGGCAGGTTCTGCGGTTCGCTCGGCTGCGCCCCCGGAGCTTCGGCTAGCCACAAGCCGCACGGCTCACACCGCGCCGAGCCGGCGCAACGAGCGCGCGAGAATTCCGTCGGGGGTCGGCCGATAACCTGAAGCCGATGAGCGAACCGCGCTATGACCCGCACCAGATCGAGCCTCGCTGGCAGGAGGTCTGGGCACGCGAGCGCAGCTGGGAGGTCGTCAACGAAGGCGCCACGCTGGGCGCGCGCGGCGCGGGCTCGGGTCAGGATCACGAGGATTCCCCGAGCTCGTACGTGCTCGAGATGCTCCCGTACCCGAGCGGCGAGCCGCATATCGGTCATCTGAAGGTGTATTCGGTCGGCGACGCGATCGCGCACTATCGGCGCCGTCTCGGTCGGCGCGTCCTGCATCCCATGGGCTACGACTCGTTTGGGCTGCCGGCCGAGAACCACGCCATCAAAACCGGCGTGCACCCGCGCATCTCCACCGAGACCTCGATCGCGTCATTCCGGCGCCAGTTCCACTCCTGGGGGATCTCGATCGACTGGTCGCGCGAGCTCGCCACGCACGAACCGTCGTATTACCGCTGGACACAATGGATATTCCTGCAGCTGTTCGACGCCGGCCTGGCGTACCGCAAGCAGGCCGCCGTCAAGTGGTGCCCGAAAGACCAGACGGTGCTGGCCAACGAGCAGGTCGACGCCGAGGGCCACTGCGAGCGCTGCGGGGCGATCGTCGAGGTTCGCCAGCTCGAGCAGTGGTTCCTGCGCATCACCGACTATGCCGAGCGCCTGCTCGGCGACCTGCAGGAGATCGACTGGCCCGAGCACGTCAAGACGATGCAGCGCAACTGGATCGGGCGCAGCGAGGGCGCGGAGGTGACGTTCCGCTGTGCCGAGCTGGGAATCGACTACCCGGTGTTCACGACCCGCCCGGACACGCTGTTCGGCGCGACCTTCTTCGTGATGGCGCCCGAGCATCCGGACGTGCTGCGCCTCGTGCAGGGCACCGAGCGCGAGCAGCAGGTGCGCGAGTACGTGAGTCATGCGATCACCGAGTCGGGCGAGCAGCGTGGCAACCTCGAGAAGCCCAAGACCGGGGTCGCGCTCGGGCGAATGGTGACCAACCCGGTCAACGGCGAGGAGCTGCCGATGTACGTCGCCGATTACGTGCTGATGGAGTACGGCACCGGCGCGATCATGGCGGTGCCGGGGCACGACGAGCGCGACTATGCGTTCGCGCGGACGATGGGCCTGCCGATCAGGCGCGTGATCGAAGGCACCGCGCCCGATGGCGGCGACGAGCAGGGACTCCCGTATACCGGCGACGGACCGCTCGTGAGCTCCGACGCCGAGTTCGACGGCATGCACAATCGCGACGCGCTCGGCGCGATCGTGCGCTGGCTCGACGCGCAGGGCAAGGGGCACGCGTCGGTCAACTACCGGCTGCGCGATTGGCTGATCTCACGCCAGCGCTACTGGGGCTGCCCGATTCCGATCGTCTACTGCGAGCAGTGCGGCGCCGTCGCGGTGCCCGAGTCGGAGCTGCCGGTCGACCTGCCGGACATCGAGGACTACGCGCCGCGCGGGCGCTCGCCGCTGGCGGCGGCTGAGGACTGGGTGCGCACGCGCTGTCCGGAGTGCGGCGGCCCCGCACGCCGCGAGACGGACACGATGGACACCTTCGTGGACTCCTCTTGGTACTTCCTGCGCTACTGCGATGTGTCCAACAGCCGGGCCGCGTGGGACCCGGCGGCACTGCGCGAGTGGATGCCCGTCGACCAGTACATCGGCGGTGTCGAGCACGCGATCCTGCACCTGATGTACGCGCGCTTCTTCTGCAAGGCGCTCGCCGACCTCGGGCACCTGGACTTCCAGGAGCCCTTCCGGGCGCTGTTCACCCAGGGCATGGTGACCAAGGACGGCGCCAAGATGAGCAAGTCGCGCGGCAACGTCGTCTCGCCCGCCTCGATCGTCGAGCGCTACGGGGCCGACACGGCCCGCTGCTACATCCTGTTCATCGGTCCGCCCGAGCAGGACGCCGACTGGTCGGACGAGGGCGTCGAGGGGGTGCACCGGTTCCTCACCCGGCTCTGGCGGCTCGCAGCCGAGACCGCCGAGGCCCTCGGACACAGCGACGCCGATGGCGCCGGCAAGGCCACGGCGGCCGGCGACCTGGCGACCTGGTTGGCCGACATGACCACGGATGGTCAGACGCCCGGGGCCGACGCGAGCACGATGCTCGAGGGAGCGGATCTGCAGCTTCTGCGCAAGACCCACTGGGCAATCGACAAGGTCACGGCGGACCTGCGCAGATTCGCGTTCAACACCGCGATCGCCGCGGTCATGGAGCTGCTCAACGAGGCTTCGCGCGTGCGCGAGCAGGTCCGGTCGGAGACGCTTGCGTTCGCGCTCGCAAACGGCGCCTCATTGCTGTTCCCGTTTGCGCCGCACGTCAGCGCCGACATATACGAGCTGCTGACCGGCGAGCGTGTGTGGGAGCAGGCCTGGCCTCAGGCCGATCCTGCGCTGCTCACGCGCGAGCACTACGAGCTCGTCTGCCAGGTCAACGGCAAGCTGCGCGACCGCGTTCGGGCTTCGGCGGACGCAGGTCCCGATGAGCTGAAGGAGCTGTGCCGCGCGGCGCCGAACGTGCGCGCGCACGTCGACGGCAAGGAGATCGTCAAGGAGGTCGTAGTCCCTGGCAAGCTCGTCAACCTCGTGGTGCGCTAGCGATCGGCGCGTCACCGTACACTTGCGCGCCATGCCTGAGCTGAAGCCGGCCTATCTGATCCACGGTGAGGATCACAGCGCGATCTCCGAGCGACGTGCGGGCCTGCGGGCGCTGGCCGAGCGTGAGGGCGGGGCGACGTGCGCCGAGACGCTCGAGGGCGATCTCGCGACGCCCGCGGGCGTCGCCCAGGCGCTTGCCACGATGACGCTCGCGACGGGAATCCCGGGCACAGGAGCGATCGGCCGCGTGATCCTCGTCGAGGGTGTCGAGCGCTGGAAGCAGGCGGACGTCGAGCAGCAGCTCGCTCCCGCGCTCGCGGTGATCCAGCCGGCCACGACTGTCGCGCTGTTCGCGTTCGAGGAGGGCCGCGCGAAGGCGCCCGCCGCGCTGCACCGTGCGGTCGAGCGCGCCGGCGGCCAGGTCGTGACACACGCCGCGGTCAAGCCCTGGCAGCTGCCCAAGTGGGTGTGCGCACAGGCCGCCCGCCTCGGCCTCGAGCTCGATGGCGCCGCCGCCAGCGCACTCGTGTCGCACGTCGGCGAGCGCCAGCAGCGGCTGCTGCGCGAGCTGGAGAAGCTCGCGCTCGAGCTGGGCCCCGCCGGCGGCCCGGCCGCCATCCGACCTGCGTCCACCGGGGCGTCTTCGTCCGCGGCCGGGTCCTCGTCAGCTCCGCGGCCGGTGAGCGCACAGGAGATCGACGAGCGTGCCGCCCACTCGGCCCAGCAGCGTGTGTACGCGCTCGCCGACGCGCTGCTCAGCCGCGACGGCCGGCGCGAGGCCGTCCGCTCTTACCTGCGCCTGCGTCAGCAGGGCGAGCGCCTGTCCGGGCTGCACTATCTGATGGCCTCGCGCCTGCGCGAAGCGCTCGCCCTGTCCCTGCGCCTGCAGTCCGGCACCTCCACCGCCGAGCTGAAGCGCACGCTGCGCATGCCCACGCGCGCGGCCGAGCGCTTCCTGCGGGACGTGGCATGCGCCGAGCCCGAGCAGCTGCGCGCCGCGATCGCGGCGCTCGCCGACCTCGAGCTGGACACGCGCGGCGGCTCACCGCTACCTGGCTCACGCTCGCGCCTGTCGGGGCTCGACGAGGACACGCTCGCGTTGCGCACGCTCGAAGCGATCGCTCGCTGACGGTCCGGGGACCGCGACCGAACGCCGGCGACCAGGACGCTGAGCCCGTCGACCGGCGCGGGAACGCCTCGTCGCCTCGCGTCCGGGGGCGTCTAGGAGGTTGCGCCCGCGCGCGTGCGCGCTGCGCGACCCTTCTTGCGTGCGCCGGTGTTCTTGTGCATCGCGCCGCGCTTGACCGCCTTGTCGATCGTGCTCTGCAGCACCCGGTGCTCCTCATCCGCGCGCTGCTCGTCGCCGTCGTGCACGGCCGCCTCCAAGCGGCGAAAGTACGTCTTCACGGCCGACGTGTAGCGGCGGTTCTCCAGCCGCTCGCGCTCCGAGCGCAGGATCCGCTTCTTCTGAGAATGAATATTCGCCATCGCTGCAGCGCCGTACTATAGCGGCCTTGCCCACCATCCCACCAGAGCGCGGGCCCGCCGGGGAGCCCTCGCCGCACGAGCAGGAGACGGCGGTGCACGAGGATCTGTCGGCGCCGAACCACGAGGCGGCGGGCGCGCGCGAAGCTAGCGGCGCGAGCCACCGCGACCGGCACGCTCGCGAGGGAGGTGACTCGCGCGGCCCGCGCGACTCGCACGCTCGCGAGCGGGGCGACCAGCTCGGTCCTCATGTCGAAGTGATCGGCATCCCCGACGCCAGCTTCGGCGAGGAATATGGCGGCCTCGGCCAGCCCGACCCGGAGCAGCTCGCCCACGGCGATGACGGCGGAGGTGGCGGCGGCGAACGGGTCGCACGCAACACCGCGATCTTCTCGATCGCCACCGGCATCTCGCGCGTGCTCGGGCTCGTGCGGGAAATCATCGCCGCGGGCTTCTTCGGAACGTCGGGGCCGATGTCAGCGTTCACGATCGCGTTCCAGATCCCGAACCTCGTCAGCAACCTGTTCGCCAACGCCGCCCTGTCGGCCGCTTTCATCCCGGTGTTCACCGATCTGCTCCAGAGCGGCCGCCGCAAAGAGGCGCTGCGCCTGGCCTCGACGCTGTTCTGGATCATGCTGATCGTCCTCGGCGCGCTCACCGCCGTGTTCATCCTGGCGGCCGGCCTGATCATGCCGCTGTTCATCGGCCCGACGTTCAACCAGATGCTCGTCGATCTGACCATCGGCCTCTCCCAGGTGCTGTTCCCGGTCGTGCTGCTGCTCGGGCTCAATGGCCTGCTCGTCGGCATCGTGCAGTCGCGCGAACACTTCACGATCCCGGCGATCTCGCCAGCCGTGTGGAACCTCGTGATCATCGTGCTGCTGGTGGTGCTGCGCCCGCACTTTCACGGCGGCTTCGAAGACGGCGACCAGCTCTACGCCTACGCGATCGCGATCCTGATCGCCACGTTCGTGCAGCTCTCTATGGCTTTCGTCGCGCTGTCCCGCATCGACATTCGCCTGCAGTTCACGCTCGACTGGCACGACCCGCGCATCCGCCAGGTGTTCATGCTGATGCTGCCGGTCACGATCGGCCTCGGCATCGTCAACCTCGACCAGTTCATCAACTCGGTGTTCGGCACGCTCGTCACGAAGGAAGCCCCGAGCGCGATCGAAAAAGCGTTTCGCATCTACATGCTTCCCCAGGGCCTGTTCAGCGTCGCAGTCGCCACCGTCTTGTTTCCGACGCTCAGCCGCATGGCCTCGCGCCGCGACGTGCCCGGCATGCGCCGCCTGATCGGCATCGGCATGCGCCAGATCAACCTACTGCTGATCCCCGCCGCCGTGTTCATGTTGGTGCTCGCCACGCCGATCGTGCGGCTCGTCTATGAACGCGGACATTTTAACGCCACCTCTACATCGCTCACCTCCGAAGCGCTCTTCTGGTTCGCCTTCAGCCTCCCCTTCGGCGGACTCAACCTGCTGCTCACGCGCGTGTTCTTCTCCGTCCAACGCCCCTGGATCCCGACGCGCCTGGCGGCGCTGAACATCATCGTCGACATAGTCGTCTCGGTCGGCCTGTACAAGCCGCTCGGCATCGCCGGCCTGATCATCGGCACCGTCGCCGCCAACGCCGTGATGACCGCGCTGCAGTACCGCCGCCTGCGCATCGGCTTCAACGATCATCTCGAAGGCCCGCAGACGCTGATGATCACCGTGCGCATCCTCGTCGCCTCGGCGCTGCTCGGGGCGGTCTCCTGGGTCGTGTGGGCTGTGCTCGACCACCTGTTCGGCACCTCGCTGATCGCCCAGATCGTCAGCGTCGGCGCGGCCGCCGCCGCCGGGACCGCCGTTTATGCGCGCGCCGTGCTCGCGATGCGCGTCCCCGAGGCTCACCAGGTAAGTCGCCTGATCCGCACCCAGCTCGGGCGCGCCTGACAGGCCGGTTCGGTGATGCTGGCCGAGACGGGGATGCGGGCGTTAGCGCCTGTCTCCCGGTTCGGCCGGGCGGCCCTCAGGCCGGGCTGAGCACCGGGTCCAGCGTGTCGCTTCGCCTGCAATGAGGGCCTGAGGCCGCGCGCGTCGCGCGCGGCCCCGCCTGGCTTCTATCTGAACCCTGGGAACGTCCAAATCGGAATCGTCGTACGTACGGTCTGAGCACTCCGCCCTGAGCCGGTCGTCAACGTGACTTCGATGCTCACGTGGTAACCGGGGTGGTCGACCAGATAGCGGCGCACCAGCCTGCGCAGGTGCCGTGGAATCAGCAGCTTCACCGCGCCGGTCTGACCGCCGGCGAGGGTGCTCGCACCGGCGACGATCCGCAGCGGCCGGCTGCGATTCGGCAGCTTCACCCAAGCTTTGGCGCTGACCGTGCACGGCGCCGCTCCACAGGTCACCCACGCGTCGAACGCGTGCGCGTTGATCAGCGGCTGGGCGCCCTTTCGCAGCAGTCGCAGCTTCGGTGCGGGCATCTCGCGCGGCGTGGATCGTGCGGTCGTCGGCGCGGGGGCCGTGGAGGCAGCTGCGCTGGGCGTCGAGGCCGGTTCCGAGCCCGGGGACGGCGGGCTTACCGCGCCCGCGGTGATTTCCGTGACCGATGCCGTCGTCGATGCGCCGAAGATCGCCTGGCGCGAGCCCGAGAACTGTGCCGTGATCGAGTGCGTCCCGGGCGTTTCATATGTGACCTCGCAAGTCGCCTGGCCGGTGCTCGGGTTCACCGGCTGTTCACCGCATCCCGGGATCACCGTTTCGCCTTCCATGAAGCTCACCGTCCCGCTGCTCGGCACCGGCGTCACGGTCGCGGTGTAGGTGACCGAGCTGCCGAGCGTCGGGGAGCTGCTGGACGCTGCGAGCGTGATCGTCGTTGGCGCCCTAGCCACGATTTCCTCGCTCGCGCTCTGGCTGCTCTGATAGCTGGTGTCGGTCGAGCCCGAATATTCGGCTGTGACCACGTACGCATCCGGCGTTTCGTAGGTCACTTCGCAGGTGGCTTCGCCCGTAATGGTGTTCACGGGTTGGGCTTCGCACTGCGGCAGCGGCGCGCCTTCGTCGATGAACGCCACCGTGCCGCTGTCCGGCGCCGGTGAGACCGTCGCGGTCAGCGTGATCGGCGTACCGATCGTGGGGGAGACACTCGAGGCTGCGAGCGTAGTGGAAGTCGATCCCGTGGCCACGATCTGCTTGCTCGCGCTCTGGCTGCTCTCATAGCTGGTGTCGGTCGAGCCGGAGTATTCGGCTGCGATCGTGTGCACGCCGGGGCCGCCGTAGGCGACTTCGCAGGTGGCTTCGCCGGTGCTCGTGTTCACGGGCTGCGCGCTGCACTGGGAGATCGCCGTGCCGCCGTCGGTGAACGCCACCGTGCCGCTGTTCGGCACCGGTGAGACCGTCGCGGTGTATTCGACCGGGGTGCCGACGGCAGGCGCTTCGCTTGACGCGGCCAGCGCGGTCGTCGTCGTGGCCGTCGCCACGACCGTTTCGCTGCTGCTCGCCGACGGCGCATACGCCGTGTCCGTCGAGCCCGAGTACTTCGCTTCGATCGTATGCACGCCAGGGTTGTTGTAGGTGGTTTCGCACGTCGCTTCGCCGGTGCTCGTGTTCACGGTTTGAGCGCTGCACGCCGAGATCGCCGTGCCGCCGTCGGTGAATTCCACCGTGCCGCTCGTCGGGACCGGGGAGACCGTCGCGGTGTACGTGACCGAACTGCCCAGGTCGGGGTGTTTGCTCGAAGCGTGCAGCGTTGTGGTCGTGCTCTGCTCGGAGTACGAGACCTGGATTTCACCGTTCTGGCCGCTGTCCCACTCGCTGCCGCCGGTTCCGCCGCCGCCGCTGACGTAGCTGGTTTCTGCGCCGCCATTGACCGTCGACGAGCCGCCGCCGCCGCCGCCTGCGTACCAGGGGTTTTCACTGCCACCACCGCCGCCACCGTAGTAGCCGCCACCTCCGCCGCCTCCGCCGGCGAACGCATCGATTTCTTCACCGCCCTTGCCACCTTTGCCCTGGATCGCGGTACTCGTGGTCGGGCCGCTTCCGGCGGTTGCGTGGACGCCGGCGCTGCCTCCGCTGCTGGCCGTGCCGCCACCGCCAGGCGCCACAGGGCCGATCGCTTGGCCGGCACTACCAGTTTGGCCGCCGTTGCCACCGGCAGTGTCCTCTTCACCCGCGCTTCCGCCGCCGCCGCCTGCCGCGATCAGCGGCGAGCCTGCTTCGGAGAATACGAACGAGCCGCCACCACCCCCGGCGCCGAATTCAAATGTGTTCTCGCCCCCTTGTCCGCCGCCGCCGTAGCCGCCGCTGAAGATCCACGAACCACCGCCGCCGACCACGAGCTTCAGTTTTTCCCCGGCGGTGACGGTTAGCGTCGAGCTTACCTTCGCGCCACTGCCGCCCACGGAATCAAAGAAGGCTGAGCCGCCGCCTGCGCCCTTGACCACGAACTTCACAGACGTGACGCCCGTGGGCACCGTCCATTCTTCGACCGATCCCTTATAGCCGATCGTCGTCGTGCATTTGCCCGCCGAGCACGACGCGAGCGCCGGTGCGCTAGCGACAAGGCTGAATGCGATGCTCGCCAGGACAGCGATCGCCACGGCGGTCGCGATCGAGGCCGTCCGGGCCCGGACCGCTCCGCCTGGCCTCTTTGCCGATCCGCCGCTCGGCTCGGCCGAACGGCTCATCTGATCGTTGCCCTTGACTGCATGCACGTTTCGCTCCTCGGTACGAAGGTCGGATTCAGCGACCGTTATCGGCCGTCTGGATAGACACTTGAGCGCCGCACATTTCTAACGCTCGCCGGCCGCGCGAACCCGCGCTGCGGCGGACCGCGTCTGGCATCGCGCCCCCTCACCAGACATCCCTCCCCGCCCTCTAGAGTTGAGCGCCCGTGGACCAAGCCCAGATCCGCAACTTCTGCATCATCGCGCACATCGACCACGGCAAGTCGACGCTCGCCGACCGCATCCTCGAGCTCACCCACACCGTCGACCCGCGCGCCATGCGCGCGCAGGTGCTCGACTCGATGGACCTCGAGCGCGAGCGCGGCATCACGATCAAGGCCCAGGCCGTGCGCGTGTTCTTCACGGCAGCCAGCGGCGCGACCTACCAGCTGCACCTGATCGACACGCCCGGCCACGTCGACTTCACCTACGAGGTCTCGCGCTCGCTCGCCGCCTGCGAGGGCGCTCTGCTGGTCGTCGACGCCTCCCAGGGCGTCGAGGCCCAGACCGTCGCCAACACCTACCTGGCCGTCGAGTCCGGCCTCGAGCTGATCCCCTGCCTGAACAAGATCGACCTGCCCGGCGCCGAACCCGAACGCGTCGCCGCCGAAGTCTCCGAGCTGCTAGGCGAGCCGCCCGAGTCGATCCTGCGCATCAGCGGCAAGACCGGCGAGGGGGTGGGGGAGGTGCTCGAGGAGCTGATCCGCCGCGTCCCGCCGCCCGCGGGCGATCCCGATGCCCCGCCCCGCGCGCTCATCTTCGACTCCGAGTTCGACCAGTACCGCGGCGTCGTCGCCTATATACGCGTGGTCGACGGCGTGTTCGGCAAGGGCGCCGCCATCAGGGCGATGGCCGCCGGTACGCGCGCCGACATCGACGACATCGGCTTCTTCAGCCCGCAGATGATGCCCACCGACCAGCTCTCCGCCGGCGAGGTCGGCTACCTGATCACCGGCATCAAGGACGTCACCCAGCTCCGGGTCGGAGACACGCTCACGACCCGATCGCGCGCCCGCCCGCCCGCGTCGCACCCCGCCGGCGATGGGGCTGGCAGCGAGCCCGCAGCAGCCGCCGAGGAAGCTGACGGCGGCCGGGTTGCCGCCGATGAAGCCACCGAGCCGCTCCCCGGCTACCAGGAGGTCAAGCCGATGGTCTTCTGCGGCCTGTTCCCGATCGACTCCGACAGCTACCCCGACCTGCGCGACGCGCTGGAGAAGCTCACCCTCAACGACGCCGCCCTGTCGTGGGAGCCCGAGACCTCGGACGCGCTCGGCTTCGGCTTTCGCTGCGGATTTCTCGGCCTCCTCCACATGGACATCGTGCGCGAGCGCCTGGAGCGCGAGTACGACCTCGAGCTGCTCGCCACGATGCCCTCCGTCGAGTTCGACATCACGCTCTCCAGCGGCGCCGAGCTCGAGGTCCACAACCCCTCCGACATGCCCGACCCCGGCACCATCGCCGAGATCCGCGAGCCCTACATCAAGGCCCAGCTGATCGCTCCGCGCGAGTTCGTCGGCGCGATCATGGAGCTCTGCCAGGAACGCCGCGGCGACCATGCCGGCATGCACTACCTGTCGCCCGAGCGCGTCCAGCTCAGCTACGACCTGCCGCTCGCCGAAATCGTGCTCGACTTCTTCGACCAGCTCAAGTCCCGCACCCGCGGCTACGCCTCGCTCGACTACGAGCTCGACGGTATGCGCCCGTCCGATCTGGTCAAGCTCGACGTCCTGCTCGCCGGCGACCCCGTCGACGCGCTCTCGATGGTCGTCCACCGCGACAAGGCCTATGAGATCGGCCGTACCCTCGCCGAGAAGCTGCGCAAGCGCATCCCCCGCCAGCAGTACGACGTCCCGATCCAGGCCGCCATCGGCTCGCACATCATCGCCCGCGAGACCGTCAAGGCCTTCCGCAAGGACGTCATCGCCAAGTGCTACGGCGGCGACATCACGCGCAAGAAAAAGCTCCTCCAAAAGCAGAAGGAGGGCAAGAAGCGGATGAAGCAGGTCGGCCGCATCGAGGTGCCCCAAGAGGCCTTTCTGGCGGTCCTCGAGCTGGGTGAGGAGTAGCCGCTCGCGGCGTGCGCCGCGGGAGTGGGGGTGCGGCGAAGACCCATGCGCGTGTGCGGTGGCGAGAGGGTCGTCGAGCGCAGGGCGAGGGTGGGGAGGGTCGAGTGCGACGAGAGGCCATGCACGTGTGTGCGCGTGGCGCGCGTGGCGCCAGAGGGTCGGGTCGAGCGGATGAGGAGGGTGGGGAGGATTGAGTGCGACGAGAGGCCATACGTGTGTGTGCGTGTGGCGCGCGTGGCGCGAGGGGCGGTGGAGCCGGTGAGGAGGGTGGGGAGGGTCGAGTGCGATGAGAGGCCATGCGCGTGTGCGCGCGTGGCCTGTCGATGGCGTGTTGTCCCGCTTGTCCTCAGCCGTCGGATCTGGAGGTGTGCGCCCGGATACACCCAACGAGCATCGCCGTCTGTATTTGATGGGCCGCGTCGTTGTCGCCCGTCACTACCGCCGTCCGCTCACGCTTGCCGCCGTCGCGCGCGCCATCTCCACGTCTCCCCGCCAGCTCCAGCGTGCCTACGCCCGGTTCGGCTCCTCGTTCGGCGAGGACCTGCTCGCGCGTCGCATGGTCGTCGCCGCGCAACTGCTCGCCGAGCAGCCCTCGATCGCGGTTGGCGACGTCGCGCGGCTGGTCGGGTATCGGCAGCGTTCGAACTTCGCGCGCGCCTTCCGCCGGCGGTACGGGCTCTCGCCGGCGGTCTTCCGCGAGCGCGCCTTGCGTCATGCGGCGCGCGTCCGCAGTCAGACGGCCCGCACCGCACCCGCGAGCACGCCGGCGAACGCATCGTCGAGGGTATCGGCGCCGGGCAAGCTCACGCGCATCAGCGTGCCGTCGCCGGGCGCGCGCTCGGCGACCACCGTGCCGCCGTGCTCGGTCACGACCTGCCTGACGATCGCCAGGCCCAGCCCCGATCCCGGACGCCCGCGCGCGTCGGCGCCCCGGTAGAAGCGGTCGAATACGTGCGGCAGGTCCTCGCGCGCGATTCCCGGCCCGTGGTCGCGCACGGTCAGCTCGCCGCCCTCGAGCGTGATCTCGACGGCCTCGCCGGGCGGGCTGTACTTGACGGCGTTGTCGATCAGGTTCGCCACCGCCCGCTCCAGGCGCGCCGCCACGCCGCTGACGATCACCGGTTCGAGGGTGGCGTGCAGCGGCGTCGCAGGCGCGTCGCGCCGCGTGCGTTCGAGCGCCTCCTGCACCACCTGATCGAGGCGCACGTCCTCGAAGTTCGCGCGCTGTTCCTCGCCGCGCGCCAGATCGATCAGGTCGTTCATCAGCAGCGTCAGCTCCTCGATCTGATCGACCACGTCCGCGAGCAGGCGCTCGCGATCGCCGGCATCCATGCCGCCCGCATGCTGGAGGATCTCGATGTTCGTGCGCAAGCTCGTCACCGGGGTGCGCAGCTCGTGCGACGCATCCGCCACGAGCTGACGCTGCGCGCTCACCGATGCATCCAGGGCCGTCATCGAGCGCTCGAGCGCGTCGAGCATCGCGTTGAAGCTCACCGCCAGCCGTCCGATCTCGTCTTCGCCCATCGGCGTTATCCGCTGCGAAAGATCCTGCGTCTTGGCCACGTGCTCGGCCGTCCGCGTCAGCCGTCTCACCGGCAGCAGCGCCGCGCGCGCCACCACCTGCCCCAGCAGCGCGGCCAGCGCGATCCCGCCGAGACCCAGCAGCACGAGCAGCAGCCGCAGCCGGTACAGCAGATGGTCGATTTCGCCGAGCGGCTGCGCGAACTGCACGACCCGTCCCGGCGCGAAGTACTCGGCCAGGATCCGCAGGTGCAAGCCGTTCACGGTCGCGTCCCGGAAGAAGCTCGTGCCTCTGCCCGCCGCCAGGGCGCGCGTCCTGGGGTCGACCGGCAGCGTCACGTCCTTCGCGCCAGAGCGGAACAGCACGGCTCCGTGCGTGTTCACGAGCTGCTGGTAGCCGCGCACCTGGTTCGGGCGCGGCTGCACGTTGCTGAGCGCATTGCCCGGACCGTTGCCCGGACCGTTTTCGAACAGCTGCTCCTCGGCCTCGCCACGGCCGAGCGCATCGAGCAGCCTGTCGCCGTGGCGCACGTTGTGACGCTCGATCACGCGCAGGTTGTCAACGCGATGCACCAGCTGCGCGTCGATCTGACCGTGCAGCTCGTTCGCCGTCAGTACGTAAGTCAGCACCGATCCGAGCACCACCGCGACCGCCACTGCCAGGGCCGAGCCGAGCATCACGCGCCGTCCGAACGTCAGCACGGCCGCTCCTCGACCGTGCGCTGTGCCGCGACCTGCGGCTTCCAGCCGCGTTTGGCGGCGCCGTCTGCGCCGCTCTCGCGCAGCACGTACCCGACGCCGCGCACCGTGTGCAACACACGGTCCTCGCCCGCCGCCTCGGTCTTGCGGCGCAGATAGCCCATGTACACCCCCAGCGAGTTCGACCTGGCGCCGAAGTCATAGCCCCACACGCCTTCGAAGATCGCCGAACGCGTCAACACCTGACCGGGATGGCGCAAGAACATCTCGAGCAGCAGAAACTCGGTCCTGGTCAGCGCCAGCAGGCGCTCGCCGCGCCACGCCTCGTGTCCGAAGCGATCGAGCCGCAGGTCCTCGAACGCCAGCATCCGCTCCTCATCCTCCGCACCCTCATCCTCGCTCGAGCGCCGCAGCAGCGCGCGCACGCGCGCCAGCAGCTCGCGCAGCGCGAACGGCTTGACCAGGTAGTCGTCTGCGCCGGCATCCAACCCAGCGACCCTGTCGTCGATGCCCTCGCGCGCCGTCAGCATCAGCACCGGCGTGCGGTCGCCGGTCTCGCGCAACCGCCGGCACACCTCCAGGCCGTTCACGCGCGGCATCATCACGTCGAGGATCACCACCTCGTAAGGGTCGGTCTCGAGGCGCTCTAGCGCCTGCTGGCCGTCCATCGCCTGCGACACCTTGTAGTGCTCGAGGGTCAGAGCTCGTGACAGCGCCCCCTGTACGGCAGGCTCGTCGTCGACCACAAGGATCCGAGCCGCTTGATCGGCCATCATGGGATTAAAGCGAAGGCCATCACCGGGATCACGAATGGACCCGGACGATGGGCCGTGCAAGGACGACGAGCGGAGCAAGGACGATGGGTAAGACAAGGACGATGGATGAACACTCCGTTGCGCGGCCGCTCGACGACACCGAGGCGACGCCGACCGCTCCTCCCGAGGATACGCCCGCAGCCGCACGCGGCGGCTCGGCAGCCGCCGCCATCTCCACGCAGTCGCGCGCGCTGCGCAACAGCCTGATCAGCCTGGCGATCTTCTTCGCGCTCGTCGCCGGGCTGCTGCTGGCGGTTCCCGACCTGCGCGACGCGGCCCACCGCATCGCCCACGCCACGCCCGGCCTGGTCGTCGGCGGCATCGGCCTCGAGCTGCTCTCGTGCGCCGGCTACGTGGTGCTGTTCTCGCTCGTGTTCGGCATGATCGGCCGGCGGCTGATCTCGCGCCTGTCGCTCTCAGAGCTCGCCGTCAACTCGATCGTGTCGGTCAGCGGCCTCGCCGGGATCGCGCTCGGCGCCTGGGTGCTGCGCAGCCGCGGCCTGTCGGTCGAGCGCATCGCCAAGCGCTCCGTGTTGATCTTCGTGCTCACCAGCGCCGTCAACGTGTTCGCGACGCTCGCGATCGGAGCGCTGATGTACGCCGGCCTGCTGCCCGGCTCGCGCAATCCGCTGCTCACACTGCTGCCCGCGCTCGCCGCCGCCCTGACGATCGCCGGCACGCTCGCGCTCGCGCTCTGGGCCCGTCGCACGGCCGCGCGCAGGGTCCAGCGCCACGGGCGCACCTACGTCGCGCTGACCGCGCTCAGCGGCGGAGTCTTCGGCGCGCTCGCCCTGATCCGCGCGCGCGAGTGGCGCCTGCTCGGCGCCGTCGCCTACTGCCTGTTCGACATCGCCGTCCTGTACGTCTGCCTGCTCGCCTACGGCCCCACGCCGTCCTTCTGGGTCGTCGCGATGGCCTATCTCGTCGGCATGCTCGCCAACTCGCTGCCGATTCCCGCCGGCCTGATCGCCGTCGAAGGAGGCCTGTTCGGCATGCTGTTCTTGTTCGGCGTGCGCCCCGGCTCGGCCGTGCTCGCCGCCGTCGTCACCTACCGTGCGATCTCGCTGTGGGTCCCCGCCCTGATCGGCTCGCTCGCCTTCCTCAGCCTGCGCCGCGAGCTGATGCGACTCGAAACCGCGGAGCTCCCGGTCGGCTAGCGCGATGGGCGTTCGATGCCGAGGCTGTGCGCGAACGCCAGCGACGCCGCCGCGTGCTGGCAGGCGCGGCCGGGCAGATCCTGCATCGCGTGTTCGACCGCGGCTTCCTGAGGACCCGCCAACCCCGGGCAGAACACCGGCGCCGGCAGCGGTTCGGTCGCTGAGCCGCTCGCGTTCAGAGGTCGCAACAGGCGCGCTCCGGCGAGCGCATGGGCGGGCGTGTCGGAGTACACGTCGATCGCCAGCCGCCCGCTGTACAGCTCGATCGTGCGCCCTTCGTCATACACCGCGGCCGGCACGCCCCTGATCAGCACGTTGTGCTGCGCTCCGAGCGCGCCGTTGTCGTGCAGTCGGTAGATCGAGGTCGTCACCTGCAACGGCAGCCGGCAAGACCCGCTCCCGAACACGTTC
This sequence comes from Solirubrobacteraceae bacterium, assembly GCA_035507415.1. Taxonomy (GTDB): domain Bacteria; phylum Actinomycetota; class Thermoleophilia; order Solirubrobacterales; family Solirubrobacteraceae; genus Palsa-744. Next base: position 121,820 of record DATJOF010000076.1, read on the forward strand.
TTGCCCTGCACGCAGTTCCCGTAGTACACGCTGTCGCCGATCTGCTTGTTGTAGCCCTTGCGCCCGTCCACCGCCGCCAGCGGCAGACCGTCGAAGTGGGGCCCCACCCAGTAGATCCGGAAGTAGGGAAACGTGCGCGCTTCCGCCAGTTCGCCGGACGCCACCAGCCCCGGCGAGCCGGTTCCGGCGCAGCCACTCGCCAGCCCCGCCGCGCCTACCGCGAGCAACGCCAGGCAGGCGCGCAGCCCGCAGTTGGGCGCGATCCTTCGGTCGCCGCGTTTGGCGGCGAGCGCCTGACCGCGGCGCATGCGCGCGCGCACGCGCGCATGAGTGCGCCGGCGTGTCCGTTTGACGCATGCGGCGACCCGCGCCGGGCCCGAGCGCATCATCCGCACGCGGACCGCCCGTCGCGCGCGGCTAGAGGTGTTCAAGGCGTGGGATCGTCATCATCTGCGCGTGCGGACCGGCGAAGTATTGCGCTCCACAGCTACTTCCGGGCCGATCACGGGTTTACACAAACGGAGGTCGGAGTCCGGTGGGGTAGCGCATCGGACTCCGACCGCGTTGTGGGCCCGCCTGCCGCCGGCGGTCGCCCTGGGCGCGCTGCTGCTCGTGCTGTGGCTAGTGCTCGACCCGCAGGCGCCGGACTTGGCCGCGCAGGCCTACCGCGTCGCACTCTACGAACACACCGGCTTCGCCGTGTTCGACGAGCACTGGTACGCGGGCCACGACCTTCCCGGCTATGGCCTGCTGTTCGCCCCGCTCTCGGCGCTGCTCGGGATGCGCGCGCTCGCCGCCGCCGCGGCGCTGGCGTCGATCGTCCTGTTCGAAGCGCTCGTGCTGCGCGAGTACGGCCCGCGCTGGCCCGTACGTCTCGGTGCCTGCCTGTTCGCGCTGGCCGCCGTCGGCGACGTCTGGAGCGGACGCCTGACGTTCGCGCTCGGCGTCACGTGCGCGCTGGCCTGCGTGTTCGCGCTCACGCGCCGCCACGCGCTCGCCGGCGCCGTCCTGGCCGCCGTCTGCGCCGCGGCCAGCCCCGTTGCCGGACTGCTGCTCGTGCTCGCCGCGCTCACCTACGCGCTCAGCGAGCGCGCTCCCCGCGTCTTCGCGCTCGTGGCTCTGCCGGTCGCGCTCGTATTGGCGCCGCTCGAGCTGCTGTTCCGCGAAGGCGGCTACGAGCCCTACCCGGCAACCTCGTTCGCGGCCACCGCGCTCGCCACGCTGGCGTTCCTGTGGCTGCTGCCGCGGCGCGAGCGGCTGCTGCGGCTCGGCGCCGTCCTGTACCTGCTCGCGTGTCTGCTGGCGCTCGTCACCCACACGCCGATGGGCAGCAACATCGAGCGCTACGGCGTCCTGCTCGCCGGGCCGCTGCTGCTGTGCGCCCTAGGCCGCGAGGGCGTCAGGGGCGAACATCCTCTGAGCGTGGCCCATCCACGCACGCGCGCGCGCGCGTCGCGCGCAGTCGCGGGCCTGGCGGTGTGCCTGATCGCCGCCTGGATCGTGTGGGGCCCGGTGCGCGAGACTCGCGCCGTCGCCGGCTCGCCCGCCACCGAGGCCTCCTACTACGTGCCGCTCGAGCGCTACCTGCGCGCTCACGGCGGCGCGCTCGAGCGAGTCGAGGTGCCGCTCACCCGCTCGCACTGGGAGGCCGCGCTGCTCGCGCCGCACGTCTCGCTCGCGCGCGGCTGGGAGAAGCAACTCGAAGAGCGCTACGACCACGTGCTGCTCACGCCGGGGCTGACGGCGAGCTCCTACGAGCGCTGGCTGCGCGAACAGGCCGTCGCTTACGTCGCCCTGCCGGACGTCGCGCTCGACCCCTCGAGCGCTCGCGAGGGGGCGCTGATCCGTGGCGGCCTGCCGTACCTGCGCCCGGTCCTCACGACCAGGCACTGGCGGTTGTACCGGGTGCTCGACGCCACGCCGCTGCTCGAAGGGCCCGGGCGGCTGACGGCGCTGGGCCACGCGGCGTTCGCGCTCGACGCGCGCGCGCGCGGCACGCTGCTTGCGCGCATTCATTACACGCGCTACTTCACGGTCACGGCCGGCGCTGGGTGTGTCGCGAGCGCACCGGAGGGCTGGACGTACGTGCGCGCGCGCGCGCCGGGCCGGATAGTGGTGCAGGCCCGGTTCTCGCTCGGCCGGGCGCTCGGGCTGGGGGGCGCGTGTGCACGTCAGCCCGCGGGCGCGAGGCAGTAGAGGCCGGTGGTGCCCGTCAAATAGATGTCCTGGCCGTCGCTGATCACCGGGTCGAACGAGCCGGTCGCCTTCTCGAAGACGAGCCTTCCGGTGGAGATGCCCAGGCCGTAGGTGTGGTGCGTGCCGAGCGCGGCCAAGTACACCACGCGCCCGACGATCGTCGGCGATCCGGAGATGCGCCCGCCCGTTTCATACTGCCAGTCGATCCCGCCCGAGCGCGCGTTCAGCGCGTAGAACGTGCCGCTGTAGGAGCCGATGTAGATCGTCGGGCCGAGGCCCGGGGCGCTCGTGACGGCGGGGGAGGAGTAAACGTACGCGCCTGTCTGCACGGCCCAGTCGAGACGGCCGCTGCCGGCGTCGAAGGCGTACACGCGCCCGTCCGTGTTACCGAGGTAAACACGCCCGTACATCACCGCCGCGGTCGAGTAGAACGTGCCGCTGCCCAAGAGCGCGCCTTCGGAGGCCGTGTCCCAGAGCCGGCTGCCGGTCCGCTCGCTGATCGCCTGCACGTGGCCCGAGTAGTCGCCGAAGTAAAGGACGCCGCCCGCCAGCGTGGGGCTGGCCTTGACCGCGCCTTCGGCGTGGTAGGTCCACACGACCCTGCCGTCGCGCGCTTCGAGCGCGTACACCGTGCCGTCCTGCGAGCCGAAGAACACCCTGCCGTCATCGACCAGCGGCGAGGACTCGCTCGGGCTGGGCAGATCGCGCGTCCAAAGCGGCCTGCCGGTCGCCGCCTGCACCGCGTAGATCGCGCCCGCTTCGACGCCCGGCGAACGCTCGAGCACCGTCGCATAGACCACGCCGCCAGCCACGGCCGGCGTCGAGGCCGACTGCAACCCGAGCCGGCGCTGCCACAGCGTGTGGCCGTTGCGGCTGTCGATCGCCCGCAGCACGCCGTCATCGGCGAGCTGGAAGATGCGCTGGCCGGCGAGCGTCGGAGGGAACTCGAGCAGCGCCTTACCGCCGTAGTGGATCCACGCGACCCTGTATGGCGGAAACAGGCGCGAGGACGCCGGGAAGTAGCGCGTGTGGTTCTTCGTGTAGCCGTACAGCGGCCAGTCGACCCGCGCGGCATCAGCGCGCGGGGCGGCGGGGGAGGGCTGGTCGACGAAGCGCGCGTGCGGGTTGTAGACGTTGCCCGTGCGGTTGCGCTTGTACAGGTAGCCGCCGAGCACAAGGGCCGCCAGCAGGAGGACCAGTCCGGCCGCGATCCAGCGCCTGCGCTTGCTGGCGAACGGCCCGGGCACGCGCCTATGATCGCGCCCGAGTCAGACGGGCGCGCCGGGTGGAGGGCGGCGGACCGGATAGTCGCGATCCTCACGATCGAAATGTTGAGCCAAGACGACCGAGGTCCGCGGCGGTACGATGAGACCGGCTTGCGGGCGAAGTGTTGTGGTTGCACAGAAGCCTTCCAAGCTTCTAGGGCGGGTTCGATTCCCGTCGCCCGCTTGCAACATACGGGGAGTGGCGCAGTCTGGTAGCGCACCCGGCTGGGGGCCGGGCGGTCGCAGGTTCGAATCCTGTCTCCCCGACTACTGAATAGCCTGCAAATGAAGCCTTTTCCTGCGCACTAGCATGGTGAGGAAAGACCCCCACGGGGAACAAACGGGGAACAAAACTGCGGAGATCTGCCCGCGGTAAGCCGAGCGTGGCTGTGGGTCCAGGCGCGTGCCGGTTCGCGTTGACCGTGTCGTCAGCCCATTGCAGGATGGACGTAAACCTGCTGCCGAAGCATGCGGCTCGTTAGCAACAGCGCCCTGCAATATCAAGGAGCTCGCCGAACGAGCCGACGCCGGCCCCGCTGGCGGCGGCATGTCTGCGCGCACTGGCCTGGGGTCGGTGTTGCTAGCAAAATGCGTGCCTTTCCCGCAGGGGTCACGATTTCGTCCTAAGTGCAGCGTACGCTGCTGATCATGGTTCGCTCGGACGCTTCGCCTCGGCGACTGATCGTGGAAGCCCGCGATCTCGATACCGACGCGCGTGCTCGTCAGGAGGTGGACGTCGACGCTCCGGCCGACGAGGCTGGTCAGCGCGCCCAGCTTGCCAGCGTGGTCGCGCGGCTACACCCCGACGCGCGCATCCGGTCCTTCGGCAATGGGGCGGCGTCTTTCCTCGACTCCTCTCACCTGGTCGTCGCTCATTACACAGAGGCGCGCGAGCCGAGGCCGGCGCCTGCCATGCCCGACGCGAGCACGGACGTTCAGCAGCCGCTGTTTGTCGGCTGAGTCCTATGGCGGACTCGCGGGCTGAGCAGCTCAGGCTCGCGCTCGGGCCGTATCAGAACCGCAAGCTGTTCTCGGATCACTTCCTCGAGGACATCTTGCCGACGTGGCCCGAGTTCGCGGCCACCGATGCCCGCGGGCTCCTCGACGATCTCGCGGATCTATGGGAGGCCGAGAGGGCGGTGCTCGAGCACGCCAACGAGAGTCAGACGGAGGAGCGGTTCATCAAGCCGGTGCTGCAGCGGCTCGGGTTCTATTTCACGGTGCAGGCCGGTATACCGACGGCTTCGGGACATCGCCAACCCGACTATGCCCTGTTTGTTGATGATGACGCTCGTGCGAAGGCGGCGGAGAAGTCCAGCGCGGACAGGTTCGTCAGTGCTGTTGCGGTCGGCGATGCGAAGCGCTTCGGCCGCCCACTCGACCGGCGGCGAGTCAAGGGGGAGCTCAGCGAGGATCCGGTCGCTCAGATCATTCACTACGTCGCCATCACTCGAACTCGCTGGGGGATCTTGACCAATGGGCGGATTTGGCGACTGTATGCGGCCGAGGGTGATCTCGTGGAGGGCGCGTGCTTCGAGGTGGACCTGTGTGCGCTGCTCGACGCCCGTGACCACGAAGCGTTTCGATACTTCGCCGCACTGTTTACGGCATCGGCGCTGACTCCCGATCCGCAGGGGAGATGCCTGCTCGACCGCGCCCTCGCTGGGAGCCGTGCGCAGGCGATCGCGGTTGGCGATGCGCTGCGCCGCCAGGTGTTCGGTGCCGTCCCGCTTGTGGCGGAAGGTCTCCTGGGCGACGACCAGCGCACAGACTCTGCGCTTGCGGCCGCTTTCGACAACGCCCTCGTCGTGCTCTATCGAGTCCTGTTCTGCCTTCACGCCGAGGATCGTGGCCTGCTTCCGGTCGAGAACCCTCACTACTTCCCATACAGCCTTCGTAACCAGCGGGACCACCTCGCGCGGGACCTCGATGGCGACCGCGTGTTCAGCAGCCGTTCCGATGATTTGTTCAACGACTTGCGGGCCCTCTTTCGGATCATCGACCGAGGAGACCCGGCGCTCGCGGTCAACGAGTATAACGGTGGCCTGTTCTCCGCCAACGGCCATTCCTGGCTACATGGGCGCACCGTGAACGACGAGCAGATGGCCAGGGCGCTTGACCTGCTCTATCGCGTCGATCGCGAGCAGGTCGACTACCGCAGCCTGTCCGTTCGTCATCTAGGCACGATCTTTGAGCGGCTCCTCGCGTATCAGCTCGCCGAGGATGACGCGGGCAGGCTCACCCTCGTTCCGGCTGGAGGCCGAAAGGCCACTGGCGCCTACTTCACTCCAGATCACATCGTTGACGACATCGTTGAGCGAACGCTCGCCCCGATCCTTGACCAACGTTCCGGCGAGATCGCCAAAGCGAATCTGTCCGGGAGGCACGCGTTCAATCGGCTTCTCGACATACACGTGCTCGATCCAGCGATGGGCAGCGGGCACTTCCTCGTAAGCGCGGCCGCGTACATCGCGCGGCGGATCGCCAACGACCCCAGCTACGACGCGGATCTCTCGCTCCCGGAGCTGCAGGGTCTCATAGCCGAGCGTTGCCTCTACGGCGTCGACGTAAATCCGATGGCTGTCGAAATTGCCCGTCTTGCGCTGTGGCTGAGTACGGTGCGTTCCGACCGGCCTCTGAGATTTCTCGCCAACCTGCGCCACGGCAACTCGCTCGTGTCATGCGATCTGTCGACTCTTCTCGATGAGGAGAGGGATCTGTTCGCGCCTGAGCTCGCTGCCCGTGCCCGCGAGATGCTCGACCGAATCGGCGCGATCACATCGATGGACACGACGACGGGCCGGCAGGCCCATCAGAAGGAGCGTATCCAGGGTGAACTCGACTCGCTCAAGGCACCGCTGCTCAGTGTCTGCGATCAAGCCGTCATCCCGCCCGTCGGGCTGAACGCGGGCCGGCCGCTGCACTGGCAGATCGAATACCCCGAGCGTTTCCTCACTCCGAGTGGCACGCCGCTTGCGGACGGCGGATTCGATGCCGTCATTGGCAACCCGCCCTACGTGCGCATTCAGGAGCTCGGTCGCGATGTCGCCGAGTATTGTCGAGCGCACTACGAGACGGCAACGGGGTCGTTCGACGTATTTGTGCCGTTCATCGAGCGCGGCGTCAACCTGCTCCGACCTCGCGGCCGGCTTGGGTTCATCGTACCCAGCGCGTTTCTGAAGCTTGAATACGGCGCTCGTCTCCGTGCCCGGCTCGCCGAACGCTGCCTGATCGAGGAGATCATCGACTTCGGACACGCCCAGGTGTTCGAGGCGACGAATTACACGTGCATCATCGTGCTCGAACGCGAAGGCGACGATGATCTCGGCTACGTTGCGCTCGAAGGAAGTTCGGATGAGGTGCGCCGGGCGGTCGCGACGCACGCCTTGCCGGCTGCCGAGCGCTACCGCGCCAGCGAGCTCGGCGAAATGCCGTGGATACTCGTACCGAGAGACGAGCGCGAGATCCTCGACACGATGCGAGCAGCCGGACCTCCCTTGAGCGACGCAACGCGACAGATCTTCCAAGGGCTCATCACGAGCGCCGACCCGATCTACATCGTCGAGGATCGCGGCATCCGAGGCTCGTGCCGGGTCGTTGCCACGAAGGTGGGCGCCGAGCTCGAACTCGAGCCCGATCTCCTCCATCCGCTTGCCAGCGGCTTGGATGTGGAGCGTTATGCGCTGCGGACACTCAGCTCGCTCCTGCTGTTCCCCTATCGCCGCGACAAAGACAAAATGCGCCTGGCCAGCGAACAGGAGCTGAAGACACTGCCGCTCACGTGGGAGTATCTCTGTGCGAATGAGGCTGAGCTGCGCCGTCGCGAGAAAGGCAAGATGGATCACGATGGCTGGTGGGCTTTTGGTCGTACGCAGAGTCTCGGCCTGCACGATCAGCCCAAGCTCGGGGTCGCGGCGACCGTCAAGCGACTCGAGGCAGCCGCGGACCCAGCGGGCGCTGCTTACTTCCACAATGTTCGTGTCAACGGCATCCTTCCCCGGGATGACGGCCCATCCCTGCCGGCGTTGACCGCCGTGCTCAACTCGCAAGCCATCGATTTCGCCTTTCGACGTGGCGCTGCGCCGCTCCAAAATGGCTTCTACACGGCCAACAAGCAGTTCATCGCCTGGTTGCCCGTCCCTACCGAGCTCCCCGGCGATCTCGAGGTGTCGGGTGCGCGCCTACACGAACTCGTTGCTCTCGCCGAATCCGAGCGGAGCGGGTTTCTCGACTGGTTGTCCTCGATCATCGGGGCTCGTCCGCGCGATCTCGCTGGTGCCGAAGCCCTGGCCAACTATTCACAGATCGGACTCGACGGCGTGCTCGCCGTCCTCGACAAGAATGCGAGTCGGCTCACGATAGATCCGCGACGGCGTGCAGAACGCGAGCGCATCGGCCAGGAGATGACCGAGAGTGTTGAGCGGGTGGCCGATCTCGAGTCTGAGCGCGCCTTGCTCGAACGCAATGTCGATGCCGCCGCTTACGACGCGTATGGACTATCAACGGCACAGCAGGCTCGCATCGCCAGCGAGTACGAATAGCTCGGGATTCGAACGCAACGCGAAGGTCTGAAGCCTGCTAGCCGCCTCGCGGCCGAGTCGGTGAGCCAGGCTGGGTTTGACGGAGGCTCTGATCCGCGGTTTCGTCCGCGGGGGAGGAGAGCTTTCGGGCGTGCCAAGAGCGAGGAAGTATCCACCAGAGCTGTTTGAGCGGGGCGTTCGGCTGGCGTTTGAGAGCGGGCGTCCGATCTCGCACGTTGCGGATGATCTGGGCATCCAGTGCGAGACGCTGCGCAAAGCGATCAGGCAGGCCCCAGCCGATGGCGGCAAACGCGGCGATCTGCTCCAGCCAGCAGCGGGATGAGATCAAGAAGCTGCGGCGCGAGGTCGTCGAGTCGCGTCGTGCGAACGAGATCTTGAAGGCGGCGAGTGTGTTTTCGCCAAGGAGCTCGAACCGAACCGGCCGAAGCGAGCGCGTTCATCGACGAGCATCGCGAGCGCTTCGGGGTCGAGCCGGTCTGCAGCACTCTGGGCGCGTCGGTGTCCGCGTACTACGAGCGCGCCTCGGGCCGCCGTTCGGCCCGCCAGGTCCAGGACGAGCGGCTGCTCGCCAAGATCAGGGAGATCCACGAGGCGAACTATTGCGCCTAGGGTTACCGGCGCACCTGGAAGGCGCTGCTCCGTGCCGGAGAGGATGTCGGCCGTGACCGCGTGCGGCGCATCATGCGCCAGGCCGGCATCCAGGGCGCCAAGCAGGATCGCGGGCGTGCACCCGCCGCACCATAGCCCATACTGTGCGTGGAAGTGTGGGGGCGGATGGTCCGGGCGGCGTGCGCTGAGGCTGGTCCGAGAGTGGGCACGCCTGCACACCAAGGAGCTCGCCGACAATTGGGAGCGCGCGCAGGCGCTCGAGCCCCTTACACCGATCGCGCCATTGCCCTAGCATGAGGAGCTGATGCTCCGCGTCACAACTGTTGAAGCCCTCGACGGCTACCGCCTGCGCGTCGCGTTCAACGATGGTGTGGTGCTCGACGTCGACTGCTCCTTCCTGCTCCATGGGCAGCTCGGGGAGCCCCTACGCGATCCTGCGTACTTCCAGCAGGTTCGAGTCGACGACGAAGCGCGAACTGTGGTCTGGCCCAACGGTCTCGATCCGGCACCGGAGCTACTGCATGGCGACTACGCGCCGGCCCTCCGCGCAGAGTCGCCCTCCGAGGCGCCCGCGACGAGCCGCGCTGCTTAGCCATCCGCAGGCGGCGAACGGCGCCTCGCCCCAGAAGGTCGGGCACACAGCATCGCCGTGCGCGCAGTGCTCCCTTGGAGGGAACCCAGGCGTCTCGTCTGACGCGGTGCGCGCTCGTAACGCGCCAAACAGCGAGGGTGCAGTGTTCGGCCCTCCGACTTCGCCCGACTCAACCTGGGCATCCAGCAAGACACCGACGCGCTTGGATAGCGGTAAGGGTCGCCTTGCCGCTGCCGATCCCGGTGGGACGCCCGTGCGGTCTCAGCCGCCGATCGGCGCCCGTCGTTTCCGAGCGAGGGCGGGGCACGGCTTGGTGTGTCCGGACAGGAAGCCCTCGTATTCGGCTGCGTGGACCGAGCCGATCACGTGGTTCGCAGGCGGCGCAGCGATTGAAACCGGAGAGTTGACGGACAGCCCGTCGATCTGTTCACCGGTCAGATAAGTGCGCCCAATCCTGGCCGAGGTGGTGACCCGAACGGGGAGCCCAGAGGCGGTTAGGAAAAGGTGCAGCTGCGTCGGTAGGGTGCGGAGGTGCAGCTGGACGATGAGCGTATCCTCGTTATGGGTTTGCAAGGCGGGCAGCTCGCGTTCGGAGACGTCGACTAGGAGCGACGCTGGGTCGACACGGGCCGTGAACTCTGTGGTCCTCTGGCCGTCGACGGGCGCGACGGCCACCGATCGCACCGGTTCGGCGGCGGTTTCGAGGAGGTTGATGAGTCCTGCGAAGGGTCCCGATCCACCATACGTGCGTTCGCCTGGGAACGCCTGGAAGGGAAGAGATGCGCGAGCGGGGGGCGCCGTTGGACTGGACGGCTCAACCCGTTCGTGGCCGTCTACGACCAGCACCCCTCCGCTTGGTGACCCTTCGCGTACCCACGGTCGGCCTCCGTCGCAGCTGCCGAGAGGCGGCGAGTACACGTATCTTGCCGATCCGATCACCAGTTCGCGCGGGATCGCCGCTGGGCCCGGCTGGAACGTCTCGCCCCGATCGGGCGAGAGGGCGACTTCCCCGAGCAGAGTGTCGTGGAAGCGTTCGGTTCGCCGTGGCAGCTGAACCTGCGTGCTCGAGATCTGCCGATAGCGCTCGCTGGTGACGTGCAGTACTCGCATCTTTGCGACGAGTGCCTGGAGAGCGAGCGGGAGCTCCGAGTTGTGCCGCGGTGTGGGGTCGGCGTGGCTGCTCTCTGAACCGCCACAACCCTCAGCCGGCAGAATGATCGCCAGCAGCGCGCCGCCGAGGGCGGTCCAATTCCGCGTACGGCTCCCGAGCTGCGCACTCATGGCATGGCGCACACTACTCCTCGGTCTGATCGGCTGTACGTTGTTCCGGGCCTCAATCGGGCTCTGATGCGACCGTATGTCCGGGGACAAAACGGGGAACAAAATGAGCAAAACTGGGGAGCACCGAGACGTCGCAACCCAAGGAATACGGGCCTCCTTGCCTGAGCCGCACCCCGTCTTTCTCGCTGGGGGCCAGGCGGTCGCAGTTCGAATCCTGTCTCGACGAACGGAAGCCCTCGAAAATCCGGCTCACCAGATCTGCTGAGCGATTTACAGTCCGATGCGCGCGCAGCCGGAGCACGGGTCTTTGCCGGTCTTCCTATCCGTACAACGTCACTGGGGGCAAGGCACGAGCGCTGAGCGGGCAATGTATGAGCGCGCGCGGGGCCAGACGCAACGCACCGGCCGGGCGGATATGTTTCCGGTGTGCTCCGGGTATACCACCGCGAATACGCAGGACGTCCGATCCGGGCGCTGTGGACGCTCGAGGAGATCGGGGCGCCTTACGAGTTGACGCTCATGAGCTGGGAGGAAGGCAGCGGGGAGGAGCACCGGACGCGCCATCCGCTCGGCCGCGTGCCTGTGCTCGAGGACGACGAGGGCTTCGTGTTCGAGTCGGCGGCCATCTGTCTTCATCTCGCTGACCTGCACCCGCAGGCCGAGCTGCTGCCGCCGCTGGGCACACATGAGCGGGCGCTCGCCTACCAGTGGACGTGCTTCGCGCCCGCCGAGCTCGAGCCGCCGATGATCGAGGCGGCGATCTTCCGAGAAAGCGATCCCGATCGGGCCGCCAAGGCTCTCGGGCGCTTCGTCGCGGCTGCAGGCGCGGTTTCGCAGGCGCTCGCAGGTAGCGAGTATCTCGTTGGCGGGCGGTTCGGCGTCGCGGATGTCCTCGTCGCAACTGCCCTGGCCGTCCCGGAGAGGGCGGGCTTCCCCGAGGAAGTCTCGGAGGATCTCAAAGCGTACGTCGCCCGGCTCAGAGAGCGTCCGGCATACCAGCGCGCCACAGAGAGCGAAGCTGCGGCGACGACAGCGCACTGACAGCGGGGAGATCCACGATGGCGGTCGTGCAACGCAATGTCCAGATCAAGGCCTGGCCGCAGGAGACCATGGCGCTGCTGAGCGATGCCAGTCGTTGGCCGGATTGGTATCCGGGCATGACGGAGATCGACATCGCCGCTCCGTTCCCCGAAGAGGGCGGCAAGGTCGCGTTCAAGGTGAAGTCGGCGGGCATCTCGATGCCGATCACCGAGACGGTCCTCGATTACCAGCCCGGGAAGCTGCAGCTTCTGCAAATGGACGGCACGTTGTCGGGGCGCGCTCGATGGGAGCTCACCCCGGAAGGCGATCGAACGCGCCTGACCACGACGTTCGACTACGCGCTGCCGGGCGGCGTGTTCGGCAAGGCCGCCGATGCGCTCATCGTGAAGCGCATGAATCGCAAGAGTCTCGAAGAAGCTCTCAACAACTTCAAGGCGCTCGTAGAACGCGAGTAGGTCGTTCGGTGGTGGCGCGGTGGGTCTCGAACGTGCTCCGCGACTCAATGCTCGTTGGATGCAGCGCTCAGGGCGGCCGGAGGTCGCGAGTTCGGTTGGCGTGCCAGGGCTTTGAGGCGCGGCGACGATCATTTCTCGTCTGTAGTCGCGATTCGACCGCTCACCGACCTTCTTCCGGCTATGACTGGGCGTCCCGCGGCGTTTCTCGCGATCTGACACTCTCTCGGACGTGAAAGAGTCGATCGTCGTGGTTGGTCTCGCCCTGGCGCTGGGCGGGCTGTTCACGGGCTGCGGGTCGGACAGCTCATCGCGACGCGTCTCGGCGTCCGAGATCTCGAACGGTTCAACGCTCACGTATCTGGCGCAGCCCTATGGAAGGTCCGTGACGGCAGCCAGCGTGCGTCGGACGGTCGAAGTTCTCGACGCAAGGCTTCGGGCCGTTGATTCGAAGGGCACCGTTCGGGCTGTCGGCGATCGCGTCACGATGACCTTCCCAGCTTCGGCTGCGCGCCGGCCCGACGAACAGTTCGTCACGCGATCGGCGCAGCTTTACTTCTACGACTGGGAGCCGAATGTGATCGGCCCCGACGGCCAGCCCGCAGGCGCCGGCGAACCGCGAGCCACCGGCGGACCCAACGCCGCCTCGGCGGAACACGGCTTGCCTGAGTATCAGGCGGTGTTGCGGGCCGCCAAGCGGCCGCCCATCATTCGCGCGAACGACACGATGCTCAGTCCCGGGTGCACCCCCAGGCGGGCGAGCGGCTGCCTCTACGGCAGCTGGTACCTGGTTGACACCAAACACCAGAAGGTGCTCCGGGGTCCCGAGGAAACGAAGCAGAGCCTCTACGCCGAGAACTTCACACCGCCGCCGGCCTCCAAACTCGAGGCGGCGCACATCAACCCCGGCACCGTCATCGTGCGCGCGCGCCCCACCGAAGACCAGAGCGGCAAGATCGACAACCCGAGACCCAACAGCTGGTACGTCCTCAACGACGACCCTGCGCTCACGGGCTCAGACATCACCAACCCCAAGCAGAGCTTCAACGAAGAACCTGGTATCGAAGGACGCTTTCCCGACATCGTTTTCGACTTCACTGCGCACGGCCAGCGGGCCTTCGAGCAGCTCACCAAGGAAATCGCCCATCGTGGCCAGGAAGCGCAGTTGCCGGGCATGAGCAAGGAAGCCGCCCTGCAGCACTACGTGGTGGTCCTCGACGAACAAGTCATCGCAGCCCTTGCCATCGACTACACCCAGTTCCCCGAAGGTATCGACGTCTCGGGCGGCTCGGAGATCGCCGGCGCCTTTACGGTCCAGAGCGCGCGAGAACTCGCAAGCCAGATGGACGCGGCGACGCTCCCGGTGAAATTGAAGCTGGTCGATACCGCGCGGTAGCGAGCGCCACGAGCGAGCCTTGCGCAGCCGCTGGGCTGGTGCCTGCAGGATCGAGCCGCCCGGCCGGTGCCTGCAGGATCGCGCTGAAGGCCCGGGACCGTAGCCGACCTGTCGGAGAGGAACGTTTCATGCAGATCGGCCCACGCAATCGTCCTTTGCGCGACGCGAGCAGGCGCTGCGGTCACGCAACTCGCGCTCGTCTCCGATGTTAAGCGTGCGATGAGATGCGCCGTCGTGTTCGTTTTGGTTTGCGGAGCGTGTGTCTGCCCTGGTCCTGTCCAGGCAAGAGCATACGCGCCGCTTGAAGGCGACCCGTTCTTGACAATCGCTCCGCAAGGCGTGTTGAACGTGACGTGGACGGCGGTCGAAGCGCAGCAGCTCGGATACCAGACGCAGCGCGTGGAGAGCGCGACGGGGTCTGCAGCGACGGGGTTCGGCGCGCCGCAGGTGATCTCTGAGGCGGGGGACGTCGCACAGCTTGAAGGTGTCGCCTCTGACGGGCAGGGCGATGAGATCGCCGTTTGGAGCGGGTGGCGCGCCTATCGCCAGAACTATGTATGTGATGGCAAGTACAGCTCGCGACCATGTCCGTTCATCCTTTCTCGCGGGGACTGGTATGCCTCGCGGCAGGCCGGCGGGAGCTTCTCGGCGCCGCGCGTGCTCGTGCCACCCACGCAAGGCCAGTATCAGACATCTCCGGGCTATCCGGACGTTAGGGTCGCAATGAACGAACGCGGGGAGTCGGCCGTCGTCTATCAAGCGCGCGATGCGGTCTATCTCTGTCGTGGCGACCGGGTCGGCGACTTCGGAGCGCCGGTCGAGCTTGGCACGGCGGAGGGTCTGAATGCGGAAACTGTGCTCACATATGTAGGCTTGGACGAAGATGGCGAAGCGCTCGTGGTCTGGGAAGTCGAGCTGCATGGGGTGTACGCGCGGTTTCTCGACAGCGACGGCCGGTTGGGGCCGCTTTTGCATCTCTCGCACCGGACGATGGCTTACAACCCGGTGGCTGCGCTGGGGGCCGGTGGCCAGGCGATCGTCGCCTGGGAAGCACAGCACGGCTCCACGACCGTTCTCGACGCCTCCTACCGGCCGGCGGGTGGCGGGTTCGGTGCGATCCAAACGCCGTCGGACGATCGCAGGAGTCACCCCCTTGCCGCTGGGGTGAACAGCGCTGGAGCGCCGACGCTGGTAAGCGAATACTACGAACGGCGCCATAACCAAGGCGAGCTGCTGGTCACCCGCGGCGCGGGCGATGGCGTGCTGTCCGATCCGATGTTTGTTGGCACGACTGTCGAAGGTAGGCCGAACGTGGCAAGCGATGGCAAGGGGGATCTCGTGCTCGCGACTATCGAACGTGGGCGAACGACCGCGCTGCAAGTGCTCACCAGCGAAGCGGATGGTCCGTTCGCTGCGCCGTTGACAGTCGCCGCCTATCCATCGGACGCCTTACCACCTGCCGGCTCGGGTGTCCCGGCGGTGGCGGTGAGCGACGTGCCCGTGTTCGCTGCGGCATGGATCTCGCCGCAGGCCGAAAACGTGCTGCTGCTGAGCGAATGGGTGAAGCAGGCCGCCGGTCCGATCGCGCGGATATCGCTCCCGAGTGCACCCGAGGGTCCAGTACCTTATGCACCGGCCAGCGTTCTGGAGCTCGGCGAAACGGCTCGCGTCTACCGCGATGGCCAGCTGCACGGCCGGCTGCAATGCGGCAGTGAACCTCATGTTGCCTGCGAGGTCGAGCTCACAGTCCGTGCTGCCGCTACACCCTCGCCGGTGCTGGCGCATGAGACCGTGATGGTTCATGCACTCACATCACGGAAAGTTTCGCTCGAGCTGAACGGCAGCGCGCGTGCGCTCTTGGCAGCCGAGGGGAGCCTGCGCGCCGGCGTGCAAACCCGGACGCGCAGCGCTGACGGTCCGGTCACCGAAAACGTCTATCCGCTGCGGATCGTTCGTTGAGCAGCCGGTCTCCCCGATAGATTCTTCACCGTGCTCGT
The DNA here is from genome assembly GCA_035507415.1 of Solirubrobacteraceae bacterium. GTDB lineage: Bacteria > Actinomycetota > Thermoleophilia > Solirubrobacterales > Solirubrobacteraceae > Palsa-744. The sequence continues at coordinate 137,190 of DATJOF010000076.1, forward strand.
CGTCGCCACGCAGGTATCACGTGCAAGACGTTGGCCAGCGGCGTGCCTCATCGTGCTATCGGTCGCCATCGCAGCCGGCGCCTTCGGTGCGGGCCCTGCCCGCGCGGGACGTGCGTTCGGACAGCAAGCCCGCAGCCGGTCGGCGCCGGAAACCGCCCCCGCGGAGCCGAAGATCCTCTGAACGGGGTCCTGTCACAGCTACGGGCCCGAGTACGACGTCATCTACCTGCAGTGGATGATGGCCTACGGCGAGGCGACCGGCAGCTCCTATTGGCTCGAGGAAGCCGAGCTGAATGCCGCGGCCGCCGCCCAACACGTCGCCAACGGTCAGGGCCTGTGGCTGAGCAGTTGGTGGGGTGGCGCGATCGAAGACCCGGAAACCGACCCTGGCATGTTTCGGACGATGGCCGCGACGACGAGCCTGTTTGCCTGGCTTGACGTGTATTCCCGCCCGGGATGACCTCAGGCGATCGTCATCGTGATCGTGCGGGTCGGACTGGTCACTCTCACCCCTCGCCGTCCCAATATCCGACGTGTCCGTCCGCTCGGTGCAGCATGACCTTGTCCTGCTCATTCCCGGGCCAGACGCCGATCTTGTCGCTCTCGGGATAGACGGACACCGCGGGCTCGCGGGCACTCGAGAACATCAACACGCGCGCGGTCGCGCTGCCGTTGTTGCTGACCTTGTGGGCTCCGGCCGGTCCGGGCGCGAAGCACATGACCTCTCCGGTCCCGAGCTCGCGCTCGCGGTCGGGCACGCGAACCGTGACGGCTCCGACGAGGACGACCAGCCACTCCTCCTCGTACTCGTAGTGATAGGGACAGACCGCCTGGCCGGGCGGCAGCTCGAAGACCTTGACGACCAGCGCCTCGCCTCCCGCCGCCTCGCCGACCGCTGCGACACCTGAGTGGTAGCCGTCGGGATCGGTCTCGTCGAGCTCGCACTCGGAGCTGAATACATTCGTTCGCGACATCACGCGATCATCCCATACGGGGTCGGCCCAGCTGGCCCATATGACCGCTCGAAGGTCCGCCGGGTCACCTTGTTGGCGCGGCCCGATAGCGTCGAGCTCGCAGACGCAGTCGTCTGCGAGGATCTCAGCGGTGCCCACGTCCCCAGACGACGCCCGCCTCGAGAACCCGGCCTATGCGGCCCTGACGGGCCCGCCATGGGGAACGTGAACACACCTAATCGTCTCGTGCACAAGAGGAGGCCACCATGCAGGAGCTGACCGACGTCCGCTACGAAGAGCAGAGCGGCCTCGCGTGGATCACGATCGACCGGCCGGAGCGGCTGAACGCGTTCACCGCGCACACCGTCGACGAGCTGATCGCCTGCTTCAAGCGCGCCTGGTCCTCGCCCGAGATCGGCGTCGTCGCGCTCACGGGTGCGGGCGAGCGCGCGTTCTGCGTCGGCGGCGACCAGAAGCAGCGCGAGCAGACCGGCGACTACGGCCCCTCCGCCAGCGGCCTGTTCGAGATCGAGCACCTGCACCGCCTGATCCGCGACGTCCCCAAGCCCGTGATCGCCGCCGTCAACGGCCTCGCGATCGGCGGCGGCCACGTCCTGCACGTGATCTGCGACATCTCGATCGCCGCCGACCACGCCCGTTTTGGCCAGGCCGGGCCGCGCGTCGGATCGTTCGACGCCGGTTTCGGCACCTGCTACCTCGCGCGCGTCGTCGGCGAGAAGCGCGCCCGCGAAATCTGGTTCCTGTGCCGCCAGTACTCCGCCGAGGAGGCCGAGCGCTGGGGCCTCGTCAACCGCGTCGTTCCCGCCCGCGAGCTGCGCGCCGAGGTGCGCCGCTACGCCGACGAGATCCTCGCGCTCTCGCCGACCGCCCTGCGCTTTCTCAAGCAGTCCTTCAACCTCGACACCGAGCAGCTTGCCGGCCAGGCCGCGCTCGCGTTCAGCGGCCTGCACGAGTTCGTCGAGTCCGACGAGGCCCGCGAGGGCATCAGCGCCTTCAACGAGCGCCGCCCGCCCGACTTTGCCCGCTTCCGCGCCCGCGCCTCGCGGCCTCTGTGAGAGTCGCTCCGTGGACTTCGCCCTGACCGACGAGCAGCGCGCCTTTCGCGACTCCGTCGCCGCCTTCGCCCGCGACCGGCTCGCGCCCGACTACTCCGGCGCCGACCGCCGTGGCGCGTTTCGCGACGGGGTCGTGCGCGAGATGGCCGAGATGGGCCTGATCGGCATGCGCATCCCGGTCGAGCTCGGCGGCCAGGGCGCCGACGCGCTCACCACCGGGATCGCGGCCGAGCAGGTCTCCCGCGCCGACCTCAACGCCGCCTACCTGATCCTGCTGCCGTCGCTCGTCGCCGAGGTGCTCGCCGGCGCGGCCGACCAGCGCCAGCGCGAGCGCTGGCTGCCGCATATCGCCTCGGGCGAGACTCTGCCCTGCTTCTGCCTGACCGAGCCCGAGCACGGCTCCGACGCCGCGGCCATCGACCTGCGCGCCGAGCGCGACGGGACCGGCTGGCGGCTCACGGGCGAGAAGACCTCGATCTCGCTCGCCACCTTCGCGCAGACGGCGCTCGTGTTCGCCCGCACCGGCGGCCCAGGCGCGCGCGGGATCAGCGCGTTCTACCTCGAGCTCGACGACCGCCACGTGCAGCGCGCCCCGTTCTCCGATCTCGGCGAGCGCGCGATCGGCCGCGCCTCGCTCGCCTTCGACGGGCATCCGGTCGCGGCCGACGAGCTGGTCGGCGCGGAGGGCGAGGGGTTCGTGCGCTGCATGCGCAGCTTCGAGTACTCACGTGCCCTGATCGCGCTGATGTGCCTCGGCTGCGCCCAGCAGTCGCTCGACGAGGCGATTGCCTACGCGCGCGAGCGTCGTGCCTTCGGCGAGCCGATCTCTCGCCGGCAGGGCATCGCCTTCCCGCTCGTCGAGCTCGCCACGCAACTGCAGGGTGCGCGCCTGCTCTGCTACGAAGCGCTCTGGCGCAAGGACCGCGACCAGCCGCATGCGCTCGAGGCCAACATGGTCAAGTGGTGGGGCCCGCGCCTGGCGGTCGAGATCTGCCACCAGGCCCTGCTCACCTTCGGCCACGCCGCGTACAGCGATGACCTGCCTCAGGCCCAACGCCTGCGTGACGTGATCGGCCTGGAGATCGGCGACGGCACCGCCCAGATCGCCTCGCTCGTGGCCGCACGCCATCTGTTCGGACGGGAGCTCGCGCCGTGAGCTGGTGGGCCAGCGTGAGCTGGCGGGGCAGTGTGAGCTGGTGGGGCAGCGCCAGAGGGTGCAGGCCGTGAGCGAGCGCCAGCCCATCGGCCCGACGTCGCCGCTGCGCGCCTCGCACCTGTTGCGCAACCCCGCGGTCTGGCTGCCGCCCGCGATCCTCGCCTCGGCACTCGTGTTCGTGATGACGCTGATCTATTTCGGCTCGATCGTCAACCCTGCCGGTCACCTGCACGGCCTGCCGGTCTCGGTCGTCGACGAAGACGCCGGCGCGACCGTCGGCTCCCGCCGCGTGGACTACGGCGCCGAAATCACGGCGGCGCTCGTCCATTCGCACGCCGTCTCCAGCCGGCTGGCGCTCGACGTCCAGTCGCTGGGCCCGGCCAAGCGCCGTATGAACCTCGGCAAGTCCTACACGACCGTCGTGATTCCGAGGCAGTTCACGTCATCGCTGCTGACCGTCGCCGGGCTTTCGGCGGGCGCGGGCTCATCACGATCGCTTCCGACCGTCGAACTGCGCACCAACCCGCGGGCCGGCACGCTCGGCGTGAGCCTCGCGACAGAAGTGCTGAAGCCCGCGCTCGCGCGCGCCTCCAGCGAGATCGGCCGCGAACTGTCGCGCGCGGCCAGCGGCCACCCGACGTCCGCCGCCACGCGCGCGCTGCTTGGCGATCCGATCACCGTGGCGACCGCCGCCTACCGACCGCTGCCCTCGCATTCCGGCCTGGGCCTCAGCGCCTTCTACATTGCGCTGCTCACGACCTTCTGCGGCTTCCTCGGGGCGATCATCGTCAACACGTCGGTCGACGTCGCGCTCGGCTACGCCACCACCGAGGTCGGTCCCGCCTGGCACCAGCGCGTGCCGGTGCCTATCAGCAGATGGCAGACGCTGCTGGCGAAGTGGGCGATCGCCGTCGTGCTCACGCTCGTCCTGACCGGGCTGATGCTGCTTGCGGCGGTCGGCATCCTGAACATGAACACTCCGCATTTCGGCGACCTGTGGCTGCTCGCCTGGTTCGCCGCCGCGGTCGTCGCGATCGGCACGCTCGCGCTGTTCGCGGCGCTCGGCAACCTCGGGCAGCTCGTCGCGATCCTGGTGTTCGTGTACCTCGCGCTCGCCTCCTCCGGCGGCACCGTGCCGATCGAGGCGCTGTCGGGCTTCTACCGCTCCATCGCCAACTTCGAGCCGCTCCGTCAGATCCTCGACGGCGTTCGCGCGATCCTCTACTTCAACGCGCAGGCCGCCGCCGGCCTGTCGCGCGCCTGGATCGCGACCGCGCTAGGACTCGTGTTCTGGGTCGCCGTCGGAGCGGCCATTACGCTCTACTACGACCGCCGCGGTCTCGATCGCATGTCGCCCGATCTACTCGAGTACGTCAACCGCGCCGCGAGCGACTACGTGCGCGAAGATCGCCAATCGCCGGCCCGCGAGGGCGCTGGTAGGGATGTTGCGGCGGGCGATGTTGCGCGGGCTCATGCTGCGCGGGGCGATGTTGCGCGGGGCGATGTTGAGCGGGGCGATGCTGCGCGGGGCGACGTTGCGGGGAGCGACGCCGCCCGGAGCGATGCCCCCGCGAGACCCGAGGACACACCCTCCACCGAGCCGCCCGCACCCTGAGGTTTAACCGAGGGCCTGTAAATGTCGCCATCGAGCCCCCTCCGCTACATCGACCCTCTCGTCCCGCGCGGCCCGTTCTATCGCGCCTACGTCGGCCTCGCGAGCAGTCGCTTCGCGACGTGGCTCTCGAAGCAGGCGATCTGGAGCGCGATCGTCTGGAAGATCGACCCGGTGCTGCTGCGCATCACCCGCGGGCGCCTCGGCACCGGCCTGTTGCTCCCGACCGCGCTGCTGCAGACGCGCGGCGCACGCACCGGCCTGCCCCGCCGCAACGCCGTCATCTACTTCCACGACGGCGACCGCGTCACGATCGTCGCCTCGCAGGCCGGCCGGCCCGGGAATCCCGCGTGGTTCTACAACGCCCGCGCCAACCCCGACGTGCTGCTCGGCGGCGAGCCGTTTCGGGCCGAGATCATCGAGGACGAGGCCGCGCGCGCGAGGCTCTGGCCGCTGGCGGATCGGATCTTCCCGGCGTTCGCCTCCTACCGCGAGAGCGCGGCCCGCGCCGGCCGCGCGATCCCGATCCTGCAGCTCCTCCCGCGCGAAGCCGCGGAAGGTCGCGACGACCGGCGTTAGCGACCGCGGCCGTCGCGACCACCGGCATGCGGGTCTCCGCGGCCGGGCCACGTCGATCCCAAGCCGGCCGTCAGATCAAGCCGACGCCCGACGGCGGCCGCGAGGGCGCCGCGACCTCGAGCAGCTGCAGCCGGCGGATCGTGTGCGAGCGCTCGCGACGGTAGGACCAGCTGCCGGCATCCACACGCAACCCCGACTGCGCCAGCCGGTTGAATGTCTCTGCGGCCTCGAGGCGCGCCAGACCGGCGCCGACGCAGTAGTGCGGGCCGTTGCCGAAGGCGAGATGGGGGGGACCGCTGCGAGCGAGGTCGAGCCGATCGGGCTCCTGGTAGCAGGCGGGATCGCGATTCGCCGCGCCCAGCACAACCAGCGCCTGTTGTCCCTCGCGCACCGTCGTGTCGCCGAGCTTCAGGTCGCGGCGAGCGATCCGTGAGGCCACCTGCGCGGGGCTGTCGTAGCGCAGCAGCTCCTCGACCGCTTCGCCACAGCGCTCCGGGTTGCGCGCGAGCCACGCGAGCTGGTCGGGATGCTCCAACAGCGCCAGCATGCCGTTGCCGATCAGGTTCGCCGTCGTCTCGTGTCCTGCCACCAGCAGCAGCAGGCACATCGTGATGATCTCGTCTGTCTGCAGGGTCACGCCGCCGTCGGGCGGATGGATCAAGGCGCTCAGCAGATCCTCGCCGGGCTCGGAGCGCCGCTCCGCCACGAGCGGGACCAGGAACAGCATCACGGTCATCGCCGCGGCGCCGATCTGCTCGAGCTCCTCCTGTGCCGGGTCGAGCTCGAGCATCCGCGCGAGCGTTGGGGTCTCGGCGCGCAGCAGTTCCGCTCCCTCGAGCCCGACGTCGAACAGCTCGGCGATCACCGCCAGCGGGATCGGATACGCCAGCTCGCTCATCAGCTCGATCGGCTCGCCGTCGGCCAACGGCGCACACGCGCTGTCCACGATCGCGGCCACGCGTCGACGGATCCGCTGCACCGCCCTGGGCGTGAAGAAGCGGTTCACCGCGCGTCTCAGCCGCGTGTGCTGCGGTGGGTCGCTCATCAGCAACGACCCGATCAACGGTCCCGCAACCTCCTGCGAGCCGCCGAGCGCAGCCAGCAGCTCGGGGCTGTTGCGCGGGTCCGAGCTCCACTCGGCAGCGCGCAGCGCGCTCGCCGCGTGCTCGTGCGACAGCACCAAGTGGGCGCCCAGCCGCTCGTCCCACTGGACGGCCGCGTGCGCGCGCGCGGCGTCGTACGCCGGATAGGGATCCTCGGCCGGGAACGGCCAGGCCGTCCAATCAGGCACCGCTGCCGCCCGGCTCGACAGCCGCCCGTTTCGCCCAGTCAGGCGTGGCTGCCACCACCCACTCGGGCATGGCGGCGGGCCTTCCGATCGGGCCCGCGGCCCGCTGCCTCACGCTCGTCGAAGAACGCCCGGTCGCTCTTGCCGATCGCCGTCACCGGCTCCGCTCCCTCGAAGTACTCGCGCGCGATCGACCGCCAGTAGTTGGTCGCGCGCAGCTCGGCCAGCACCGACGCCTCGCCCATCTCGACTCGGCTCATGATCGTGTAGTCCGGCGAGGCCGTGATGTAGCGGAACGCATTCGCCGACGGACCCACCGGGGAGAACTTGCGCTCGATCCATTCGGACACGTACTCCGGCGTGACAGTGAACGGCTGGTCCTCCCACCACATCTTCCACGGCTCGTGCCAGTACTCGAACACCTCCTCGGGAGCCACGGGATCCGAGGAGCGCCAGAAGCCGGCCTCGACGCTCGCGCGCCAGGTCCCCTGCACGTCGCCGCGCAGGCATTCGCGCCCCACCACGTGCATCAGCTCGACCTGCTCGCGCGCGAAGCGCTTGACACAGCCGAAGTCCAGGAAGCTCACGCTGCCATCGTCGTGAAAAACGTAGTTGCCGGGGTGAGGATCGGCGTTGAGCACGCCGAAGCGATGGTTCGACCCGTACACGAAGCGATGGATCGCCTCCCCCCAGCGGTCGCGCAGGCTCTGCTCGGCCGTCAGCGCCTGCTCCCAGCTGAAACCCTCGACGAGCTCCTGGGTGAGCAAGCGATCGCCGCACAGCTCCCCGATCACCTCCGGCACGTGGATGAACGGATGGCCGCGGTAGTAGCCGGCGAACTCCGCCTGGCTGGCCGCCTCGCGGCGGTAGTCGAGCTCCTCGACGATGCGAGCCCGCAGCTCCTGCGCCGCGCCACGCAGATCGAACTCCACTTTTCGCGGCGACAGGCCGAACAGCAGCCCGAGGAACGTCACCAGCAGCTCGTTGTTCTTGAGATCCGCGTCGATCGCCTGCGCCACGCCCGGGTACTGGATCTTGACCGCCACCGCGCGGCCGTCGTGCAGCCGAGCCACGTGCACCTGGCCGATCGAAGCCGCCGCGATCGGCTCCCAGTCGAACCCGGCGAACGCGCTCTCGGCCGTCCGGCCCAGCTCCCGCTCGAGCACCGTCCGCGCCAGCTCGGGCGACATCGGCGGCGCCTGGTCGCGCAGGCGCGACAGCGCTGTCTGGTAGACGGTCTGAAAGCGCTCGGGCACAGCCGGCCCGGCCGACACGAACGAGAGCATCTGTCCCGCCTTCATCAGCGCGCCCTTGGAGCGGCCCAGCAGCTCGGCGTAGCGCTCGGCCGTGCGAACGTGAAACTCGCTGCTGTCCGCGCCGGTGAGCTTGCTGCGCAGCCCCACGACCACCACCTCGCCGGCGGTGCGAGCGGTCAAACCGACCAGCGGCGCGCTGCGCCGCAAACGTCCGCGCTTGATGCCCTCGTCGCCGAGCGCGCCGAGGTTGCTCGCGTCCTTGCCGTCCGCGGCCGGTCCGGTCTCGCTCACCTGACACCCTCCTTCTGTGGAAGGGACTGAGTTCGGCTAAGTGTACACTTAGGGCGCGCAGCCCGAGCCGCCGCCATTCGGGGCGCAGCTCGATCCGTCGCAGCTCCCCGCACCCGGGAGCCGGCCGAGCAGCTCGATCAGCGTCTCGATCTCGCGCTCGCTGTAACGCTCCTCGAACATCGCCGTGATCGCGCCCAGGTGCGAGCGCGAGGCGGCAACCAGCTTGTCGTAGCCGATCTCGGTCAGCACGGCATAGCTCACACGCGCGTCACGCGAGCAGGCCGCCTTCTCGACGAACCCGCGCTCGCGCAAGCCGTCCAATAGACGCGTGATCCCCGAAGGGGTCAGCTGCAGGCCGTCGGCCAGGTCCACGCGGCGCATCTGCCGGTCGGGCGCGCGTGCGAGCAGCAGCAGGGTCTCGTACTCGTTCACCGTCAGCCGATGCTCGCCCTGGAGCTGCGCGCTGACCGAGCGGCGCATGCCCGCATGTCCGCGCAGCAACCGCACCCACGCGTCGATCGCCGGCCCTTCCTCGACCGCTGCCGGGGCACACCCGCCGGCGTTCTCTTGTGTGCGCAATAGTTGATCGCTCACGAATATCTGCTAAGGTTGTTGATCAGTCAAGTATATCCCTTCTCCAGGAGGTTCACGCATCATGACCACGGCAGCAGCAGACGCAACCAGGACCCTTCCGGCCGGCACTTGGACGGTCGATCCGGTCCACTCTCAGGTCGGCTTCGCGGTCGGCTACCACGTCGGCACGTTTCGCGGCAGCTTCACTCCGGTCGACGCCAAGCTCGAGGTCGGCCAGGACGGCGCGGCAAAGCTCAGCGGCTCGGTCGCGGTGAGCGGTGTCGCGGTCCAGGACGAGAACCTCGCCGCCCATCTGCAGTCGCCCGACTTCTTCGACGCCGAGCGCGCCCCCGAGATCACGTTCGTCTCGAGCGTCGTTCGTCCGGCCGGCGATCAGCTCGAGATCGACGGCGAGCTGACGATTCGGGGCACGACCGTTCCGGTCACGGCCAAAGGCCGGGTCGGCGAGCAGCAGGAGTACATGGGGCGACCCTACGTCGGGCTCGAGCTCGAGGCCACGGTAGATCGCACGCGCTTCGGCCTGAACTGGAACAACCCGCTCCCGACCGGCGAGCAGGCGCTCGCCAACGAGGTGACGATCACGGCCGAGCTGTTCCTCACGAAGGCCTGAGCGACGAAGGCACTCGGAGAGCCTGAGCGATGAAGATGATCGGAAACCCTGAGCGATGAAGGTCATAGGAAGGCCCGAGCGATGAAGGTCCTCGCGATCCCGGGAAGCCTGCGCCGCGACTCCTACAACCGCAGGCTGTTGACCGAGGTCGGCGAGCTGCTGCCCGCCGACCTCGAGCTCGAGCTGTTCGACGGGCTCAAGGCGGTGCCGCCCTATGACGAGGACGACGATCACGAGCCCGCGCCGGCCGCCGTGAGGCGGCTGCGCGCGGCGATCGCCGGGGCCGACGTGCTGCTGATCGCGACTCCCGAGTACAACTCGTCGATCCCGGGCCAGCTCAAGAACGCGCTCGACTGGGCTTCGCGACCGCTCGCCGCGAACATGCTGCGCAACCGGCCGGCCGCGGTCGTCGGCGCGAGCACCGGGGCGTTCGGGGCCGTCTGGGCGCAGGCCGAGCTGCGCAAGGTGCTCGGCGCCGCCGGCGCCCGCGTGCTCGACGTCGAGCTGGCGGTCGGCCACGCCGCCGAGCACCTGCAGGGACCGACCGCGGTGGCCGATGGAGAGCTGCGCAAGCAGCTGCGCGACGTCGCCGATGCGCTGGTCGAGGCCGCGCGCGCCCGATCGCTCGGCGTCGCGGCGTAGCTCGCCGGTATCGAAGCTCTCTCGCCGAACCCCGCGTCTCGCCGCGCCCGGAGCCCGCCAAGACGGAGCAGCGACGCCTGGCAGACGCCGCCAGCTTCCGCCGCGACCCATAGGCTTCCTGGCATGTCTGCACTCGAACAGCTGCGCGCCCGCGTGGCGGAGCTCGCCGATCTCGGAGCGCTGGCGATGCTCGCCGAATGGGACCAGCTCGTGACGATGCCGAGCGAAGGAGCCGCGGTCAGGGCGCAGCAGATCGGCACGCTCGCCAGCCTGACGCACGAACGGTCCTCGGCAGCGGAGATCGGCGGCTGGCTGGCCGAGCTCGAAGACACCGAGCTCGAGCCGCTCGATCGCGACATCGTGCGTCTCGCCCGCCGCGACTGGGAACGGGCCGTGCGCGTCCCCCGCGAGCTGGCGGCCGAGCGCGCGCGCGCAAGCGCCGAGGGACAGGAGATCTGGCAGCGCGCGCGCGCCGACGATGACTTCGCGAGCTTTGCGCCCGCGCTCCAGCGCAACGTCGAGCTCGCGCGCGCCTATGGCGAATGCCTCGCGGCGGACCCCGACTCCGGCAGCTACCAGTCGCTGCTCGAGGACTTCGACTTCGGGCTCCGCACCGATCAGGTTCGCCGCCTGTTCGGCCAGCTCGCAAGCGAGCTGCCGCCGGTCGTGGCCGAGGCGCGCGTGCACTCGCCGCGCCGCACGTTGGAGGTGCCGATCGCCCCGCAGCGCCGCGCGGTCGCGAGCGTCCTGCGCCGGATCGGCGTCGAGGACTCGAGCTGGCGCATGGACGTCTCGGCGCATCCCTTCTCGACCTCGATGGGCCAGCGCGACGTGCGTCTGACAACCCGTTACAGCGACGGCGAAGTCGAGTCGCTGCTCAGCTCACTGCACGAGTACGGCCACGCCCTGTATGAGCATCAGATCGACCCGGCGCTCGAGCGCACCAACCTCGGACGCGGCACCTCGATGTCGATTCACGAGTCCCAGAGCAAGCTCTGGGAGAACCACGTCGCGCGCAGTCCGGCGTTCGCCGAGGTGCTCGCGCACGAGCTCGGCGCGGGCGGCTTCAGCGTGCCGGCCCCCGAGCTGCACGCCACGCTCGTCGGCGTCGAACCGTCGGCGATCCGCGTGTCGGCCGATCCGATCACCTACCCGCTGCACATCATCCTGCGTTTCGAGCTCGAGCTGGCGCTGATCGAAGGCGAGCTTGCCGTGGCGGACCTGCCGCAGGCATGGAACGAGGGCATGCGCCGGCTGCTCGGCGTCGAGGTTCGATCCGACGCGCTCGGCTGCCTGCAGGACGTCCACTGGGGCGCCGGCAGCTTCGGTTACTTCCCGAGCTACGCGCTCGGCTGCCTGATCGCCGCACAGCTGTGGGAGGCGCTCGAGCGCGAGCAGGGGCCGCGCGACGAGGACCTGCGGCGCGGCGAAGTCGGCTCGATTCAGCGCTGGCTCGCCGAGCGCGTCCACAGCCACGGGCGGCGGCTCGACACAACGGCGCTCGTCGAGCACGCCAGCGGGCGCGCGCTCGAAGTCGAGCCGTTCCTGCGCTACGTCGCTCCGCTGGCAGGCTGAGGGCACGCCGCCGCTTCGCCGTCCCGCGAGGTCATGTAAGCGGACCGATCGCGGTCGGCCGGCCTTCGCTCGGCGACCGATCGCGGTTGGCCGACCTTGGCTCGACGGACCGATCGCGGTCGACCCTCGCTCGGCAGGCCGAGCGCCGTCGCGTGAAAGCACGCCGTCGTACCCAACGCCTCCGCAGTTCCGCCAGCTGCCGAATTGACAGAACCAGGCCCAGATCTGCCATGACTGTTTGACAATTACATTGACACGTAGTAATCTGCGGTTTCTGATGGAGGCTCTTATGGAGGAGGATCCGCAGCCGCGCCCCGTGGGCGCGGCGGCCGCAAGCAAGCAACCGCGGATGCCCGCGCCGATGGACTCGGTGCTCCAGGACATTCACCCGCGCGAGCACGTGGCTGAGCGATTCGAGGACTTTGCACGGAAACTGGTGGAGGCCGCCAAGCCCGCAAAGCCGAAGAAACGCCCGCGCGCGCGCGCCCGCAAGAGCTAGCTCGCCTGGACGGTCGACGCCGGCCTCGATCGGCCGGCGCAGCGATCGAATCACCGGCGCGTGGCCGAGCCGATCGTCGTCAGCGCCCGGCCCGCGATCGGCCGCTGCCAAGCCCGCGATCGGCCGCTGCCAACCGTCCATCGGCGCGGGCGCAGATGGGCTAGAGTCGGTGACTGAAGCGCCGGCAGGCCGCGCGCAGATCGAGGAGCGCCAACATCGCGAGCCCGCCGACCAGGATCGACAGGCCGACCGACGACACGGGGGTAGAGGATCGCGATGAGCACACACACCACCATCGACCGCGACGAGCTGTTCATCGGGGGTGAGTGGACCGAGCCGCGCGGCGACGGCCGCATCGCCGCGATCGCGGCCAGCACCGAGGAGACCGTCGGTTCGGTTCCCGAGGGCAGCAACGCCGACATCGACGCCGCGGCCGCCGCCGCGCGGGCGGCCTTCGACGACCCCACCGGCTGGTCGTCGTGGTCGGTCGAGGACCGCGCGCAGGCGCTCGAGCGCCTGGCCTCCGCCCTCGAAGCTCGCGGCGAGGAGATCGCGCGCCGCGTCTCGCTGCAGAACGGCATGCCGATCTCGATCGCGCTGGGCACCGAGGCCGTGTTCCCCGCCGTGCTCGCGCGCTATTACGCCGGCCTGATCCGCGCGACCCCGCTCGAGGAGACCCGCGACGGGCTGCTCGGCGGCAAGATCCGCGTGCTGCGCAAGCCGGTCGGCGTCGTCGGCGCGATCATCCCATGGAACTTCCCGCAGTGCCTGACGATGTTCAAGCTTGCGCCGGCGCTTGCGTCCGGCTGCACAGTGGTGATGAAGCCGAGCCCCGAGACCGTGCTCGACAGCCTGCTGCTGGCCGACGCGATCGCCGAGGCCGAGCTTCCGCCCGGCGTCGTGAACATCGTCCCGGGCGGCCGCGAGCTCGGCGCCTACCTGGTCGAACACCCGCAGATCGACAAGGTCGCCTTCACCGGCTCGAGCGCCTCGGGGCGCCTGGTCGGTGCGCGCTGCGGCGAGCTGCTGCGCCCGGTCACGCTCGAGCTCGGCGGCAAGTCCGCCGCGATCGTGCTCGACGACGCCGACCTCGGCAGCGCCGTCGAGGCGCTGTTCGCGGCGACGCTGCTCAACAACGGGCAGATGTGCGCGCTCAGCACGCGCGTGCTCGCCCCCCGCTCGCGCTATGACGACGTGGTCGGCGTCCTCGCCGGACTGGCCGGCGCGCTGGAGGTGGGGGACTCGCTCGAGCCGACCACCCAGATCGGACCCGTCGCCAGCGCCCGCCAGCGCGAGCGCGTCGAGGGCTACATCGAGAAGGGCCGCGCCCAGGGCGCGCGCGTGGTCGTCGGCGGCGGCCGTCCGGCGGACCGCGACCGCGGCTGGTTCGTCGAGCCGACCGTATTCGCCGACGTCGACAACAGCTACACGATCGCCCGCGAGGAGATCTTCGGCCCGGTGCTCGCCGTGATCCCCTACGACGGCGTCGACGATGCCGTCACGCTCGCCAACGACTCCGACTTCGGGCTCGGCGGCAGCGTCTGGACGAGCGACCCCGAGCGCGGCGAGCAGGTCGCCAGGCGCGTGCAGACCGGCAGCATCGGGATCAACCACTACACACTCGATCCGGCCGCGCCGTTCGGCGGCGTCAAGGCCAGCGGCATCGGCCGCGAGCTCGGCCCCGAGGGCCTCTCGCCCTACTTCCTGCTGCAATCGATCTACGAGGAACTGCCCGCGGCGCCTCCCTCGTGAGTCGCCGCGCCACAGCCGGCTGAGCGCTCGCAGCGGGGTCGCGCACGCGAAGGGATCAGCATTCATCGGACCAGCCCGACGCGCGGTTTGCCGATCGCCGCGACGCCGGGCGCCAGCTGGCCGCGGCGCTCGAGGCGAGGGCGCCGGCGCGCCCGGTCGTCGTCGCACTGGCCAGGGGCGGTGCCCCGCTCGCGTTCGAGGTGGCGCTCGCGCTGCAGGCGCCGCTCGAGATCCTCGCCGTCCGCAAGCTCGGGGCGCCCCGCAACCCCGAGCTGGCGATCGGAGCCGTCGCCGAGGACGGCACCGGCGTGCTCGACCAGCTCTCGATCGCCCGGCTCCGCGTCACCGACGAGATGCTCGACGCCGCGCTGGCCGATGCCTGTGACGAGATGGACCAGCGCGTCCGGCGATATCACCGCGGCCGGCCGTCGATCCCGCTGCGCGGACGCACCGCGATCGTCGTCGACGACGGATTGGCCACAGGCCTCACCGACCTCGCCGCGGTTCGCGCAGTTCGCGCGCGCGGCGCCGAGCGCATCGTGCTGGCCGTCCCGGTCGGAACGTCCGAGGCGGTCGCACTGCTCGAGCGTGAGGCCGACGAGGTCCTCTGCCTGCAGACCCCGAACGCGCTCTTCAGCGTCGGCTCGTGGTATCGGGACTTCGCGCCCGTCTCAGACGAGCAGGTCATCGAGCTGCTCGCGGCCGCGCCGAGCGGCGCGCCCGCGGACACCGACCAGTAATTTGTGAGCTCGTCGATGGTTGCCCGCGTCGTCGCTCGCGCACGTCTCGCCTTCGCGGCGCCGATTGCGCTCGCGACGCTGCTCGCCGGCGTCGCCGCCCCGGCCGCCAGCGAAGCGATCGCCGGTGGACGGTGGACTCCTCCACAGCGGCTCACCTGGTACTGGCAGCTGACCGGCAAGATCAAGACCGGACAGCCCGTCGCGGTCTACGACGTCGACGGCTTCGAAACAAGCGCCGCCGAAGTCGCGGCCCTGCACGGCGAAGGCAAGCGCGTGATCTGCTACCTCGATGCCGGCACGGCCGAGAAGTTCCGGCCCGACTACAAGGACTTCCCGAAGTCGGTCCTCGGCCGGCCCGACCAGGGCTGGCCCGGCGAGCGCTGGCTGGACATCCGTCAGTTGAGCGTGCTCGAGCCGATCATGACCGCGCGCTTTGAGATGTGTCGGGAAAAGGGCTTCGACGCCGTCGAACCCGACAACATCGAAGGCTATGCCAACAACACCGGCTTCCCGCTCACCGCGCAGGAGCAGCTCACCTACAACGAGTGGATCGCAGACGAGGTCCACTCGCTGGGGATGGCCGTGCTGCAGAAGAACGACGGTGAACAGGCCGGCGAACTGCAGCCCTACTTCGACGGCGTCATCACCGAGCAGTGCAACCAGTACCGCGAATGCGCCGACTTCGATCCCTACCTGGCGGCCGGCAAGCCGGTGCTCAATGCCGAGTACAAGCTGCCCACCACGAAGTTCTGCGCCGCCGACAACGCCGCAGGCATCATGGGCGCCCGCTTCAACCTCGCGCTCAACGGCCACAGGTTCGAACCCTGCTGGTAGGTGCACGCAGCCCTGCTGCCCGCCGCCGCTCCCTCGCCTGCTCGCCGTCGCGCCGCGGTCCAGCCCGCTGGTAGGCGCTTGTGCCGTTTGCTACTGTCGTCTCAGGAGGGGCCTGACCCGACCGGGGAGAAGCACCGTATGCACGCGCCGAAGCTATTTCGCGAAAGGTCTCGACCTGTCCAGATCATCCTCGGCGGCGTCGTCCCGTTTCTGTTCGGGGCCGTCGTCGGCGTCGTGCTCGGCATCTCGAGCGCCGGCTACTGGGCGGTGATCGCGCTCGCCGCGCTCGGCGGCTTTCTCGCGGGCTTCGAGCATCAGGACGGGTGGGGCGGCGCCGATCGCGGCCTCGTCGGCGGCGCCCTGTTCGGCGCCGGCGTGCTGATCGCCCACGCGCTCGCGGGCACGCACGCCAAGGTCTCGCTGGGAAGCTTCCCGCCGCTGCTCGTAGTGATCGACGCGATCGCCGGCATGCTGATCGGCGCGCTCGGCGGCCGTCTGGGACGGGCGCTCAGATCTCGCGAGCCCGTCGTCGGGAACACCGCTCGCCAATAGCTCGAGCGCACGTGACGCACGGCGCGCCGCTCAGCGGACCGTGCCGTGCGGCGGGGTCACGCCGCCGCGGGCGGGGCGGCTCGCGACGCCGCGGGGCGCGCCCGGCAGCGAGCCCGCTCCGCTATGCGGGGACCCGCTCGGGCTCGCTCGGGCGCATCGGGATGCCGGCCGCTGCGTAGGCGTCGGGCGCGTCGAGCGTCTCGGCCCCCAGCAGCGCGCGCGCGAGGCTCTCGAGCTGGTCGCGGTGCTCTTCGAGCAGTCGCGTCGCTTCGCCGTGAGCCTGCTCGACGAGCTTGCGCACCTGCTCATCGACCAGACGCTGGGTCTCCTGCGATGTCTCGCTGGCGCCCGGCAGCAGCGGGCCCTGGCCGGGATCGGGCAGCACGGCCACGGGACCGATCGCCTCGTCCATGCCCCAGCGCCCCACCATCTGGCGGGCGATCTGGGTGAGCTGCTGGATGTCGGCCTCGGCGCCGGTCGTAATCGTCCCGTACACCACCTCCTCGGCGACGCGCCCGCCCAGCGCCACGAGGATCTTGGCCTGCAGCTCCTCCAGCGAGTAGGACACGCGGTCGCTGTCGGGCGTTGACAGCGTCACGCCCAGGGCCATACCGCGGGGGATGATCGAGACCTTGCGCACCGGATCCGCGCCCGGTGTGAGCATGCCGATCAGCGCGTGTCCGGACTCGTGGTAGGCGGTGCGCTCGCGGTCGGCAGGCTCGAGCACGAGCCCGCGCGGGGCGCCGAGCATGATCTTCTCCAGCGAGTCCGTGAGGTCGCCCATCCGCACCTTCTCGTGCCCGCGGCGGGCGGCCAGCAGCGCGGCCTCGTTGGTGAGGTTGGCGATGTCCGCCCCGACCATGCCGGGCATGCTCGCGGCCAGCGCTTCGAGATCGACGTCGTCGTCCAGGGGGATCGAACGGGTATGGACCTTGAGGATTTCAACCCGCCCTTTGCGGTCGGGCGCCTGCACGGTCACGCGCCGGTCGAACCGCCCGGCGCGCAGCAGCGCGGGATCCAGCACGTCCGGGCGGTTCGTCGCGGCTAGCACGATCACCGCCTCGGAGGATTCGAAGCCGTCGATTTCGGTGAGGATCTGGTCGAGCGTCTGCTCGCGCTCGTCGTTCGCGCCCGTCACCGACACCGACCCCTGGCGCGAGCGCCCGATCGCGTCGAGCTCGTCGATGAAGATGATCGACGGCGCCGCCTCCTTGGCCTTCGCGAACAGGTCGCGCACGCGCGCCGCGCCGACCCCGACGATCGCCTCGATGAACTCGGACGCCGAGATCGAGAAGAACGCGGCGTGCGCCTCGCCCGCGACCGCGCGCGCGAGCAGCGTCTTGCCGGTGCCCGGCGCGCCCGACAGCAGCACGCCGTGAGGCATGCGCCCGCCCAGGCTCCCGTAGCGGTCCGGATTGCGCAGGAAGTCGACGATCTCCGACAGTTCGGCCTTGGCCTCGTCGATGCCGGCGACATCGGCGAACGTGACACGGATTTTTTCCGGATCCACGCGCCGCGCCTGCGACCGGCCGAACGCGCCGAGCGCGCCCATGCCGCCGCCCGCTTTTGCGGCGCGACGGAAGATCAGCACGAACAGCCCGACGATCAGCAGCGTCGGGCCGAAGCCGAGCAGCAGCTCGGCCAGCAGCGACTGGCTGGAGGTCGTCGATTCGGCGCTGATCCGCACGCCCTTTTCCTGCAGCAGCGCCGACAGCTGGCTGCCGTTCCAGAAGCTCGGCACCTCGGTCGCGAACAGCTTGCTCGGCGTGGCCTTCTGATCGTTGGCCGGGTAGCGCAGCTTGACCTTGAACTTCCCTTGGATCGTGTTGCCCTTCGAAGACAGCGATTCGACCTCCCCGGACTTGACGTGTTCGAGGAAGTAAGGGCTGAACGGGACCGTCACGCGCTGTTCGCCCGTTGCCGGTTTGAACACGAACAGCGACAGCCAGTTGAGGGCCACCAGCACCAGCACGAACCACCAGAACCCGCGCATGCGGTGCGGCGACCGCCCGCTCGGCGGCTGCTCGGGCATACCGCGCCCGTCGGGGGCCGGCGCCACGTGCCAGCCGCGCTTGTCGCGCGGCATCGGCGGGTGGGCCTCAGAGCGCCCGCTGCTCGCACGACCCGGCTGGCTGTCAGGCTCGTCCGCCACAGTCCCCCAATGCTAGGCGCCCGTGCCGTGCCCGGCGCTCAGCCTCGTGCCATCGGCCTGCATGGCTCCAATGATCGGCCTTCGAGCCGACGCAACCCAGCCTTCGAGCGGACGCGATCAGCCTTCGAGCGGACGCGATCAGCCTCCGAACCGATGCGATCAGGCTTCGGCGCGGCCCGTGTTCGTGAACGCGTCGAGGGGTTCGACCTGCCACGGTTCCTCGATCCCCGGCGGCGCCTGCAGCCACGCGCGCGCGTCGGCGCGCCCCATCCGGATCAACGCCTGGATGAACTCGGGGTCGAACAGCAGGTAGCTGAGCAGCTCGCCGTGCGTTGGGCTGTCGGTGCCGAGCAGGCGGCTGAGACCGGCCAGATCCGGGGAGCGCAGCGCCTTCAGGCCGCCGTACCGCTCGTGGAAGATCCTCGCCGCGAGCTTGGCGATCGCACCTGACCGTCGCGGCGCCACGAAGATATAGGGGATCCGCCGGTACCTGGCCTGGCCGTTGGCGCTGCGCTCGCGCAGCGCCCCCGGTGTGGCGCTCACGCCCGTGTAGAAGGAGTTGATCTCGCCGAGCTTGCGCATGTCCTCGATCAGTGGATCGGCCAGCGCCCCCTGCAGCAGCTGCACCGCGCTCGCGCCGAAGTCCGGCTGCGGCGCGTCGTGCCGACCCGGGTGCGTGGGCGGTGGCAGCAACGATCCGGTGCCGATCACGACCAGACGCTGCGCCCCGAGGTCGATCGCCGGCTTGATCGGGGTGTTCAGGCGCGTCGCGCCATCCACGTACCAGCCCCGGGCCTCGGCCGGCCGCGTGATCTCGACCGGCGGAAACAGGATCGGGATCGCGGCCGACGCGCGCACGTGGATCTGCTCGATCCTCGCGGGCACGTAGTCGATGATGTGCGAGCGGTGGGCCGTGTCCTCGAACTTGCCCTCGACGAACGAGACCGCACGGCCCGTGCTCGCGGCGGTCGCCACGACCGACAGCGCGCGCACCGTGCCGCTCTCCACGTTCTCGTGCAGTTGATCCCAGTCGATCCAGCGTGCGAGGTTCTGCTCCAGCGGAGCCGGGTCGAGCAGGCTCGGCAGCCGCACTCCGGGCACACCCAGCAGGCCACCGGCGAAGCGCAGCGCCGTCAGCGGCAGGCGCGAGAGGATCGGACGGATCACCGCGCTGCGATCGACTTCGCGCCAGCGCGCCAGCTCGCGCGACACCGCCTGCGCCGCCGGCAGATGGCGCGTCGCCGCGACGCTCGCCGCGTTGATCGCGCCGACGCTCGTGCCGACGAAGATGCAAGGCAGCTCATCGCGCTCCTCGAGCACCGGCAGCAGCACCGACAGCGCGCCGAGCTCGTACGCTCCGCGCGCGCCGCCGCCTGCAAGCACTAGGCCAACACGCTGCCCCATCCGTACATGATCTACCCTCGACCAGCGGCTTCTTGCGCGCCGCGCCGTCGGGACTGGTCCGACACGCCGCAGCGGCCCCCCGGCAAGGGAGCAGCAGCCACCTATCTCGTGCCGGCGCAAGCAGTGGCGAGGTTGCACGCGGCGTGGATCGGTCGCCCGGGAGGGCCGGTGGATCGGGAGCCCCGGGAGGGCCGTCGATCAGTCGCCGCGAATCGCGGCCTGCATGACGCCCACCCAGGTGTCGACGAGCGCCTGGTCCTCGATCGGGCTGGAAATGCCGAGGACGTTGCGCAGCAGGCGCGAGCCGAGCAGCGAGCCGAGCCCGATCGCGGCGATCCCCTTCGCCTCCTCGGGCGGGATCGCGCGCTCGGCGCGCTCGCGTATCCACTCGGCGAAGCCGTCGAAGGTCGAGCTCACCAGCTGATCCACCGCCGTGCTCAGCATCTGCTTGTGATTGCCGGCTTCCGAGGCGAGGATCCGCAGCAGCTCGGACTCGCTGTCCAGCTCGGTCAGCACGTAGCGGGCCGTCAGGATCAGTTCCGCTTTGAGATCGCCGACCGGGGTGAGCAGCCGGCGGATCTCGCGCAGCGCCTGCAGCCGCGCGAGGTGACGCTCGATGCCGGCCGCCAGCACCGCTTCCTTGCTCTTGAAGTGGTGGTAGAGGCCGCCCGCTCCCGGCGTCAGCCCCGCGGCGGCTTCGATCCTGGCGATGCTCGTGCCGGCGTAGCCGTGCTCGCTGAACAGCCGCATCGCTTCGTCGACGATCCGCTCGCGTGTCGTGGTCGCGTTTGACATCGGCACGGCCTAAGTATACACTTATCTGAAGTCAGCACAAGCCGAGGAAAGGACGCGATGGATGTCCGGAGGGCCAGGGGCACGGCCGGATGACGGTATCGGCCGCGGGCGCGTGCGCCGCGGCGCCCCGCTCGTCGGGCTGGCGGCCCGAACCGCCGGCGAGGCGGTCGTGGCCGGGTTGCGCGGCAGGCTGTCGGGGGCCGACGGCGCCGAGTTTCACGCGCGCACCGCCGAGCGCTACGCCGACCTGCTCGGCCGCTCCAAGGGCGCGCTGATGAAGGCCGGCCAGATGCTCTCGATCGTGTCGGTCGGCTCGTTCGTTCCCGCCGAGATGCAGTCGGCCTACCAAACGGCGCTCGCGCGCCTGCGCGACGACGCGCCGCCGATGTCCGGCGAGCTGGCGCAGATGCTGCTCGAGCGCGAGCTCGGACGCGAGGCCATGAGCGAGATCGCCGAGCTCGAGCGCGAGCCGCTCGCGGCGGCGTCGATCGGGCAGGTGCACGCCGCGCGGCTGCGCGACGGTCGCCGCGTGGCCGTGAAGATCCAGTATCCGGGGGTCGCCGACGCGATTCGCGCCGACCTCAAGAACACCGAGCTGCTGGCGACCTTCCTGAGCCTGATCGGAGGCATCTCCTCGCATCCGCTGAGCCTCGACCTGCGCGGCGCCGCGCGCGAGATCGGCGAGCGCATCACCGAGGAGCTCGACTACCGGCTCGAGGCCGCCAACCAAGCCGAGTTCGCCGCGCGCTATCGCGATCATCCGTTCATTCACGTCCCCGAGGTGCTCAGCGAGCTCTCGAGCGCGCGCGTGCTCACCCAGGAGCTCTGCCTGGGTCGCTGCTGGGCCGAGGCCCTGACGGCCGACCGTGAGCTGCGCGACTGCTGGGCCGAGGCGATCTGGCGATTCGTGTACGGCTCGCATCGCCGCTTCGGCCTGACCAACATCGACCCTCACCCCGGCAACTACGTGTTCCACGACGACGGCAGCGTCAGCTTCCTGGACTTCGGCTGTGTCAAGCGCTACCGCCGCGATCAGGTCGAGTTGATAACCCGCATCGTTCGCGAATGCCTGCGCGAGGACGTGCCGGGGACCTGGCGCGCGTGCGTGGAGGCGGGGTTCTGGAGCTCGTCGGACCCGGTGACCCCCGAGGAAGTGTTCGCCTGGTGGCACGAGCCGTTCCGCTATCTGTGGGACGAGCAGCCGTTCACGATCACGCCCGAGTACGCAGCGAGCTGGATCGAGCGCCGGGTCTCGCCGTACGGACCATCGGGCAACGCGCTGCGCCACGCCACGCTGGCGCCCGAGTACGTGGCGTGGCCGCGGATCGAGATGGCGCTGTCCTCGGTCCTTGGGCAGCTGCGCGCCACCAACGACTGGGCCGCCATGTACGCCGAGTACCACGCCGACGGACAGCCGCTGACCGTGATGGGACGCCTCGACCAGGCGTACTTCGCGCAACGCGCCGCGACCCGCGTCGTCTGACACGGAGCGGCCCGGCCGGGCCGGCGGGCGGCGGGCGATTCCTGCCAAGCTCTGAGCCATCGATGGGCGCCGATCGCACTAGAGACGACGTGGCCTTCCCGGTGCTGAGCGCCTCGGAGCTCGACGAGTTACGGCCATTCGGCGTCGAGCAGCCGGTCGCCGGCGGAAGCATGCTGTTCGAGGCGGGCGAAGCCTCGTGGGATCTGTTCGTGCTGCTCGAAGGACGGGCCGAGGTCGTCGCGCCGAGCGCTGCCGAGGCCGAGCCGATCGCGACCTACGGCCCGGGTGGCTTCGCGGGCGAGCTCAATCTGCTGACGCGTCAGCGCCGATCGTTGAGCTGCCGGGTGACGGAGGCAGGCCGGGTGCTCGTGATCGCGGAGGATCAGTTCCATCGCCTGATGGCCGCCAGACCGCTGCTCGGCGAAAAGATCTTCAACGCCCTGCTGGCGCGGCGGGAGATCCTGCGCGAGGGCGAGGGTGCTCAGGCGATCCGCATCGTCGGGTCGCGCTACTCGCCGGAGGCGATGAGCCTGCGAGCGTTCGCCGATCACTCGCACCTTGCCGCCGCGTGGATCGACGTCGAGGACGCGGAGGATCAGCAAGCCCTGCTCGAGAGCCTGGGGCTGAGCATGCAGGATACGCCCGCAGTGATAACCGCCACCGAGACGCTGCGTCGTCCCACGCCGGGCGAGTTCGCCGAACACCTGGGGCTGACGTTCCATCCGACGCCGGGATACATCTTCGATCTCGTGGTCGTCGGAAGCGGTCCCGCCGGTCTCGCCGCCGCCGTGTACGGCGCCTCCGAGGGCCTGCGCACGGTCTCGCTCGACGCGATGGCGATCGGCGGACAGGCCGGCTCGAGCTCCCGGATAGAGAACTACGCGGGCTTCCCGAACGGCATCTCCGGCGGCGACCTCACGGGCAGGGCCGCCGTGCAGGCGATGCGACTCGGCGCCCGCCTGAACGCGCCCTGCGAGGTCGTCGGGCTGCGCACAGAGCCGGCGTTCCACGTGGTGATCCTCGCCGACGGCAGCGAGATCCCGACACGGGGCGTGATCATCGCGTCAGGTGCGCGGTACGTGCGGCTGGCCGTGGAGGATCTCGAGCGCTTCGAGGGCGCCGGCGTCTACTACGCGGCGACCGATCTGGAGGCGCGGGTGTGCGGTGGGACGTCGGTGCTGGTGGTCGGCGGTGGGAACTCGGCCGGTCAGGCAGCGCTCTACCTCGCGCAGAACGGCTGTCGGGTCACGATCGCGATCCGTCGCGACAATCTCGGCGCCAGCATGTCGCAGTACCTGGTCGAGCGGATCGAGAACGACGGCAGAATCGAGTTGATCACCGGCGTCGAAGTGCAGCGCCTGCTCGGCGAGGATCGCCTCCAGCAGGTCGTCCTCAAGAGCACCGACACGGGCGAGCTCAAGACGCTCGACTGCGCGAGCCTGTTCTGCTTCATCGGAGCGCGCCCCGCGACCGAATGGCTGGACGATCGCGTGCTGCTCGATCGCAAGGCCTTCGTGCTGACCGACCGTCAACTGCCGGCGCGTCCCGGTGTGCAGCCCGCGCTGCCGTACGAGACCTCGATGCCGGGCGTGTTCGCCGCGGGAGACGTCCGCAGCGGCTCGATGAAGCGGGTCGCGGCAGCCGTCGGCGAGGGGTCGAGCGCCGTGCGCTCGGTTCACGAGCGACTGGCCAACGGCCGGAGCTGAGTGGACTCACTGCGGAGATCTTCGCGGCGGTTTCCGGTGCTAGGTTGACCGCGTGAACCATCTGCTGCGCTCCAGCGCTCCGATCAGCGACGCCGGCTGGAGCCTGCTCGACGATGAGGCCCGAGCGCGGCTCGAGCCCGCGCTCGGCGCGCGCAAGGTGGTCGACTTCGAAGGCCCGCGCGGATGGCAGCACTCCGCCAGCGGCCTCGGCCGCACGCGCGCGATCGAAGCCGCATCGCTCGAGGGCGTCCAGGCCCGCGCGCGGGTCGTGCTCCCGCTGATCGAGCTGCGGGCCGAGCTCGAGCTCGACCGGGCCGAGCTGTTCGACGCCGACCGCGGGGCCCCCGATCCGGATCTGACACCGCTCGACGACGCGGCGCGCCGCATCGCGGTGGCGGAGAACCGCCTGGTCTTCCACGGCGCCGGCGACGCAGACGGCGGCATCGTCGAGCGAACGCCCTATCAGGTCGCCGCGCTCGGCGAGCCCGGCGATTACCCGGGCGCCGTCGCGACGGCCGTCGGCCTGCTGCTCGGCTCCGGCGTCGGCGGACCCTACGCGCTCGCGCTCGGCGAGGAGCCCTACCGCTTGGCGATCGCGTCCTCCGATCGCGGCGGCTATCCGCTGGTCTCGCACCTGCGCGAGATCCTCGGCGGACCGATCGTGCGCGCCGTCGGACTGCATGGCGCGGTCGTGCTCAGCCGGCGCGGCGGCGACTTCCTGCTCGACTGCGGCCAGGATCTCTCGATCGGCTACGCCTCCCACGACGAGGCTGTCGTGAACCTGTACATCGAGGAGAGCCTCAGCTTCCGCGTCGCCACCCCCGAGGCGGCCGTGGCACTCAGCTCCTAGTCGGCTCGCGAGCGATGGAGATGCGGCCTTCCCAGCCGGTGCTGAGCCCGATCACCGAGGCCGCGATCTTCCTCGTCCTGACGGTCGAGGACGGCGCCGAGGCGGACCTGCGCGACGCCCTGACCGACGTCAGCGCGCTGAAGCGATCGGTCGGCTTCCGCATACCCGAGGGCGAGCTCACCTGCGTCGTCGGCCTCGGCGCGTCCTGCTGGGACCGCCTGTTCGGGTCTCCGCGCCCCACCGGCCTGCACGCCCTGCCGGTCATCGCCGGAGCCAGGCACGCGGCCGTGTCCACACCCGGCGACCTGCTGTTCCACATCCGCGCGCACCGCTTCGACCTCTGCTTCGAGCTCGCCCAGCGGCTCGCGGAACGGCTGGACGGGGCCGCGCGCGTGGTCGACGAGGTTCATGGCTTCCGCTCCTTCGACGAGCGCGACCTGCTCGGGTTCGTCGACGGGACCGAGAACCCCGAAGGCAAGGCTGCCGCCGACGCGGTGCTGATCGGCGCCGAAGACGAGCGATTCGCCGGCGGCACGTACGTGGTCGTGCAGAAGTACCTTCACGACATCCCGGCGTGGAACACGCTCTCGGTCGAGGAGCAGCAACGCGTCATCGGCCGCACCAAGCTCGACGACGTCGAGCTGCCCGACGAGGCGAAACCGACGAACTCGCACGTCGCGCTCAACACGATCCTCGACGACGATGGGCGCGAGCATCAGATCGTGCGGCTGAACATGCCCTTCGGGAACGTCGGCGCCGCCGAGATCGGCACCTACTTCATCGGCTATGCGCGGCAGTCCGAGCTGATCGAGCTGATGCTCCGCAACATGTTCGTCGGCAGGCCGCCCGGCAACTACGACCGCATCCTGGACTTCTCGACGGCCGTCACCGGGTCGCTGTTCTTCGTACCGAGCGCTTCGTTCCTCGACGACCCCGACGGCGCCTGGACATCGGTCCCCGGCGGCGCCTCGACATCGGTCCCCTGCGGCGAGCAACCGGGCGAGGAGGATCTCGTCAGCTCCGACGAGGACGGCTCGCTCGGCATCGGGGGGCTCGATCAGCAGGGCCGCCGGTGAACGATCAGCACCGAGCGCCCGCAGCGACCGGAAACCGACGTTGCGACGCTGCCGAAGACATGTCCGGCGAACCCGCTGCGACCGTGCGAACCGAACACGATCAGGCTGGCGTCGCGCTGGTCGGCTACCTCGACGATCCCCTTCCAGGTCGGCGCCGCCTGGGTCGCGGCGCTTTCTGCGCGGAAGCCGGCCCGCTCGGCCAGCGACGCTCCGTGAGCCGCGGTCCGCTCGGCGGCGCTGCGCACCTCGCTGGCCTGCGCGGCATCGAAGTGCACGTCATCGACAGGCACGAAGCCGACGTTCGCCGGCTGCCACACGCATAGGACGACAGCCTCGCGCCCGCGCGCAAGCTGGCGGCCGGCCTCCTCGATCGCGAGCTGCGCGAGCTCCGAGCCGTCGTAGGCGAACAGCACCGGCCCGGCGGGCGTCGCGTCTGTGGCGGAGGACCGCTCGCTCGCCGGCATCTCAGTCGGAGCTCTCGACGGCGGGCGTCGCACGGTGCTCGGGATGGGCCTGGCGTGTGCTGCCGCGAATCTTCGCGAGCAGCGGCGGCGAGTACCACGCCGGCGCTTCGCCGTCGAGGAACCGTTCGATGTCCGGTGTCTGCGGGCGGGCGCCGCCGAGCGCGTAGACGACGACGCCGATCGCGGCGCCGCCGAGCGCCAGGCAGAACCCGATCGAGAGGGCGATGCCGGTGCCCGCGTCGAGGCTGCCGCCGACCGTGAGGGCGAGGTGGGCGAAGATCGGCGCGACCATGAACGCGGCCACGGCTCGCAGCAGCTCGACGATCGCGAACACCCGCTGGAGGTTGGCAGAGGGCAGCGAGAAGCCGGCGACGAACAGAGCCGGCGCGACGGTCGCGCCAAGGCCGATGCCGGTGAGACCCGAGCCGATCAGGGTCAGCGCTTCGCTCGACGGCACTTCGACGCGGAACACCGCGATCCCGGCGGCGAGGAACAGCATGCCGACGAGCGGCAGGTAGTGCAGCGCGCGTTTGTTGAACACGACGCCGAGCGCGATCGCCGTGATCACCGCGCCGGCAACCTCGGGCAGGTACAGCAGGCCGACGTGAAGCGCACCGTAATGCTCGAGCAGCACCGCCGCGGTCAGCGCGGTCGCCGACACCGACGCCGCGGCCGCGAACAGCGCGACCGTGATCCCCGCCACAGGCATCGTGCTGGTCAGCATCGTGCGGATCGTCAGCAGTGGCCGCTTGGCGCGGTACTGGTAGACGATCAACACGACGATCGTGGCCAGGCCGCCGACCAGCGGCACCACCGTCGAGAGCTCGAGAAAGCGGTGCGTCAACAGCTCCGAGGCCCCGTAGAAGGCGGCGACGCAGCCGACCGCCGCCAGTCCGATCGCGCGCAGATCCGTCGGCGACTCCGGGTCCGCGGGCGGCGCATCCTCGAACGTCAGCAGCGTCAGGATCAGGGCCCCAAACGAGATCGCGGCCACGATCCAGAACAGCGGACGCCAGTCGCCCGAGCTGGCCTGCAGGCCGCCGAGCGTAGGACCGAGGGCGACCGCTCCGAAGATGCACATGTTCATGATGATCGCCGTGTCGCGCAGCTTGTCCGCGGGATAGCCGATCGCCAGCGGCGGCACGGCCGCGATCAGCATCAGGCTGGTGCACAGGCCTTGGAGCACGTGGCCGGCGATGTACATGCCTGCGCTCTGCGCCGAGGCGGTGAGCACCGATCCGGTCACGAGCAGCGCGGCGTACAGCACCAGCATCCGCCGCTGCGGCAGGTGCTGCGCGAACTGGACCGCCAGCACCGTGCCCACCGCGTAGGCGGCGTTGGCCAAGCCCGAGCCGAGGCTCATCGTCTGCAGGCTCGTGTGCAGGTCCCTGGCGATGATCGGCGTGAGCGGCTCCAGTGCTGCCGACAGCGCCAGATACGGGATCAGCGCGAACATCACCATCGCGGCAGCGGCCGGATAGCGGCCGGCGAGCGGTCCCTGCCGCATCAGGCGCCTCTCTCCAGACCGGCGATCGCCGTGCGTCCCGGTCGTGTCGCTTCGAGCGAGTCGATGCCGTCGATGGTATTAAGCCAACACCCGCCAGCCGGAAATGCGCGCCGAGCCAGGGGATGCGGACGAGTCACGGTGCTACAGCCCGGAATGTCCACGAGCCGGGAATGCCCGTGAGCCGCGAACGCGCGCCGAGCAGGGGACGCGGAGGAGGCGTGTCAGCCCGTCATCGGCGCGCCCGCAGCGGCCGGCTTGGATGCCGTCGCGATCTCGGCGCGCAGCGCCTTCAGGGCACCGACGAAGATCTCCGAGAAGGTCGGGAACGGCTGGATCGTGTCGCGCAGGACCTCGAGCGGAACACGGCCGCGGATCGCAAGCGTTGCCTGCTGCAGCCACTCGCCTGCCTCGGGCCCGAGCGCGTAGGCGCCGGTCAACCGTTCGCCGTCGCTGAGCAGCGTCAAGAAGCCGTTCTGCTCGGTGGACGCGCGCGTGTACGTCGCGGTCTTGGCTATGCCGGAGATCGGCACCATCGCGCTGCAGCGGCCCGCGGAGGCGCCGACCGCCGCCGCCTGCGGATCGGTGTAGACGACGCGTGGGACGGCCTCGTAGTTGACCTTGCGCGGCTCGCCGAGGATGTTGGCGGCGACCACCTCGCCCTCGTACTTGCCGACGTGGGTCAGCGGCCAGATGCCGTTGACGTCCCCGATCGCCCAAACGCGCTCGGCAGCGCGCAGGTGCGCGTCCACGGGCACCCCGCGCGCATCCGGCTCGATGCCGACGGTCTCGAGACCGAGCTCGCGCACGCGCGGGCGCCGTCCGGTGGCGACCAGCACGCGGTCGCCGCGCAGCTCGCGCCCGTCGTCGAGCTCAAGCACGTACTGCTCGTCCTCACGGCGCGCCGCCGACACGTTCGCGGACAGGACGAGCTCGATGCCTTCGCGCCGCAGCACCGCGCCGAGCGCCTCGCCCAGCGGCGCCGGCTCGCGCGGCAGCACGTGCTCGGCCATGTCGACGATCGCGGTCTCGCCGCCCAAGCGGCGCACGACCTGAGCCATCTCGACGCCCACGGGTCCGCCGCCGAGGATCAGCAGGCGGCGAGGGACCGCCTTCATCGAGGTGACATCGCGGCTGGTCCAGATGCCGTCGAGCTCGCGCAGACCCGCGACCGGCGGGATCACCGGATCGGCGCCGTTGGCAAGCACCACGTGCTCGGTCGTGTGGGGCGCGCCGTCGACCTCGACGACGCCGGGACCCGCCAGCCGGCCGCTGCCGCGCAGCAGCGCGATCTTGTTTTCGCCCAGCCAGCGCTCCTGTCCGGCGTCCGAGTAGCCGGACACCATGAAGTCGCGCCAGGCCAGCGCCGCCTTCAGATCGACCTCGGCGCTCGCGGCGGCCTCGCGGGCGCCGTGGACGGCCTCGCCCGGTCGCAGCAGCGTCTTCGACGGTATGCACGCCCAGTACGAGCACTCGCCGCCAACCAGCTCGCGCTCCACGACCGCCACGCGCAGCCCGCCCTCAGCGAGCGCCCCTGCGCAGTGCTCCCCGGGCGAGCCGGCGCCGAGCACGATCACGTCGTATTCGCTGCTCATGATCGCCAACACTCTCGTCTCGATCCCGGCCAAAGTCAAGATTCCGCCGAGCGCCGCGCGAGTCGAGCCGCGTTCGCCCGCGTCTGTCACCCTGTCGAGCATGAACGGCCTTCCTCCCGGCCCCAGCGAGCCGCCGGTGATCCAACTGGTGCGCTGGCTGGTGCGGCCGATCGCCTTCCTGGAGTCATGCCGGCGGCGCTTCGGGGACTCCTTCAGCATGCGCTTCCCCGGCTTCGAGCGGCCGATGGTGATCCTGTCCCATCCCGAAGCCGTCCAAGCGCTGTACACCGCCCCCGAGCACGGCCTGCCGCCGGGGCGGACGATCTCGCTGCTGCCGGTGCTGGGGCCGAGCTCGGTGCTGCTGCTCGAGGGCCGCGAACACCTGGCGCGGCGCAGGCTGATGCTGCCGCCCTTCCACGGCGAGCGAATGCGCTCGTACGAGTCGATCATGCGGGAGGCCGCGGAAAGGGACATGGAGACCTGGTCGCAGGACCGTCCCTTCGCGATCCACCCGCACATGCAGTCGATCACGTTGGAGGTGATCCTGCGCGCGGTGTTCGGCGTGAGCGATCGCGACAGCGGCGAGCGAGCGAGGCGGCTGCGCGAGCGCCTGCCGGCGCTGCTGGGAGAGATCTCCTCGCCGGCCCTTCAGTTCCGCTTTCTGCTGGCGAGCCGCTTCGGTCGCGGCGATCCGCTGGCGCGCATGCGGGAGATCGCGGCTGGGGTCGACGAGCTGCTGTTCGCGGAGATCGCCGAGCGTCGCTGCGATTCGGGGCTCGTGGAGCGCGAGGACATCCTCTCGCTGCTGCTCAGCGCCCGCTTCGAGGACGGCAGCGAGATGAGCGACTCCGAGCTGCGCGACCAGCTCCTCACGCTGCTGCTCGCCGGCCACGAGACCACCGCCACCGGTCTGGCCTGGACGTTGGACCTGTTGCTGCGTCATCCCGCCGTGCTGGAGCGTCTCACGGCCGCCGTGGACGCGGGCGAGGAGACCTACCCTCGCGCGGTGGTCTGGGAGTCGCTGCGCCTGCGTCCGGTGGTCCCTCTCGCCGGTCGACGGCTCGCGTCGGAGCTCGACAGCGACCGGCTGAAGCTGCCGGCCGGCACCGACGTGACGCCGGCGATCTGGCTGACGCATACGCGCGCCGACCTGTACCCCGAGCCCTATGCCTTTCGCCCGCAGCGGTTCCTCGAGGAGCCTCCGAGCGGCTACGGCTGGATCCCCTTCGGCGGCGGCGTCAGGCGCTGCCTGGGAGCGAGCTTCGCAGAACTCGAGATGCGGGTGGTGCTCGAGACGGTTCTGCGTGAGCGGGTGCTGCAGAAGCTGGACGCTCGCGCCGAACGAGTCACGCGCCGCAACGTCACCCTGTCTCCTCGCAACGGCACCGTCGTACGAGCAAGCCGGCGACTCGACGCCGCGACGAGCGGCCCGCAGGTGCCGTCCGTCGCGCGTGTCCAGCCGGTCGGCGTCGTCTCCTGACGCCTCTGTCGGCTCGTGCCCTGCGTCTGCCCTCGGCCGGCAGGTTCACCGGCCCGATCTCCGCAACCTCGCCTACTGCGTCAGGCCCAGCTCGTCGAGGGCGCTCGCCACATCCGAGTAGCCGATGATCGCGCGGCCGATCTTGCCGTCCTTGACTTCGTAGGCGTCCGCGAAACGAACCGCGACCGGTGTGTCGCTGCCCCTGCTCTTGCGGTACCAGCGGGTGTCGCAGATCACCCACGGGTCGGCGTCGACGTACTGATAGATCTCTGCTCCGAGCTCGTCGTAGGGCGCGGTCCAGTGGGTCACGATGCGGCGGATGCCATCGCGGCCGTGAAGCACCTCGGGAATGTCCGGAAGAGGCCGCAGATCGCGAAACTCCACCACCACGTCAGGGTGATACAGATCGAGCAGGGCATCCCAATCCCCGACGTTCAGCAGTTCGGCGCACCGACTGAGAACCTGTACGTTCCTAGGTGACAAGTCCGTCCAATTCTTTCGGACCCAACGTTGGCGACACGAGCATCGGCACAGACCGCGCCGCGCTCTTCACTGGAGCGCCCGTCATGCCCGCTCAGCGCCTGCTGGGCCCCCGTTGCTCGTAGGTGATGTTCGATCCTCCCGCTGGTCAGGTCTCCGACCATCGCGCCAGAGCTTCGGCGATCGAGTTGCCGCCGTCATCTGACCAGCGGTGCGCATCCAGGTCGTTTCGCGCCGACGCAGCCGCGCGGCGAGAGGCGAGGTCAACCGGATTGCCGGGCTCGTCGGGCTGATCGCGCGACTCCGGGTCTGACAGCGCATCGAGGTCGAAGGCGCGGAAACCCATCACGCCCGAGGCGGACGACACCGGGCTGAGCGCGCCTTCGCAGATCGGGCAACGATCCTCCAGGAGGCCGATCTGCGGATCGTTCGCGCGCACGCGGATACGACAAGCCCGGCAGCTGAGATACGTCGGACAGCTGAGATGTGCAGGGGACATCACGCGACCACGGCATCGCGCTGCTTTACCGCCTGCGACGCAAATGACGCCAAGCGCGCGCTCTCGTGCACGTCGCGTGCCGCGCGCTCGGCGTCATCTTCAGACGCGAAGCTCCCCGACTGAGCGAGGATCTTGCCAGCGCCGTCGACGATCTCCCAATGGTAGCCCTCGCCGTTGTCTTGATAGGTGCGAAACGCCAGCGACACCGGCTCTGATCCCCCGCGCGCCGCGCGAGCCGCCGATGGTCCGGCGTGAGCCTTCTTTGTTGCGGTGGCCATGGCCTACCGCCTCTCTACTCCTCTGAACGAAGATGTTGCCCGGAGAGCGAGAAGAGCTGGGGCTCACCGGACGCCCCCGCAACTGTACCGCGTCTGGCTTGCGGACTGGGAAATCTCGCCCGGCCTAAACTGGATGGTTGCTGGTCCGCACAGCCGACGAGGAGGTCTTTACGATGAACGAGCACCAGCAAGACGCCGAGTGGAACGTCGCGGATTGGCACGGCAAGATGTTGGTCGATTGCGACGGCGAGAAGATCGGCAAGCTTCAGGACGTCTACGTGGACGTCGAGAACGACGAGCCGCAGTTCGCCACGGTCAAGGAGGGCTTCATCGGACGCCACTTGACCTTCGTGCCGCTCGGGGGGATCAAGGTCGGTCCGGATGATCTGCAGGTGGCGGTCACCAAGGAGCAGGTCGAGTCCGCGCCCAACATCGAGCGGCACGGTGACGAGCTCTCCCAGGCGGACGAGTCGTCCCTCTACCACCACTACGAGCTGAACTACACTCCGCCCGACACCGAGAGCGGACGCCGACTCGCGCGGCGCTGACGCGCGTCGCTCGCCGGCGCCGGGCACGCCCTGGCACCGCTGAAAGCAAAAGCGGCCTTCGCTTCACCGGCACGTCGGAGGGGGCCCCCGGCGCGCAGGTCACGACCGGGGCGAGCGCGCCGACTCAGCGCGTGCCGCGCGCGGGTGTCGGTTGGGTGAGCGCCGTGGCCGCGACTTCGTGGCCGGCGACCAGCATCAGCCACAGGTAGAGGACGTCGTTCTCGAGCTCCGGCAGCGAGCCGACGCGATTCTCGCGGATGTACTGGGTTGTCAGCTCGACCGCGGCGATCACGATCGTGCGCGACACGACGTCGGGGACCGTCGGCAGCCCGGGCTGCTCCGCCTTTGCTCGTTCGGCGACCGTCTTGTACAGGCGGGCGAAGCTTCGCAGGGTGTGTTCGCGGTGAGCGAGGGCCTCGCTGCCCGCGGCCATCACCTCGAGCGTGAACAGGCGTGCCGCGTCGGGGCGCTCGCTCCAGAACTTCAGGTAGGCGCGCACCCCGTTGCGCATCGCCTCGATGTAGCTGGGCTCGCTCGTGCCCGCGGCCACCATCTGGTCCAGCAGGTCGCGCGTGATCTGGTCGTACGCGGCCAGAAAGCACGCCTCCTTGTTGGCGAACTGCTCGTAGAAGGTGTCGCGCGAGACGCGCGCGCCGCGGGTGATGTCGCCGATCGTCGTCAACCCGTACCCCTTCGTCCCGGCCGCCGTGATCATGGCGGCCAGGATGCGTTCGCGTTGGTGGTGCTCGACCTGGGCGCGCGAGAGGCGGTGCGGCCCGCGTGGGAGCCGGTCGGTAGCGGCTTGCGCAGTGGTGGACACATTGGTACATTACTCGAGAGTGGAGGACTCGTCGGTCCATGAATGGTCGGCGGACGCAGATCGCAAAGAGGGAAGGGGAGTCATGAGGGCGCACATGTGTACGCGAGCGTTTCGCGGTCGACGGCGGGCGACGGCCGGTCCGAGAGCCGGCCTGACGGGTACCGATGCCGCGCCGTGCGCGCGCGGCGGCCGCATCGGGGGCAGGCGGGTGATGTGGAGCCGCTTGCTCGCAATGCTCCTGGTGGGTGCGGCTGCGATCTGCCTCCCGGCCTCCGCCGCTGCGTCCCACAGCGTGTCGCTGACCCGGACGACGGGCGGGGTCGCGAACATCTCCGGCGAAAGCTTCGCCGACGTCGGGTTCGGGATCGGCTACGCACAGGCGCAGGACGGGATCTGCCTGCTGGCCGAAACGTTCCTGACGGTCGATGGCGAACGCTCTGCGTTCTTCGGC